>JANNQS010000125.1:0-60641 GCA_031400875.1 Planctomycetota bacterium | reverse complement strand
CGGCGTGCAGCGCCGAGCGCACGAGGTGCCGCGCCGCCTGCGCCGCGTCGCCGCCGCCCTGCGCGTCGAGGTCGAGCTCCGCGCGCGCGCGCTCCGGCTCGCCCAGCCGGACCCAGGCCAACGCGACCTCCGCGGCCAGCCGCGGCTCGGCTTCACGGCCCACGTCGCGCGCAGCGGAGCCGGCGCGACGCGCGAGCTCGAGCGCGAGCCCGGGTCGACCCGACTCGCGCAAGTCCTGCGCCGCCTCGAGGACCGCGCGCAACGCGGCCGCGTCTCCATCGGCGGCGTAGCGGTGCGCCAGCCACTCGCGCGGCTCGGCACCGGAATGCTGCAGCTCGCGCGCGCGTCGCGCGTGCAGCTCGCGCAGCCACAGCGCATCGAGCACGAGCGTGCGCGCGTCGGCGTCGAGCACGAGGTCGCGCCCGCCCACGAGCCGGATCCACACAGGCCGCGCCGCCGCAGCGCGCGCCGGATCGAGCTGCGCCAACGCGGCAACGCTGGACAGCGAGGCCGCGCCGCCCAGCACGCTCAACGCGGCCGCGAGCTGCGCCGTACCGGGATCGAGCGCGGCGAAGTCGGCCAGCGCCGGCGCCAGGTCCGACGCAACCGGCGGCGGGCCGGCGCGCAGGCGCGCGCGCTCGTCGCCGGCCAGGATCCAGCCGCCTTGGATCGCTCGCGCGAGCCGCGCGGCCGTTCCACGCGCCGAGCCGGGAGCCTGGTGCAGGGCCTGCGCCAGCGCCGTGGCGCGCGCCACCGAGCCGGCGTCGATCGCGCGCGCGAGGAAGGCCTGCACGTGCGCGACCTCGACGGGCGGCAAATCGGCAACGTCCAGGTCGGCGATCGTTCCAGCCGCGTCGGTGACCACGACGAGCGGCGCGCGCGCCAGGCGGAACGCACGCGCGACGTGCGCCGCACGCGCGACGTCGATCGGTTCGGCACCGATCGCGAGGAATGCGACAGCACGCTCGCGCGCAAGCTCGCCGGTCTCGCGCGACACCTCCGCCAGCCCGCGCGCCAGTGCGTCGAGCGCCTGCGAGCCCGGCTCGAGCCCGGCCAGCCGCTCGGCCGGCAGCGCGCGCGTGCGCACGTCCAAAACCGCGGCCTCGAGCCGCAACGCCGCGGCGATCGCGACGGCGTCCTCGCCCGCGCCGACGCGCACGCCGCGCGGGCCGCGCAGGTCCGAGAGCGACGCGATCCAAGCCGCGACCCAGCTCGCGCGCCCCTCGAGCAGCGGGAAGCGCAGATCGGGTCGCGACGGCGCGTGCCAGGCCAGCCCCAGTCGTCCCGCGATCACGCGCCCCACTCGCGCCGCCGAAGCCGGACGCCGCGCCGGATCGCGCGCGACGAGGGACTCGGCCACATCGCGCGCCCACGCCGGCAGGTCCTCCGCGCTCAACCCCAGCGCGGCGAAGAACGGGATCCCCGGGAAGCGCGCGTAGAGGTCCGCCGCGCGCAGCTCGCGCGGCACGAGCAGGCGCACGAGCATCGCGCCCAACGCGAAGAGGTCGATCGCCGGGCTGGCGACCGCGCCGCACAGCACTTCGGGCGCCGCGTAGAACGGCGTGCCGGCCGCGCCGCGTTCGGCGCCGCGCGCGCTGGCGAAGCCGAAGTCGGTCAGCACCGGCGTCCCGTCGTCACGCACGAGCACGTTCTCGGGCTTCAGGTCGCCGTGCACGAGGTCGCGCGCGTGCAGGTGGTCGAGTGCGGCGCACAGCGCGACGACCAACGCGCCCAGGCGCTGCTCTGCATCGGCCGGTGTCGAACGCGACCGCTGCGCGCGCCACCACGCGGCCAGGTCCTGGCCCTCGACCCAGGCCCGCGCCGTCCAGGCCGTGCCGTCGTCGAGCGTCCCGTGGTCGACCAGCGCCGCCAGACCCGGGTGCGACAAGCCGGCCAGGGCGGCCAGCTCGGCCTGCGCTTCGCCGCCGAGCGCGCCACCCGGAGACGCAGGCGGCGCGAGGCGCACGACGACGCGCTGTCCGGACCGGCGCGCCAGGAAGACCCGGCCGCCCGGGCCGCGGGTCAGCTCGCGCTCGGGGACGAAGCCCGCGGGCAGGGGCGGCCAGGGCATGGGTATGGGGCTCAAGGGGCTGCTGACTGCGTCCGGTCCAGACCATGGACGCCTGTCCAGATCCTGGATGGGCGGCCGCCTTTCGAACAGGTCCGGGACGAGTTCCGAGTCGTAGGCTAGGGCAGGGACCATCCGGGGGATGTCCAGATCACTCCGCGTGCCAGCGGCACGTGCTTTGACTGCATCTTGCCCTGGAGTCCCCTCGCATGATCCGTTTCCTCCTCCTCTCCGCCTCGATCCTGGCCTGCGCTTCGCCCGCCCGGGCGCTCGGCCAGGTGGTCCTGTTCCATGGCCAACCCGCCGGCACGGGCGACGTGCGCGCGTACGACGAGGCGACGGGTGCCCTCGTGGCCGCGCCGCCCGAGCTGGCCGGCGTCCTGCTCCTGCAGATCGAGGCGGCCGGGCGCACCGCCCTCGAGGAGTTCCTGCCGGACAAGCCGCGGCGCCTGACGGACGTCGCCGGAGCGAGCCGGCTCCTCCTGCCGCAGCAGCAGGGCTCGCTCTACCGCTTCGCGCGCGGTGCCGCCGGCGCGCGGGTTTTCGGCTACTTCCAGATCGATCGCGAGGGCGTGGCGCGCGTGCTGCTCGAGCGCGCGGCGCTGCCGGGCGACCTCGATCCGTTCCTCGACCGCGTGGCGATCGCACCCGACGGACGCGCGTTCCTGTGCGCGACGCTCACGGGCGCGGGCGGAGACCTGCTCGAGGTGCGCCACGGCAGCGATCCGGTCCAGGTCGTCGATCGCACCGCGGGCGCGCCGCCGCTGCGCTTCTCGGCGCGCGGGCTGGCGCTGACGAGCTCGCACGCCTGGGCGTTGAGCGGGCGCGGGCTGTTGCGCGCGGCCCGCTCGCACACCGGCCTCGCGTCGCTGGTGGGCTTCGGCGGCGTGCAGGGTCCGAGCTTCTACCAGGGCGATCTCGTCACGAGCCCGGGCGGCACCGCGGTGGCCTTCAACGCCGGGAGCGGAGCCACGGCGCTGCACGCGTTCACGGTGGGCGCGACGGGACCGGCGCGCCGCGCGAGCACGCTGCCCGGCACGCTCACGGGCGCGGGCACTCTGCCCGAGAACATCGACGGCCCGTACCTGGCCGTCTCCGACGACGCGGGCTGGTGCGCGTGGCGCGCGGTTCTCCCGCACGGCGCGCTGCAGACGCGCGAGTGCCTGGCGGGACGCGCGGCCCCGCCGGCGGGCGAAGTGCCCGAGATGCTGAGCTCGGACGCGCGCTTCCTCGACACGCTCGACGAGGTCGCGGTGTTCTTCTTCCGTGGACCCGGCCAGCTCGTGTTCGCCGTGGGCGAGCGCTCGCAGGTGCCGGCCGAAGGCATCGAGAACCTCGACCTCTTCCGCGCGACGCTGTCGCCGGGCGGCGTGCCGGCGATCGAGAACTTGACGTTGACGTCGGGCGACTCGACGGTGCCGTTCCTCGCGCCGCCGACACTCTCGCCGACGCGCTGGGTGCTGACGCCGGATCGCCAGTCGCTGCTGATGCACGACGACCAGGGGCAGAGCGGCGCGATCGTCGCGCTCGACTCGGGCGCGGTCGGGCTCGTGACGCTGCTCCCCGACGCCAAGTCGATCGAGTGGGTCGAGCTGGCCGGCAACCGCTACGGCATCGGGCTGCAGCGCTCGAACGGCAACGAGCTGTACGAGGTGCGCACGATCGCGACGGACCTGTCGGGCGGGCTCGCGTTCTGCGCGACGAGCCCGGATACGCAGCCGACGACTTCGAACAGCTCGCGCTCGGACGGCTGGATCTCGTGGCTGCGCCACACGATCGCCGGCCCGGTGATGGAGCGCCTGCAGCTGCCCGGCACCGCGGTGCAGGCCTTCGGCCCGCCCTCGAGCATCGGACCGGGCGTGGGCTGGACGTCAGGCGGGGCGCTGACCTTCGGCACGCCCGGCGCCCTGCAGCTGTGGGGCCTGCCCGGCGGGCCGTCGGCGACGTGGCCGGTGGGCAGCGCGTTCCAGGTCCTGCCCGGGACGTGAGCGTTCCCATACGCGCGATCGGCGCGGGGAAAAAGGCCCGCAGCGCGTGCCACACGCCGCGCGCCACGGCGCTAGTCTGAAGGGTGGACCGCTCTGCGCGGGTTCGCCGTTCGTCCTCGTCGCGCGCGCGACGCTTCGACCCTCTCCCCCGACAGCTCCTCAGGATCCCCACCATGCGCGTCCCCTTCTTGCCGGCTTTGGCCCTCGTCCTGTGCGCCGCCGGCGCCCGCGCCAGCATCGTCGACGTGACCCAGAGCGGCTTCGGCTGGACCCCGCAGAACATCACGATCCAGGTCGGCGACACCGTGCGCTGGAACTGGACGTCGCTGTCCCACACCGTCACGCAGGGCACCGACGGGACGATCGACGGCAACGAGCTGTTCCACTCGAACCTCAACTCGGTGACCCCGGTCTTCACGTTCACGTTCGACGCGGCCTTCGTCACGGCGAACCCGATGCCGGGCGGCGTCTACGACTACTTCTGCAGCCCGCATTTCCCGTTCGGCATGGTCGGCAGCGTGACCGTGGCCAGCGATCCGGGCGCGGGCTTCTGCTTCGGCGACGGCTCGGGCACGGCCTGCCCCTGCGCGAACAACAGCGCACCGGGCGCCGGCTCGGGCTGCCTGAACTCGCTTGGCTCGGGCGGCCTGCTCTCCGGCACGGGCACGGCCAGCGTCTCGAACGACACGCTCGCGCTGAACGGCACGGCGATGCCGAACAGCTCGGCGCTGTACTTCCAGGGCACGGGTCAGGCCGCGGGCGGCGCGGGCGCGGCGTTCGGTGACGGACTGCGCTGCGCCTCGGGCGGGATCGTCCGCCTGGGCACGAAGACGAACGCGGGCGGGGCCTCGAGCTACCCGGTCGGCGCCGACCTGGCCGTGTCGGTCCGCGGCAACTGTGCGGCGGGCGACACGCGCAACTACCAGGTCTGGTACCGCAACGCGGCCGCTTTCTGCAGCGCGTCGACGTTCAACCTGACGAACGGCTACACGATCGTCTGGGGCGCCTGATCCGGGGCCGTTCCGGGCTCACGCCCGGCCGCGGCGCTGCGTAGTGTGAGGGCGTGCGACACGCCCTCACCACCAGGCCCAGGCCGTACGGGCTCGCGGCGAGCCTGTGCCTGGGTGCGCTCCTGATGGGCTGCCCTTCGCAGCCCCCACCGCCGACCGGCCCCAACGTCGTCCTGATCGTCGTCGACACGCTGCGGGCCGACGCGCTCGAGTGCTACGGCGGGCGTGCGAACGTCAGCCCGCGGATCGACGCGCTGGCGCGCCAGGGCGTGCGCTTCCAGGCCGCGTTCGCGCACGCGCCCTGGACGTTGCCGTCGTTCGCCGCGCTGTTCACGAGCTTGCCTCCGCAAGCGCATGGAGCGGGCGGCAACGTGCGCGAGGGCTGGCGCGCGCTGGGCGAGGAGCACACGACGCTGGCCGAGCGGTTCGAGGACAAGGGCTGGTCCACGGGCGCCGTCGTGAACGTCGACTTCCTCACCGCGCCGTTCGGCATGACGCAGGGCTTCGACGACGTCGACGCGCGCATCTCGAACGACAACCAGAGCGTGCGGCGCGCGGAGCCCACGACGGACGCGGCGCTGTCCTGGATCGACGCGCACAGGATCGACGGGCAGGAGTCGAAGCCGTTCTTCCTGATGGTCCACTACTTCGACCCGCACGCCGAGTACGACCCGCCGCCCGTGTGGCGCGCGCGCTTCGCCGAGGCGGTAGACAAGCAGAGCACCGCGTTCCGCTTCGGCGCGCGCGAGCACGTCGTGCGCCACCGCGGCGGACAGATGCCGCTCGACGCCGCGACGCTGGCGCGCGCGCGCGGCCTGTACGACGGCGAGGTGGCCTACACGGACAACGCGATCGGCCGCCTGCTCGACGGGCTCGCAGCGCGCGGCCTCGAGGCCGGCACGATCGTCGTGCTGACGGCCGACCACGGCGAGGAGTTCGGCGAGCACGGCTCGTGGGAGCACGGTCACACGCACTACGACGAGCTGCTGCACGTGCCGCTCGTCGTGCGCGCGCCGGGTGTCGCGCCGCGCGTCGTGCACGAGCCCGTCGGGCTCGTCGACGTCGCACCGACGTTGTGCTCGCTGGCGAGCCTGACGCCGTCGCCGGCGTTCCGCGGCCGCGATCTGGCCGCCGCGCTGCGGGCGCAGAGCGGGCTGCCGCCGCTCACGTGCCTGACGGCGTACGGCAACTTCTGGGGCGCGGCGCTCTCGAGCTGGCGCGACGCGCAGTGGAAGCTGATCGAGGGCGGGCCGGCGCCGCAGCTCTTCGCCTGGACCCGGGACCTGCGCGAGCGCGAGGACCGCGCGTCCGACGCCGCGGTCCTGGCCAGCGCGCGCGCGTCGATGGCCGCGTGCCTGCGCGCGCTCGGCGCCCAGATCGTGCACCAGGGCCCGATCGTCCGCCCCGACGCGGAAGCCTTGGAGCGGATCCACGACGTCGGCTACACCGACGGCTCGGACGGGCGCTGATCGCCCGGCCGGAGGTCGCTCCTGCGCACGCCCACTCCGCCCACACCGTACGACTCGACCCACGCGCGCGACGTCGAGCCGCGCACGGCGCGCCTCGTCCTGATCGCGATCGTCGCGCTCGCATTCGTCGTGCGCGTCGTCTACGTGCTGCAGTCGCGCGCCAGCCCGCTCTTCGATGCGCCGCAGATGGACGCGCTCTACCACGTCGAGTGGGCGCGAGCGCTGGCGCACGGCGAGTCGTTCCAGCCCGGACCGTTCTTCCGCGCGCCGGGCTACCCCTGGTTCCTGGCCGCGCTCACGTGGCTCTTCGGCGACGGATTGCTCGCGCCGCGGCTCGTGCAGGCCGCGGTCGGCGCGGCGTCGTGCGCGCTGGTCTACGCGGTCGGAGCGCGCGCGTTCGACCGGCGGACGGGGCTGGTCGCGGCGGTGTTGTCGGCCGGCTACTGGATGCTCGTCTACTTCGACGGCGAGCTGCTCCTGCCGGTGCTCGAGGTGCCGACGTGCCTCGTCGCGATCTTCCTGGCGCAACGCTTCGCCGCGCAACCGAGCGCCGCGAGGATCGCTTGGGCCGGCGCCGCGCTGGGCGTCGCGGCGATCGTGCGTCCCAACGTGCTCCTGTGGGGCGCGTGCGTCGCGCTGTGGATCGTCGCGCGCGGAGGTGCGGATCTGCGCCGGCGCGTGCGCGACGCCGTCCTCTACGCGCTGGCCGCCGCCGCGCCGATCCTGCCCATCACCGCCTACAACGCCTTCGTCGGCGACGACAGCGTGCTGATCAGCACGCAGGGCGGAGTGAACTTCTGGATCGGCAACAACCCGACGTCCGACGGCAGCACCGCGATCGCGCCCGGCACGCGACCCGATTGGTGGGGCGGCTACTACGACACGAATCAACAGGCTGAAGCCGCGGAGGGCCGTGAGTTGCGCCCGAGCGAGGTCTCGCGGCACTACGCACAGCGCGCGTGGAGCTGGATCGCATCCGAACCCTGGGCCGCCGCGCGACACATGGCCTGGAAGCTGCACCTGTACTGGACCGACTGGGAGCTCGGCAACAACCAGGACGAGGTGTTCTTCGCGAAGGAGTTCGGCCCGATCTTGCGCTGGCTCCCCTTCACGTTCGGCATCGTCGCGCCGCTCGGCATCCTGGGTTGGCTCCTGGCCGCGCGCCGCTGGCGCGACATCGGCCCCCTCTGGCTGTTCATCCCGGCGTGGAGCGTGAGCGTCGTCGCATTCTTCGTGTGCGCGCGCTTCCGCATCCCGATGATCCCCGTGCTGGGCGTGTTTGCGGCGCACGCGCTGCTCTTCGCCCTCGATCGCTGGCGCCGGCGCGGCACCGCGCCGCTGTGGGGCTTCGGGCTCGCGCTCGCGATCCTCGCGCTCCTCGTGCAAGCCGTGCCGCGACAGGTCGACCGCACGCCGTCGAAGGGCCTGTGGCAGCTCGGCGTCCTGCGCGCGCAAGCCGGCGATTTCGAGGAGGCGATCGAGCTCCACCGCCGCGCGATCGAAGCCAACCCGCGCTTCGCGTTCGCGCACCAGGACCTCGGTCTCGCGCTGATCCCGCGCGGCCAGCCGGCGGAGGCGCTCGAATCCCTGGCCGAAGCGCTGCGCCTGTCGCCCGGCGCGGCCGGCGCGCTGCGCGGCCGCGTCGAGGCGCTCTGGGCGCTCGGCCGCCTCGCTGACGCGGTCGTCGCGGCGAACGACCTCGTGCGCGCGGCGCCGCTGCAATCGGACGCGCACCACACGCTCGCGCGCGCCCTGTTGGCCGAGGCCGAAGCCGCACAGCGTGCCGTCCCGCCGGGAGTGCGCGCCGAGTTCGAACGCGCGCTCGATCTCGCGAACACGCCCGACGAAGCGTTCAACGCGGCCTTCGCCCAGGGCGAGGTCGAGCGACGCGCGGGCCGACCGCGCGAAGCGATCCCGTTCTACGAGCGCGCACTCAAAGCCCGGCCCGAGCCCGATGCCGCCGGCTGGCACGCGCGCTGCCAAGCCGCCCTACGCGAGGCACAACGCGAGGGAGGCGAATGACCTCACCAGGTGGGAAGTAGTCGCTGCGAACGCTGCAGCTCCGAACTGACGGACGGCAATACACGACGCGGCTGGGGACGGACGCGCGGCAGCACTAGACTGGCCGGGGTGCGTCCCTTCGTCCTCCTTGCCGCGGCGGCAGCGATCCTCCCCGGTTGGGCCTGCTCGCGGCCGGACGGGCGGCCCAACGTCGTCGTGATCGTGCTCGACACGGCGCGGCCCGATTACCTCTCGGCGTACGGGCATCCGCGGCCAACCACGCCGTTCCTCGAGCGATTCGTGGCCTCGGGCACGCGCTTCGACCGCGCGTACTCGACGTCGTGTTGGACCTTGCCCTCGCACGCGTCGCTCTTCACCGGGGAGCCTCCGGAGGTCCACGGCGCGACGCAAGCCCACGTGCGCGTGCACGCGGACCTCCCGCTCGTGGCCGAGCGTTTGCGCGATGCTGGCTACCAGACGGCCTGCTTCAGCAACAACGTGTGGATCTCGGCCGTCACGGGCCTCGAAGGAGGATTCGAGCGCTTCTACGACCGCACGCGGCTCGTCCAGCAGAAACTCGAGCCGGACGGGCAGCACTGGACGGTGGCGGACGTGCGGCGCTGGATCGCGCAGGAGCGCGACGCGACGAAGCCGGCCTTCGTCTTCGTAAACCTCATCGAGCCGCACATGCCGTACTACCCGCCCGAGGAGGCGGCGCGGCACTTCCTGACCTCGCGCGAGGAGTGGGCGCGCGGGACCACGGCGCTGTTCCCGCTCGACAAGGCGAATTTTCCCACGATCCGGCACTACGGGCGCAAGAACGGCCTGGACGAGCACGAGTGGCGCGTGCTGCGAGGCCTCTACGAAGGCGACCTGCGCATGGTCGACGAGGTGGCGCGGCGCATCGTCGCCGACCTGGACGCGGTTCTACCGCGCGAGAATACGCTGGTTTTCGTGCTTTCCGACCACGGCGAGAACCTCGGCGACCACGATCACCTCGAGCACCACTTCAACTTGTACGACTCGAACCTGCGCATCGCGCTGATCGCCCGCGGCCCGGGGTTCCGCGCGGGCGCGGTCGAAGCGCGACTGGCGCAGATCTCCGACTTGTACCCGACCCTGTTGAACGCGGCCGGCCTGGACGATTCGAGTCTCTCGACGTTCGACCTGCGCGGCGCTCTGCCGGATCGCCGAGTGATCCACGCCTCGCTGGACTACCCGAGAGTGATCCTGAGCGCTTTTCCGCCAGCGATGGCCGCGCCGGGGAGCGTGCTCGAGCCGTACAAGCGCGCGTTGGGCGCGGCGATCGGGCCGCGCTTCAAGATGATCCGAGGGTCGGACGGGGCGGTCGAAGTGTACGACCTCGTAGCCGATCCCGCGGAGCTCCATCCTCTGTCGGCAGAGACGCTCGATGCGCAGACCCGAGACGAGCTCGAGGCACACGTCGCTCTCGCACTACGCGGGATCGCCACGACGCCCGGTGCCGCGGCACCTCTGCCGACCGACGCGGCCGCGCTCGAGGCCCTGCGCGCGCTGGGCTACACGCGCTGACGCGGAGCGTGTGGCGTCAGCCCCAAGGTCGGCCGCAACTGAGCGAGTGAGCGGAGCACTGTGCTCTCATGAGGCCGAACGAGAACCGAAGGCCAGCGCGCTCATCGCGCTGCGCGTCGCATCACGGGCCCCAGGTGAACTCCACTCCGTTCGTCAGGTTGAACGTCGCCGGCGTGCAGAACGCGGCCGCGTTCCGGTACCAGATCTGGTACGTGCGCGTGCCGCCGAACCCGACGAGACCCTGGACCGACACGGGGGGATCGCCGGGTCGCGGGTAGTGCGAGGCGCCACCGGAGTTCGTGACCGTCCCGATCCGCTGGATCGAGCCGCCCGCGCAACGCTTGCCGTCACCGAACGGCGTGCCGGCGCCGCCGTTCTGTCGCAGGGTCCCCTGGAAGTACAAGCAGCTCGAGTTCGTCATCTGCGATCCGTAGAGCACCACGGTGTCGTTCAGGATGCTGGGCGTGCCTCCGGCGCGCAGCCGTCCGCCGAGGCCCAACGAGTTCAGACAGCCGTCGCTGCTGCCGGGCGGGCCGTGGTTGCCGCAGGGACACAGGGCGCCGCTGCCGTCTCCCGCGCAGAAGTTCGTGCTGCTGGTGCCCGTGCACGCGTCCGAAAACAGCTCGAGGTAGAAGCTCGAGACGGGGGCCGTCGGGATGACGTAGCAACCCGGGGTCGTCGATCCGCCCTCGACGCGGAACAGGTTCTGCGTGCTCATCCCCGTGCCGCCTTCGCCGAAGGTGGGGTTCGGATCCCAGCGCGTCCCGTCGAAGCCGGAGCAGATCGAGAAATCGCCAGCCACGACCGGCCCCGTGAGCGCAGCCGACGCGCCCAGCGAAGAGTGCATCTCCCAACCGAACAAGCTTGCCGTCGGCAAGCCTTGGAACGTGCCCGTGCCGTCCGCCAGCATCACGAACGCCAGGCTCTGCGACTGCGGCGGGCTGTCGAGGTCGATGTTCACGATCCAGCAAGTCACTCCGCCCCCGCCTGCGGCCGGCAGCCCGTTGAGAGCGAAGCCGGCTGTCGGCACAGCGCCAATGGCGGACGAGCACGCGGCGTAGCTCTCGTAGAAGTTCACCGTGTAGGTGCCCATCGAAGGCTGGTCCGTGCAGTACGAGATCTGGAAGCCGTCGACGACGTACTGCGTACTGCAGCCAGGCCGCGCGTTCGCGTTCGAGGGACCGGTCGGGCTCGGGATGCGACCCTCGTCGATGATCGAGTTGTCGCCGAGGGCGGCGAACGATGTCGGCGTGCAGGTGTTGTTGTAGATGATGTCCGCGCCGAGGCTCGCGTGCGATGCCTTGCGCGTCCAGGTGTCCGTTGCGACGTGGTAGGTGCCTGCGTCGCGCATGCTGCTCGTGATGGGGTGGATTCCCCGCGCGGCAGCAGGCTGCTGCCCTTGCTGAGCCGGAGCGGCGGCACCGAGTACGACGAGGACGGTCAGGGGAAGCGCACGAGGCATCGCGGTTTCCTGGGGCTGGATGAACGGTGGCACCACGTCTTCTACTGTCGGTCTGCGCGCGGTTTCGTTGCGGCCTTCGCGGATCTTCGCGGATCTTCGCGGACGCGGGCTCGACGTATCAGCGCGACGACACGAGCTCTCGCCGCGCTGATAGCGCACCTTGACGCATGTACGACGCCGACATCATGAATTGGGTTCCCAAGAACCACCGTGAAGTTGTGCGATCGCCGAGGCCCGTCACGCGTGCCCGGATCGTACTGGTCCGCATCGTCGTCGCGAACGTCGGCGAACCGAGAGCTGTCAGGCGCCCCAAGTGATGTCCAGACCGTTCGTCAGGTTGAACGTCGCCGCCGTGCAGTAGGCCGCCGCGTTGCGGAACCACACCTGATACGTGCGCGTGCCGGGCATGGTGACGAGACCTCGGGCAGAGACCGGGGGGTCACCCGACTGCGGGTACTGCGACGCGCCCGCGACGTTGAAGACCGTCTTGAGGCGAACCGTCGAGCCGCCCGCGCAGAGCTTGCCGTCACCCAGAGCCGTGCCCGCGCCGGCGTTCTGTCGCGTCGTGCCCTGGAAGTACAGCGCAGGCGAACTCGGCATCTGCGTGCCGCGCAGGATCACCGTGTCGGCCGAGAGGCTGGCGAACCCCGTTGCTCGGAGCTTGCCGCCCGTTCCGATCGAATGCAGGCAGCCTGAGTTGTTGGAGGGTGAGCTGTGGTTGCCGCACGGGCAGGCTGTCCCCGTCCCGTCGCCAGCGCAGAACAGCGCGCCGGGCGTCGGACCATCGCAGGCGTCCGCGTAGAGCTCGAGGTGGAAGCTCGACATGGGAAGGTTCGGGAAGTAGTAGCAGGTCGGCGGCACGGTCCCGCCTTCGATGCGGAACTGATGCATCGTGCTCATGCCCGTGCCGCCTTCCGCGTAGTTGACGACCGGGTCCCAGCGCGTGCCGTCGAAGCCCGTGCAGGCGTTGGGGTCGCCGGCGATGATCGGGCCCGTGTTCGTGGCCAGAGTGCCCAACGACGATTGCATCGACCAGCCGAACAGGTTCCCGTTCGGCCCGCCGGTGTACGTGCCGTCCCCATCCGCCCGCATGACGAAGGTCAAGCTGGCCGACTGCGGCGGGCTGTCGAGATCGATCGTCACCATCCAGCACGTCGTGCTGCCCGCGGAGGCCGGCAACCCCGTCAGGGCGAAGCCACCCGTCGGTGTGACGCCGACAGTCGTCGCGCAGGCAAAGTAGCTCTCGAAGAAGTTGACCGTGTACGTGCCCATCGAAGGCTGGTTCGTGCAGTACGCGATCTGGAAGCCGTCGATCGTGTACTGCGTCGCGCACCCCGGACGGTTGGTCAGGTTCGAGGGGCCCGAGGGACTCGGGATGCGACCCTCGTCGGTGAACGTCTTGTCGTTGAGGCTGGCGAAGTGCAACCCGGACGAGCACGTGTTGTCGTAGATCGTGTCGGTGCCGAGGCTGGCCTGCGACGCCTTGCGCGTCCAGGTGCCGGTGGCGAGGTGGTAGATCCCCGCGTCGCGGACCGTGCTCGTGATGGGCTGAACCGCAAGGGGTGTGAGCTGTTGCTGAGCCGACGCCGCCGCGCCGAGCGCGACGACACCTGTGCAAGCGAGCGAGCGGAGCATCGTGATCTCCTGAAGTGAGGGGAAGGCTCGGGGCCGGATCAGGCGCCCCACGTGATTTCCAAACCGTTCGTCGAGTTGAACGTCGCGGGCGTGCAGAAGGCCGCCGCATTGCGGAACCACACCTGGTAGGTACGCGTGCCGGGGATCGTGATCGATCCCCTGACAGAAACGGACGGATCTCCAGCTTGCGGGTACTGCGACGCACCTCCGCTGTTGGTGACCGTCTCGAGACGGATCATGGTGCCTCCCGCGCAGTGCTTGCCGTCGCCGAACACCGTGCCCGCGCCCGCGCCCTGCCGCGTGGTGCCCTGGAGGTACAGCGCAGGCGAACTCGGCATCTGCGCGCCGCGCAGGACCACGGTGTCGGCCGAGAGGGAGGCGTCCCCCGTTGCGGTGAGAATGCCCCCCGTGCCGAGCGCATGGAGGCAGCCCTCGTTGTTGGCGACCGTGCTGTGGTTGCCGCACGGACAGGCCGTGCCCGTGCCGTCGCCAAAGCAGAATGGCGTGCCCGTGGTCAGCGGACCACAGGCATCCGCGTACACCTCGAGGTGAAAGCTGGCGAAGGGTAAACCGCCAAACCAATTGCAACCGGCCGGGCTGCTGCCGCCTTCGAAGCGGTACTGGTTGAGCGTGCCCATGCCCGTGCCCGCCTCGGAGTAGTTGACGACCGGGTCCCAGCGCGTGCCGTCGTACCCCGTGCACGAGTTGAAGTCAGCCGCGACGACGGGACCCGTGTTCGCCGCCAGCGGACCCAAGGACGACCGCATCGACCAGCCGAATAGGTTCTGCGTCGAGGGGCCGGTGAACGTGCCATCTCCGTCGGCGAGCATGTCGAAGGCGAGACTGTTCGTCTGCGGCGGGCTGTCGAGGTCGATCGTGACGATCCAGCAGGCAGATGCGCCCGAGCTGCTCGCAGGCAGGCCCGTGAGGACGAAACTCCCAGACGGCGTGACCCCAATGAGCGTCCCACAGGGAGCATTGCTCTCGTAGAAGTTGACCGTGTACGCGCCCATCGTCGGTTGGTCGGTGCAATACGCGATCTGGAAGCCGTCGATCGTGTAGAGCGTGTTGCATCCCGGCTGAGCGCTCAGGTTCGAAGGTCCCGAGGGACTCGGAATGCGGCCCTCGTCGATGCACGTGTTGTCATTGAGAGCGAAGAAGTACCCGGTCGAGCACGTGTTGTCGTAGATCGTGTCCGCGCCGAGGCTCGCTTGCGCGTTGCGCGTCCATGTGCCGGTGGCGAGGTGGTAGACCCCCGCGTCGCGCACCGTGCTCGTGATGCGCTGAACCCGAGACGGTGCGAGCTGTTGCTGAGCCGACGCCGCCGCGCCGAGCGCGACGAGGCCTGTGCAAGCGAGCGAGCGCAGCATCGTGATCTCCTGGGAATGAGGGGAAGCAGCGGGTCCGGATCAGGCGCCCCACGTGATTTCCAAACCGTTCGTCGAGTTGAACGTCGCGGGCGTGCAGAAGTCCGCCGCATTGCGGAACCACACCTGGTAGGTGCGCGTGCCAGGCGCCGTGATGAGACCCTGGACGGACACCGACGGGTCGCCGGGCTGCGGAACCTGCGACGCGCCTCCGACGTTCAGGACCGTCTTGAGACGGACCGTGGTGCCGCCGGCGCAGCGCTTGCCGTCACCGAACACCGTGCCCGCGCCACCGCTCTGCTGCGTCGTGCCCTGGAAGTAGAGCGCGTTCGCGTTCGGCATCCGCGACCCGAGCAGGATCACCGTGTCGGTCGAGAGGCTGGACGTTCCCGTGTACGTGAGCGCACCACCCACACCGAGCGAGTGCAGGCAGCCTTCACCGTTGCCCGGCGCGCTGTGGTTGCCGCATGGACAGGGCGTGCCCGTACCGTCGCCGAAGCAGAACTGGTTCACGAAGGGTCCACCGCAAGCGTCCGAGTAGAGTTCGAGATGGAAGCTCAAGAACCCCGACATCCAGTAGTAGCAGCCCGGCGCGGTGTTGGGGCCTTGCTCGATCCGGATCTGGTTGAGCGTGCTCATGCCCGTGCCGGCCTCGGTGTAGTTGACGACTGGGTCCCAGCGCGTGCCGTCGTAGCCGAGGCAGACCCCGGGTTCACCAGCGATGATCGGCCCGGTGAACGTGGCCGAGGCAGCCGGAACGGACGTGAAGGACTCCCATCCGAATAGGTTGGAATTCGGTCCACCCGTGAACGTTCCGTCGCCGTCGGCCAGCATGACGAAGGCCAGGCTCGCGGTCTGCGGCGGGCTGTCGAGGTCGATTGTCACGATCCAGCAGGCACCGGGGCCGACGGAGGCTGGCAGACCCGTGATGGCGAATCCGCTCGTCGGCGTGACGCCGACGACAGTCGCGCAAGAGGGGTAGCTCTCGTAGAAGTTGATCGTGTACGTGGCCATCGACAGCTGGTCGGTGCAGTACGCGATCTGAAACCCGTCGATGGAATACGACGAGTTGCAGCCCGGGCGAGCGTTCAGGTTCGAGGGACCCGAGGGGCTCGGGATGCGGCCTTCATCGATGAAGTGGTCACCCCAGAAGCCGTAGTAGTACACGCCACTACACGTGTTGTCGTAGATCGTGTCTGCACCGAGGCTGGCCTGCGACGCCTTGCGCGTCCACGTGCCGGTCGCGAGGTGATAGACGCCCGCGTCGCGAACCGTGCTCGTGATGGGATGAACGCGAGACGGTGCGAGCTGTTGCTGAGCCGATGCCGATGCGCCGAGCAGGACGACGCCTGTGCAAGCGATTGAGCGCAGCATCGTGAGCTCCTGGAAGTGAGGGCGAGACCGGGACCGGATCAGGCGCCCCACGTGATCTCCACTCCGTTGGTCGAGTTGAACGTCGCAGCCGTGCAGAAGGCCGCCGCGTTGCGGAACCACACCTGGTAGGTGCGCGTGCCCGGCACCGTGATCTGACCCCGGACGGAGACAGGCGGGTCGCCCGCGTGCGGGTACTGCGAGGCGCCACCGACGTTCAAGACGGTCTTGAGGCGAATCGTCGTACCGCCCGCGCAGCGCTTGCCGTCGCCGAACGCCGTGCCCGCGCCACCGCTCTGCTGCGTCGTGCCCTGGAAGTACAGAGCGTTCGCGTCCGGCATCCGTGACCCGAGCAGGATCACCGTATCGTTCGACAGGCTGGACGTACCCGTGTACGTGAGCGCACCGCCCACACCGAGCGAGTGCAGGCAGCCTTCGCCGTTGCCGGGCACGCTGTGGTTGCCGCAGGGACAGGCCGTGCCCGTGCCGTCGCCGAAGCAGAACTGGATCACGAAGGGTCCACCGCAGGCGTCCGAGTAGAGCTCGAGGTGGAAGCTCGACATCGGAACGTTCGGGTAGAAGTAGCAGCCCGGAGCCCCGGTGTCGGGTTCGATGCGGAACTGGTTGAGCGTGCCCATGCCCGTGCCGGCCTCGGCGTAGTTGACGACCACGTCCCAGCGCGTGCCGTCGAAGCGCGAGCAGACCGCGGGGTCGCCGGCGATGATCGGGCCCGTCAGCGTGGCCGAGGCTGGCGGCAGGGACGAGACGGACCACCAACCGAACAGGTTCGTGTTCGCCCCGCCGGCGTACGTGCCGTCACCGTCGGCCAGCATGTTGAAGGCCAGGCTGGCCGTCTGCGGGGGGCTGTCGAGGTCGATCGTCACGATCCAGCACACGACGGCACCCGAACTGCTCGCCGGCAGACCCACGATGGCGAAGCCGCCAGTCGGCGTGACGCCGAGGACCGTCGCACAACGCGCGTAGGATTCGTAGAAGTTGACCGTATACGTGGCCATCGACGGTTGGTCGGTGCAGTACCCGATCTGGAACCCGTCGACCGTGTACTGCGAAGCGCAGCCAGGCCGGTTGTTCAGGTCCGACGGGCCCGAGGGGCTCGGGATACGGCCCTCGTCGATGAAGCCGCCACCCGAGAGGCCTCCGTAGTACCCGCTCGAACAGGTGTTGTCGTAGATCGTGTCGGCGCCGAGGCCGGCCTGCGACGCCTTGCGCGTCCATGTACCCGTGGCGAGGTGGTAGATCCCCGCATCGCGCACCGTGCTCGTGATGGGATGAACGCGAGACGGTGCGAGCTGTTGCTGAGCCGACGCCGCCCCACCGACCAGGACGACGCCTGTGCAAACGAGCGAGCGGAGCATCGTGACCTCCCGAGAACGAGGGACAGAAGCGGGTCCGGATCAGACTCCCCAGGCGATGGCCAGGCCATTCGACAAGTTGAACGTCGAGGCGGTGCAGTACGCCGCCGCGTTGCGGTACCACACCTGGTACGTGCGCGTGCCCGGCAACGTGAACTGAGCCCTGACGTGGATCGAGGGATCCCCCGCTTGCGGGTACTGCGAGGCGCCGCCGGCGTTGTGGATCGTCTTGAGACGCACCATCGGATTCGAAGCGCAGAGCTTGCCGTCACCGAGGACGCTGCCCCCGCCGTTGCCCGATTGCCCCGAGCCTTGGAAGTACAGGGCGAACGAGTCCGGCGGCATCTGCGTGCCGTGCAGCGTCACCGTGTCCGCCGTGATCCGGGGAACACCCGTGGCCGTCAGCTTGCCCCCCATCCCGAGCGAATGGAGGCAACCTTCGTCGTTGCCGACCGGGGTGTGGTTGGCGCACGGGCAAGCCGCGCCGCTGCCGTCACCGGAGCAGTACGGAATCGAGTAGACCGGAGCCTGGCAGGAGTCCGAGTAGAGCTCGAGGTGGAAGCTCGACATCGGAGAGTTCGGGTAGTAGTAGCAGCCGGCCACGGTAGGTCCTTGCTCGACCCGGAACTGGTTGAGCGTGCTCATGCCCGTGCCGGCCTCGGCGTAGTTGACGACCAGGTCCCAGCGCGTGCCGTCGTAGCCCAGGCAGACCGCTGCGTTGCCCGCGATGATGGGACCCGTCTGCGCTGTCGAGGCAGCCGGCAGGGACGAGTAGGACTCCCATCCGAACAGGTTCGTGTTCGCGCCCCCACCCGGGACCGGGGGGAGGCCGTCGACACGCATGTCGAAAGCCAGGCTGGCCGTCTGCGGCGGGCTGTCGAGGTCGATCGTCACGATCCAGCACGCAGCAGTGCCCGCGGAAGCCGGCAGGCCCGTGATCGCGATGCTGCCGGTCGGCGTGACGCCGACGACCGTCGCGCAGGTTGCGTAGCGCTCGTAGAAGTTGACGGTGTACGTGCCCATCGACGGTTGATCGGTGCAGTACCCGATCTGGAAGCCGTCGATCGTGTACACCATCGAGCAGCCTGGTCGGTTGTTCTGGTTCGAGGGTCCGGACGGGCTCGGGATGCGACCTTCGTCGACGAAATGGTCACCTGCGAGCGGCCCGAAGCTCACCCCCGTGCAGGTGTTGTCGTAGATCGTGTCCGCGCCGAGTTGCGTTTGCGCAGCGTGACGCGTCCACGTCCCCTGAGCGAGGTGGTAGACACCTCCGTCACGGACCGTGCCCGTGATGGGTTGGGCCCTCGACGATGGAAGCGGCTGCTGCTGAGCTGACGCCGATGCGCCGATCAGGACAACGCCCATGCAAGCGAGCGAGCGCAGCATCGGGAACTCCTGGGGATGGGGTGAGAGACGACCAGGAGCGACCTCAGAGGCTCCAGGCGATTTCGATGCCGTTCGTCAGGTTGAACGTCGCAGGCGTGCAGAACGCCGCCGCGTTGCGGAACCACACCTGGTAGGTGCGCGTGCCCGGCACGGTGATCTGGCCCTTGACCGAGATCGACGGGTCACCGGGCTGCGGGTACTGCGACGCACCGCCGACGTTCAAGACCGTCCCGAGTCGGATCGTCGAGCCGCCGGCGCAACGCTTGCCGTCGCCGAACACGACGCCCGCGCCAGCGCCCTGCTGCACCGTGCCTTGGTAGTAGAGCGCGTTCGCATTCGGCATCAGCGTGCCGAGCAGGTTCACGCTGTCGTTCGCGATGCTGGCCGTGCCCGAGGCCAAGAGCTTGCCGCCCGTTCCCAGCGAGTGGAGACATCCCTGGCCGCTGCCGGGGATGCTGTTGTTGCCGCAGGGACAGGGCGTGCCCGTGCCATCGCCGAAGCAGAAACAGGTCTGGCAGCCCTCGATCACGCCGCAGGCATCCGCGTAGAGCTCGAGATGGAAGCTCGCCATCGGGACGAGGCCGCCGTAGAAGTGGCAACCCGGCGACGTCGGGCCGCTCTCGATGCGGAACTGGTTGAGCGTCCCCATGCCCGTGCCCGCTTCGGCGTAGTTGACGACGAGGTCCCAGATCGTGCCGTCGAAACCCGAGCAGACGCTGGGATCGCCCGCGATGATCGGCCCGGTCAGCGCGAGCGAAGCCGGTGGCAGGGACGCGCTCATCTCCCAGCCGAAGAGGTTCGCATTGGAGCCGCCGGTGAACGTGCCGTCGCCGTCCGCGAGCATCAGGAAGGCCAGGCTTGACGTCTGCGGCGGACTGTCGAGGTCGATCGTCACGACCCAGCAGGTCGCGCCGCCCGGGGCGGCAGGCAGACCGGTGAGAGCGAAGCCCGCCGTCGGCGTCACACCGATGACCGACGTGCAGGCCTGGTAGCTCTCGTAGAAGTTGACCGTGTACGTGCCCAACGACACTTGGTCGGTGCAGTACGCGATCTGGAAGCCGTCGACCATGTAGAGGACGTTGCAGCCCGGCCTCGAGTTCGCGTCCGTCGGGGCCGAGGGGCTCGGGATGCGGCCTTCGTCTACGAAATGATCACCCGACAGGCCGCCGTAATAGCCCGACGAGCACGTGTTGTCGTAGATGACGTCGGCGCCGAGGTGAGCCTGGGAAGCCTTGCGCGACCACGTGCCCGTGGCGACGTGGTAGGTGCCGGCGTCGCGGACAACGCCCGGGATCGGGTGGAGCCTGGACGTCGGAGCGGGCTGCTGTTGAGCGGAGGCCAGCGCGCCGAGCGCGAGCAAGCTGGCCAGCGTGAGCGAGGGGAGCATCGCGATCTCCTGAGGTGGTCGAATGCGAGAAGGCAACACTCCTACTCGTCGCGCGCTGCGGGTTTCGTTGCGGGCTCTCCGTCGCTCGGACCGGGAACTCGCATGGCGCTGCGAGAAGGACAGCACCCAGACGTAGGACGTGAACGGCGCGGTGCGGGTTCCCTGCACGGATCGCGAGAGCCTCCGCGGGCCGACGGCACCCGCTCGCCGGCTCCCCCCTCACGCAGCGCGGAGCGCTCGTTGGCGCTCGCCCGCGTGCGCGCCAGCGCTCGGCTTCGTGTTCGTCTGCGCTCGATGCGCGTCGTGCCGGCCCGGCCTCTCCGAGCGGGCCGCTCGATTCCCGCATCCGGCTCGCCGCGCGCCGGCCGGAACGAAAAGGAGCGGGCGACGCCTCGCGGCATCGCCCGCTCCGTTCGGGGATCGACCGCGTCAGCGACGCGCTCGGCCGACCTGGTGCAGGATCACGGGCCCCAGGGGATTTCCAGACCGCCGGTCAGGTTGAACGTCGCGGCCGTGCAGAAGGCCGCCGCGTTGCGGAACCAGACCTGGTAGGTGCGCGTGCCGGGGACCGTCACGAGACCCTTGACGGAGACCGAAGCGTCACCCGCTTGCGGGTACTGCGACGCACCCGCGACATTCTGGACCGTCTTGAGACGGACCGTGTTGCCACCGGCGCAGCGCTTGCCGTCGCCGAAGGCGGCGCCGTTGCCGCCGGTCTGCTGGGTCGTGCCTTGGAAGTACAGGGCGCTCGAGTTCGGCATCAGCGTGCCGAGCAGGGTCACCGTGTCCGCCGCGAGGCTGGCGACGCCCGTCGCCGTCAGCTTGCCGCCCGTTCCGAGCGAGTGCAGGCAGCCTTCGTTGTTGCCGACCGTGCTGTTGTTCGCGCACGGGCAGGCCGTGCCGGTGCCGTCGCCGAAGCAGAACGGCGTGCCGACCGTCGGGACACCGCAAGCGTCCGAGTAGACCTCGAGGTGGAAGCTCGACATCGGAACGTTGGGGTAGTAGTAGCAGCCCGGGGCCGTGGCGCCTTGTTCGATGCGGAACTGGTTGAGCGTGCTCATGCCCGTTCCGGCTTCGGCGTAGTTGACTACCGGGTCCCAACGCGTGCCGTCGTAGCCCAGGCACGTGGCCGCGTCACCCGCGATGATCGGGCCCGTCAGCGAGGCCGAAGCGGCCGGGATCGAGGAGATGGACTCCCAACCGAAGAGGTTCGCGTTCGCGCCACCGGCGAACGTGCCGTCGCCGTCCGCCAGCATGTTGAAGGCCAGGCTGGCCGTCTGCGGCGGGGCGTCGAGGTCGATCGTCACGAGCCAGCAGTTCCCCCCGATCATCGAGGCCGGCAGACCCGTGATGCCGAAGCTGCCGGTCGGCGTGACGCCGACGACGGTCGCGCACGCGGCGTAGCTCTCGTAGAAGTTGATCGTGTACGTGGCCATCGAGATCTGGTCGGTGCAGTACCCGATCTGGAACCCGTCGACGTTGTAGACCGTGTTGCAACCCGGGCGGTTGTTCAGGTTCGAGGGACCCGACGGGCTCGGGATGCGACCTTCGTCCGTGAAGTGGTCACCCGACAGTCCGCCGTAGTAGCCGGACGAACACGTGTTGTCGTAGATGGTGTCCGCGCCGAGGTTGGCCTGGGACGCCTTGCGGGTCCAGGTGCCTGTGGCGAGGTGGAGGGTACCCGCGTCGCGAATCGTCCCCGTGATGGGGTGGATCCGGGACGTCGGAGCGGGCTGCTGCTGAGCAGAGGCCGCGGCGCAGAGCGCAACGAGACCTGCCAGAGTGAGCGAGGAACGAAGCATCACGATCTCCTGATGGTGGTCGGAATCTGTGGAGAGAGACAAGTACGTACTGTGCGCCGCCCAGCTCCGTCGCGGCCTACCGCCCCCGCGAGGGGGAACGGATGGCGGCTGCGGGAGCAACGGCGCCCGGGACGTAGGACGCGAACTCCACGAGGGAGGTTCCGTTCCCGGGCGTTCCTGAGTGTATCACGATGGTTCGGAAGGGGGCCGGATTCCGGGCCTACGAGTGCGGAGTCGGAGGCCGGTTTGCCGGCGTTTCGCTTGGAACGCGCTTTGCCCCCACGAGCCTTCGCCCTGTCGCGCCGTCGAACAGGTGCACAGTTTCCGGCCGGATCCGCACCGGCCCGGGGTCACCCGGACGCGGCGTCGCGGAGGGTGGCAGGGCCGCGCGCAAGCGCAGCGCGCCGAGCTCCAGGTCGACCAGGCATTCCGTTCCCAGGTGCTCGACCCGGGCGACCACCAAGGTGGGGCCGACCCCGCCCCCGGGCCCGCTGGCGCGCACCCAGGCGACGTCGTGGGGCCGGATCCCGGCCACGATCCCGTCCCGGTCCGGGCCCCCCACCCCGGTGATCGCCAGGCCCCCCGCGGAGGGCGTCCCGAGCTCGAGCGTCCCGCCTCGGACGCGCCCCGGCAGGAGGTTCATCGCCGGGCTGCCCACGAAACCGGCCACGAAGGTGGTGGCCGGCTCGCGGAAGACGTCGAGCGGCGCGCCGACCTGGACCACGCGCCCGGACTCCAGCACGGCGATCCGGGTGCCGAGCGTCATCGCTTCGGCCTGGTCGTGCGTCACGTAGAGAGCGGTGACGCCCAGGCGCGCGTGCAGGGCGGCGATCTCGGCGCGCAGCTCCGCGCGCAAGCGCGCGTCCAGGTTCGAGAGCGGCTCGTCGAACAGGAAAAGCCGCGGCCGGCGCACGAGCGCGCGACCGAGCGCCACGCGCTGCATCTGGCCGCCCGAGAGCTGCGCCGGCTTGCGCTCGAGCAGGCCTTCGAGCGCGAGCATGCGCACGGCCTCGGCGACGCGCGCGGTCCTTTCCTCGGCTGGAACGCGCGTGCGGCGCAGCGGGAACTCGAGGTTGCCGCGCACGCTCAAGTGCGGGTAGAGCGCGTAGCTCTGGAAGACCATCGCGACGTCGCGCTCGCCGGGATCGAGGTCGTCGACGCGGCGGCCGCCGATCTGGATCGTGCCCGAACGGGGCTGCACGAGGCCGGCGACGGCGCGCAAGAGCGTCGACTTGCCGCAGCCCGAAGGGCCGAGCAGCACGAGCATCTCCCCTTCCGCGGCGGAGAGCGTCACGTCCTCCAGCACGCGCCGGCCGCCCAGCTCGACCGTGAGGCCCTCGATCTGGAGTGCGTGTCCCATCAGCGCTTCGACGCCGCCACCTGCACGCCGCGCAGGAACAGGCGTTGGGCCAGGAAGTACACCAGGATGCAGGGCGCGGCCACGACGGCCGAGGCGGCCATGAGCCACTCGACCGCCGTGTCGTACGTGCGCTGGAAGCCGGCCAGCGCCAGCGTCAGCGTGCGGTTCTCGGGCGACACGAGGTACACGAGCGGCGCCCAGAAGTCGTTCCACGTCGCCAGGAAGGTGAAGATCGCCACGGTCGCCAGCATCGGTTTCGCCAGCGGCAACATCACGCGCCACCAGATCTGGATGTGACCGCAACCGTCCAGCCGCGCAGCCTCGACCAGATCCTCGCCCAGCGTCAGGAAGTACTGCCGGAACAGGAACACGAAGAGCGGCGCGCCACCCAGCACCGCGGGCAGCACGAGCGGCAGGATCGTGTCGACCAGGCCCAGCGAGCGGAACAGCAGGAAGCGCGGGATCGCCGCGACCTGGTCGGGCACGAGCATGGCTGCGATCACGAGCGCGAACACGAAGCTCCGCCCGCGGAACGGCACGCGCGCCAGCGCATAGCCCGCCAGAGAGCACGTCAGGCATTGCCCGACGACGCAGATCGCGGTGATCAGGGTCGTGCGCGCCACGAGGTTCGGGAAGTCCCCCATCCGCTCGAGCGCGTGCGCGTAGTTCTGGAACGCGAGCTCGCCGCCGGTGTCGCTGCGCGAGAGCCCCGAGCCGGGCGGCTGCACCGAGACCCACAGCATCATGGCCAACGGGGCCACGAACGCCGCGGCCGCGAGCAGCGCGAGCGCCGCGCGCGCGGCACCGTGCTCGACGCGAACGCCGCTCGGAATCGCCACGCTCATCGCGCGCTCCTCGCCGCGTAGTGCACCCAGCGGCGCGAGGACCAGAACACGAGGCCCACGGCCGCAGCCGACACGGCCACGAGCGCCCACGCGATCGCCGACGCGTAGCCGGCGTCGAAGTGCCGGAAAGCCGACTCGTACAGGTACAGGACCAGGAACCGCGAGGCGTCGCCCGGCCCTCCGCCGGTCATGACGAAGGGCAGCGCGAAGGCCTGCAGCGCCGCCAGCAGGCCGAGCACGAGGTTGAAGAGCACGACCGGCGTCAAACCCGGCAGCACGACGTGCCAGAAGCGCGCGATCGGGCCGGCCCCGTCGAGGCGCGCCGCGTCCTCGAGCGTGCGGTCGCGCGCCGAGAGCGCGGCCACGAAGACGAGCATCTGCGCGCCCGCGCTCCACAGCGTGACGATCACGAGCGGCACGAGCACGCGCTCGGGATCGCGCAGCCAGCTCTGGTCCGCGAGCCCGAGCGCGCGCAAAGCCATGTTCACGGGCCCGTCGTCCGGATCGAAGATCCAGCGGCCGAGCGCGCCGACCACGACGGGCGACAGGATCGCGGGCACGTAGATCGCCGTGCGCGCGACCGCAGCGAGTCGCGACTCCCCCGAGACGAGCAGCGCCAGCCCGAGGGCCAGCACGAGCGTGAGCGGCACGCTGAGCGCCGCGAAGAGCAGCGTCGCGCCGAAGGACGCGCCGAACGTCGGGTCCGCGCCCAGGCGCGCGAAGTTCTCGAGACCCATCCAGCGCACGTCGCCGGCCGATCGCAGCGGCGACCACTCGGCGAACGCCAAGAGGAGCGAGGCCGCCGCCGGGCCCACGAGGAACAAGAGGAACCCGAGCGCCCACGGCGTGAGGAGCACGTGCGCATCGCGCTCCACGCGCCCGGCGACGCGGCCGCCCGCGGACGTCCGCTCGCGCCGCCGCCGCGCGAGCCAGAGTCCCACGATGCCGAAGCAGCCCAAGACGCCCGCTCCAGCCAGCGCCGCACGCGGGAGCGCCGGCCGGTCGTGCCGCTCGCGCTCGCGCGCCAGGTACGCGTCCGTCGCGGCCGCCATGCGCGCGCAGGCCGCGGCCGGATCGTGGTCGGCGACGAGCAGGCACTGCTCGAGTTCGGCCTGCACGATCGACTCGATCTTGCGCCAGTTCGCCGCCGGAGGGAGGAAGCGCGCGCTGGGCAGCACGTCGAGGAAGACGTGCTCGCTCTCGGGCGCGACCTCGGGC
Organism: Planctomycetota bacterium; assembly: GCA_031400875.1. Lineage (GTDB taxonomy): Bacteria > Planctomycetota > UBA1135 > UBA1135 > JAEUHZ01. The sequence continues at coordinate 35,348 of JANNQS010000125.1, read as the reverse complement.
TTCAGGAAGCTCGCCGAGCGCGCGACGTCGACGAGCCCCGGCACGCCGTTGCCCATCTCGGCCAGGACGCGCTGGTACTCCGGACCGGCCATCGCGCGCACGAACTCGGCCGCGAGCGCCGGATCGCCGCTCGTGCGCGGCACGACGTAGCACGTCATCGCGACGCTGGTCGCCTCGACACGCCCGCGCGGCAACGGGACGACGTCCCAGCGGAACCCGTCGAGGTGGCGGAAGCGGTACGTCTCCCAGTAGCCGACGGGCCCGTAGAACGCGGCGCGGCCGGCCTGGAAGAGACCTTGCGCCAGCTGATTGGCGAAGGAAGCGTCGAACGAAGCGACCTTCTCCTCGTGCAGCAACCGCCTCAGGAACGCGATCGCCTCGACGAAGCGCGGCTCGCCCATGCGCGCGCGCTGCCCGCTCGCGTCGAGGAAATCGGCCTCGTTCTGCCAGATCCAGGGCGCGACCGCCTGCAGCCACTGCGTCAGCGAGATACCGTACTCGTCCGCGCGCCCGTCACCGTCCGTGTCGCGCGTCGCGGCGCGGCAGGCCACGACAAGGTCGTCCCACGTCCACCCCGCGCGCGGCCGGTCGAGCCGCGCGCGCGCGAGCAGGTCGAGGTTGACGTACATGACGTACGGCGTGAACGTCGAAGGCAGGCCCCACAGGTGACCGGCGTCGTCGCGCAGCGCCGCGAGCGGCCCGGCCCAGAACTGTGCCGAATCAAACGACGGATCCGCCGCTAAGAGCGGCGCGAGATCGACGAGCGCCCCCTCGCCCGCGAACGCGGCGATCTCGGTGACGTCGATGCGCGCGACGTCGACCTGCAGGTCCCCCGCCAGCAGGAACTTGATGCGGTCGCGCGATCCCGCCGCTCCACCCTCGTCGAGGAGCCGCACGCGCACGCCCGGATGGTCCGCTTCGAACTGCCTGGCGATGCGCTCGAGCACCGGCCACGAATCGAGCACGCGCTCTTCGGCCAGGACGACGAGCTCGCGCTCGCCGGCCACCGCGGGCAGCGCCAACGCCGCCAGGAACCCGAGAGCCGCAGCGCGCTTCCCGCTCCGCCCCGCCGACGCTAGGGTCCGCATCGCGCGCCGATCCTAGCGCAGTGCCTCGATCGATGAGCAGCCTCCCTCTCACGATTCACCCTCTCCAACCGCTGCGCATCGAAGCGACGCCCTCGCCGCGGAGGTTCGTCGAGGTGACGGGCCGACGCATCGCGTTGCTCGGCCGCGAGGACGGCGTCTTCGAGTGCTGGATGTGGCCCTTGTGCCTGTTCGACCAGTTCCAGCTCGCATTCCGCGTCGATGGCCAGGCGATCGAGGGCCGCGCGCTCGTCTCCAAGGTCGTCGTCGAGCCGCACGCGCTCGAACTCGTGTACCGGCACGCGGCGTTCACCGTGCGGCAAGTGCTGTTCGCAGCGAGCGACGCGCCCGCCCTGACGTGCGTGCTCCACCTCGAAGCCGGCGGCCCCGTCACCGTCGAAGCGCGACTCGCGCCGGCGATGCGCGCGCAATGGCCGGCGGGCCTCGGCGGCGCGATTGCCGCTCGCGACGCGGAGACGAACGCGTTGATCCTGACCGAGGAACTCGGCCGCTTCGCCGCGCTCGTCGGCAGCAAGAACGCCGCGCCGATCGAGGTGCACGCCGACCACGGGCTGACGCGGGAGCCGATCTCGTTCTCCATTCCACTCTTACCTGGCGCTCTCCCCGCGGTGTTCGTCGTGGCCGGCGTGCAGGTCGAGCCCGAGCCGCTGTCCGACGCCGCGCGCCTGGGCGAAGCCGACGCGGCGCGCGGCTTCTCGCGCGCGGAAGTCGCGGTCGCGCTGGCGCGCAGCCTGTGGCTCGAGACGATCCGAGATTGGCGCTACCCGCTCGAAGATGTCCGGTCGCGGTGGCGATCGTGGCTGCACGAGGTCGCGGAGCCCGTGCTGCTGCCCACCCTGCAGCTTCACCGACACCTGCGACGATCCACGCCTGCAGCGGCCCGGTCCTCGCTCTTCCCTCCGGCAGAGCCCATTCCGGGCGCGTCACGAAGCCTCTGGCTCGACCCTTCGGGCGATCGCGCGAAAGGGCCGCTGGCGGAGTGGCTTCGCAACGGCTTTCGGGTCGACCGCGTGACGACCGCCTGCGATTGGGCCAAGGTTGCGATCCGACGCGCCTGGGTCGACGTCGAGGGCGTAGGCCAGGGCCTCGTCGCGGGGCTCGCGCCCAGCGACGGCACATCACGTCCGGGCTTCGGATGGATCTTCGACGGCGACGCGATGACCGCGGCGCGCGCTCTCACTGCGTGCGGCGACTTCACGAGCGTGCGCACGATCCTGCGCCTGGCCGCGGGTCGACAGCGTGACGATGGCAAACTGATGCACGAGCTCGTCCTCTCCGCCGGCCTGTGCCGCTGGACCGAGGACTACCCCTACGCGTTCTACAAGGCCGGCAACACGCCGGCGCTCGTGGCCGTCCTCGACCACTACGTCGAGACGTCGGGCGATCTCGCCCTCGCGCGAGAACTCCTGCCGCACGTGCGCAAGGCGATCGAGTGGTGCGCGCGCAGCTGCGACGAGCACGGGCTCCTCGCGAACTCGAAAGCCGGCATCGCCGCCGTGGAAGCGGGCCCGCTCGTGGGCAAGATCCAGTCCGAGGCGTACTTGAACGGCATCTGGCTCTCGGCACTCGCCGGCGGACAGCGGATCGCGAACGCGCTCGACGATCGGGACCTGGCCGATCGCTGCGCGAAACTGCTCGCGAGGGCTCGCGAAGGATTCGAGCTCCTCTGGAGCGAGCAAGACGACCGTTACGGGTTCGCTCTGCTGCGCGACGGCACGCGCTGCGACGACCTGAATGCCTACGTCGCGCACCCGATGTCGCGCGATCACGGGAAGCCCGAACGAATCCGCTCGACCGTGGCGCAGCTGAATCACCCAGCGCTGGTCGCCGACTGGGGCGCGCGCATGTTCTCGACGCGCTCCTCCGTCTACGACCCGAAGAGCTACAACACCGGTGCCGTCTTCCCCTACCTGACGAACTTCGTGTGTCTCGCGCTGTACGAGCACGGCGATCCGATGGCCGGGCGACAGGTGCTCGAAGGGCTGCTCGCTTTGCACGGATTCTCCGGCCTGGGGTTCGTGCCCGAACACCTGCGTGGCGACCGCGCGATCGCACCGGATCGCGGCGTGCCGCATCAGATCTTCTCTTCGGCGGCGGTTCTCCAATCGGTGATCCATGGCGCGTGGGGCGTCCGTTGCACTCAAGGTCGCAACGTGCGTGTCGCTCCCACGCTGCACCACGAGGCGGATCACGGCGCGCTGGTCATCCCCGTCGGCAAGGCCAGGCTCTTGACGCTTTGGGCCTTCGACCCGCAGGCCGGGCGGCTCGAGATCCACGCGCACTGCCTGCGCGAATCGAAACACGCCGTCGGGCTCTCGTTCGAGCCGCGGTTCGCGCGCGGCACGATCGTGCATCGCATCGTCTCCGACGCGCACGGCGCGTCGTCGCCGGCGACTCCGCAGCTCGAGCTCGCGCCCGACGAGACATGGAGCGGCGCGTGGCACGTTTCGCCCGGGCCTTCGGCCCGCTTCGGGGGCACGGGCGTGCGCGAAGGCGAACCGAGCCGCGACTTGCGCCTGCTGCGCACGCTACAGGAGGACGGACGTCTCACGTGGACCGTCGCAGGTCTGCCCAGCACAGCGCATGCGCTGCCTTTCCATCGCGGGAGAGCGAGCGCCGTGCGCGGGGCGGAGTGGAGCGACGATGCACGAACCCTGCGCGTCGAGCTCCCGCCCGGCGGGGACTACGTCGAACACGAGATCGAGTTCGAGCTCGAATGAGTGTGGAATCAAGACGGCGGCGGCGGCACGGCCTCGAAGGCGCGGGACCGCTCACGACGATGCCGCTCGACGCGACGACGGCTTCCGTCGGCTTCTTCGCGGCCGATGTCGAGGGCCAGCGCGTTCTTGCGGCGCACGCGGCGCCGGCGGCGTCGATCGCGCCGCGCGAAGGGCGCGCGACCGTATTTGCGCTGCCGTCCGAGAACCTGCCGCGTTTCGCGAAGTCCGCGGACGATCCGCGCGTTGCGGCGGAGCACGATGGGTCGATCTTGCGCGTGCAAGTGAGCACCGGACCGGGCGCCGCGTGGTTCGGCGGCGGAATTGCGGCGGGTGGCGCGCGGCGCGACGGGCGCACGCTGACGTTCTGGAACACCGACGCGTGGCGACATGGCGAGGAATCGCCGTCGCTCTACCAGTCGCATCCATTCGCGCTGGCGATCCTGCCCGGCGGTCGCGCGCTGGGCGTGCTGGCGGATTCGGCGGCGCGTGGCACCGTGACGTTCGCACCGGACGGGCTCGAGTTCGCGTTCGAGGACGACTTCCTGCGCGTGCTGCTGATCGAAGCGGATTCGCCCGAGCCCGTTCTGCGCGCGCTGTCGGCGCTCTGCGGGCGGATCGAGCGGCCGCCGCGCTGGGCGCTGGGCTACCACCAGTGTCGCTGGGGATACCGTTCCGCGGCGGAGATCAAAGCGCTGGCGGCAGAGTTCCGCGCGCGAGCAATCCCGTGCGACGGGTTGTGGCTCGACATCGACCATATGGACCGCCACCGCGTGTTCACGTGGGATCCTGAGCAGTTCGCCGAGCCCGCGGCGCTCATCGAGGGTCTCCACGCCGACGGATTCCACGCGGTCGCGATCGCCGATCCGGGCGTCGCCACCGCGGCCGACAACCCCCTGCTCGAGGGCGCGCCCTTCGGTCACTTCGTGCAGGACGTGCGCGGGTTGCACGCCAAGGGACGGGTGTGGCCGGGACCCTGCGTGTTCCCCGATTTCACGAGCGCCGACGTGCGCTCCTGGTGGGCCGACCACGCGCGACGCTTCGTCGTACAGAGCGGCCTCGACGGCTTGTGGTGCGACATGAACGAGCCAGCGCTCTTCCGTGCGCCGCGCAAGACGTTGCCGGACGACGCGCGGCACGCAGCGGGATTGCACGCGCGCGTCCACAACCTCTACGGACACTTGATGGTGCGCGCGACACGCGACGGCCTCGAGAGCGCGCGTCCGGGGTTGCGGCCGTTCGTGCTGACGCGCGCGGCTCACATGGCGACGGCGAGCGTCGCGGCGACGTGGACCGGCGACAACCAGGCGACGTGGGACGACCTGCGCTGGTCGATCCCGATGGTGCTCTCGCTCGGATTGTGCGGCCAGCCCTTCGCGGGACCCGACGTCGGCGGGTTCGACGGCGATCCCGACGCGGAGCTCTTCGCGCGCTGGTTCGAAGCCTGCGCGCTGCTGCCATTCTTCCGCGGGCACTCCGAGCGCAGCGCGTGCCGCAAGGAGCCGTGGGCATTCGGGGAACCGTGCACCGCGCACGTGCGGGCCGCGATCGAGCGCCGCATGAGCTGGATCCCGCACCTCGACACGCTGTTCGAGGAGTGCGCGCGCACCGGCCTGCCGCCCGTGCGGCCCGTGTGGATGGCCGATCCGGCCGATGCGCGCCTGCTCGACGTGGACGATGCGTACCTGCTCGGCGCGGACGTGCTCGTGGCGCCGATCGTCCACGCGGGCGCCGATGCGCGCGACGTGCTCCTGCCGCGCACAACGGGCGGCTGGTTCGCGTTTCCGGACGGCGGCGCGCCGAAGTCAGAGGCCTCGACGCGCGTCGCAGCTCCGCTGGGCACGACGCCGATCTTCGTGCGGGCCGGCACCGTGCTGGTCACGAGCGCGCCTGTCGCGCACACCGGGCTGATCGCGGGCTCAGCGCACACCTTGCACGTCTTCGTTGGTTCCGACGGCGCAGCGCGCGGCCGTTCCTACGAGGACGAAGGCGACGGCGAGGGCTGGCGCACCGGGGCGTTCCGCGCGGTCTCCTGGTCCGCGAGCGTCGTGGCGAACCGCGTCGAGATCGTGGCCCTCGTCACGGGCCGCTGGCAGCCGCCGGCGCGAGCCTGGAACGTGCGCGTGCACCTGGCCGACGGTCGCAGCGTCGCGCGCGACGTCGCCGGCGATCCCGCGCTCGGGCTGACGATCGCGCTGCCCTGAACGTCAGTGCCTGGCTCGATTCTTCGATGCGCGCGCGGCGGCCGAAGAATCGAGCCAGGCACCGATGTTCAGAAGAAGCGGATGTTGACCGGGTAGCGGTAGCGCACGCCGTCGCTGGCCTTGAGGCCGGCGATGATCACGAGCACGAGGTGCGCGATCGGAAGACCGAGACCGATCACCCAGGCCAGCGGGATTCCGACGCACGAGATCACGAGCAGGAAGATCAGCACCGCGGCCACGATCGACACGAGCAGGTACGTGATCTGGAAGTTCAGCGATTCCTTGGCCTGGTCGGCGATGAACTCGTCCTCGTCGCGCTTCGCGAGCCAGATCACGAGCGGCGGGATGAAGTGCCCGATGCCGATCAGGTAGCCCAGCAGCGTCAGCAGGTGCGCCAGCATGGCCCACTGGCGGGCCTGCGCGCTCGAGGGGGTCAGCTCGTCCATGGGATGCCTCGCGGCGGCGAGAGCGTCCCCCATCGACCCGGCCGGGTCAACGGTTCTTCGCGGGCGCGAGGCGCGCCCAGTCGGCGGCGCGGGCGGCGGACTTCGTCCCGGCCTCGCGCTCGGCGAAGCGCTCGAGATCGCGCGCGACGGCGGCGTCGCCGCCGGATTCGAAGTAGCGCGACAGGAGGCGCCCGAGCTGGCGCGAGGCCTCGCGCTCGGCCTTCACTTCGTCGCTCGCGATCCGCCTGGCCAGATCGGCTGCGCGCTGCTCGAGCGCGGGATCGTCCTTGGCGCCCGTGCGCAGGTCGTCCAGCCGCGCTTCGGCGTCCTCGACCAGCCCGGCGTCGAGGAGCGCCGCGACGGCAGCGAAGCGCGCCTCGATGCCGCGCCGCAGCGATTCGATTCCATCGCGCACGAGCGCCAGCGTGTCCGGATCGCCGGCGTGCAGGCCTTCGGCCGCGCGTGCGAGCTGCGACGCGCGCCCGACCTGACCACGCAGGTACTCGGTCCACGCCGGCCGCAGCGGCTCGGGCGTCGATGCCGGCGGGGCGCGGCGCAGGCGCACCTGCTCGGCGACGAGGCGCTCGATCTCGCGCGACTGCGACAGCGGGCTGCCCTTGAGCAGGACCTGTCCCTGGTTGCCGAGCAGAACGCACGTCGGCAGCCCGTTGCCGCCCGGCCAGAACGGCGTCTCACTGGTCCATGTGGCGCGCCCGCCGAACCAGCGCTGGCCGAGCGCGAAGCGCGTGGCCTCGTCGGCACCGGCGCCCTGCACCTCGACCATGACGACCTGCAGCGCGTCGCCCCAGGTCTCCTGGAGCTTGAGCGCCGACGGCACCGCGGCCTGCACGCAGCCGGGGCAGCGCGGACCCCAGAACTCGAACAGCGCCGGCTTGCCGCGCAGGTCCTCGAGCGTGCGCACGAGCACGCCGTTCCGCGGCGCGCGCTGGAACGTGAAGCTGGGCACGTCGCCGATCTGGACGGCGCGCTCGCCGCTCGGGGCGGAGAGCGACAGGAAACTGACGAGGAAGGGACCGATCATCCGGGGAGAGGGGAACCGCTGCCTACCGTCGACCGGAGGGCGCAGTTCGCTCAACCGTAGCGTGCCGATCCCGCCCTGCAAGTCAGCCGCAGGTAAGCGCGACCCGCGTGAGGGACGGATCGAGCCGCACCCCCCCGTGCAGGACCGCGGCGGGGTCCGGTCGGTGGGCGCGAGCCCGCATGCGCCGTCTCTTACCGCGTGCGTCAGGTGCACTCAGGCCGAGTGCCAGGACGCGAGGTTCGCGGGCACGCCGATGTCGACGACCTGCACGCGGCCGAGCCAGCGCGCCGCTCCGGGCACGCCGAAGCCGACCTTCTCGGCGGCGAACGTGGCCGTCACGGTCGCGCGCACGCAGGCGCCGGTCCCGGGGCCCGTGTCGGCGTCGAACCCCGACGGCAGGTCGAGCGCCAGGATCGGCGGTCCGCGCTCGATCGCCGCCAGGGCGCGCACGGCCTCGCCCACGACGCCGCGCGGCGCGCCCGTCGCGCCCGTGCCGAGCAGCGCGTCGACGACGAGGTCGCTCGTGGCCCACGTCGCGCTGCGCGCCACGACGTCGTCGCTCGCGCGCAAGACCTCGATCGCGAGCTTCATGCGCTGGACCGCGTGAGCCATGATCGCCGCGTCGCCGCGCAGCGCCGCGATGTCGGCGCACGTGTCGACGTGCACGTCGTGCCCCGCGTTCGCGACGTGGCGCGCGACGACCCACCCGTCACCGCCGTTGTTGCCCGGGCCGCACACGATCGCGACGCGCGCGCGCAGCTTGCCGGCCAGCATCTCGAGCGCGATCCGCGCCGCTCCCGCTCCGGCGTTTTCCATGAGCACGACGCCCGGCAAGCCCAACTCCTCGAGCGCGAGCCGATCGAGCTCGCGGACCTGGGCGCACGTGAGACGCATGCGCATGAGCCTACACGGGTGTACAAGGGTGTCAGACACCTTGCACCGGCGCGCGCAGGCGCGCGGTCGAGTCGCGGCCGCCTCGCGGGGGGAAAGGTGTCTGACACCGGTGTTCACCCTTTCCTCAGCGAGCGCGGCAGCGCGCTGCGGGAGACGGAACGTCGCGGGGAAAGGTGTCTGACACCCGTGTATGCTCCGCGCCCATGTCCCTTCGCCGACCGGGCACGCTGGCCCTCGTGCTGGGTCTCCTGCTGTGCGTGCTGGTCCTGGCCGGCGTGCGCTACGGATCCACGCAGGCGGTCGACGATCTGGGCTCGGCGCTGCGCGGCGTCGCGGCCATGCTCGGGGTGGCCGAGCCGCTGCCCCACGCGTTGCAGGCGATCGTCGAGCTGCGCTTGTGGCGCGCGCTGACCGCGGCCGGCGTCGGTGCGGCGCTGGGGCTTTCCGGTGCGCTGATCCAAGGCGTGTTCCGCAACGGGCTGGCGTCGCCGGGCGTCATCGGCATCGGCGGCGGGGCGAGCCTGGGCGCCGTAGCGGCGGTGCTCCTCGTCGGCGGCTACGGCCTGGACCTGAACATCGCCGAGGCGCACGGCACGGGCCCGTGGCTCGTGCCGCTGGCGGCGTTCGTCGGCGCGACCGCGACGGCCTTCCTCGTCTACCGCCTGGCCGCGTCGCACGGGCGCGTGTCGATCCCGGCGCTGCTCCTGATCGGCATCGCGATGAACGCGCTGCTCTCGGGCGTCCAGCAGCTCGTGCAGAGCCTGGTCCTCGACGACTACGGCGCCTCGCGCGCGATCCTGGCCTGGACGTTCGGCACGCTCGACGACCGGCAGGCGTGGCATGCGGCCGTGGCCTGGGGCGGAGTGATCCTGGGGCTGGCGGCCTGGCCCTTCGTCGCGTGGGAGCTCGACTTGATGCAGGGCGGGCTCGAGGACGCGGCCGCGTTGGGCGTCGACGTCGCGCGGGTGCGCACGCTGTCGCTGACGGCCGCTTCGCTGTCGGCCGCCGCGGCGGTCTCCGTCGCGGGCCAGATCGGCTTCGTCGGCCTGATCGTGCCGCACCTGGCGCGCCTGGTCGCCGGACGCGGGCACAAGACGCTGCTGCCGTTGTCGGCGCTGACGGGCGCGGCCGTGCTGCTCGCGGCCGACGTGGCGCAAATGGCGCTCTTTCCGGGCGCGGGGATCCAGCCGGGTGTCGTCATGTCGCTCGTGGGCGGGCCGTTCTTCGTGTGGCTCCTGTGGACGAAACGGCGCGAGCTGGCGGTGTGGTGAGCCCGTTGCGCGGCTCCGTGTTGCGCGGGACACTGCTCGGCCACCCATGGCCCAGGTCGAGTTCACGCCGCACCTCGCGCGCTACTTCCCGGCCTTGCGCGGCGCCGCGGTCGAAGCGCGCAACGTCGCCGAGATGATGGTCGCGCTCGAGCATGCTCACCCGGGCCTCGCGGCCTACCTGGTCGACGAGCGCGGACGACTGCGCCAGCACGTGAACGTGTTCGTCGACGGCCGGCCCGTGCGCGATCGCGAGCAGCTCCTCGACGCGCTGGCCGCCGGCTCGCGGGTCTACGTCGCTCAAGCGCTCTCGGGCGGTTGAGCCGCCGCACCCACTCCGACAGGCACGACGATGGCGAAGAAGCACGGTCCCCGACTCCTCCTGGGCACGCGCAAGGGCGTGTTCACGTTCACGCGCAAGAAGAAGGGCTGGAAGCTGCGACACCACGCGCACCCAGGCAACCCGATCCCGTACGCGTTCGGCGACGCGCGCACAGGCTCGACGTGGTGCTCGATCGACCACGGGCACTGGGGTCAGAAGCTCTCGCGCTCGCGCGACGGCGGCGAGACGTTCGAGCCCGTCGACGAGCCGAAGTACCCGGCCGACGCCGAGACGAAGCCGGGCAAGGCGGCCGTGCTGCGCTACCTGTGGTGCCTCGCGCCGGGGCACGCCAGCGAGCCGGGCACGCTCTACGTCGGCACGGAGCCGGGCGCGCTGTTCGTCACGCGCGACGACGGCGCTTCGTTCGAGCTGGTGAGCGGGCTGTGGAACCACCCCTCGCGCCACGACTGGATGGGCGGCGGCCGCGACGACCCCGGCATCCACTCCATCCTGGTGGACCCGCGCGACAGGTCGCGCGTGCTCGTCGCGATCTCGTCGGCCGGCGTGTTCGAGACGCGCGACGGCGGCGCGAGCTGGAAGCCGCGCAACGAGGGCCTCGAGAACACGTACCTGCCCGATCCCAGGGCCGAGATCGGGCACGATCCGCACTTCGTGCAGTGGTGCGCGCGCAAGCCCGACGTGGTCTGGCAGCAGAACCACTGCGGAATCTGGCGCTCGACGGACGGCGCGCTGACGTGGAAGCCGATCCACCAGAAGACCGGCAAGGCGAAGTTCGGCTTCCCGATCGCGGCCGATCCCGAGGATGCGAAGACCGCCTGGATCGTGCCGGCCCACTCCGATCAGCAGCGCATGGCCGTCGGCGGCGCGCTCGTCGTGATGCGCACGGAGGACGGCGGCCGCAGCTGGAAGGAGCTCGGCAAGGGGCTGCCCAACGAGAACGCACACGACATCGTGTACCGCCACGCGCTCGACCTGCGCGGAGACGACCTCGCGTTCGGCAGCACGACCGGCAACGTCTACTGGTCCGAGAACCGCGGCGACTCATGGCACGTGCTGGGCCAGAACTTCCCGCCCGTCTACAGCGTGCGCTTCGCCGAATGAGGGGCTACCGACGTTTGAACACGAGGTAGTCCTGCGACCAGTCGATCGGCACGTCCTCCGGCGCAAGGACGAGCGCCGTCTTGCCCGTCGCGTTGAAGCGCGCGACCGGCTCGTACAGCTTCATCACCTCGGGCCGCTCCGAGAGGTGCCGCAACCGCGGCCGTTCCGCGACCACCATCAGGTATTCCGGCCGCAGCGCCTCGATCATCGCCAGCGGGTAGCGCAGCGCGAGCGCCTCGGGCCACGTCAGGCCCTCGCTGTCGAGCACGGTCCCCTGCCACGCGTACCCGATCGCGCCGATGTCGCTGGCCAGGATGCGCGCGTCCGGCTCGGCCGCGGACGTGCGGCGCGCCCACTCCCACAGCGGCTCGTACACGCGCTCCGGGATCGGTGTGGCGGCGCGCGACGCGGCGAACGCGGCGGCGCCGGCGCAGGCCACGCTCGCGGCCTGCGGGCCGAACCGGCGGAACGAGCGGTCGAGCGCCGGCGCGAAGCGCTGCACGGCCCACGTCCACGCGCTCTCGAGGCCGAAGGCCAACCAGACGACCCAGGCGACGTGCGGCACGTAGTAGTACCAGCCCCACGTGTGCGGCCGCGCGACGAGGTAGCTGGTCGAGATTGCCAAGGAGAACAAGGACAAGTTGCGCGCCGGCCCGCCGGCCTTCAGCACGCGCACGAGCCCCCACGCGACGAAGGGCAGGAGCGGCGCGTAGGCCAGCGTCGGCAGGAACGACTGACGCGCCGCGATCCAGAAGCGCACGACCTTCTCGGCGGCCGGGTCCTTGCCCTGCATCGCCGACTTGGCCAGCACGCTCTGCGGGATCGCCGATCCGTACTCGATCACGAGCAGCAGGATCGCGACCGCGCCGACGACGAGCACGGGCGCGACGAACCGCAGCAGTGCTTTCGCCGCGCGCAACTGCACGACCGCCAGGACCGCCGCGAGCAGAACGCCTTCCGGTCGCACGAGGCACGTCGCCGCCGCCAGCAGCCCGGCTGCGAGCGGCCGCTGCGCCTGCACCGCCGCGCACGCACCGATCGCGCACAGCGCGAAGAGCGGCGACTCCATGCCGCCCACGCTGATCCGCGCGATCTGCGGCAGGGCCGCGAAGCCGAGGATCGCCACCGTGGTCACGACCGGCCGTCCGCCCAGGAAGCGCACGAGCAACAGCGCCGTGCCCAGGTCGCACAGCAGGTTGAACCCGAGCGACGCGGCGACGAGGTCAATGCCCATGCGCGAGAACACGGCCATGACGAGCGAGTAGAGGACCGTCGTCGTGCCGAGCACCGGCTCCCACGCCGCGCCCGGGTTGAAGACGAGCCCGTGCCCGGCCGCCAGGTTCGCCGCGTAGCGGAACGTGATGAACGCGTCGTCGTACGTCGGGCACGCTTGAACCGCGGCCAGACGGCAGGCGACGACCGCGGCCAGGAGGAACGCTACCTGCAGCCGGCTCAACCGTTCGCCACGGGAATCGGGGGACATGACAGGGTGGCGCGGACCGCGTCGGGACGCAGCGGCGGCCGCGGAGTCTAGCGACGTCCGGGCCGAGTGCCTCTCGCCGCAAGGCGTTCGGCGTGGTTCACTTCAGGGATGGACCTCGCGCGGCGCATGGCCCCCCTGCTGCTCCTCCTCGGGGCCAGCTGCGATCTCGATCCGCGCAGCGCCCAGGCCGCGGCGCCCGCGACCCCGCCCGAGCCTGATTTCGACGTCGTCCTGATCGTCAGCGTGGACGGCCTGCGGAGCGACGCGCTGATCGCGTTGCCGGACGGATCGCTGCCCGGGTTCGACCGGCTGCGCCAGGGCGCGCACACGCTCAACGCGCGCACGGATCCCGACCGCACGGTGACGCTGCCGAACCACACGGGGATGCTTACGGGACGGCTGGTCGAGGGCGCCGATGGCCACGCCTGGATCCGCAACGACGAAGTGCTCGACGGCGAGACGATCCAGAACAAGAAGGGCTCCTACGTCGCTTGCGCGTTCGACGTTGCACACGACCGCGGCGCGTGGACGTCGATCTTCGCCGGCAAACCCAAATTCCACCTGTTCGACGACTCGTGGGACGCGGCGCGCGGCGCGGCGGACGAGATCGGGACGGACGAGGGCCGCGACAAGGTCGACCAGTTCCTGGTGGATCCGGTGGCGGAGAACCTGACTTCGGGCTTGATCGCGGAGCTCACCCGCTCGGGCGGTCGCGCGAAGCGCCTGTATTTCGTGCACTTCGCGACGACGGACCTGGTCGCCCACTCGAAGGGCTGGGACGTGACGAAGGGCTCGCCGTACATGGGAGCCGTGGCCGACGTGGACGCCGCGCTGGCGCGAATCCTGAACGTGATCGAGTCGACCGAGAGACTGCGAGGACGCACCGCGGTCGTGCTGACGTCCGACCACGGCGGCGGCGCGCCGTTCAAGAGCCACGACCAGCCGCACATGTGGGTCGACTACATCATCCCGTTCCTCGTGTGGACGGGCGGCGCGGAGCCCGCCGACCTGTACGAGGTGAACGCAACGACCCGCCGCGACCCGGGCCTCGGCCGCCCGCGTCCGGGCGATGGCAAGCTGCCGCCGGTGCGCAACTCCGACGCGGGGAACCTGGCGCTCGACCTGCTCGGTTTCCCGGCGATTCCGGGCTCCACGGTCAACGCCGCGCAGGAGCTGCGCGCCGTGCTTCCGCCGGCGCGATGAACGGCAGCGTCGGCCGTCTGGCGCCGAGCCCGACCGGCCACCTGCACCTGGGGCACGCGCGCAGTTTCCTCGTCGCGTGGTGGCACGCCCGCAGCCGCGGCGGATCGATCGTGCTGCGCATCGAGGACCTCGACGTCGAGCGCGTGAAGCCCGGGATGCTCGACGCGACGCTGCGCGACTTGGAGTGGCTGGGCCTCGACTGGGACGGTGAGCCCTGGATCCAGTCGCACGGACAGGCGCAGATCGAGCAGGCCGCGACGAAGCTGCTCGAGCGCGGCCTCGCGTACCCGTGCACGTGCACGCGCAAGGAAGTCGCCGCCGCGCAGAGCGCGCCGCACGCCGGCGAGACGGTCGCGCGCTATCCCGGCACGTGCCGCGGCAAGTGGCGCACCCTGGCCGAAGCCGAGTCGGCGACGGGTCGCCCCGCTGCGCTGCGCTTCGTCGTGCGCGAGGGCCCGGTCGAGATCGTCGACGAGATCCTGGGCGCGCGCACGTTCGACGTGGCGCGCGACGCGGGCGATTTCCCGATCTACCGCCGCGCCGGGATGCCCGCGTACCAATTGGCGGTCGTGGTCGACGACGCGCGGCAAGGCGTGACCGAGGTCGTGCGCGGCGACGACCTGCTCGAGAGCTGCGCGCGGCAGGCCCTGCTCCAGGAAGCGCTCGGCCTGCCCCGCCCGCGCTGGTGGCACGTGCCGCTCGTGACGGACGCCGGCGGGCGCCGGCTGGCAAAACGCAGCGACGACGTGTCGCTGGAACGGCTGCGCGCCGCCGGCACGGATCCGCGGCGGGTCGTGGCCTGGGTCGCGCGGCGCTCGGGGATCGCCGCGACCGAGGACGCGAGCGCCGCCGAGCTCGCGCCGTCGTTCTCGATGTCGCGCCTGCCGCGCGAGCCCGTCGCGGTCGGTGCGGCAGAACTTGCGGAGCTGGGCCTGCGTTAGGAAGCAGTTTCAGCTTCACCCGCGCCCACACGCCCGCCGATCGAGGGCCGGGCCGGGGTCGCTTGACTCCGGCGGCGCGGCGAGTACCTTTCCGCGTCCACGAGCGTTCCCCGATAGCTCAATGGTAGAGCATGCGGCTGTTAACCGCAGGGTTGTAGGTTCGAGCCCTACTCGGGGAGCCACCACTTCCAAGGGTGCCTCTCGCTGAGCGCGAAAAGCCGCGCCGAGTGGCCTGGAAGGCCGGTTGTCGGCTCTGCGAGGGTCTGGTCCCAGGACGACGTTCCAGCGGGACCATCTCTCCGGATTCGAAGAGAGAGAGTCTGTGGTGAACAGCTCGCCGATCTCGCGGCGCGCCCGATCTCCACCTCGGCGGTCGCGATCGACGTAGCCGGTTCGGACTTGGAGAACGTCACCCGCTGCACCTCGCCGCAGGGTCTCGTAGCTGCACGGAAGCCCACGCTGATCGAGCGACATCCGCTCACATTCTCCACGCGGGTTTCATCAGTTGACGGACGGGCCACGGCCCGCCAATTTGACGAACCCCGAGGAGATCCCCATGAGCAAGGCAGAGCCGAAGACCAAGAGCACGTCGCGCGCAAGCAAGCCACGCAAGTCGGCCACCAAGTCCAAGTCCTCGCCGAATGCGGGCGCGACCGGGAATCCCGCTTCCCGGCTCATCGACGAGCGGATCCGCGACCTGGGGGGATGGCGCGGAGGGACCCTGGCCCGCATGCGGGCGCTGATCTTGGAAGCCGACCCCGAGATGACCGAGGAGGTGAAGTGGATGGGCACTCCGGTCTGGTCGCACGACGGGATCGTCTGCACCGGGGAGTCGTACACGAAGGTCGTGAAGCTCACGTTCGCCCGGGGGGCCAGGCTCCCGGACCCATCGCGCCTCTTCAATTCGAGCTTGGAAGGCAACACGCGAAGGGCGATCGACATCCACGCAGGGGAGAAGGTCGACGCGGGGGCGTTCAAGGCGCTCGTGAAGGCCGCGGTGGCCCAGAATGGCGGCACGTCGCGCGCAAGCCAGCCACGCAAGTCGGCCACCAAATCCCCGCCGAAGGCAGGCGCGAAGGCCAAGCCAGGTGCGAGTGAGTCCAAGGCGACCCAGGTGCGAAGAGGCGAGAAGGTCGTCCTCCTCTCGGGCGGCAACCCGCAGATCGCGAGGGCGGACGGCGACGCCCCTGTGCAGGCGTACATCACCGGGATGCCGGGCTGGAAGCGCGACCTCGGGAAGCGCCTCGACGCGCTCATCGTGCGGAACGTGCCCAACGTGCGGAAGGCCGTGAAGTGGAACTCGCCGTTGTACGGCATCGAGCGCCAGGGTTGGTTCCTCGGGATCCACGTCTTCACGCGCTACGTCAAGGTGGCCTTCTTCCGCGGCACCTTGTTGCGACCGGTCCCGCCCGGCGCCAGCAAGGACAAGGACACGCGCTACATCGACATCCACGAAGGCGACGTCCTCGACGAGGCGCAGATGGCGACCTGGTTGAAGCAGGCGGCCGCGTTGCCCGGCTGGGATCCTGGCCGACCGTCGTGATGAGCCAGCCCCCATCGCCCCGTCGCACGCCCGGGGAGCCAGCAATTCCAACGGTGCGTCTCGATGAGCGCGGAAACCCGCGCGCCGTCTGGAACGGCGGGTATCGGGCCTCAAGAGGTTCCGGTCCGAGTGCACGACCCGACGTGCCCTGCGTTGCGCATGCAAGGCGAGAGAGTCCGGTGGCATGCCGAAGCAGCGCTCCCGATGCGCGTGCCGCTACGGGCCGATCCCCACGAGGAAACGGAAGATCCCGCTGCGGCGAGCCGTGCTCACCACCCGCTCCATCGCCCTGACCTCGGGCTCGGGCTTCGGCACGGCGGGCTGCGGCGCCTCCTCGTGGGGATCGCCGGTCGGGTAGCGCGAGGGTTCGAGCGCCTCGGGAACGGCGTCGTTCGCCTCCTCGCCCGCCTCTCGGTCGGTGATCCCGCGACGGAACGCCGCGCGAAGCGCCGCGAGCCAACGGGAGTTGGTCCGATGCTCCTCGATGTAGTCGGTCGGGAGAGGTCGGGGTAGGAAAGGCTGATGCTCGTCTGCGCGTGTCATGCCAGGTGGGAGTGCGTGCACGATCAGCCGACGCTGGAGCGCTGGCCGAGGTCGGAGTGACCAGGCCAGGATCGAGTGCGGCTCTGGGAAATGGCGGCGACGCGACCTGCGTGGTCGCGTCGCGCGCCGAGAGCCGCTGAATCGGGGAGGCTGAGCGAGTTCGCTGTGCAGCCGAGGATCGGGCGCAGTGCGAAGTTGGAAACTGCAGGTTTTACCGGCTCGACGCAGCTGTCCGAGGATCGGTGCGCGCCGAATTCGACGAGCCTGGTCCGCGTCACGGTGAGCCATCCTCCGATCGCGCCAATGTGCGGCGCGCGGCACGCGCGAAAGTCCTCGGGTCGTGCGAAGTCGCTCGACGACGCGCTGCACGACACCGGCGGGGACGACGAAGGCTGAACGCCTCGACGCCTGGAGCCCGGCGTCAGGCACTCCGGGCACCCGCTGGGTGCTGGAGGATCGCGACTCGGGCGCCTGCTGTGTGCACGCGCGGAAGGCTGCCCGCCGTCCTCTGGCGCCCGCTGCCCGGCCTTGCGCAGACTCTCCGCATGGCCCGCAAGAAAACAGTCCGTCGCAAGAAGGTCGAGCCGCGCTCGCGCGGGCTCTCGCCGCGCGAGGTCGCCAGCGAGCGCGCGCCGGCCGCGATCCAGTCGCTCGCCTCGCAAGCCGAGGAGGACGGCGCCAGCGTGCTCGCGACCTACCGCGAGCCGCTCGCCGGAAACTGGCAGCTCTTCGTCGCGCTGCCGATCGACAAGGTCTCCCCCACGCCGTTCCAGCGCGATCTGAGCGAGGCGCACATGAAGCGTCTCGTGAAGCGCATCGACGAGGTCGGGCGCTTCCTCGATCCGATCATCACCGTGCGCCGGCCGGACGGGACGTACTGGACGCCGAACGGGAACCACCGGCTGCACGCTCTGAAGGAGCTCGGCGCGAAGACGATCGTCGCGCTGCTCGTGCCCGAGGAGAGGGTCGCGTACCAGATCCTGGCGCTCAACACGGAGAAGGCGCACAACCTGCGCGAGAAGGCGATCGAAGTGATCCGCATGGCGCGCGATCTCGCGCTCCACGACGACACCGCCGAGCGCGACCACGAGCTCGTGTTCGAGGATCCCGTGCTGCTGACGCTGGGCATCTGCTACGAGAACAACGGGCGCTTCGCGGGCGGCACGTACCAGCCGGTGCTGAGGCGCCTCGAGGCCTTCCTGCCGCAGAAGCTCTCGAAGGCGCTCGCCGTGCGCGAAGCGCGCGCCGCGCTGCTCGCCGAGCTCGACGAGGCCGTCGCGACCACGGTCGCGGCGCTCAAGGCGCGCGGGTTCGAGAGCCCCTACCTGAAGAGCTTCGTCGTGGCGCGCATCAACCCGCTGCGCCTCCGGCCGGATGCGGACGAGGAGTTCGAGCCCGTGATCAAGAAGATGACGGCCTCGGCGCGGAAGTTCGACGTCGGGAAGATCCGCGCGGACCAGATCGCGCGGTCGGGTGGACCGCCCGAGGCGGAGTGACGCTGACGGTGACGTTCGCGGGACGCGGTCGTCGCGCGCTGCGATGCAGCGCGCGACGTTCAGCGCGGGGCTCCCGGACCGTACCCGGGCACGCCGGCGCGGATGCGCGTCGAGAAATCCGGCTGATCGAGCGCGGCGCGCGCCCGATCGGTCACGTCGCAGGCCGCGCGCAGCTGATCCAGCGGTAGCGCCGAGTGGATCCGCCCGCGCTCGAGCATCACTTCGTCGACGTGCGAGTTCACCAGGAAGCGCCAATCCCACGGCGTCTGCGCCCCGCCCGCGAGGGCGTTCATCCGGATCGAGACGGTGCAGCTCGCGGTGAGCGCGTTGTACCAGCGGGGCTCGCTCGCCAGGTGGTTCAGCTCGCGCACGTACGAGAGGAGCAGATCGCGCGCCTCTTCGGGCTGTACCTGCAGGCGGT
The DNA here is from genome assembly GCA_031400875.1 of Planctomycetota bacterium. Lineage (GTDB taxonomy): Bacteria > Planctomycetota > UBA1135 > UBA1135 > JAEUHZ01. Next base: position 16,597 of record JANNQS010000125.1, on the reverse strand, counting down.
AGAGGCGCACGCGCTCGTTGCGGTGAGCGACGCGCACGCCGATGATGTCGCGCTCGTCGCCGACGACGTAGATGAGCTCGAACTGCCGAAACAGCCCGCGCACCGCGGAGTAGCCCTCGCCCTTCTCCTTGCGCGTCTCGATCGACACGCAGATGAACTGGCCGCCCGCGAACTCCCAGGACACGATCGTGTGGATGATCCCGGCCGCGCCCCAGTCGCAGATGCCCACGTCGACGCCGACGAGCGTGTCCAGGTCGTAGGCGCGCTCTTCCCAGGCCGGGACGTAGGTCGTCTCCGACTGCCAGGCGAAGTTGCGCACGTTCCGGAACACGATGCGGTTCCCGTCGATGCGCGCCGTCGCGACGCGCGCGACGTCCTCCAGCCAGGGGCGGTCGTTGCTCGGGGCGATCGCGAGCCACCAGACGAGGACGGCGGCGAAGAGCGCAACGCACGCGAGGCGCGTGGTGGTGGTCCACCGGCGCCAGACGAGCAACGCGATCGACACGGCCAGGTACGGGACCGCAGCGAGCCAGCCCGGCCCGTCGATCGCGAGCGCGAGCGTCGCCCACCCGATGGCGACGACAAGCCCGGCGATCGCGACCCAGCGCACGATCCGTCGCAGGATCCGGCGCGGGGGCCGGATGTCGGCTGTCCCGGCGCTCGCGCGCGTCACTGGAGATCGGTCGGCCAAGGCGCGTGAGCGTACGCCGGCCCCGAAGCCGAGGACAGATGTGTCGATCGACCTCGTCGAAGCGCCTGCTTCGGTTCGAGCGGTGAAGCACGCAGGCTACGATGGCGACGCGCCGACCGAGCGACTTCCGTGGGCTGCTTCAAGCGCAAGCTCGACCGCGACCGGGCAAGGCGCGCTGCCCGCGACCTAGGCGAGACGGCGCTCGCCTCGCGCGGTTGGGACGCTATCCCCGACTCGCCGCCGAGCATTGCAGGTTTCGTGCGGTGTGCGTCGCGCGACAAGCATTTGGCGCCTCAGCACGGTCGGGGGATCTTCTACGCTGCCTACGCGCTGCGGCCCGGAACGCCCGATTTCTGCGCGCCCGTTCCCGGTCCCTCCGCGGATCACTGCGTCCGGGCCGTGCTCCGCGGCACACCGTCGAAGAAGTGCACCGCGCCGGTTTCGAGCTCGTACTCGGCGCCAACGACCGCCACCCGTCCTTCCAGCACCATCTCCTCGATGATGCGATCCCCGTGCCGAAGGTGGTCGGCGGAGGCCCGCACGTTGGCGCGCATGGCCTCGCGCAAGATGGTCTGCGGGTCGCCCAGCCGCACGAGCGACGCGATGTGCGGCGCGATCCGGTCGGTGATCGCGCGGATGTTCTTCGACTCGGGCCCGAGCCCCGTCTCGATCGCGTTCACCGTGGCCGAGATGGCGCCGCAATTCGTGTGGCCCATGACCACCACGAGCCGCGCCCCGAACTGCGAGGCCGCGAACTCGATCGAGCCCACCACGGACGGAGCCACGATGTTGCCCGCGATGCGCACGACGAACAGATCGCCGAAGCCCTGGTCGAACAGGATCTCGACGGGCGTGCGCGAGTCCGAGCAGCCCAGGATGATCGCGAAGGGCCGCTGAGCCTCCTTCGCGGCCTGCTCGCTCCAGGGACGGCGCGTGGACGTTCCACCCGTCTCGCGGAAGCGCAGGTTGCCGTCCTTCAGCCGCTGCAGCGCCTGTTCCGGTGTCGGAGCATCGGGGTACGAAGTCGTGGGCATCGTCGTCTTCTACCGCACGCGCGCCGAGACGACCAGCGCACGACCGGCGCCCCGGCAACGCGGAGGAGGGCCGTTCGGGCCGCGAACGACGGCAGCGCCGGTTCGCGCACCCGCCCCGGGCGCGCGTGGTAGTTTGGTTCCGGCGGCGAGCCTGGGCAGCTCTCCCCTGCCCGAGAACAGGTCCCTCTTCCCGGAGTCGATCGACATGACCGGAGCTTCCAGCTTCCTCGTCGCGCTCCCGCTCGTGCTCGGCGTGCTCGCCCTCCCCGCCGGCGCACAGGGTTTCAACGTGGACATGGGTTCGTCCACCCACCCGGTTCCGTCCCCGACGTACGGCGGCGCCGCCAACCAGCCGGGGTTCTGGAACAGCATCGACGAATCCACGAACCCGCCCTTCGCGGGCTTCCTGGTCGACTTGAACGGCCAACCGACGAGCGTGGGCGTGACGGTCACGAGGACGACCATGCTCGGCGCGTTCGGCGACGTGATCCGCGCCGATCCCCCCGGCTTCACGCCGGACCAGGCGGCGCTCTACGCCGACTCGATCGTGTGGAACAACACGTTCAACGCCGCGATCCAGGTCGACGTCTCGGGGTTGGCGCCGGGCGCCTACGACTTCGTCTGCTACGCCGGCGACAGCGTCAACGAGGGCAGCTTCTACTCCCAGGACTGCGGGTTCACCTGGTCGTGCATGTTGTTCGACGGCACGTTCTCGCAGGGCTCCGTGTGGAACCAGCTCTGCTGCACGGCGAACCCCGTCAACACCAGGCTGCTCGTGGGCCGCTGCGGCGACCCCTTCAGCTACCCGGCGATCAACGCCCTGCAGATCGTGCCGCGAGCGTTGGCGTGCACCGGGATCAACGTGCCGTACTGCTCGGGTGCGGCCGTCGGCGCGACCTGTTCGTGCCCGTGCGGGAACTGCGGCCTCCAAAACCGCGGTTGCGACAACTCCTTCGCGACGGGCGGCGGACAGCTCGTCGCGAGCGGGAACTCCATTCTGAGCGCGGACACGCTCGTGCTGCGTGCGGAGTTCCTGCCCCCGACCTCGTTCGCGCTCTTCTACCAAGGCACGGGCGTCGTCCAGAACGGCTTCGGCGCAACCTACGGCGACGGCTTGCGCTGCGTCGCGGGGTCGACGATCCGTCTCGGCAATCGCTCCGTTGCAGGCGGGATCGTCGCATTCGGCGCGGGACAGGGCAGCGATCCGCTCGTGTCAGTGCGCGGCCAGGTGCCGCCTTCGGGCGCTACGCGCTACTACCAGGTCTGGTACCGCAACGCCGCGAATTACTGCAGCTTGGCGACCGTGAACCTGACGAACGGGTTCCGGGTGGTTTGGAGCCCCTGAACGATGCCCCTCACGAGGAGTCGATCGTCATGAACCGAACGGCCACCGTCCTCAGCGCCCTCCCGCTCGTGCTCGCCATCCTCGTGCCGTGCGCGCGCGCGCAGAGCTTCAACATGGACATGGGCTCGTCCGCCCACCCGGTTCCCTCGCCGACGTTCGGGGGGGGCGCCAACCAGCCGGGGTTCTGGAACAGCGTGGACGAGTCCTCCACGCCGGAGTTCGTCACGAACCTGCTCGACTTGAACGGGCAACCCACGAACGTGACCGTGACTGTCTGGAGGCAGTTCACGTTTGGGACGTTCGGCCCGGTGGTTCGTGCCAACCCAGCCGGTTTCTCTGCGGATGAGGCGGCGCTGTTCGCGGACTCGATCGTGTGGGACGGGCCCGTGAACATCACGATCCTGGTCGACATCACCGGGTTAGCGGCGGGGCCCTACGACTTCGTCTGTTACGCCGGCGACAGCATCTACGAGGGCAGCTTCAACACCGACGGCTGCGTGCAGAGCATGTCGTGCATGTACTTCAACGGCACCTTCACGCAGGGCTCCGTGTGGAACCGACAGTGCTGCACGGCCACGCCCTTCACGAGGCTGCGCGTTCAGACGTGCGGGTCCCCGCTGAGCACGCCGGCCATGAACGCGCTGCAAATCGTGCGGCGCGCGTTCTCGTGCAGCGAGATCAACGAGGTGTTCTGCTCGGGTGTCGCCGTCGGCGCGGGCTGCGCCTGCCCGTGCGGGAACTGCGGGCTCGCGAACCGCGGCTGTGACAACTCGTTCACGACGGGCGGCGGACAGCTCCTCGCGACCGGAAACGCCAGCGTCAGCGCAGACACGCTCGTGCTGCGCGCCGAGTTCCTGCCCCCGACATCGTCGGCGCTCTTCTACCAGGGCACGGGCGTCGTCGGCGGAGGTTTCGGCGCGACGTACGGCGACGGCCTGCGCTGCGTCGGCGGGTCCGCGATCCGTCTGGGCAACCGCTTCGCGAGCGGCGGCATCGTGGCCTTCGGCGCGGGCCAGGGCAGCGATCCGCTCGTGTCGGTCCGCGGCCTCGTGCCGCCCTCCGGCGGCACGCGCTACTACCAGGTCTGGTACCGCAACGCGCCCAACTACTGCACCCCGTCGACCGTGAACCTCACGAACGGGTTCCGGGTGCTGTGGACCCCGTGAGAGAACCTGATCACCAGGAATCGAATCCCATGAACCGGGCATCCCCTCTCCTCGTGGCTCTCGTGCTCGGCGCCTTCGTGCCGCGCGCGCGCGCTCAGAGCTTCAACATGGACATGGGCTCGTCCACCCACCCGGTCCCCTCGTCGACGTTCGGCGGCGGCGCCAACCAGCCCGGGTTCTGGAACAGCGTCAACGAGACCTCGACCCCGCCGTTCCAGAGCACCCTGCTCGACCTGAACGGCCAGGCGACGAGCGTGACCGTGGCGGTCACGCGCCAGTACCCGGGCGGACAACCGATCGTCCCGGTGGTCTACCCCGATGAGCCCGGCTTCTCGACCGACCAGGCGGCGCTGTACGGCGATTCGCTGCTGTGGGTCACCAGCGTGCAGTCCACGATCACGGTCTCCGTCTCCGGGCTGGTTCCGGGCGCCTACGACTTCATCTGCTACGCCGGCAACCGGTTCAGCGAGGGCAGCTTCTACGTCCTGGAGGCCGGGTTCAACCTGGCCTGCATGTACCTCGACGGGACGTTCTCGGAGTACTCCGTGTGGAGACAGCGATGCTGGGCCTCGAGCACGGGCAACGTCACGCTGATCGTCGGCACGTGCGGATCCCCGCTGAGCGATCCCGCGATCAACGCGCTGCAGATCGTGCGGCGCGCGTTCTCGTGCAGCGAGACCAACGAGACGTTCTGCTCGGGTGTCGCCGTCGGCTCGGCTTGCAACTGCCCGTGCGGGAACTGCGGGCTTGCGAACCGCGGTTGTGACAACTCGTTCGCGACCGGCGGCGGGCAGCTCCTCGCGACCGGCAACGCCAGCGTTGCAGCGGACTCGCTCGTGCTGCGAGCCGAGTTCTTGCCGCCGACGTCGTCGGCACTCTTCTACCAGGGCACGGGCGTCGTCAACGGCGGCTTCGGCGCGACGTACGGCGACGGCTTGCGCTGCGTCGGCGGGTCGGCGATTCGACTCGGGAACCGCTTCGCGACCGGCGGCATCGTGAACTTCGGCGCGGGCCAGGGCAGCGATCCGCTCGTGTCGGTCCGCGGACTCCTGCCGCCGTCTGGCGGAACGCGCTACTACCAGGTCTGGTACCGCAACGCGCCGACCTATTGCACCGCGTCGACGGTGAACCTCACGAACGGGTTCCGGGTGATCTGGGTCCCCTGACGTCTTGGGCGCCGATCACCAGCGGTAGCCGTTCACGCCGCCCTTCTCGTCCGCTTCGTCGTACCAAGAGTCGAGCAGCTCGAACCACGTCTGCACCTGTCCGTCGCCCGCGGTCCCGCCGTCGAGGAACGACCAGCGTCCGTAGGCGTCGCCCTTGCCCGCCAGCGGCGTGTACCAGCGGAAGTTCTTCCAGCGGCCGGGCATGTCGAGCGGCAGCACGATGAAGACGCCGTGCTTGCCGGCCTCGAAATCGGCGTATCCGTCCAGGCCGAACGACGCGACGACGAAACGGTCGACCGCGGCCTGCGCGTCGCGCGCAGCGGTCCGCGCCGCTTCCGAGAGCTCCGTGCTCTCGGTTGCGCGCATGCACAGGTCGTAGAGGTCGACGAACGGCCCGCTGCCGGAATAGTTCATGGCCTGACCCTTGTCGCGCAGCGCGAGGAACGGCTTGCGCGCGTTCGACGTCGCCAGGACGCGGCTCAGCGTGTCGACCGTGCGCTTGACGTCCGCGCTCGCGCGCAGGTCGTAGCAGGCCGCGGCTTCCTCTGCGCCTTCGCCGCCGCGCTCGCGTGCGGCCTCGCGACCGCGCTGCCCTTCTTGGATCACGAGCTGGCCGAAATCCGTCGCGGTCATCTGCGCGGGATCGAGGTACGGAGCCTCGGCGCGGCTCGCGTGACCGGGCGTGCGGATGCGCGCGAACGCGCGGTCCCAGTCGAGCGGCGGGCCGGCGTTCGGGATCGCGAGCAGGATCTCGGTGCCGAAACGCCCCTTCCCCGGCCGCCATTCGTAACCGATCTCGATCCCGCCCATGTTGCACAGCTCGAGCGCCAGGAAGTCGATCGACTCGCGCTCGCCCAGCTCGGCGCTGACCTCCGCGATCCCCATCTGGTGCCCGCTCTCGTCGTCGGGACACATCGCTTCGCCGCTGGCGTGGCTGTAGATCATCACGCCGTAGCGCTGCGCGGGCGACACGGCCTTGCCCCAGGCGATGAACCGCGCCAGGTTCGTGGCGTCGGCCGAGTCGAGCTCGACGTCCGTATCGAGCTGGATCGCGGGGAACTGCGTGCCGCCCGACAAGCGCTCGGCCGAGTCCTTGCGCAGGCGGTAGAGCCGCGCGCCGGTGAAGTCCTCGCCCAGGAGCGTGGCGTCCGTCGAGTACTTCTCGCTGCGGTCGAGGAAGAGCAGCAGTTCGATGCCCGCGTCGTCGTCGATCGCCTTCCGCACGCCGTCGAGGAACTCCAGGATCGGCCCGTCGGCGTTGTTGTCCGCCGCGCCGTACACGAGCACCGTCCAGGGCCGGGTCGGAACCGCGGCCGGCGGCTCGATCCCACCCGCGAAGCTCGCGCAGGCCAGCGCGCTCAAGACGCAATTCATGTGCAGCTCTCCTGGATGGCTCGATCGTGCGCGAGCTTAGGGGATCGACAGCCGAGCGCCACGCCGCACTCGGCAAGGTGTCGGTACGGTGCCAGGGACGACTTCGACACCCTCGCGGACGACACCGTCGGGCTCGTTCCCCGCACCGTACGGACTCCGCGAAAGGGGGCCTTGCTCCCGCTCCTTGGAGACCGCAACCGCGGGCCATTCCCCCGCGCCAAGAGGTCTCCCCCATGCTGCGCACAACCGTTCTGATCCCCTCCTCCTGTCTCTGGGCGCCGCTTCTCCTGCCACCGCGCAGCGACGGCCGGCTCCCAACCTTCCGCCCTTCCTTCCCGACGTGAAGACGCCGTCGCTCGCGCCGCAGGCCGCCGCGGACGCGATCGGCCTCACCGCTGCGGGTTTCGCGTCGAGCACGTTCGTCGTGCACTAGCCCTGACGCGCGCCGGCGCCAGGCACCACGCCGACCGCCGCGCAGTTCTGGGCGCTTTTTCAATCCTCGCGCCGCCCCCCCTAGATTCGCCACTCCGATCCAGCCCTTGGTATCGTTCCTGGCCGACGCGGCGGCGACGTCGCGCAGATCCCCGTTCCCCCCGGCGCCGCTCCCTCATCGGCGCGAGGATTCCGCGATGAAGATCCTGCTGCATTCCGTCGTCGGCGCGGCTGCGCTGACGTTTGTAGTTGCTGCCAGCGCCTGCCAGTCGGCCACGCAGCAGACGGTGGTCAGCGAGGCCGAGATGATGGCCAAGTGGACCGAGTTCGCCACGCCCAGCGCGGGCCACAAGGCCCTCAACCACAAGACGGGTCGCTGGAACCTCAAGGTGAAGATGTACATGACGCCCGGAGCTCCGGCGGTCGAATCGCCCGGCACGAGCGAGACGCGATGGATCATGGACGGCCGCTACCTGGAGGACAACACGGTGGGGTCGGCCATGGGGCAGCCCTTCGTGGGCCACGGCCTGAGCGGCTACGACAACCTCACCGGCAAGTACTCGAACGTGTGGATCGACAACATGGGCACCGGGTTGATGACGAGCGAGGGCACGTACGACCAGAAGACGCGCACGTTCACCTACACGAGCCGCTCGCCCGACGTCATCAGCGGGAAGTACGTGGACACGCGCGTGGTCGAGAAGGTCATCGACAACGACCACTGGACGATGCAGATGTACGGCCCTGATTCGAGCGGCAAGGAGTACATGACGATGGAGATCGAGTACTCGCGGCGCTGAGAGACCGAGAAAAAATCGATCGTACGGTTTCTCAAACCTTGTTGGCGCCGCGCGGAACCGCGCGCGGCGCGCAGCGTCGGTTGCCTTTCTCGCGCTGCTCCCGGCGAGCCGCCGAGCCCCTGCTTCCAATCGGAACTGCCGATCCTGACCTGGGCGGGACGGTCGCGTCGTCGACGCACGGAAGTGCTGGCCGGGACGCTCCGTGATCGGCGCCGGGAAGCGGGCCGGATTTCTCCTGAAAATCCGCCCTCTTCGCACAGGTGAAACCGCTCTCGTTCGGAATCGGTGCGAGCACCACGGGTCTGCCGACCTGAGCGCCGCCGACGTCAGCCGGTCGCTGCATCTCGCGGGAGGGATCGGTCTGCCACCGGGAGCGGGGGGCTGCACCCGAGCATCCGGTCCTTCCCGCACTCGTGGCGAATCCCGGATTCGCCTGGCGGCGGGGGCACGGCCGGCGCTCCCCTCCTGGCGGGCGTGTCCCGCGAGGACGCCGATGCTGCCCCCGCCCCTGCTGTTCCAGGATGCTCCGTTGCCCGCGGAGACCCTGGTCACCGCCCCGCGCTCGAGCCAGACCGCCACGGCCGCGGCCGGCGACGTGACCGTGCTGACCGCCGAGGACCTGGCCCGCACGGGCGAGCGCTCATTGCCGCGGATGATCCAGAAGGCCGCCCGGATCGGGGTCTGGAACCAGGAGACGAACCTGGGCGGCGGCGCGCCGATCCTGCGCGGTTTCCTGGGCGACAAGGTGCTGATCGTCGTCGACGGCGTGCGGCTGAACGACGCCTCGACGCGCCTGGGGCCGAACCAATCGCTGAACACGATCGACCCCGCGATCGTCGAGCGCGTCGAGATCCTGCGCGGCACGGGTTCCGTGCAGTACGGATCGGACGCGATCGGCGGCACGATCCTGATCTGGACGAAACGGCGGCTGCCCGGTGGCCGGGACGTCCAGGGCACGCCGAACGGCTTGGACGTCGGACTCGAGGGGCTGTACCAGAGCGTGAACCAGGGCTACCGCATCTCGCCCGAGGTGTCCTGGTCGACGGACAAGGACGGCTTCCTGGTGACGGGCTCGTACTCGGAGTGGAACGAGCTGCACGCGGCGGACGCGCAGATCGACAACACCGGCTACCAGATCGGCAGCCTGTTCGGATCCTGGGTGCACGCCCTGGGCGAGAGCCGCTCGCTGCGTCTGACGACCAGCTGGCACCGCGATTTCGACGTGCCGCGGACCGATCGGCTGAACGTGGGCTTCGGTCAAACGGCGCCGGCCAACGAGGAGTTCCTGTTCGAGCAGCAGGACCAGAGCGCGCTCGTGCTGGCCTACGCGGACGAGGAACGCGGCGGGTTCGCGGACCGCTTCCACACCCGCCTGTTCGTGCGCGAGTACGAGGAGCAGCGCCGGATCCGCAACACGGGATCCTCGCAGCGCCGCTTCGAGGTGGACGACGTCCTGGCCTACGGGCTGGGCCTGGACTGGAGCAAGGCGCTGAACGAAGACCACCGCCTGACCTGGGGCGTCGACCTCGAGCAGGACGAGATCGACAGCTCGCGTACGAACGTCAACGTCACGACAGGCGTTTCCAGCGCAGGCGTCCCGCCATTCGCGCCGAACTCGCGCTACGCTTCGGCCGGCGTATTCGTTCAGGACGAGATCGCCGCGCTCGATCCGGTCGACGTGACCGTGGGCCTGCGCTACTCGTACTTCGACTTCGGCTTCGAGCAGTTCACGAGCGGACCGCTGGGCGGCAACGAGGTCTCGGGCGACTTCGACGCGCTGACGGCCTCCCTGGGCCTGGGGTACGATATCTCCGAGACGCTGCGGGCCACGGCCGCGCTCTCGCAAGGTTTCCGCGCGCCGCACCTCGACGACCTGGCGCGCAACGCGACGATCTTCGGCGGCACGGAGCTGGCCAACCCGAACCTCGATCCCGAGGAGGCGCTGAGCGCGTCGCTCGGCCTGGACTACGCCAGCGGCCCTTGGCGCGGCGCGATCGTCGGCTTCTACACGAACCTTCAGGACGCGATCGGCCGGCGCCTCATCGACGAGGGCGACCCGACGATGCTCGGCGACGAGGTCTACCTGCGCGCGAACGTCGGCGAGGTCGACATCTGGGGCGCGGAGGCGAGCCTCGAACGCAAGCTGGGCGACGAGCACGCGGACTTCGCGCTCGCCACGGGCGTCGCCTGGACGGACGGCGAGCAGAACGACGACACGTTCAACCCCGTGACCGGCGAAGCGACGTACGACGGCGTTCCGGCGCGGCGCATCCCTCCGTTGAACGGCTTCGTGGCGCTGGAGTACGCGCCGGCGTCACCCAGCTGGAGCTGGCTCGACTGGGCCGAGCTGCGGCTCACGCTCGCGGCCGAGCAGGACGAGCTGAACCCCGACGACCTGTCCGATCCGCGGATCGATCCGAACGGAACGGACGGGTGGCAGCGCGTCGACATCGATTTCGGCGGGCTGATCGCGGGACGGGCCGGATCGACGTGGATGGTCGGGTTCCACAACGTCCTGGACGAGCTCTACCGGGTTCACGGCTCCGGCCTGGACGCGCCCGGTTTCGGCGTCGTCGTCGGGCTAGGATGGACGTTCTGACCTGGATCCGGACCGGAGGAGCACGTCACGTCGGAGGAGCGGAACTCGGAGAAGCTGGATCGGGGCCAGCACGCACGCGGACGGTCCGGCACGATCCGGATCGCGGTGGCGTCGTCTGTGCTCCTGCACCTCGTGCTGCTCGTCGGGGCGCGCGCCGTGCGGGCGGGCGGAGCCCGCGACGCGACCGCCCGGCGCGACGTGGCCGAGACGTTCGTGCGGATCCGCGTGAGCGCTCGCGCAGCCTCCGCGGCCGAGCCCGCGCGCGCGGAACCTCCGCTCGAGCTTGCCGGGTCGCGGCGCACGGCGATCCCGCCGCCCGTGCCCACCGAGCTGGCCACACGGGGCGACTCGACGCTCGAGGAGCTCTTCGAGGACGCGTCTGGCCCTGCGTCGCTCGCGTCCCGGCCGTCGACCGGCGGGGGCCAGCCGCGTGCGCTCCTCGGATGGGAGCGCGGCGCGCTGCGTCGCGGTCGAGGCGTTGCCGCCGCGTCGGCTGTCGCAATCGTCGAGGGCCCATCGACAGCGACGCATTCGCAAGGCACAGCGAGCGGTGCGGCCGTCGCTCCACGGGTCGTCGCGCCCGTCTTGCTCGTCGCGCCGCCGCCGGAGTACCCGGAAGGAGCCCGACGGCGCGGAGAGGAAGGCAACGTCCTGTGTCGGTTCGAGGTCGGTGCCGACGGCGCCGTCACCGCGGTCGAAATCGTCGAGTCCAGCGGCTCGGTGCGGCTCGACACGGCTGCGCGCCATGCGCTGATGCGCTGGCTCTTCCGCCCGGCAACGAGCGGCGAGCAGGCGGTCGCGTGGACCGTCCTGCACACGGTCGCGTTCGAGCTCCGCTGACGCAGACGCGCCGCGCAATTCCGCGCGGCGCAATCGCGGTCGAGGTCAACTCCGGGTCCGCGTGTGGCGACGTCGCGGGCAACTTGAATCGGCAGTGTTTCGCTTCTCGCCCTTCAGGCCATCGCGCTCGAGCTGAGAGCTCGCATCCCGTCATGCCTCAGCGTCGCCCGCATCGCGCCGTGCGCCGACAGGAACCAGCCGCCGAGACCGAGTTCAGCCGGACAAGGCCTCGGTGGCGTTCTCAGCGATCGATCGCGCGCACCGCGCGAATGCCGACGCGGCGGTCGCGCAGCTCGATCTGCGCGCTCTCGCGGGCCGCGCAACGCAACTCGATCGCGCCGCTCTCGTAGTGTCCTCCGCGCAGCGTGCGCAGACCCGGATCCGGCGCGGCACGCAGCCCGTCCCCCGCTCGCAAGCCCTGCGTCGGCTCCTCGGCCCACGCGTCCAGCGTCCACTCGGCCACGTTGCCCAGGACGTCGTGGAGACCGAAACCGTTGGCGGGCCGCGCGTCGACCGGCAGCACCGATCCGATCGCGTTGTCGGGGCGACGCGGGTCGAGGCTGGCCCGACCGTTGACCACCCCGCGCAGCGAGCCGGGCTCGTTGCCGCACCACCAGCGCGACGAGGTACCGCCGCGCGCCGCGTATTCCCACTGCGCTTCCGTCGGCAACGTCAGCCCGAGGTCCTGCAGTGCCTGACAGGCCGTCGTCCAGTCGACGCTCTCCAGCGGCAGGAGCGCCACGGACTGCGTCGTCTGTTCGCGCGCGTGCCAGCTTGGATCGGAGCGCGCAGTGCGCTCCCACTGCGCGCGCGAGAGCTCGTGCTTGGCGGCGAAGAACGGCCCGATCTCGACCGTTCGGCGCGGACCCTCGCCGGCCCGCGCCCAGGGATCGGCATCGGCTGGGCCGGATCCGTCGGCTGCGGTTGCCCCCATGCGGAAGCGTCCACCGGGCAAGAGGACCAGCACGATGCCGCTCCCGTCCGCGAGCGCGAGACGTCCGCTCGCGTCGCGCCGCGGAAGTTCACCGCTGGCGACGTGGCCGAACTCCTGCAGCCCGCTGTCCGCGTCGCGGCCGAGCGGCACGAGCCCGCGCTGCGGCGCGAGCTGCAGCCCGTCGTACTGCGGCGAGCGGCTCGAGTCGGCGATCTCCGCGATCGTCGCGCGCCAGGCCGGCAGGGCATCGACGAGGCTCGCGCGCTCGATCTCGCGCGCGGTGGCAAGCAGGTGGCGCACGCGCGCGATGCCGCCGCGCGCCGGATCGGGTTCGGAGAGGCGCGCCAGACCGGCGACCAGCCCGTCGAGGACCTCGTGTCGCCAGCGATCCTCGTCGCTCGCGAAGCGCGGCGTCCCGTCGACCGGCGGCAGCGCCCGTTCGCGCACGTCGGCCAGGCTGGATTCGTGCCAGGCGCGGCGCCCCGCCAGCGTCTCCGCCTCAGCGAGCCATTGCTCGAACATGGCTGCGCGCTGCGTGTCCGCTGCGCCGAGACGGTTGGCCCGCTCCTCCAGATCCGAGAGCCGGGCGACGTCGGCCATGCGCAACACCTCGCGCGCCGTCCGCGTGCGCTGCAGGCTCCAGGCGATCAAGCCGATCGCGAAGATCGCCAGCACGCCGCTCAGCGCCAGAGCCAAGGCTCGATTGCGGCGGGTCCAGGCGACGAGCTCGGGCAGCGCACCGGTGCGGTGCGCGCGCACGACGCGGCCCGCGAGGTGAGCGCGCAGGTCGTCGGCCAGCGCGGCCACGCTCGCGTAGCGCAACCCGGGATCGCGCTGCATCGCCTTGGCGCAGATCGCGACGAGCTCCACCGGAGCGTGGGGCGCGACACGCTCGATCGGCTCGGGCGGTCCCTGGCGGACCTGCGACAGGACGTCGCGGCTTGTGCTCGCTGCGGGCTCGTAGGGAGCGTGGCCCGAGAGCGCGTGGTAGAGGATCGCGCCCAAGGCGTAGACGTCGGCGCGCGGATCCGGCTCGCCCTGGATTCCGGCGGCCTGCTCGGGCGGCATGTACGCCGGCGTTCCCACGACCTCGCCGTGACGCGTCTCGCTCGCCCGTCGCGGTCCGGCGGCGTGGGTCGGGCTGCGCGGCTCGCGCTCGCCCGCGCGCGCCAGGCCCCAGTCGACGACGTAGGCCTCGCCGTAGCGACCGACCAGCACGTTCGAAGGCTTGAGGTCGCGGTGCACGACGCCTTGCGCGTGGGCGTACGCCAGCGCATCGCAGACGCGCAGAAGGATCTCGATCAGCGCCGCGTCGCTCGCGGGCTTGCGCGCGAGGAGATCCGCCAACGTGTCGCCGCGCACCAGCGGCAGCGTGAACCACACGCGTCCGTCGTCGTCGAGACCGACGTCGTGCAAGGGCAGGATGCCCGGATGGTCCAGGCGGGCCAGCAGCCGCGCCTCGTGGAGGAAGCGCTCGAGCAGCGACACCGCGCGACGGCGCGTCTCCGGACCCGAGCTGGCGTGGATCACCTTCATCGCCACCTCGCGGCCCAGGTCGTGGTCGCGCACGCGCCACACCTCCCCCATCCCGCCGCGCGCGACCAGCTCGAGACGCTCGTAGCGGGCCGAGCTTGGCTCGCTTCCGCTCAGGCTGCGTTCTCGTCCGCCCAGGCGCGCGAGGACGGCCGCGCTTTCGCCGTCGAGCGCGACGTCGCCGTGCAGCCCGCCGCCGCTCGCGCTGGCGTGATCGCTGAGATCGGCGAAGGCACCCTCGGCGCGCTTCCAACCCGCGGCCAGCGCGCGCAACTCGGCGGCCAGCGGACCCGCGGCCGCGATCTCCGCCTCGAGGTCGACGGCCTCGCCGCGATCGATGCGCTCGAACAGCCGGGCGAACGCGGTGCGGGCTTCTTCCGAAGGGTCGGGCATGCGCTCGATCCGCATCCGGCCAGTCTAGCGCTTGCGCCCCGGCAGCCGATCGCTTGGAATCCCAGGCCGATGAGCCAGCCGGACCATCCCGGGCGGATCCTCGAGCGGGCCGAGCTCGAGGCCCTGCTCGCCCCGCGCGTCGCGCCGTTGCGCGACTGGGTGCGGCGGCGTTCCGGCCGCGCGCTCCTGGCGCGCGAGCCCGTGTCGGACCTGGTGCAGTCCGCGCTGACGGACATGCTCGAGCGCGCCGGCGAGCTGCGCTTCACGGACGAGAGCGCATTCCGTCGCTGGGTCAACCAGGTCGCGCTGCACAAGCTCGTCTCGAAGGTCCGTTTCCACGCCGCGCGCAAGCGCGAGGCCGCGCGCGTCAAGCACCTGGCGAGCGGCGTCTTCGACCTGCCGGATCGCGACCGCAGCTCGATCGCCCAGAGCCCCAGCCAGCACGCCGCGCGGGCCGAGGATCTGGAGAGGTTGTCCCACGCGCTCGACCAGCTCGACGAGGACGCACGCGAGATCGTGTGCCTGCGCCGTCTCCTCGACGTGCCGACGGCCGAGATCGCCACGTTGCTCGCGATGCCCGAGTCGACCGTGCGTTGGCGTCTGGCGCGGGCGATGGCGCAGCTCGCCGCGCACCTGCGGTAACGTTGACCCCTGCGGACGCTGCGGCTAGCGTCTCCCGCATGCCGAAGCGCTCCCGACGCACGCAGCCCGACGTGCGCACGGGGCAGGGCTCGGTCGCGCTCGGCAAGCGGGAGTTCCTGGCGCGCTTCGCCGAGCGCTTCCAAGACCCGGCGTTCGAGGACGTGCGCGCGCAGCTCGACGATGTCGCCGAGGTCGCCTGGGACGCCTACCGCGAGCACCGCAAGAGCCCGCGAGAGCGCGCGGCCGGTGAGGGCTTCGCAGATCCGACGTTCGAGCTGCCGGTGGAATGGCTCGAGACGCGCCGCCGCCTGCGCGCGGCCGAGAAGCGCCAGAAGGACCGGCGCTCGCGCGCGCGCATCCTGATCGTGTGCGGCGGCGCGCGCAGCGACCAGACGTGCCCGGGCGAGATGTCGAAGTCGTTCCGCCTGGTCACGCTGGCGCGCCGCGTCGTCGAGAAGACGCGCGGGTTCCAGGCCGACGTGCTCGACCTGAGCCGCGTGACCAGCGAGTACGACCGCCGCATCCACCCATGCAAGGCCTGCGTGTCGACGGCCATGCCGCTGTGCAACTGGCCGTGCTCCTGCTACCCCAACCCTGCGCTCGGGCAGACCGGAGACTGGATGGCCGAGCTCTATCCCCGATGGGTCAGCGCCCACGGAGTCATGATCCTGTGCCCGGTCAACTGGTACCAGGCGCCGAGCGGTCTCAAATTGATGATCGACCGCCTGGTGTGTGCCGACGGCGGCAACCCCGACCCCACGCTCACCGGCGGCAAGGACCCCAAGCGAGCGAAGGAGGTCGAGCTTGCGGGATGGAGCTATCCGCGTCATCTCGCCGGGCGCGCCTTCGCGGTAGCCGTACACGGCGACGCCGCCGGAGTCGAGAGTCTCACCGACAACCTTGCGCACTGGCTCAGCGACCTGGGGCTCATCCAGGCTGGCAAGAGTGGTGCTCTGGGTGCCTACGTTGGCTACCTCGAGCCGTACGCCACGAGTCACGAGGAGCTCGACCGCGACACCGCGTTCCAGGAGGAAGTTCGCAACGCCGCGCGGAGCCTGACGGAGATGGTGCGGCTCATCCGCAGCGGCCGGTACCGCGCGCCGGACGCCGGGCTCGACGAGCCGCGGCCAAAGTAGCGCGCTCGGCGACCCGCGAGGGTCGAGTTTGCGCGCAGGTGCCGCGCGAGCCTGGCCAGAGCGGCGGCGGGGAACGTCCTGCTTCAGCGGTCACCCGGGCGGGAGCTGTGGCAGGACACCACTTCAGCCACGCCGGTAACCCCAATCCCCCGGAGTTAGGCTGGCCGCCCTCGCAGCATATCGCGCGACCAAGGAAATTCGAAGACCCGGACTACGTCGTTCTGGTACAATCACTCCCAAGGATTGGCCGTGATGTCCCGAAATGGAATTGGGCTGGCGGACTCGCGGCCCTATCCGTCCAGCGGCAGATCGGCTGAATAACGAGTTATCCCCATGAACGCGTCCATCGTTGAATGGCTCTCTGAGCCCTGTTCACCGCTGAGCGGTTTCCTGATCCGCGTGGCATCGACGAAGTCTCAAATGCATCTCGGTGTCGACGAGGGGCCCCGGACCTCCGCGTCCTCAGGTGAGAGGAGTGTGTTATCGTCTTGGGTGCGCAGGCTCGACCTCTT
>JANNQS010000124.1:0-5589 GCA_031400875.1 Planctomycetota bacterium | reverse complement strand
CCACCGCGGGGCACCACCTCACCGCCCCCGCTGGCCCGTACCGGCGGCGCCCCCCTTCCCCCGGTTCACCGGGGGTCACACACACCTGGCCCCGCGCACAGGGTGTCTCCCCCCCGGTTCCACGCCCAGTCTTCGAGGCGCGAGTTCACGGCGGCCCGGATGCGCTCTGCCGCAGCCCGGTAGTCCGCCTTCGACCCCCCGAACGGATCCGGGATCTCCGCCCCCTGCGGATCGAGCAGCTCGACATGGCTGCCCTTCGATGGCGGCAGCAGCGCCAGCAGCGACTCGCGGTGCGAGCGCGTCATGCAATACACACGATCGAAGCGCGCGACTTCCTCGGGGATCGCCGGGCGCGAGCGGTGCGCGGAGAGGTCGATCCCTTCCTCGGCCATCGTCGCCGCCGCGAGCGGCGAGGCCGGCTCGCCGGCCGGCGCGAACACGCCCATCGACGTGACCTCGAAACCCATCTCGCCCAGGCGCCCGGGCGTCGTCTCGAGCCGCTCGGCGAGGGCCTTGCGCGCCAGCGCCGCGCCCATCGGGCTGCGGCACGTGTTCCCGGTGCACACGAACGCGATGCGCAGGCCGGCCGCGGTGCGCAGCTGCTCGAGCGTGAAGAGCCCCTCCCGCAAGAGATCGAAGCGCCCGCGGCCCAGGCGCAGCACGCACGAAGCCTCCTGCAGCCGCGACGGCCCGCCGTCGACGACGAGCGCGATCTTGCCGTGGAACCGCGCCAGCACGACGTCGGCGTCGCTGGCTGGCGGCTCGCCGTGGCGGTTGGCGCTCGAGAGCACGACCGGGAATGCGAGCTCGGAGAGCAGACCGGCCGTGAACGTGTGCGCCGGCGCGCGCACGCCGGTCCAGCCCTCGCGCGCGACGTGCTCCAAACCGGGGGGCACGCCTGGCAGCACGAGGGTCAGCGGGCCCGGCCAGTAGCGCGAGACGAGCCTCCGCGCCATGGGCGAGAGCCGCGGAAAGGTCTCGAGGGCGCCCGCGCCGCCCACGTGCCAGGTCAGCGCCATGTCGGCCGGCCGCCCCTTCGCGCGCACGAGCTTGTCGATCGCGTCGCGCTTGTCGGCCCGCACCCCCAGCCCGTAGACCGTCTCGGTCGGCAGGGCGACCACCTCCCCACGCTCGAGCGCAGCGGAGGCGTGCTGGTGTGCAGCGCGCTCCTTGCGTGGATCGTCGAGTCCCTCGCGCTCCGTCGTCACCGTGGGTTCGATTGCCTGGGGCTCGTGCGGCTGGGTCGCGCGTGGTCCGACACGCGACTTGCAGCTAGCCTATCGGCCCCGCACGTCCGCTCCAAGCGCGACGGCGACGCATGGAACCGAGCTCCGAGGCCCCGATCGACGCAAGTGCGCCCCGCAGCGGCTGCCCGGAGAGCGCGGCGCGCGGGCCCGACAACGCCGTGCGCGACGACGCCGCGCCCGAGCGCGAGCGCGTGCTGGCGCGCCTGGCCGCGGGCCTCGCGCACGAGATCAAGAACCCCCTGTCCACCATGGCGATCAACCTGGCGCTGCTCGAGGAGGAATGGGGCCGCGCGCGCGAGGGCCAGGAGCCGTCGGCGCGCGACAAGCGCGGCCTGAAGCGCATCGGCACGCTCCAGCGCGAGGTCAAGCGGCTCGAGACCATCGTGGACGACTTCCTGCGCTACGCCCGGGGCGGCGAGGTCAACCGCTCGCCGCAGGATCTGGTCCAGCTCGTGCGCGAGCTGCTCGAGTTCGTCGATGCGGAGGACCGCCTAGCCGGCATCCGCCACCACGTCGAGATGCCGCTCGGGCTGCCGCTGGTCATGCTCGACCCGGGCGCGCTGAAGCAGGCACTGCTCAACCTGTTCGTCAATGCTCGACATGCGATGCCGATGGGCGGCGAGCTGATCGTGCGCATCCGCCGCGAGGGCAACTGGGTCGAGCTCTCCGTGACCGACACGGGCACGGGCATGAGCCCGGAGCAGCTGGAGCACTGCTTCGACGTCTACTGGTCGACGAAGAAGGGCGGGACGGGTCTGGGCCTCCCGACCACGAAGCGCATCGTCGAGGAGCACGGCGGCCGGATCGCCATCGTGAGCGAGCAGAACCGCGGCACGGCCGTGTCGATCCTGTTGCCGCTCTTCGTCGAGATCCACGGGCGCACGGCCGAACCGGCGGCGGAGGGCGATCCGCGTTGAGCCCGGAACGACCGACGCGCGTGCTGATCGTCGACGACGACGAGGGACACGCCGAGGCCCTGGCGGAAGGGCTGGAGGTGGAGGGTGCGGTCTGCACTCTGGCGCACTCCGGCGCCGAGGGCATCGCGCGCCTCTCGGAGCAGACCTTCGACGCCGTGCTGACCGACCTGGTCATGCCCGACCGGTCGGGGATGGACGTGCTGCGCGAGGCGACGCGCCTGCAGCCCGACTGCGCCGTCCTGCTCGTCACCGGGCACGAATCCGTGCGCACCGCGGTCGAAGCCATGCGCGAGGGCGCTTCCGACTACCTGGCCAAACCGGTGGACCTGGCCGAGCTGCGCGCGCGTCTGGCGCGCGCGGTCGAGTCCGTGCGCTTGAAGCGCACGAACGTCGAGCTGCAGCGGCTGCTCGTCGAGCGCTTCGGTTTCGAGGGCATCATCGGCCAGTCGCCGCCGATGCAGCGCGTGTTCGACGTGCTGGGCCAGGTCAGCGGCACGAACGCGACGGTCCTCTTGCTGGGCGAGAGCGGCACGGGCAAGGAGCTGGCCGCGCGCGCGATCCACACGAACAGCCCGCGCGCCAAGAAACCGTTCGTGGCGGTGAACTGCGCCGCGCTGAGCGAGGAGCTGATCGAGTCGGAGCTCTTCGGGCACGTCAAGGGCGCCTTCACCGGCGCCGTCGCCAGCAAGGAGGGGCGCTTCGTCTACGCCGACGGCGGGACCCTCTTCCTGGACGAGGTCGGCGACATGCCGCTGGCGACGCAGGCCAAGCTCCTGCGCGTGCTCGAGATGCGCGAGGTCGTGCCCGTGGGCGGCAACGCGTCCGTCAAGGTCGACGTGCGCCTCGTGTCGGCCACGAACCGCGACCTCGAGGCCATGGTGCGCGAGGGCACCTTCCGCGAGGACCTGCTCTACCGGCTCAAGGTCGTCACGCTGCGGCTGCCGTCCTTGCGCGAGCGCCGCGCCGACCTGCCGCTGCTGATCGACCACTTCGTGCACGAGTTCGCGCGCACGCACCAGCGCACGATCCGCGGCATCACGCCCGAGGCGCGCACGGTCCTCACGCGCCACGACTGGCCGGGCAACGTGCGCGAGCTGCGCAACGTGATCGAGAACATGGTCGTGCTGGCGCACGGCGACGTGCTCGGCGTGGAGGACATGCCCGACTCGATCCGGGCCCAGACGCCCGGCGCCGCGCGCGGAGCCGGCGGCGGGTTCGAGCTGGCCGGCCATTCGCTGGCCGAAGTCGAGAAGGCGCTGATCGAGGCCAACCTGGCGCTGTGCGAGGGCAACCGCGAGAAGACCGCCAAGCTGCTCGGCATGGGGGAGCGGACCCTCTACCGGAAGCTCAAGGAGTACGGCCTTTCCTGAGCGCGGGCTGGCCTGGACGGCTCCGCCCTCGCTTCCAACGCGCACACGCGGACGGGCTCGGCGCAGGTGTCAGGCTGGCAGGAACCGGCTGCTGACCCTCCTGGGGCTGCCAAACTGGCCGCCGAACCATGCGTTAGCTTTGCTCTAAGCCTTGATGCAGCAAGGGCTTAGATCGTCCCATCGGTGGCACGGAACTTGACTACGCAGCGCGACCGCGCCCTCTGCGCGGAGAGGACCCCCACATGGCTCAATCCAGCAAGATCATCGGCATCGACCTCGGCACCACGAACTCCGTCGTCGCGGTGATGGAGGGCGGATCCCCGGTCGTCATCCCCAACGCGGAGGGTGGACGGACAACGCCGTCCGTCGTCGCCTTCCAGTCCGACGGCACGGTGCTCGTCGGCGCACCGGCGAAGCGCCAGGCCGTCACGAACCCGACGCGCACGATCGCGTCGATCAAGCGCTTCATGGGCCGGCGCCACCGCGAGGTCGCGGCCGAGGAGAAGCTCGTCGCCTACAAGCTGGTCGGCGGGGCCGACGAGCTCGTCAAGGTCGAGATCGACACGAAGCGCCTGACGCCGCCCGAGATCAGCGCCAAGATCCTGGCCTACCTCAAGGAAGCGGCCGACGCCTACCTGGGCGAGAAGGTCACGCGCGCGGTCATCACCGTGCCGGCCTACTTCAACGACGCGCAGCGCCAGGCGACCAAGGACGCCGGCACGATCGCCGGCCTGACGGTCGAGCGCATCATCAACGAACCGACCGCGTCGGCGCTGGCCTACGGCCTCGACAAGAAGAAGGGCGGCAAGGTCGCCGTCTTCGACCTGGGCGGCGGCACGTTCGACATCTCGATCCTCGAGATCGGCGACGGCGTCTTCGAGGTGCTGGCCACGAACGGCGACACGCACCTGGGCGGCGACGACTTCGACCAGGCGCTGATGGACTTCGTGGCGGCCGAGTTCAAGAAGAGCTCGGGCATCGACATCCGCAAGGATCCCATGGCCGTGCAGCGCCTCAAGGAAGCCTGCGAGAAGGCCAAGATCGACTTGTCGAGCATGCCGCAGACCGACGTGAACCTGCCGTTCATCACGGCCGACGCGTCCGGTCCCAAGCACCTGCAGGTGACGGTCACGCGCGCCAAGTTCGAGAGCCTGATCGAGGCGCTCGTCGAGCGCACGAAGGGACCGTGCCTGTCGGCCCTCAAGGATTCCGGGCTGGAAACGTCGGCGATCGAGGAGGTCATCCTGGTCGGCGGCTCCACGCGCGTGCCGCTCGTGGGGGCCATGGCCAAGAAGGTTTTCAACCGCGAGCCCAACCGCAGCGTCAACCCCGACGAGGTCGTAGCGCTCGGCGCGGCGATCCAGGGCGCGGTGCTCTCGGGCGAAGTGCGCGACGTCGTCCTCTTGGACGTCACGCCGCTGTCCCTCGGCATCGAGACGCTGGGCGGCGTGACCTCGCGCCTGATCGAGCGCAACACGACGATCCCGACCTCGAAGAGCCAGACGTTCTCGACCGCGGCCGACAACCAGCCGGCCGTGACCGTGCGCGTCTTCCAGGGCGAGCGCGAGTTCGCCAAGGACAACCGCCTGCTGGGCGAGTTCAACCTCGAGGGGATCTCGCCCGCTCCGCGCGGCGTCCCGCAGATCGAGGTCACGTTCGACATCGACGCGAACGGCATCCTGAACGTGTCGGCCTCCGACAAGGGCACCGGCAAGAAGCAGGCGATCCGGATCGAGTCGTCCTCGGGCCTGACCAAGGACGAGATCGAGCGGATGCGGCGCGACGCCGAGAAGAACGCCGACTCCGACAAGAAGCGGCGCGAGTTCGTCGACGTGAAGAACCAGGCCGACCACGCCCTGCACGAGGTCGAGAAGCAGCTGGCCGAGCACCGCGCCAAGCTGCCCGAGCCGGACGTGCGCGAGATCGAGGCGGCGCGCGAAGCGGTGCGGACGGCCTCGTCGGGCGAGGACATCGAGGCCCTGCGCCGCGCGCTGAACGACCTGCAGTCGAAGGCCGGGAAGCTGGCCGCGGCGGCCAGCGCCCAGCCCGCCGGTG
>JANNQS010000123.1:0-203215 GCA_031400875.1 Planctomycetota bacterium | reverse complement strand
CTTGGAGATGAGCGACTGGAAGATGGCCAGGGGCAGCCAGGGCTTCTGCAGGCGGTAGTCGAGCCGGAACGTCTGCGATGAAAAGCCCTTGCGGCAGGCGAGGCACTTGTAGCGCTGCACCGTGCGCGCATCGACCTTGCGCCGGAAGCGCCCTTTGCACTGGAAGGTGAAGGGCACCTGCGTGTGCGAGGGGCACTGCTCCCGAGGGCAGCTGCGCGGGTGAAAGTTCGAATCGAGCTGGTGCGGAACGGGTCGAGGGATCTGGAAACCGGGCAGGTCCATGGCGTTTTCTCCGTGCGGGGAGAATGCCCCCGCATCCGCAGGACCGCGCTGGGGTCCGAACGGTTGCAGGTGAAAACCGAAAAAAGGCGCAGCCGAGAGGGTCAGCTTCCGCACGGGACGCTTGACACCTGCGCCGGTCGAGACGGACGCTCGCGGCCATGAAGTCCCTGCGCGTGCTGGCGATGGTCGTGGCCATCGTCCCCCTGGCTTGCCGAACGGCCCCGCCGAACACGGTCGATCCCGTCACGGGTCGACCGGTGTCGGAAGGCACGGCCAACCGCGATCCGCACGGCGATCCGGACGTCGCGCGCTACGTCGCGAGGCTGGCCAGCCCCGAGCGCGTCGCCGAGCTGAAGGTCGACGAGGTCGTGCGCACGCTGCATATCGCGGCAGACGCGGTCGTCGGCGACCTGGGCTGTGGGCCGGGCATCTTCGCCGTCGCGTTCGCGCAGGCCGCGCCCGAGGGCTTCGTGCTGGCGAGCGACGTGGAGCCCGGCCAGCTCGACGCGCTGCACGCGCGCCTCGCGGTCGGCAACGTGCACAACGTCGTGCCCGTCCTCTCCTCGCCGAACGACGCGCACTTCCCGCCCGGACGCCTCGACCTGATCTTCGTCGGCGACACGTACCACCACCTGCGCGACCGCGTCGACTACTTCCGGCGGTTGCAGCGCGCTCTGGCGCCCGGCGGCCGGCTCGCGGTGCTCGAGTACAAGCCCGGGAAGCTACCCGTCGGTCCGCCGCCCGAGCACAAGCTCCCGGCCGGCGTGCGCGAGAAGGAGCTGGAAGAGGCCGGGTTCGCGCTCATCGAGCGCTTCCCCTCGCACGAGTACCACGACTTCGAAGTGTGGCGCGTCGTCAACCCCTGGGAGCGGACGGCCCGCTGACAAGGACATCCTGTCCGACGCCCGCGCCCACCGTGGTAGCCTTCGGGGCGAACGCGAGGAGACGATGTCGAGCTACGAGGTCACGAAGTACACGGTGCAGCCGGTCCCGGGCGACGACCAGATCGAGGTCGTGATCCACGCGTCCGACGGCAACAAGTGGGAGTACGGCATCCCCTTCAGCCGCTCGACCGGGCGCTACATGTTCGAGGAGATCGACGTGATCGCGAACGACTTCGGGGACGAGTTCGCGGAGGAGCTCACTCAGAGAATCGAGAGAACGGTCGATCAGCTCGTCGGGCGCTGACCGACCAGAAGTACTGATTGGGGCCGCGAAACGCGGACCGCCGCAGCGCTCAGCGCTGCGGCGGCGGCAACTGGTCGACGAGCCTCTGCAGCTTCCGACGCCGGTCGTTGTCCTTCTCCAGCGCCAGCGCCCGCTCCACCATCTTGCGCGTCTCGGCCTCGTCTCCGCGGCCCGAATACAGGATCGCCAGGTTCGTGATCGCCATCAGGCACCCTGGATCCGTCTCGACCGCGCGCCGGTAGTGCTCGATGGCCTGGTCGTACGCGCCGTCCTCGTAGCTCAGGAGCCCCAGCTGGAAATGCGCCTGCGTGCACATGGGCTCCATCGTGAGCGCCTTCTCGAGCCAGCGCCGCGACGTCGCCGATGCCTCCGGATGCGCGGCCCGCACGTCGGAATCCAGCCCGAGCGAAGCCGCCGACAGGAGATCCTCGACCTTGGGCGTCGCCAGCTCGAAGGCCTTGATCCAGGCCTGGTACGCCCCGCTGCCGTCCTGCGCGCCGCGCAGCGCGCGCGCGAGCAGCGCGTAGCTCTCCGCGTCGCCGCCGGTCAGCGTCACGTACTCGCGCAGCGGCGCCACCGCGCCCGTCTCGAGCCCGAGCTCCATGCGCACGCGCCCCATCGCGAGCAACGCCGACGCCCGGCGCGGCTCGATCTCGAGCGTGCGCTCGAGGTACTCCTCGGCCGCGCGCCGGAAGCCGAGCTTGGAAAGCGAGCGGCTCTTCAGCTCGAGCAGGTTCGCGTCGTTCGGGTGGCGCGCGATCCCCTGGTCGAGCAGGTTGCCCGCGCTCTCCGCGTCGCCCAGCTCGAGCAGGGCGCGCGCGGCCTCGGCGCACGCGTTCGGATCGCCGTCGGGGGTCGAGATCCAGACCGCCCACCAGCGCTCGGCCGCGACCTTCCAGTTGCCTTGTTGCGTGGCCTGCGCCGCGAGCTGTGCGTCGGGCTCGCCGGGCCGCACCGTCTTGGGCCGGGACATCCGGCAGCCCGCGACGACCGCGAGCGCCAGGGCCCCCACCGCCAACTGCATCCAAGTCGTCGAGCGTCGCATGCTTCCCCGCGGCCAGAACGGCCGCCCCGGCCCTTCTTCTTATCGGCTGCCGCCCCGGGTTCCACCCCCCGGTCCGGATTTGCGAGGATCTCCCGCCGGCCAGAACCCCATGGCACTCAGAGCCTTCTTCGTGGACGTCGGGAACACGCTGGTGCGCGAGCGCCCGTCGCGTTTCGCGATCTATGCCGAGTGCGCCCGGGCGCGCGGCGTGGACCTCTCGGATGCGGGCATGCAGGCGCTGATGCGGCAGGCGCACCGCGAGCTCCCGGCGCGCATCGACGGCGCCTTCCGCTACACGGATCCGTGGTTCGCGGCCTACATCCAGCGCATCTACCACCACCACCTGGGGCTCGAGCGTGCGTGTCTGGCCGAGCTCTCGCAGGGCCTGTTCGCGCGCTTCTCCGATCCGTCGACGTTCGAGCTCTACCCCGGCGCGCTCGAGCTGCTCGACGAGCTGCGCGCGAGCGGCATGAAGATCGGCGTGATCTCGAACTGGAGCCCGCGCCTGCCCGGGCTGCTCGCCAGCCTGGGTCTCGCGCAGCGCGTCGACTTCGTGCTGTGCTCGGCGATCGAGGAAGCGGAGAAGCCGGATCCCGCGCTGTTCCTGCGCGCGCTGGCGCGGGCCGAGGTCGCGCCGCACGAAGCGCTGCACGCCGGCGACGACCTGGAGAAGGACGTGCTCGGCGCGCGGCGCGCCGGAGTGCGCGCGGTGCTGGTCGATCACGCCGACGTCCACGCGCGCCTGGGCGTCGCGCGCGCCCGGGACCTGGCGGGCCTGCTCGACCTCGTGCGCAGGCTGGCCGCGTGAGCGACCTCGCGCGCGAGATCGAGCGCTTGCGGGCCGGGTGCGACCGCCTCGTCGCGTCGTTGCACACGCGGTTCCTGGGCCAGGCGGGCGCGGTCGAGGAGCTGCTCGCGGCGCTCTTCGCCGGCGGCCACGTGCTGATCGAAGGCGCGCCCGGCCTGGGCAAGACCACGCTGGCGCGCACGCTGGCCGAAGCGCTCGACCTGAGCTTCGCGCGGATCCAGTGCACGCCCGACCTGATGCCCTCCGACGTCCTGGGCGCGCGCATCCTGGAGGAGGGCGAGCGCGGCGCACGCCGTTTCCGGTTCGAGCCGGGCCCGGTGTTCACGCACGTCCTCCTGGCCGACGAAGTGAACCGCGCGACGCCGCGCACGCAGTCAGCGCTGCTCGAGGCGATGGCCGAGAAGCAGGTGACGCTGTTCGGCGAGACGCGCGCGCTCGAGGAGCCGTTCTTCGTGGTCGCGACGCAGAACCCGATCGAGATGGAGGGCACGTACCCGCTGCCCGAGGCGCAGCTCGACCGATTCCTGCTGCACGTCACGATCGCGTCGCCGCCGATCGAGGACCTGGTGCGCATCCTGGCCGCGACCGTCGGCGAGACGCCGCCGCCGATCGGGCGGGTCCTCGCGCGCGCGGACGTGCTGCGCTTGCGCGCGCTCGTGCGCGAGGTGCCCGTCAGCGACGAGGTCGTACGCCGCGCGGCACGGATCGTCCGGGCGACGCACCCGGACGACGAGCTGGCCGGCGAAGCCGTGCGCGCCAGCGTGCGCTTCGGCGCGAGCCCGCGCGGCGGACAGGCGCTGCTGCTCGCGGCCAAGGCGCTGGCGCTCCTGGCCGGCAGGCTGCACGTCGCGCCGCGCGATCTGGATCGCCTGGCGGCTCCGGCGCTGCGGCACCGGCTCGTGCTCTCCTGGGAGGGCGAGGGCGCGGGCACGTCCCGCGACGCGCTGATCGCGGAAGCCGTGGCGCGCGCTTGAACCGCGCGCCACTCCTTGCTGGGCGCGCTTCGCGCGCCGAGCGCGTGCTGCGCACGCGCGGGGGGACGCGCCGGTCTTCCCGCGGCCGGCACGCGGGCGCGGAAATCTCTTCCTGATCGAGATGCGCGGGCAACTCGCACGGGGGGTGCGCCGATCGGAAGAGTGGATGAAAGGGCCCCGCTCCACCTCGGTCGTGTTGATCGTCACGGCCTGCGTCGTCCTGGCCTTCGCGGCGCTCGTCTCGCGGCCCGCGCCGTCGCCGGGCGTGCCGTCGGGCGGCGGCGGCGTCTCGCTGCCGGGCGCGACGGCGCGGCCCAACTCGCCGTTCGTCCTGGTGACGGACTGGTTGCCGAAGAACCCGGTGCGTGACGCCAGCATCGACTACACCGTTCAGGTGCAGTCCGCGATCGACGCGGCCGCGGGCACGACGCTGCTCCTGCCGGACTTCCCGCTGCGCGTCTCGAAGCGCGCGAACGCACTGCACTGCCTGCTCGTGAGGACCACGATCGAGATCCGCGGGACGAGCGGCTCGGCGCTGGTCGAAGGCCACGGCTCGTGCCAGATCCTGCGCGTCGAGGGCGCGAAGGGCGTGCGCCTCTCTGGTTTCACCTTGAAGGGCCGTGGCGGACAGGGCACCGGGCTCGCGCACGGCGTCCTGCAGGTCTTCGGCGGCGAGGACGTCACGATCGAGGACGTCACCGTGCTGGACAGCGACGCGGACGGAATCGTCATCGCCGACGCGCGGCGCGTCGTGATCCGCGGCTGCCGGGCCGTGCGCACGTCGAAGTCGGGGCTGTACCTGTCGCGCTGTCTGGGCGGCGTCGTCGCCGACAACGTCGTCGAGGATGGCACGGGGCACAACACGGCGCAGGGCGCGCTGGTCGGGACCGGGATCCAGCTCTCGAGCTGCACGGACGTCACTTGCACGGGCAACGTCGTCCGGCGCGGCATCGGCATCGGGATCCTGTGCGACGCGAACGCGACCGGCGTCGCGCCGACGGGCTGCTCGATCGTCGCGAACCGCGTCTGCGAGTGGCGCAACTCGGCCAACCCGGACGCCTCGTCCGGCATCCGCCTGCAGAACTCGGCCGCCGAGCACGCGACGCGCACGCTCGTGTCGGCCAACACGATCGAGCGCTGCGGCGTGCACGGGATCTACCTCGAGAACCAGGACGGCGTGTCCCTGCTGGGCAACGCGATCCTCGCCAGCGATCGCTCCTCGATCTGCATCTCGACATCGCGCGGCACGCAGGTGCTCGGCAACGTCGTGCTCGAGCCCGACGCGGCGCGCACGGGCAGCCAGGCGGGCCTGCACCTGATCAACGCCGCGGCCGACGTGCTCGCGCAGGGGAACCGCATCGAATCGCGCGCGACGACGCCCTACGCGCCGGCCGTGATCGACCAATCGAGCGGCGGCGGCCATTCGATCGAGCCCGCGCAGCGCAGCGGAACCGCGCCGCCTGTGACCGGTCTGTGGTCGCGCGGCGACGTCGTGTGGAACTCCGCGCCCTGGACGGGCGCGCCGATGGGCTGGGTCTGCACGAGCGCGGGGACGCCGGGGGTGTGGAACGTGCTCGGTCGGATCGAGTGAACATCGGTGTCAGACACCTTGCACCGTGCACGACGGTGCAAGGTGTCTGACACCGATGTGCACTTCAGCTCCGGTCGCCACCGAGCGGCCGGACGAACGCCGCCAGCATCCGCGCGAAGCGCTCAGGTACCTCGAGCATCGGGAAGTGCCCGACGCCCTCCAGCATCTCCACCGTGAACCGCGAATTGTGCCGCAGCCCGGCCTCCACGTTCGTGGCCGAGGTGTTGATGCAGTGCACGGGGACCTTCACGCGCTCCAGGTTCGCGGCCTGGTCGTAGTGGAGCAGCGCCTCCATCGCCGGGATGGCGACCTCGGGCGGGCGGGAAAACATGCTGGTCGCGACCAGGTCGACGAGCTTCGGGTCCGCACCGGACGGGAACAGCTGCTTGCGCACGAACGCGTCGCAGGCCTTGGCGTAGTCGGCGCGCATCGGCGCGAGGAAGTCCTCCATCTGCTGGGGCGTCAGGTGCTTTTCGACGTCCCCGAACGCGTCGACGCCCACGATCGCCACGACGCGGTCGCCCATGCGCTCGGCCGCTTCGAGCACGACCGGCCCGCCCATCGAATGGCCGATCAACACGACGCGCTCGAGCTTCAGCGCGTCGCACACGGCGACGACGTCGCCGCCGAAGGCCTCCATCGACCAGTCCGTGCGCCCGGCCTCCGACTCGCCGTGGCCGGCCAGGTCGATCGCCACGACGCGCCGCACGCGCTGGAAGCGGTCGATCTGCTCCTTCCAGAACAGGCGGTGGCACGACCAGCCGTGCACGAAGACGAGCGTCGGTTCGCCCTCGCCCTGGACCTCGTAGCGCAGCGCAGCGCCGTTCGCGACGCGCAGCGTCTCGGGCCAGTGGCTGGTGGTCGTGCAGCCGGACAGAGCTGCCAGGGATAAGGACAGCACGGACAGGAGTGCGAGAAGCAGGGCGCGCATCCGCGCCAGACTAGCGGGCGCTGTCTACTGCTGCAGCTGCCTCATGAGCTGGTCGAGATCGACCCCGCCCAGCTCGGCGCGGCTGATCGGCCGCATCGCCTCGAACTTGGCGCGCTCGGTCTCGGAGCTCGTCTCGAGCGGAGCGTGCGCGCGCGGCTGGAGCCGGCGCGGCTTCTCGCCCAGGAATGCGGCCTCGTCCTGCACGGCCGCCGCGAGCTCCGTGGAGAGTTCGCGCGGCAGCCCGTCGCGCCGCTCGAGCGCGACGCGCGCGCGCAGGCACACATCGAGCGTGCTCTGCAGGTTCGTGCGGATGCGCCCGAGCCGCTCGAGGTCCGCCTCCGGCGTCGCCATGCTTTGTTTGACCTTGGCGGTCGCGACCTCGAGCACGGCGATCAGGCAGTTCAGCTTGCGCATGAGCCGCTCGCGGTACTCGGGGGACTCGAGGTGGGACTCGGAAAACGGTTCGTCCTGCGGGGTGTGGCTCATGAAATCGCTTCTGGCGGGCTCGCCACCGAAGCCTATCCCCTGGTGCGGGATCGGGACGGGCTGCCGGCCCGTGAAGAAGCGCCGGGGGAGCCCGTCAGAGGCTGAGAAGAATTCGAAGCCTCTGCGCGTCGCGCACGCGCCGCGCGGTCCCGCGCGGCGCCAAGAGGACTGTCTGGGGCTCTCGCTCGACTTCTTCTCGGTCTCTCAAAGGGCGCTGCGCAGGAACTCGAGCACTTCGGCCTCGGACACCTTGGCCAGCACGAACAGGCTTCCGCGCGTCTGCACGAGCTCGGCCACGCGCCACGCGCCGAGCTGGGCCAGCCGCACCCGGTACGTCGCGGATTCGGCGCTCTGGCCCGACGAGCTGGGCGGCTCGCGGCGCTGCAGGAAGAACAGGTTCTCGAGGCCGTCGCCGTAGACGCGGCGCACGTAGTGGTCGCCGGCAACCTCGAGCAGGTCGCTCGTGATCTCGCGGTAGCCCTCGGGCAGGATCTGCGGCGCCGCCGGCACGAAGCCGGGCGGCAGCGGCGCGCCGGCCAGCGGAGTACCGGGGTAGCGCTCGACGAAGAACTGGGCGGCACTCGGCCCCGGGTTGGGCGTGAACTCTTCGAACGCGCTCGACGCGATGACCTGGCCGTTCGCATCGCGCTCGACGGCGCGCATGACGAGGCCCGTGCGCGTGTCGATCGCCATGCGGTACTGCGCGCCGCGCGGCAGGCGCGGGTGCACGTCGATCTCGACGCATTCGACACCGGCGACAAGCGGCATCGCGGGCAGGACCTCGACGGTGTAGTTCTGGAGGAAGAGCTCCAGGTCGCGGATCCGCAGGTCGCGGTACTTGAAGAAGAAGCCCTGGCGAGCGCGCTGCAGCTCCTCGAAGATCTCGAGCTGCGACGGCGTCATGCTGGGCTGATCGACCTGTACGAGCTCGATCGCGTAGCGGCCGTGCCCGTCGGCGGTGACGCGCTCGAGGTACACCAGGCTCGTCGGCTGGCCGTCCACGTCGACGTGGACCTCGACGCGCCGCAGGCCGGCGTGCGGCACGCGCTCGGGCGCGTCGGGCACGAGCGCCAGGAACGACGGGCTCGACGTGTGCTCGACGGCCAGGAGACCATCGCCGCGCTGCTCGCTCTCGACTTGGCTGCCGCTGTCGCACGCGGCCAGCGAGAGCACCAGCGAGAGTGACAGCGCGGCCGGGAGCGCGAAGAGCAGCGCGAGGGCGGCGGATCGGGCGCGGGTCATCAGAACCCCTTCCCGACGATGCGCTGCGCATCGGCCAGGCCACCCGTGACGCCCGAGAGCATCTGGCCCACAAGCGGGTCGAGGTCGCGCACGGAATCGACGCGCTCGACGATCAGGACGGGGCCGGCCGGCGTGGTCGGCAGCGCGGGATTCCGCGGCCCGTGCAGGATGCCGGCCACGATCAGCGCGCCGAGGGCGAGCATCACGCCCGCCGCAACAAGAGCCACCGGCGCATGCCGTTGGAGCGGGCCCGGGCGCAGGTCGCGCAGCCGCTGGTCGAGATCCTGAGGTGCGCGCAGGCGTCCCAGGCTGCGCGCGTAACGGCTGGCGAGGGCCTTGGCTGGATCGGCGAGGTCCTCGCTCACGAGGCGCTCGAGCACGCGCGGCGCCTTCGGGCCCGCCAGTCGCCGCGCCAGATCCTCGGGCGTGTGCGCGCGCGACAGCGACTGCACGGCGCGCGTCACGCGCTGTTGCCGCTCGCCCGCCTGCATCGCGGCCACGACGAGCCCGTCCAGCTCGACCGGCGCACCCGGGCCGGAGACACCGCGCAACAGCTCGACGCGTTGCTCGGTGCGCATGAGCTCCCGTCGGCACGCGGCGCACTGCGCGAGGTGCACGTCGAGCGCCAGGTCCACGACGTCGCCTTCGGCGCGCGCGATGAGCGCGGCGCGGAAGTCAGCGCAGTGGGGTCCGGGCTGGGCGCTCATGGGGTCACCGCAAAAAGTGCCGGTCGAGGACCGGGGTCAGCTCGCGGTCGAGCGCCTCGTGCGCGCGGGAAAGGCGGGACTTGACCGTGCCCAGCGAGATCTGGAGCGCTTCGGAGATCTCCTCGTAGGAGAGGTTCTCGACGTAGCGCAGGACGACGATCGCGCGCATCTTCGGGCTCAAGCGCGAGATCGCGCACTGGATCTCGGCCTCGAGCTCGTGCCGCGTCGCGGCGGTCAGCGGCGCTTCCGTCCGCTCGTCGCGCACGTCGAGCCGCGCCGTCTCGCGCGCCTGGTCGCTCGAGCCCTCGAGCGAGGGCAGCCAACGGGCCGAAGACCGGCGCTTGTGATCGATCCCCGCGTTCACGGCGATGCGGTAGACCCAACTCGAGAACTTCGACTCGAAGCGGAATTCCGTGATCTTGCGGAAGAGGATGCCGAACGTCTCTTGGGAAGCATCCAGCGCATCGGTGCCATTCCCAGTGATGCGATAGCAGACGTTGTAGACCCGGTCCTTGTACTGGTCGTACAGACGGCGGAAAGCACCCTCCAGCCCGGTCGGGGCGGTGGCCTGACAGGCCTCGACGAGCTCGCGATCGGGGTCGGACTTCATCCCGCTTTTCCGTCGTTTTGACGCAACGGATCGGGGTTCGGTTCCCTATGCCGGCTCAACTTGCAGAATCCTTCTGCAGGGCCGGAAAAAGCTGCAGATAACGCCCGAATCCCCCGGTTCCACCGGACATGGGAGCGACGCTGAATCCCGTTCCCGGACCGTTCAGCCCCCGATCAGGCCGACCGGGTCGACGGTCGCGTAGGTCGACCCGACCGAAGCCGTGCAGGAGGGCGGGCAATAGCCCTCCCAGCCGTTCATGCACTCCGCAGAAACGACCTCCGAGGTCACGACCGGACCGTTGACGGCGACCGGTGAGGTGCGCTGGAAGCAGATCTCCCCCGCAGACCAGGAAGAGGGCGCGCCCCCCCCACCCGTGCCCGTCGGCAGGGGGACGTAGATGTTGCCCGGGCCCGGAACCTGCTGGCCGGGCGGAGACGGGATGGGACGCGGCGGTGCCATGGAGAGCACGACGAAGCCGTCGATGCTCAAGAGCCGCACCGTGTCGGCCGAGGTCACCGTGCCCGTGCCGGCCATCGTCGCGGTGGCGTAGAAGGTGAGTTCCCCCATCGCATGCACGAGAGCCGGATCGACCGCGATGTCGAGCAGCTGGATGATCCCGGTCCCGTCCCCATCCGTGGTGATTTGCGACGTGCTGCGGCTCGCGAGCCAGGTGGTCGGCACCGTCATCATCTGCCGCCCGCTCTGCACGCCGAAGTGGAGGATCGTGTCGCGCAGGTTCATGTCCGCCGAGTGGACCGCGGCCATGACGTGCACGGAGCCGTCTTCACCACCGTGCGCCGTGAGACCCAGGTGAACGGGCTCGCGGACGGTCGGCACGTCGCTCCACGAGATCGGCGAGCTGCCGCGCGCGAGCTCCTCCAGGTCGTCGTAGCCGTCCTGGTCCGTGTCCGCGTTGTTCGGCGAGCTGCCGAGGATCCGCTCCTGCACGGTGCACAGGAAGTCGTGGTCAGGATCGACCGCCGGATCCGTGCACGCCTCGAGCTTGCGCTCGCCACCCAGGACGGCCGCGAGAGCGAATGCCGAAGCAGCCGCGATTCCCAGCGGCATCCCAAGGTCGGTGAACCGACCTTCTCTCCGCGCGAGGCATGGACCCATGGTCGCCCCTCCAACCTGCTGACGAGCGCACGGACAATCCCGAGCGCTGGGATCAGGATAAGTCCAAGTCGGAGAAAGGGGCAAGGTAACCGGGTTTCGGCGGTTGCCTGTCCGCAGTGCGGGAGTCGTGGGAAAGCCCGCCGGTGCTAGACTCCCCGGCCGTTTCACGCGCCCGTAGCTCAGCTGGATAGAGCGGCGGCCTCCGGAGCCGCAGGTCACAGGTTCGAACCCTGTCGGGCGTACCAACTTCGGGCGATTCCGCGCGTCGGGTGGCAGTTCACCTGCGATTGGCACGCAGCGTGCGAGGGTTCCCTCATCCGCCCCCTCCGCTCGGGAAAAGCCCGCAGCGGCGGACGTGAGCAGGATCCTGGAGAGGAAGTCTGCGGCTCGACGGTGTCGAGAGCCGTGGCGACAGAATCCGTCGACCGCGACGGTCATCCCGAACTTCAGCGCTCGGGCCGGACTCCGAAGATGCGGCGCTCGCCCCGGTTGAACTCCATGAGCGCGCGCACGCTCTCGAAGCGGATGGTCCCCAGGTCGCCTTCGGGTCCTCGGGCCACGACCTGGCGATCGACGTGGAACCCCGGAGCCAGGGAGATGCGCAGGAACATCGGCCGGTCCGGCGGGTCCAGCGTCACGTCCTCGAAGACGAAGGGCTGCGACGGCGGCGCTTGGAGGCTGGCCAGCGAAACACGCTTCCCTTCGCGCTCGACCTGCAGCTCGAGGCACACGCTCTTGTGGCTCATCGGGATGGGGAACTCGAGCGCGCCGCGCAGCGTGCGTCCGTCGCCCAGCGTGAAATCGCAGGCGTAGATCCCGTCGTCGGTCACCTGCAGAGTGCGGGTCCGTCGCAAGCTCACGTTGTCGCCACTCTGGCCGGAGTCGACCCCGACGGCCACGCTTCCGCGCGGGACGTTCCCGAACGAGTAGTTGCCCCGGTCATCGGTCTTCGTGGTGCGCAGCCACGCGGCCGAGCCCATCGCGCCTCCGGGCAGCTCCGACCCGGTCGCTTCCGCGAGCCACGCGCGCACCGGGACGCTTTCGGCCGGTCGACCGTCGGCGAGCATCACCAGACCGTCGATCTTGCTGCCCACGTCCAGGTGGATGACGACCCCGTCCCAGAAGCCTCCAGCCTCCTCGCGGGTCACGAGCTGCGGCGCGTAGCCCTTCGCGGATGCGAGCAAGGCGACGGGCTCCTGGCCCTCCTTCGTGAGGAGCTCGAAGCTCCCGTCGCTCGGATCGCTCCTCGTCGAGGGACCGCGATCGCCCAGCGCAAGCAGCGCCGTGACGGTCGCGTTCCCGATCGGCGCTCCGGCCAGGTCAGCGACGAAGCCGCGGTGAGCCATACTTCGTCGCAGCTCGATCACGCCGACGTCGATGCGTGCGTCGCCGTTCGTGACGAGCTTGCGCGTCTCGTCGAGATACCCGCGGGCTCGGATGGCGAGCTGTGTTTCGCGTGCTCCCAGGGTCGCGAGCGCGATGGAGAAGCCCTGGCCCTCCTGGTGCACGGGCGTCCAGACCTCTTCGACGCGCAAGTCCTTCTCCGATGGGATCAACACGGAGTCGCGCACAAGGAACTCCGGCAGCACGCGGCCTGCGTCCACGACGCGTCCCACGACGATGACGCTGTGCTGCAGCGGCTCGAGCACGAGGCGCACGTCGTCACGCTCTCCGACCGGCACCAGGGCCTCGCGGAATCCGGGCGCCTCGGACATCAGGATCAGGGGACCGAACCCGGCGGGCAGACCGATGGTGAATCGTCCTTCCGTCCCGCTCGCCGTGCGGTCGAGCACGATCGCCTGCTCGGGATCCTCCCCCTGCTGGAGGAGCAACGCGACAACGGCACCTGGGAGACCCTGCCCGTCCGGCGCGACGACCTGGCCGTGCAGGCGGCGCGAATCGCCTGGCGGGGAGGTCGTGTCGAGCGCGCCTCGAGGGGGCCTGGACGCCGCGGGCAGATCCGTCAGTTCGTCCCCGCGTGTTTCGTTCGCCTGCGTCGCTTCGGGCCCGACCTCGGCGGACCGAGCGAAGTCCTTCTCGGCGGGATCGATTCTGGAATCGCCGCTGCGCCACAAGACGGTGAGGCCGGCGCACAGGAGAACGAGGAAGAGGAGTGCGTACTTCATGAGAGTTTCCGGGGACGTGCGATACGAGAGGCGCGTGCACTCCTTCGCCCGCGCCGAGACGGCGCGGGCGAGGAGCGCGCGATCGGGACAGCGCTCAGCAGGGACATACCTCGACGTCGTTGCCGCCGTTGCAGACCTCCAACTCCTCGTAGAGCCAGTAGTACTGGATCTCGAATCCGGTGTCGGTCGATTGGAACATCACATGCCGGGTCCAGGTCCAGTACTTCCAGCAGATGGCGACCTCGATGCAGTCGCCTTCCGCGCCACCGTTCTGGGTGACGCCGTTCGGGCCTTGGAGGTTGCCGCCGGTGTTGGTCACGGGGACGCTGGCGGAGTTGCCGTCCGAGCTGGGCGTCGCGTCGCCCATGGGATCGTTCGGTGACGCGTCGTCATGCTCTTCGGCCGCGGGTGCATCGGAGGACCACGACGAGCCTCCGGGGGCATTGGGCGGCGCCGACGGCAGTCGCGGACGCGGCAGTGTGACGGTGCCGGATCCCCCATCGGGCACGCAAGGCAAGGCGATCCCGATGAACAAGAGTGGAGCGAGGAGCCCGAGCATGGGCTTGGATGAGAGTTTCATTTCTCTGGTTTCCTGGCCCGAATCGGGCCGTTGCTGCAAGCACGCGGACATCGCGACGGATCGGTGTGTCAGCGGGCCTGCGGGCGCGAAGTGCGCGCGTCCGGCGCGCGGCGGACGAGCTCGATGGCGAACTCGTGCAGACAGGTCGTTGCGATGCGCGTCTCGAGTTTGTCTTTTCTCGGAGACGCGCATCGCGATGACGCACGGCGCGCTGCAACCGAATCGCGCGCGGCATGGAGTGCGCGCTGCGCGATTCGCTCTACGGGACAGTGCTGCTGATTCGAGCGCGGCTGACTCGGAGCCGCAGCAGCGGAGCGTGTGGAGCGTTCACTGCAGAGGGCGTTGCAGCGGATGTCGCGCCGAACTCGAGCTCTCGCGACCCGGAGTGGAAGGTCCGGAGCTAGGGCCGCAGCTCGTGCAGACCGCCCGCCGGGAAGTGCAGCGGAGTCCTGCGCACTTCTTCCGCGCCGACGAGCAGCACCAGGACGTGCTCGCCCTCGCTCGTGAGCACCACGCCCGACTGGCCGCGGTCGATGCTCGCGCTCCCAGCCGAGATCGTCACGCCCTCGACCTCGAGGTACAGCGACACGAGCTCGCCGTCGGCCTCCTCGAGCCGAAACGTATCGGCTTCGGCCGCGCGCGCGAGCGAGATGCGGAAGCGCGAGCTCGCGTCGACGGCGATCTCGAGCGCCTCGAGGTTCACGCTACGGTCGAGCTCGTAAGCGTCGCCAAGCACGAGCGGTTTGCCGCGCAAGGCCAGGTAGGCACCGTGCGGCACGAGCCGCGGCAGGGCGAAGCGACCTTCGGCGTCCGTCACCACCGCTTTCTCGGGGAAGACCTGCGCAGCGGCCGGACTGCCGATGGCGTAGCCCAACCATCGGCCTGCCGCGGGCGATTCGCTCGCACGCCAGTCGAAGCGACGCCCCGGCGTTACGGTCACGCCGGCGAGCGGCACGCCGGCGCGAGACACCACGCGGCCCGCGACCGCCGTGCGCGGCGAGTGCCCCAAGCGCAGGAGGACGTTCTCGTCTCCGCCCACGGCCTCGACCGGGCCCAGCCCTTCCAGCGTGCGACCGTCGAGCGCGAACAGCATGTAGCTGCGATCGAGCAGCCCGCTCAGGGTGAACTGGCCCTCCGCGTCCGTCCTCGTGCTGACCTGCGAGGCCCAGGGTTGCGTGTTCCCGTTCAGCAGCGCCTCGACGGTCGTGCCGCCCGTGAAGGAGTTCTCGCCCTCGCGCAACACGATCTCGCCGAATGGCGTCGTGTCCGGCGTCCACACGCAGGCGCCCACCGCCGGCGTCCCGTCGGCCTCGAGCAGATGTCCACGAATCGAGCGCGGCTCCGCGCCGATGTGCAGCACGACCGGGCGCTCGTGCGCGCTTTCCTCGAGCGCCGTCTCGAGCGCGAGCTCGGCCGGCAGCTGACCGGGCCGATAGGCGCGGATCCAGCCGTCTTTGCGCCAGGCCTCGCACTCGAGACGGAAGCGGCCTTGCCCATCGCTCTCGACCGTCGTTCCCCCGAGCGAAACCTGGGCGCCCGTCACAGGCGCTTCGTTCGCGTCGAGCACGATCCCGATGAGCGTGCGCGGCCCGCTCGGCTTGCGCGCCAAGACGAGCTCGTTCCCGAGGCCTGCGGCGGCCGGCAGCGCGATGCGCGCGTCCGTGTACCCGTGGGCGCTCGCGACGAGGGACGCCTCGGCCACGAAGCCCGCGCGCTCGAAGCGGAACGCGCCAGCCTCGTCGCTGACGGTCTCGGCGAACGGCAGGAGGATGTGCACGGCCTGTCCGCCGACGTCGCGCGACTGCACGAAGGAACCGTCGAGCGTGATCTCGACGTGCGCGCCCGCGATCGGCGTGCGGCCTTCGTCGAGCACGACACCGGAGTAGCTGCGCAGCGGCGCTGCGACCAGGACCGGCACGGCGATCGGCACCGTGCCTTCGAGCTGCGGCAGCACGAGGCCGACGTACTCCTCCGAACGCAGGTCGAGGCGTCCGGCCGTTTCTGGGCAAGGCAGCGCGAATTCCCCCGCGGAGCCAGTCTTGACCCCGGGCGTTCCCGCAGGCTGCGCGAAGAGGCCCTTGGCCCCGGGCTCGAAGACCACCTCGAGATCGGCCAGACCGTGCCCGTCCAGCGTGCGTACGAAGCCGCGCACCTCGAGCGGCGCGGTCTGCGGCGCGCCGACGAGCGGCTGCGACGTCGGACTCGATTGCACCGCGCGATCTCCGCTCGCTGGCGGAGCTGCGAGCGTCGGAGCGACCACGGGCGTCGCCGCGGCGAGCTTCGGCTCGCTCCCTTCGGCCTGCTCGCCAAGCGACGGCGCCGAGCGCAAGTAGAGGAACGCCCCGACGAGGCAGAGGACCAGGACCGCAGCGAGAGCTTTCAACTTCATGGGCAGGAGCAGTGCCGGCAGGGCCGGTGACAGCGCAGGAGGAGCGCACGGGAACAACAGGGCGAGCCAGGCCTGGCGCTCGGCCCCCATGCGCCGGCGCAGCTGCTCGATGGCGCGCGCGAGGCGCGTGCGCACGGTCTTCTCCGGCACACCGAGCTCGTGTGCGATCTCCGCGACTTCGCGGCCGCGCAAGTAGCGCAGCACGACGACTGTGCGGTAGGGCTCGTCGAGCGCCTCGACGCGCTCGACGAGGCGCCGGTGGAGCGTCAACTCCTCGATCACCTCGAGTGTCGAGCGCTCGTTGCGCGCGGGTCCGGCCTGCTCTTCGCGCCGCGCACGCCGCGCGCGACCGCGCCACTCCTGACGCAGCGCGTTGCGCAGAATCGCGCCCAGCCAGGCGCGCAGCGAACCCGCCGCGCGCGGGCGTCGCTCGAGCGCGGCGACGAGCGTCTCCTGCACCGCGTCATCGGCCAGGTGCGGATCGCGCACGAGCCGCGCGGCCAGGGCCCGCAGCCAGTGCAGGTCCTCCAGCGCGAGCTCGGTGCCGCTCAGGGGTTCGTCCATCGCGCCGTTGGATGCCACCGCGACCTCGTGGACCTCAAGTTTCGACGGAATCCTGGGTTGGCAGGCATCCCGGCCCGCGAGCGGGTTGGCACGTCGGATGCAGAGCGTTTCGGGCCCACCGACGCCTCGCGCACGACTCGCTGGAGCCGTACGGTCGCGCGTCTCGACGAGGCCGAATGTCCAATCGCCGCTACCTCCTCATACTCGCCGCTCTCTTTGCCGTGTGGTGGCTCGTGCTCGCCATCGCGCCATGGGACCGCCTGGCCTGGATCCTGCAGAACCTCGGCGTGATCACCGTCGTGGCGACGCTGGCACTTTCCCGCCGTCACCTGGCGTTCTCCAAGGTCTCCTACACGCTCATCTTCGCGTTCCTTTGTCTGGTGGAGGTGGGAGCGCACTACACTTACCCGAAGACGCCCTACGACGAGTGGTTCGCAGCGCTGACGGGACAGTCGTTCAACTCCCTGGTCGGGTGGGAGCGGAACAACTTCGACCGCGTCGTGCACTTCGCGTACGGCCTGCTCCTGGCCTACCCGGTGCGCGAGCTCTTCCTGCGCGTCGCCGACGTGCGCGGCTTCTGGGGGTACTTCCTCCCGCTCGACGTGGTGATGTCGACGTCGATGCTCTTCGAGCTGGTCGAGTGGGTGGTCGCCGTGGTCTTCGCGGGCGGCGACCAGACGTTCAACGGAACGCAGGGTGACGTGTGGGACGCTCAAAAGGACATGGCCTTCGCCACGTTGGGCGCCCTGCTCGCGATGTGCATCATCGCCGCCGTGAACGGGCGCTACCACCGCGACTTCGCGCGCGAGTGGAACGAGAGCCTGCGCGTGAAGCAGAAGGGGCCGATCCACCCCGATGGGCTCGCGTGGCTGGCGCACAAGAAGAAGTGATCGGCGCCGGCATCGGACACGTGCGCGGACGGATGCAATGCCGCACGATGAGCAGGGGCCAGCACGCCTCGACCTCGAACCCATGAACCAAGGAAGGACGGAGCCGCGGTCGCGGCGCAGTCTGCTGCTGGCGGGCTTGGGACTCGTCGCGCTCCTCGGACTGCTCGCCTGGATGCTGCGACAGGGTGAACACGAGGCGACGCCCACGGGGGTCACGCCTGGTGCGACGCCGGACGCGGGAGATCGCGCAGCGCGCGCCGCGGACGACCTGGGAGTTGCGATCGCCGAGTCCGCTTCCTCCGATCGGAAGGGCGTCGCCAAGACCTCGCCGGAAGGCAAGCGCGAGCCCGCAGCCGACGCCGTCGCTGCCGCGACCGGAGCGCTGACCGTCGTCACGGGCCTGGCGGTCGACGAAGAGGGACGACCGCTCTCACGCGCGTCGTTCGACTGGATCGTGCTCCCGATCCGGATCGATTCCGAAGGACAGGAGCTCGTTTCGGGCTCGGGGCCGAAGGGCTCCGCCGCGACGAACGAGACCGGACGGTTCGAGATCGAGATGAAGCGGCCGAAGAAGCACGAGCGCGGCTTCCTCGAGCTCTCGCTGACGACCCCGAGCACGCAGGGGCGTTGCCGGATCGAATGCATCGAGCTGCCGCGTTGCGACGTCGGCATCGTCCGCCTCGCGGAGTCGCCCATCCTGATCGGCGGGATCGTCGTGGACACGGATGGCAAGCCGATCGCCGGTGCGTTCCTCACGATGGTCGACCGCGCGCACGCGATGGGCTCGGACGCCGCGCGAACGGGAGTGTTGCCGAGGGGACGGACCGGCGAGGACGGGCGCTTCGCTCTGCGCGGCTACTCGCGCGCGCAGAAGCTGACGTTCTGGGTCCATCACGATCAGCACGAATCCGAAGCGCGCGAGTCGGTGCCCGTTCCGGTCAAGGACCTGCGGATCGTCCTCGCGCGCTCGACGATGCCCTTCGTGCGCGTACGCCTGCTGCGCGATCCCATCGATTGCACCGAGGGGCTGATGGTGTGGCTGCACCACGCGAAGCTCCAGAAGGACCGGTTCTGGATGCTCCCCGCGGGACCGGACGTGTGGGAGCTTCCCCGGCTCACACCAGGCCAGTGCGAGATCGAGATCACCGCCTGCGGGGAGAGCCTGATCAAGATCGGCAATGTCGACGTGCCGCCTTCCGGCCCGAGCCTCGATCCGCGTCTCGACGGCGTCGACCTGCGCCGTCGGCTCGAGTGCGTGCGCGTCCAGCTCGTCTCGGAGAGCGGCGAGCCGGTTCCGCGCGGCAGGGTCAGCGTCGGAGGCTGGACTCATCTCGCGGACGAGGCCGGTGACATCGCGCTCGTGCGGCCGATCGGATCGAAGATCGTCGTCACCGACTGCATGGGCGCGAGGGTCGAGCTCGTCGAAGGCCTGAAGCTCTGCGCAGCGCGCTGAGCGCCCCGAAGCAGTCCACCTGTCGTGCTGGTGGATACCAGGCGCTCTCTCCGCCAGGCGCGCGGCCTCGTCCGGCGCGTGCCGGGGTCGAGCCCGCAGCGGCTGCTGCGCGCTTGAGGCCCAGTGCACGGAGGCGACGCGAGACTTCAGCATGACGAAGCTGGTCGCAGGACCCACGTCCCACGGCCAGCTCGTCATCGCCTCGGGCCGGACCCGTCAGCGGGGGTTGACAGGTCCATCCATGCCTGCGGCAGCCAGACGATGCTCACCCCGTTCGTGAGGTTGAAGGTGCTCGCCGTGCAGTAGTCCTGCGCGTTGCGGTACCAGGCCTGGTACGTGCGCGTTCCACCGGTCATGGGGATCGCGCCCTTCTGCGAGACCGGCAGCTCGCCCGGGCCCGGATACTGCGACGCTCCCGCGACGTTGGACTCCGTGCCAACGACGACCCTGTGGTCCATACCGGAAGGAGCGCGTGCCCATGCTGCCGCCTCGACGCCCTACTTCTTCTTGTCCTTCGGGGGCGGCGCGTCCCCCTTCGCCTTGCCCGTGGCTTCCGCACGCAGATCGAGGATGTGCTGGTTCAACTCGCACTTCGCCTGCAAGCCGGCGAACTTGTCGAGGCCCGCGTCCTTGTACTTGGGGTCCCGCTGCTTGAGCGCGCGGTATACGCGAAGGACCTGCACCATCCCCGAGTAGCTGTCGTCCTGCTTCGTGGCCGTGTCCAGCTGCGAGCGCATGTTGCCGGCCAGGAAAGCCGCGAGCAGGATCTCCTTGGCCTTGCCGTCCATGTCCGACAACGTCCAGAAGCAGACCTTCGTGGAGATGTCGACCTCGATGTCCTTGCTCTGGTTGGCGAACACGGCGATCGCGTCCATCTCCGTCTCGCTCGTGTCCGTGAACGGGTCGGAGAGGAAGTGCTCGATGTGCTTGCGGATCGCTGCTTCGTCGTCACTCAGTGTGGAGCCGGGCACCACGACTTGCGAAGGCGCAAGGGCGAGCAACAGGATCAGGATGCTGCGAATCAGGGACATGGTGCACCCGACATGGAAAGAGTTGGCCGCGGCGGAGTCCTGGCCGCCGCGCAGGATCCCACTTGCCCCCCGCGAGGTCGAGCGCGCAACGACCGTCCTCGTCTCTCGTCGCGCCGACGCCCTCGTCCGCGATGCCGGCCCTCTGCACGCGGACGTCTGCGCGCTTTCCGGGGCTTGGCACGTTGCCACGCACGTCGGTTAGGGTTGTAGCCTCGCCGGCACATCCCCGCCGGGTCGTACGTGAAGAGTCATCCCCGCCTCGTCGGAGCGGCAGCGCTCCTGTCGTTGCTCCCGTTCGCTGCGACCGCCTGCAGCGAGGTGGAGGGCAGCGGTACGTGGTTCACGCCCATCCAACGGCCGCCCCTGCGCCTCGCGGCGGGCGTGACGCCCGCTCCTCCACTCCAGCCGTGGTGGACCGGCGAACCGGCGAACGACCAGGCCGAGATCGTGAAGGCCCTGCGCACCGATGTCGTCGCCGATCCGTCGCGACCGGACGGACCCGGGCTGCTGCGCCTCTACAGCCGCGACAAGAAGATCCTGCGCATGACGCTGCCGACCGGCGCCGGCCGGCTCGATCGCATCCGGACGCGCGTGTGGATCGACCGCTTCGACACGCTCGACGTGCGTTGGATGCGGGGCGACGCGGTCGCCGGCGGGACGTCGCTGCCGATCTTTCCCGACTCTGTGCCGCGCGAGGTCGTCGTCGACGTGCCGG
Organism: Planctomycetota bacterium; assembly: GCA_031400875.1. Lineage (GTDB taxonomy): Bacteria > Planctomycetota > UBA1135 > UBA1135 > JAEUHZ01. Next base: position 182,487 of record JANNQS010000123.1, on the reverse strand, counting down.
CCAGCGCGTCCGGCGCGTGCGATCGGCTCGAGTTCGTCGTGCGCGGCGAAGGCCCGGCCGCGATCGGCACGGTGGAGGTCTTCGAAGTGCGCGGCGAGCATCGTCTGCCGCAGCCGGGCAAGCCGCCCATCTTCGTGACCATGGGCGACGACGTGAGGCCGGCGTGGGGGCTCACGCCGCATGCGCCGGCCGAGATCGCGTTCCAGGTGCCGCCCGTGGCGGTGCTGCTCGCGTCGGCGGCGGTGCCGGTCACGCTGCGGCAGCCCGGCGTCCGCCCGATCCTCGTCGCGCGCATCCAGGGCCCGACCGGCGCGGAACACACGCATCGATTCCTGCTCACGGAGCAGGCTGCCGGCGCAGCAGGCTGGATTCCCGTGCGCATCCCACTCGACGTCGCGGCGGGTGCTTCGGCCGTGGCCAGGTTCAGCCTCGAATCCAAGTCTGGGGCGGACACGGTCTGCGCGCTGACACAACCGCAGATCGTGGGCCATGCCAGCGGGGCGCCGACCGTTCTGTTCGTCACGTCGGACACGCACCGCGGCGACCACGCCGGCTTCGCGCGCGCGGGCGTGCCCGTCGCGACGCCTGTGCTCGACGCGCTGGCCGCACGGGGTGTCGTCTTCGAGGACGCCTGGTCGGCGACGAACGTCACGATCCCCTCGCACGTCGCGCTGTTCACGGGTCTGCCGCTGCGCGACACGGGCGTGCTCGACAACGCGCACGCGCTGGCCGCGGACGCCGCGACGCTCGCCGAGCACTTCGCCGAGCGCGGCTGGGCCACCGTCGCCGCCGTGAGCGCGTCGCACCTCGACGCGGACTGGAGCGGGCTCGGTCAGGGCTTCGACCGCATCGCGGTGTGCACGACGGCGAAACGTGCCGCCAGCGAGACGCTGGACCAGCTGGAGCGCTGGCTGCCCGACCACCGCGGCGCGCCCCTGTTCGTGTGGCTGCACCTGTTCGACGCGCACACGCCCTATGAGCCACCGGCTCCGTACGACAAGAGCTCGTGGGACGCGAAGCGTGACCCCTACGACCCGTCGTTGCCGGAGCCCGACCCGAAGCTCGTGCCGAAGCACCTGAAGGGCCTGCGCGACCTCGACTACGTGCGGGCGCAGTACCGCGGCGAGGTCGCCTACTTGGACAAGCAGATGGCGCGGCTGCTCGACCACCCGCGCTTTTCTTCTGCGATCGTCGCCTTCACGGCCGACCACGGCGAGTCGTTCGGAACGAAGGGCGTGTACTGGGACCACGGCGGGCTGTACCCCGATCGGCTGCGCGTGCCGCTCGTCCTGCGCTGGCCGGGCGCGCCGGCGGGGCGGCGCGTCTCGGCGAAGGTCTCCAACCTGGACGTGGGCCGCACGCTGCTCGACCTGGCCGGCATGGCGGGCGTGGAGCACCCGGGCCAGAGCCTGTTGCGACACGTCGACGCCAGCCCGCGGAAGGAGCCCATGTTCGCCGTGGCCTGCTTCGGGTTCGCAGCGTCCATCGCCGACGGCAACGATTTCCTCGTGCTGAACCTGAGCGACCACGAAGTGCACAACCGCAGCATCGAGGGCCTGCGCGCCCGGCACACGACCGAGCTGTACGACCTCGCCGCCGACCCGGGGTGCGAGCGCGACGTGGCCTCCTCGCGCGTCGAACGCGCGCGCGAGCTGCGCGCCCGACTCGTCGAGTGGCTGCGGGCCGCGCAGCTGAAGTCCTGGCGCCAGGTGTCCGTCGGCAGCGCGGCCGTGCTCGAGAACCTGGCCGCCCTGGGCTACGCCGGCGACACGTCGATCGCGGCCGACGCGGCGCTGTTCCCCGTGGCGTGCGATTGCGCGCCCTGCCAGATGTTCGCCCGCTAGGCGCGCTCTCACCCCCGCGCGACCGAAGGGAGCGCTCGCGCCGCGTTTCGCGGCGCCACCAGGATGGCTTGGCTGAGAGCCCGCACGCTCTTCTTCTCTACGGGCTCTCAGCCAAGCGCGCGAGCTGCGCTTCGACGTCCGTGAAGGTCAGATCGCGCTGGAACCGGTCGCGCCGCCCTAAACCCGCCTGGACGAAGCGTTGGCCCAGCTCGGGATCGGCGAGGAGCCAGCGCAACGCCTCGCGCAGCTCGTTCGAATCCTGCGGGTTCACGAGCAACCCGTTCGTGCCGTGCTCGACGACCTCGGGGTTCCCGCACACGGAGCTGGCGACGATCGGCGTGCCCAGCGCCTGCACCTCGAGCAGCGTGTGCGACAAGCCCTCGTAGCGGCTGTTCAGGACGAAAACGTCCGCCGCCCGCACGAGCAGCGGGATTCGTGCGTGCGGCACGTTGCCTAGCCAGTGCACGCGCGCGCCGAGACCCAGCTTCTCGCCCAGCGCCTGCCACTCAACCTGCATGTCGCCGTCGCCCGCCACGAGCAGGTGCACGTCGTCGGGCATCCCCACGAGCGCTTCGAGGATCCCGTCGACGCGCTTCCAGACCATGAGACGGCAGATCGTCAGCACGTAGCGCCGATCGGGCGCAAGGCCAAGCAGCTCGCGCGCCTGGGCCGGGGTCTGCGGCACATCCTCCGCGCGCGGACCGTGGTAGGCGTTGTGGATGCGCTGCACCTTCTGCGGTGGCACGCCGTAGCCGATCACGATCTGACGCAGAAATTCCGAGCAGGCGATGATGTGGCTCGACCAGCGCCACCAGCGCTTCTGCAGCGCGCGCGTCAGCTTCACCTGCCAGCCGTACGTCTTCTCCTGGAACGCGACAATGTCGTCGTCGCCGCACCAGCCCTTCCGGTGCGCGATCTCCCACGCGCCGTCGACCATGATGCGGATCATCACGGGCTTCCCGCGCAGCTTCGCGGCCGCGACGTGCAGGAGCGCCAGGTGCTCGTTCACGTAGACGACGTCGGCGCGCTTCGCGGCCTGCCACACGCGCCAGAAGCCCGTGAGGTAGCGCAACGGGAGGGACATCGGCGGGATCGCGACGACGGGGAAGGACCAGCCCTTCGGCTCGGGATCGGAGCAGAACGCGACGACCTCGACCTGGTGGCCGCGCTCCATGAGGAACCGCGCCAACGACGGCACGTACACCGCCGGACCGCCCAGGTCAGGCGGAAACACCGGCGAGGTCAGGAGGACGCGCATGCGGCGGCGCGAGCTGCTCCGCGGTTCAGCGGCCGCAGCCGACGGTGCCCTGCGACGTCAGACGCTCGCCCTCGATCGCGGTCAATTGCTCCAGCGTCACGTCCCCGGTCGGGTACTCGCCCGTGAAGCAGGCGTTGCAGAACTTCTCGATGCGCGGGTTCCCGGCGCGCGCGGCCGCGTTCATCGCCTCGCGATCGAGGTAGACGAGGTGGTCGGCACCCAGCTTCTCGGCGACCTCGTCGGTCGAGCGGCCGGTCGCGACGAACTCGCGCTTCGTCGCCATGTCGATGCCGTACGGGCAGGGCGCGATGAGCGGCGGCGAGGTCGAAGCCAGGTAGACCTTGCGCGCTCCGGCGTCGCGTGCCATCTGCACGATGCGCGCCGCCGTGTTGCCGCGCACGATCGAGTCGTCGACGAGCAGGACGTCCTTGCCCTCGAACTCGAGCGGGATCGGGTTCAGCTTGCGCCGGATCGAGCTCTGGCGGCTCGACTGGCTGGGCATGATGAACGTGCGGCCGATGTAGCGGTTCTTGATCAGCCCCTCGCGGTACGGGAGACCGAGCTCCATCGCCATCGCCAGCGCGGCGTCGCGCGAGCTGTCGGGGATCGGGATCACCGCGTCCGGCGTGGGCGCGCCGCTCGCGATCCACTGGCGCGCCAGCGCCTCGCCGAAGCGGCGGCGCGTCTTGTAGACCGAGACGTCGTCCAGGAACGAGTCCGGCCGCGCGAAATACACCAGCTCGAAGATGCACGGCCGGTGCGGCTTGTCCGACAGCTTGCGGCGCACGACCTGGCGGTCGTGCATCACCAGCACGACCTCGCCCGCGTCGACGTCGAAGCTGCGCTTGTAGCCGTTCACGTCCAGGACGACCGACTCGCTGGCGCACGCGTACCACTTGCCCTCGGGCGTCGTCTTCTCGCCGAACACGCAGGGCTTGATGCCGTACGGATCGCGGAAGGCCACCAGCCCGACGTCGGGGATCACGGCCACGACCGAGTACGCGCCCTTGACCTGCTCGTAGACGCGCTTCACGGCGAAGAACACGTCCTCGGCGGTCGGCGTGTGGCCCGGGCGCATGCGCTCGTTCAGCGCGCTCGTGAAGACGTACAGGATCACTTCGACGTCGCAGGAGCTGTTCAGCCGCGTCCCGCTCTTCTTGAAGTGGCGCTCGTGAAGCTCGAGGAAGTTCGTGATGTTGCCGTTGTGCGCCATCGCGACGCCGACCGGGAACGTCAGGTGGAAGGGCTGCGCGTCGTCCTTGCTGCCCGAGCCCACGGTCGGGTAGCGCACGTGGCCGACGCCCAGATTGCCGCGCAAGCGCGACATGTTCTTCTCGTTGAAGACCTCGAGCACGAGCCCGAGCCCCTTCTTCACGTGGAAGGAGTCGGTGAACGTGACGATGCCCGCGGCGTCCTGCCCGCGGTGCTGCACGGCCAGGAGACCTTCGTAGATCTCGCTCGCGACGTCGACCCCGTCAGGGCCGTAGATGCCGATGAATCCGCACATGGGTTCGCGCGTGTCTCCTTGGCGCTCGGGCCCCTCGAACGGGCCCTCGCACTCTGGTGGCCCGGCGTCCTGCAGTCGCACGTGAAGCGAAGCAGTGTAGACCATCGATACCCCCTCGCCAACCGCGCCGGATCCCTCCGTCCGGGTAGATTGGAGCCCGCGCGATGCATACGATCCCGATGAAGCGGCTTCAGGTCGCCGACAAGGTCCTCGGGGCGGCGCTGTGCGCGATCCTGCAGCCAGTCCGCTGGCTGCGCGCCGTACGCCGGCGCGAGGCCGGGCCCGCGCGCGACGTCCTACTCATCAAGTTCTGGGGCATCGGCAGCCTCCAGCTCCTGACCCCGGCCGTCCGCGTGCTGCGCCGGAGGCATCCGGCGGCGCGGCTCACGCTGCTGACGCTGGATGCCAACGCGGAGTTCGTGCGCGGCCTGGGCGTGTTCGACGACGTCGTGACGCTCGACGTCAGATCGGGCCGCGGCGCGGCGGGCTGGCTGCGCATCCACGGCCGCATCCTGGCGCTGCTGGCGCGCTTGCGCCGACGCCGCTTCGACCGCGTGTACGACTTCGAGTTCTTCACGCGCTTCTCGGCGCTCGTCTCGCTCGCGACCGGAGCAGCCGACACGACCGGCTTCGAGTCGCCGCACGTGCGGCGAGGCGGGTTTCACGGCCGGACCGTGCCGTTCAACCGCTACTGGCACGTGGCCCGGAACTTTCGCGCGCTGGCCGGCGGCGAGAACGGGCGCGACGTCGGGACGGACGAGCTCACGCCCTACGCGGCCAGCGAGCGGGAGCGCGCGTCGCTGCGTGCGAAGCTAGCCGGCGCGGGCCTCACGCCCGGTCACGGCTTCGTCGTCGTGAACCCCAACGCGGGAGAGCTGTCGCTCGAGCGGCGCTGGCCGGCCGCCTCCTTCGCCGAGCTCGCGCGCCGGCTGGCCGACGAGGACGGCGTCCCGGTCGTGCTGGTCGGCGGACCATCCGAAGCCGAGTACGTGCACGCGATCGCCCAGCGTGCAGGCGTCGGCGCCGGCGCGACGTCGCGCAGCCCGATCCTCGACCTGTCCGGCCAACTCAGCGTCGGCGAGCTGTGCGCCGTGTTGCACGAGGCGCGCACGGTCGTGACGAACGATTCGGGCCCCATGCACATCGCGGCGGCGCTCAACACGCCCACGGTCGGGCTCTTCGGGCCCGAGACGCCGATCATGTACGGGCCGCTGGGCGAGCGCGCCAGCGCGCTGTGGCGCCCGCCCGTCTGCAGCCCGTGCATCAACGTGCACGAGAACAAGGTGGCGAACTGCGTGCGCGGCTTCCCCGAGTGCCTCGTCAACCTGTCGGTCGCGGTCGTGCTCGAGGAGACGCGCGGGTGGCTCCTCGACGCCGAGCTCGAGCCTGCCGCGCGGCGCTTCGGACGCGGTGGCTTGCGTGTCGTGCGCGGTCCGGACCCCGGCAGCCGCACGGCTACGGCGCTCCCGTGAAGGTCCTCCTCCTCAACCCCCCGGGCGAGCGCGTCTACATCCGCGACTACTTGTGCTCGAAGACGACGAAGTCGAACTACCTGTTCCACCCGATCGACCTGGTCGTGCTGTCCGGCACGGTCGCGAGGGCGCACGGCGTGGACGTGCTCGACTGCATGGCCGAGCGGCTGGCGCCGGCCGCGGCGCGCGCGCGGATCGACGCGCTGGCGCCCGACGCGATCGTCAGCCTGGTCGGCGCCGTCTCGTGGCCCGAGGACCGCGCGTTCCTGGCCGATCAGGCCGCGCGCGGCCGGCGCGTGGCCGCGATCGGTGACGTGCTCCACGAGCACAGCGAGCAGCGTCTCGCGCAAGAGTCCTGGCTCGAGCTGGCGCTGCACGATTTCTCGAACGCGGACGTACTGCACTGGCTGGCGCACGACGTCGATGCGCTCGAAGAAGCGACGGTCCGCCGCGCCAACGGCAAGATCGAGCGCGTGCGCCGTGGCGCACGCAAGGGCACGTTCCGCGTGCCGCTGCCGCGCCACGAGCTCTTCCCGCGCTCCGGCTACCACTTCTCGTTCGCGCGCCGCGAGCCCTTCGCGACGATCCTGACCGACTACGGCTGCCCGTACCCGTGCACGTTCTGTGTGATCGGCACGCTGGGCTTCAAGACGCGGCCGGTCGCGGACGCGCTGGCCGAGGTCGATCACGTGCGCGCGCTGGGCCTGCGCGAGATCTTCTTCATGGACCAGACGTTCGGCGTCGTGAAGCCGCGCGCGCTGGAGCTCTGCCGCGGCCTCGAGGAGCGCGGCGACCTGTCCTGGACCGCGTTCACGCGCCCCGACACGGCCGACGACGAGCTCCTCGCCGCGATGCGCCGCGCCGGCTGCCACACGTTGATCCTGGGCGTCGAGAGCGCCGACGACGCGCGGCTGGCGTCGTACCGCAAGGGAACCACCGTCGACGCCGTGCGCGCCGGCTTCCAGCGCGCGCACCGGCACGGCCTGCGCACCGTCGGCACGTTCATCGTCGGGCTGCCCGAGGAGGACGCCGATTCGCTGCGCCGCACGCTCGACCTGGCGCTCGAGCTCGACGTCGACTTCCTGTCGCTCAACATGGCCGTCCCGCGCTTCGGCACCGCCTTCCGTCGCCAGGCGGTCGAGATGGGCCTGTGCGACGAGGACGACCTGGTCATGGACCAGGGCGGCGCGGACGCCTTCCTGCCCACGAAGCACCTCGAGCGCGCGCAGATGCTGGCGCTCAAGAAGGAGATGGTGCGCCGCTTCTACCTGCGCCCGCGCTACCTCGTGCGGCGGCTGCGGCGGGCGGGCAGCCCGGGCGAGCTGGCGCGCCAGGCCCGCGAGGGTCTCGCGCTCTTGCGCCGTAACCTGTGAGGCGTTCGGGGACTAGGCCGGGCGCGACGACGACGCGTTTCCCGTTTCCGGGCGGGTTTCGTGCGTCGAGCGGCACGAATCCGTGAGATCCGGGGCAGACGGACCCGGCTCGGTCGTCGTCCTTCATCCCCGTCAGGAGGCTCGTCCGTGCTGAGTTCTGCCCTCCCCTCGTTCCTCGGCCTCGTCGCGACGGCCGGCATGGCCGCGTCTGCCTCTGGTCCCGAGCCCGCCTTCGGTCCCTGCCCCGGAGCCGCGTTGGCCTGCGTCGGCTCGGGCGGCCAATCGCTCGCCGTGGCGATCGGTCTGCCGCCGCGCAGCCTGGGCATCCTGGTCGGCGGGACGCAGGCGCACGTCGGCCCGGTCTTCGGCAACGGCCGCCTGTGCATCGCCGATCCGCGGCTGCGCTTCGGCTCGACGCAGGCGGACGGAGAAGGGACCGCGGTCGTGCGCTTGTCCTCGCGGCCGGCCGGTTGGGGCGAAGCGTACGTGCAGCTCCTGTGGCGCGATCCGTTCAGCGGCCAGCACGGGGCGAGCTCGGTCGCGCGCCTGCCGGGCAGTTAGGGACCCCAAGTACAGAGGCTCGCGCGCGGATTCGGCCACGCGTCGCCGGCTTTCAGACTGGGGGTAGCCGTTCGGCATTCGTTAGGGTTAGTAGGCCTCAGAAGCCGCGCACGGGTCCCCCTCGCTTCGCGGGACGCGCGTACGGCAAGGTAGACAACCCCGATGAGTGACAGCAGCACGATCGAGTGGACCGACGCCACTTGGAACCCCGTGCGGGGCTGCAAGAAGGTCAGCCCGGGCTGCAAGCACTGTTACGCCGCAACGTTCGCCGAGCGGTGGCGAGGTATCCCTGGCCATCCATACGAACAAGGCTTCGACCTACGCCTCGCTACAGACAAGCTCGCCGAGCCTCTCACTTGGACGCGTTCCCGACGCGTCTTCGTCAATTCGATGAGCGATCTATTCCAAGACGGAGTGCCGGAGCAATTCATAGCCGCCGTCTTCGGCGTCATGGATCTCGCCAACTGGCATACCTATCAAGTCCTCACCAAGCGCGCGGGATCGATGAGGGACTTGGTCGGCGATCTTCCAGAGTCGCTCGAGACGAAGCAGCACATTTGGCTTGGAGTGAGTGTCGAGAATCGCAGGCATGGGCTGCCGCGGGTCGATGCCCTGCGCGAGACGCGAGCCGCCATACGCTTCTTGTCGATCGAGCCGCTGCTTGAGAATCTCGGAACGATCGATCTCACGAACATCGACTGGGTGATCGTCGGCGGCGAGAGCGGACCAGGCGCACGACCGATGCAGGCGAATTGGGTTGTCTCGATCCTTGAGCAGTGCCGCGCCAGCGGTGTGCCCTTTTTCTTCAAGCAGTGGGGTGGAGTCCGCAAGGGCCAGACCGGTCGACTTCTAGACGGACGAACGTACGACGAGTATCCGGATCAGTACGCGCTTCGCGCGCCCCCCCGAGATGAGCGGCTTCGCCGGCTGGCCCTAGTGATCCGGACACTCGGTACTCAACATGTCGAAGCTAGATCCGAAGCTCTACCAGCGCCGTGAGCAGACCTACGTCAAGCACTTCGTGCTCGAGAGGTACTTAGAAGTCCTTCTTCTCAAGACCGGTCGACGCGGGGGAACCTTCAACTACATCGACAGCTTTGCGGGCCCTTGGGAGGAGCGGGCCGAGGATCTCTCAGACACTTCCCCATTCATCGCGCTTCGGGTGCTTCGCGATGCGAGGGTGGAGCTTCGGCAGCAAGGATGTCCCGACCTCCAACTGCGTGCACTGTTTGTCGAACGAGATGCTTCAGCGCACTCTCGGCTGCAGACTGCGCTTCGCCGTCAAACGGATGTCGACGCCCGGACGATCCACGGTGAATTCGAGGAGCACATCCAAGAGGCTGTCGACTTCGCTAGACATGGACCGCGACCCTTCGCCTTCACGTTCATCGATCCGTGCGGCTGGGGCGGATACGCCCTGCGTCGGATAGAGCCCCTGCTCCAGGTCAATTACTCCGAGGTTCTCGTGAACCTCATGACCGACTTCTTCGCGAGGTTCGCGGACATGCCCATGCAGGCATCGAAGGACATGTTCGGAAGAGAAGACTACGCCGAGAGATGGGCCGGGCTTCAAGGTGAAGCTCGCGACGAGGCGATTGTTCAGACCTATGCTGAGTGTCTGCGTGAAGCCGGTGGATTCTCGCACGTCGGGACTTGTGTTGTCCTTCACCCGCTCAAGGATCGGCGGCACTTCCACTTGGTGTATGCGACGCGCAGCCTGATCGGCCTTCAGGTGTTTCGCATCGTCGAGGCCAAGGCAATGATGGTGCAGGACGAGACCCGCGCGGAAGCCAAGAAGCGTTTGCGAGCAGAACAAACGGGGCAAGGTGAGCTGTTCGAAGCCAAAGCGCTCGATCGACCGTACATCAAAGAACTACGGGAGCGCTATACAGAGCGCGCAAGAGTCGACGCGATCAAACAGCTCTCCAGCACTCCAGAAACGAAGTATGACACGCTACTCGCGCAGGCTTTGTCCCATCCGATGACTACTGAGCAAGAGGTCAAGCGTTGGATCGCTGCATGGAGAGCAGACGGCGTCGTCAAGATCGACGGACTGCTTGCCGGCAAGCGCGTTCCCGAGTTGGGCGCGGGGCATGTGGTTCGAATCATCGGACGGCTTGCATGACCCGCCCGCTGAACCGCTCTACCGCGCGGCACGCCTCGCGTACACGGCCACGAAGTTCGGCGGGCGCTCGGCGAGCCGCATCCAGGCGTCGGCGTCGTGCCAGCGGCTCTCGGTCGGCGACACGAGCTCGACGACGCGCACGAGCCGGTACTCGCGCCGCGCGAACGTCGGGTACCACTCGAGGATGCGCTTGACCGACGCGCTGCGCGCCAGCCAGGACGCGGAGACGTTCACGTAGACGAGCGCGCTCGGCCGGGCCGCTTCGATCTCCGCGATCGCGCGCTCCTGCATCTCGGCCGCGCGCGGGTGCGATTCCATCAGCGGGTACATGTAGACGAAGCCCGTCGCCGAGCGCCGATCGGCCAGGAACGGGATCTGGGGCTCGGAGCCGAGCACCGCGACCGTGTCGTCCAGCCCGGAGATCTCCTGCACGAGCGCGGCGATCGCCGCGCTGTCGGCAAAGGGCTGCGGGAAGTACAGGCGTCGCACGACCGCGTCCGGCTCGGCGACGAACAGCACGTCGCGCTCGCGCCACGCGCCGACCAGCGCGCACAGCGCCACAGCGACCGTGGCGATGGCGGTGCGTGCGCGCGCCGATCGAGCCGTCCACGCGGCGATCGATTCCGCGCCCAGAGCGGCCGCGACCGCGAACGCCGGCAGCACGAACACGAAGTAGTGCGAGCGGAAGTAGAGGCCGACCGACGTGGCCGCGGCTCCCGCGATGAGCAGCCCCAGGAACGGCAGGACGACCGGCCGTAGCTCGCGGCGCGCGGCCAGGCCGACGCAACCCGCGGCGGTCAGCAGCAGGAACGCGGGCTGATAAGCCCACACGGCGCGTAACTGCTCGCCCAGCGCTGCGATCGCGTCCACGCCGCTCGTTTCGGTGGTGTAGGAGCGCGCGTAGGTCACCGTGCTCGACCAGAAAGACTCGAAACCTCCGCTCGCGGCCATCCAGACCGCGACGAGCGCCCAGGGCAACGCGCATGCGGCGACGAACGGCGCCACCCACAGCCACTGCCAGGGTTGCCCCGAGCGACGCGCGGCCAGGTACGCGCCGATCACGGCGAGCGGCGCGCAGAGCGCCGCGGGCTGCTTCATCAAGGTCGCCACGCCGAACGCGAGCCCGCCGGCCAGGCACCCGATTGCTCGACCGGTGTGGACGGCCCAGCACGTCACCCACAACCCGAGGAGGACGGGGAACAATGCGAAGTTCTCGGCGTGCGCGAAGAGGCCCAGCAGGACCACGCTCGTCTGCAGCCACACCAGGGACGCCGCCGCGAGCGCGGCCGTCCAGGCTCCGACGAAGTACCGCGCCAGGCACAGGAGCGCGATCGCAGAGCCCAGGTCGAACACGTGCAGCGCGACGCGTGCAGCGCGCGGCGTCTCGCCCAGCATCGCGAAGAAGCCCGCGAACGTGAGGTGGACGCCCGGCAGCTTGAGCGTGCGCAACGCGTCGTACGAGAACGCGCCGTCCAGGATCAACCGCGCGCCGTAGGCGTACTCGCCCTCGTCGCGCTCGAGCGGCAGGTCCGCGCGGTGGAGCCGCACGACCGTCGCAAGCACGGCCGCGACCCCGAACGCGAGCAGGGCGCCCCGCGGCCAGCGCCTCGCGCTCTCCATCGCCTGAAGATACCGCCCGGGCCGGTAGGATCACCGGCCGATGTCGAACCGCGCAGCGGGCCTGGTGCTCCTCGTGTACGTGCTCGCGCGGCTCCTTCCGTTGGCGTCCTGCGCGGACCTGTTCGCGTACAACGAGGAGTTCGCGAAGTCGGCCGCGGGACGCGCGCTCGTCGACGGCATCGCGCTGCCCTGGCAGCAGCTGGCGTACATGCCGCACGAGGGCGGCGGGTTCCTCATGTCGCTGCTCGAGGTCGTCGCGTTCGCGTTGATCGGCCCGAGCGTGCTGGCGGTCAAGCTCGTCGCGGTCTTCTACGGCGCGGGCGTACTGGCCACGCTCCTTCAGCTCGCGCGCGAGCACTTTTCCACGCGCGCGGCGTGGTTCCTGGCCGTCGCGTTCGTGCTGGCGCCCGATCCGTTCGTGCGCTTCTCGCTGATCCCGGTGGGCACGCACTACGAGGCGATGTTGTTCGTCGCACTCGTGTTGCTCTTCGCTCTGCGCCTCCTGCGCGTGGAGGTCGGTCGCCCGCGTGACGCGATCCTGCTGGGGCTGTCGGCCGGTTTCGGGCTGTACGTCTCGCTCCAGATGCTCGCGGCACTGCTGGCGGTCGCGCTGGCGCTCGTCGTGTGCCGTCGCTTCCGCATCGCAACGCGCGAGACGGCGCTGGCGCTCGGGGCGTTCGTCGTCGGCGCATTGCCCTTGTGGATCATGCTCGCCACAGTCGGACAGTCCGTGATCGTCATCCGCGGCGAGGCGCCCGTTGGCGAGGGCATCGGACCGCTGCGCGCGCTGGGCAGCCTCGTGACGCCGATCACGAGCTCTGGCGACCCGCTCGTCTGGCTGCACGCGCTGCTCTTCGCGGCCGTGATCGTGCTCGGCGTCGCGTGGCGCGAACGCGCGCCGCGGCTCGTGGTGCTGTACTTGTCCGTGTTCGCCCTGGCGTACACGGCCAGCAGCCTCGCGCACGAGTACGACCCGGACGGCGTCGCCCCCTGGCTCGGCGTCCTGCGCCACGCGCCGCTGTGGATGTTCGCGACCCTGCTCGCCGCCGACGGCTGCTCGCGGTTGTGGGCGAAAGGCGGAGCCGCGCGCGTCCTGGCCCTCGCCGCGATCACCGTCGCGGCCGTCTCGGGCGCGCGCGACCTGGTCGGCCTGATGCGCACCGGTCGGCCGGGAGCTCCGCTGGAGAACCTGCGCCTGCTCGCGCGCACGCCCGGCTGGACCTACTTCGAGTACCTCGACCGGATCATCCCGCGCATCCCGGGCGATCTGGTCGCGCGCGCCGCCGTGCTGCGCGTCTTCGACGACGATCCGCGCCGCAGCGCGCCCGAGATCGTGCGCGCACTGTTCGAGCACGAGCGCATGGGCGACGCGGAGGCCGTGGAACTCGTGCATACCGCGTTCGGCGACAACGCGCCGGTCGCGCTGCGCGGGCTCGGCCGTTTCCTGCACACGGACTGGGTCTACGACTTCCCCCGCGAGTTCGCGCGGATCGAGGCTCTGCCGGCCGAGGTGCGCGAACCGCTGGCCGAGGCCCTCGGCCGAGCCGGCGTGGGTCCGCGCTTCCGGGCCGACAAGCTCGACGAGCAGCTCGCGATCGAGGTCCCCGCCGCGCACCGCGCGGCCTGGCTGCGCGGAGCAGGCTGGCGCGTGCACCAGGCCTTCCGCTTTCGTCCGGACCTGGCCGAGGCGTACCTCGCCAGCCGTCCGCTCACCGAGCAAATCGACCTGCACGCCGGCTGGCACGAGGCGCGCACGCTCGACACGTTGCCCTGAGGCCCTATCGTGCGCGCTCCCGGATCGTCCTAGAAGAGCTACATGGCCACCGCACCCCCCATCGTCGACGTCACCACACAGACCTTCGTTCAGGAGGTCGTCGAGCGCTCGCACACGACTCCGGTCCTCGTCGACCTGTGGGCGACGTGGTGCGGACCGTGCAAGACGCTCGGGCCGCTGCTCGAGAAGGTCGCGCGCGAAGGCGCGGGCAAGTTCGTGCTGGCGAAGATCGACATCGACGCGAACCCCGAGATCGCCGACGCTTTCCAGGTGCAGAGCGTGCCGACGGTCCTCCTGCTCAAGGGCGGGCGTCCCGTCGACGGATTCGTCGGCGCGCAGCCCGAGGCGAAGATCCGCGAGATGCTCGAGAAGCACGTCGGCGCGCTCGTCGACCCGCTCGAGGCCGCGCTGGCGCTGGAAAAGGCCGGCCAGGCCGAGGCCGCGCTGAAGCAGGTCGCCGATCTGGCCGCGCGACGTCCGCCCGTGACGATGGCCGCGCCACACCATGCGCGCCTGTTGGCCGTGCTCGGTCGGACCGAAGACTCGCAGAAGGCGTACGACGCGCTGGCCGAGCCCGAGAAGGAGTCGGATCCCGGCCGCGCGACGAAGGCGCTGCTCGGGTTGCAGGCGAAGAAGGCCGACCTCGCGCCGCTGAAGGCCGCGGTCGATGCCAAGCCCGACGACATCGCCGCGCGGCTCGCCTACGGGCGCGCGCTGCTGGCCGAGGGTCGTGCTGCGGAAGGTCTCGAGCAGCTCTACCAGGGCGCGAAGCTCGACGTGCGCTTCAACGACAGCGAGCCGCGCAAGGCCATGCAGGAAGCGTTCGAGGCGCTGGGCCCGGCGGATCCACTCGTCGTGGACTACCGCCGCAAGCTGTCGATCCTGCTCTGCTGAAGCGCTTCCGAAGTCAGCGCGGGTACACGCCGCGCAGCTTGTTCCACGACACCTGCAGCGCCTCGCGCAAGACCTGCAAGTAGCTCCCCGCGCGAACGGTGCTGCCGAGCTGGTGCTCGACGCGCACGGGCACCTCGACGACGCGATGCCCGTAGCGGCGCGCGAGGTAGAGCACCTCGAAATCGAACCCGAAGCCGTCGATGCGTGCGACGCGGAAGAGATCCTGCGCGACGTCGGTGCGGTAGAGCTTGAAGCCACACTGCGTGTCGTGGAATCCCGGCACGACGAGCAGCGAGACGACGAGGCCACCCAAGCTCCCGAGCAGCCGTCGCATCTTTGGGTAGACGATGTCGTTGCCGGGCGCGCGCTTGCTGCCGATCACGATGGGCGCTTCGGCCGAGCGCGCGCCGAGCTTTGCCATCTCCTCGATCGGGATCGACAGGTCGGCGTCGGCGAAGAGCAGCCAAGGCCGCGTCGCGGCCAGCACGCCCGTGCGCACCGCCGCACCCTTCCCGCCGCGCTGCGGCCGGCGCAGGACACGCAGGCGGTCGCCGAAGCGGCGCTCGACGAGGTCCGCGGTCCCGTCCGTGCTGCCGTCGTCGACGACGAGAAGCTCCAGCCGATCCAGGTTCGCCGCCGACCAGGCCAGGATCTTCTCGACGGTCGCCTCGATCCGGCGCGCCTCGTTGAAGGCCGGAACGACGATGGTGAGGTCGCGGATCAAGACGGCGGTGCGGAGTCTGACGGTTGAATCCGCGCCAGTCCAGCCAGGCACTGATGCTAGCCAGGCACCGGTGCGCAGGATCGGAGCGCTTCGAGCACCGCTTCCGCGGCACGCGTCGGGTCGGTGGCATCGATCCGAGCCGCGTAGTGCTTCGATTTCTGGCTGTGGCGGTAGAGCGGGTCGTAGTAGTGCTCGAGCAGGACGCGCACGAGCTCGTCGATCCGATCCTGGTCGAGCAGCGCGACCAGGCCCGTGCCCAGCGCCTTGCGCGGCATGCGCGCTTCGACCAGCGGGAGCTGGCGGCGCAGCTCGCTGCGGCCACGCTCGGTAGAGAGGTAGTCGCTGGCGAGCACGTCGACGCGGCGCTCGACGCTGGCATGCAGCTCGAGGTTCGTCGCGCTCTCCATCGCTTCCCACAGGCGCGGCGGCAGGATCACGTCGCCGACCTTGCGGCTCTCGCCTTCGACGACGAGCACGGGGCCGAGCCCCTCGCGCACACGGGCGGCGAAGCGGCTCTCGAAGGTCTTCTGCGAGCACGGCTCGAGCCCGACCATGCCCAGCAGCGAGCTGCGGTGTCCCGCCAGCCCTTCCAAGTCGATGGCCAGCTCGGGCCGCATCCGCGCCAGCTCGCGAACGACGAGCGTCTTGCCGACGCCTGTCAGCCCGCGCAGCACGAACGTCGGCGGCGGCTCGAATGCGGCCAGCTCGCTCGCAACCTGTGCACGGTAGCCCTTGTAGCCACCGGCGAGCAGCGCGGCCGCGTCGAGGCCCAGCTCGCGCACGAAGTGCAGCACGCTGCGCGAGCGCAGGCCGCCGCGCCAGCAGTGGAACACGACCGCATCAGCCGGCGCCGGGCGCTCCTCGGCCGACACGAGGAACGACGACATGCGCTCGAACCCGCCGCCCGTCAGCTCGTCGACGCGGCGTTCGAAATCGGCGGCCGTGGGCTTCCAGTCCGTCGCGGCGGCGATCCCGGCCACCAGGTCGCCGATCTTCGTGCGCACGATCGCCTGGGCCTCGGCGAACGCGCGCTCGGGCGATGCCTGCACGTAGAGCGTGCCGACCAGCGCGCGCTGCACGTCGTCGAACAGCGGCACGTTGACGGCGCCCGGCACGTGGTCCTCGGCGAACTCTCCCGGGCTGCGCAGGTCCACGACGCAACGGGCGCCGTGCTCGAGCAGCGTGCGCGCGTCGATGGTCGGGAAGGCGATCTGCATGGTCCGCGGAAGCCCGCACTCTACCGCCGTCGTGCAGGGCGTGATCGCGGACCCGGACGGACGCTGGCTCAGCGCTCGCGCAGGGGACCAGGCGGCGGCGGGCCGTCGCCGCGGCGTACCTCGCCACGTTGGCCTTCGCCGGGCGGTCCGCTCGGCAGCGCGAACTTCTCGCGCAGCACGCGGCGGAAGTCCTCGAGGGAGAGCTTCTCGAGCTCGTCGATCTCCTGCTGTGTGGCCAGCTGCTCCGCGCGCAAGACCTGCACGACGCGCTCGCGCACGACCCTGGCGATCAGCTCGCGCCGCTCGTGCGTCGGGCGGTCGGCGAGGCGCAGGACGTCGGACGCTCGCGGCCGCGCCGCCTCCATCAAGCGCCTGCGAGCGGGCGTGCTCTCGGGCGGTGGCAGACCACGCCGCGGACCCTCGGCTCCCGGCCCGCGCGGGCGCAGCCTTTCGATTTCGCGCCGGCGATCCGCTTCCGGCAGCGCTTCGAGGCGCGCGACTTCCTCGGGCGAGAAGCCGAGCTTGCGCAGCCTCGACGCCAAGGGCTCGGGCGGGCGTTCGCGGCCGCGCGCATCCTGACCGCGATCGCGCGCATCTGGCCCGGGCGGGCGCGGATCCAGTCGACGTTGCTCGCGCATCTTCTGCTGCATCTCGACCAGCACGCGCGCACGCTCCTCGGCCGGAACGCGCTCGAGGCGCTCGCGCCAGGCCTCGGGCAGCGCGCCGTGGATGCGCGCGCCGCGATCGCGGCCTTCCAGCATCGCCAGATCGCGCAGCACCTCGACGCGCAGCGCGGGGGCCAGCGCCGCGACGCGCGCGCGGTCCTCGGGCGACAGGCGTTCCTCGGCGCGGCGCATGGCATCGCGCACGAAGCGCGCACGGTCTTCCATCGCCTCGCGGTGCTCGGGCGGCATCTGGCGGAAGCGCTCGAATCGTTCGCGCATCTGCTCGCGCTGCTCGGGCGTGAGCTGCTCCCAGCGCGCCCGCGCCTCATCTAGAGGGCGATCCTGCGCCGGGACGGCGCGCGGTGCCGCGCAGGCGATCGCGACGAAGAGCAGCAGCGAGCGGGCCGGGTTCATGCTCAACCCTCCTCCTCGAAGCCGTCCAGCGTCGCGGCGTCGTCGGCCGGGAGCGTCCCGAGCAGCGTCTCGACGTCGTCCGACACGAGCACGTCCCAGTTCTCGAGCACGTCGAACGCCGCCAGCACGTCCTCGTCGACCGGGGCGACCGCGGACGGCGCGACCGGGCGCACGACGGCCTCCGATCCCTGCGCGAGATCCACCGTGGCGCGGCCCGTCTCCGCGCGACGCGGCCACGCGATCCAGGCGATTGCGGCCAGCGCCGCGGCCGCGGCCGCGAAGGCCACGAAGCGCGCTGCGACACGGCGCGGACGGCGCGCGAGGCTCAGCGCCGCGAGCGTGCGCGCCGAAAGACCGGCCGGAACCTCGACCTGGTCGCGGTCGAGCAGATGGTCGAGCCGTTCCTCCGCACGACGCCAGGCGAGGCCCGCGAGCACGCCGCACGCCAAGTTCGCCGGCGGCGCGTCGGACACGGCCCTGTCGAGCATGCGGTCGAGCCATTCCTCTTCGCGCGCGAAGCGCAGGCGCGCCAGCACGCGCTGGCGCACGACCGGCGCGAGGCGCGGCTCGGGCAGGCTCGCCAGCAGGGATTCGAGCGCCTCCTCGTCCTCCAGCAACGCGCGGCAGTCCAGGCACGCGAACAGGTGCTCGTGCCAGGCCAGATCGCTCAGCCGTTCGCGCGTCGCGCGCCCGGCCAGGCGGCGCTCGAGCAACAGGCGGAATGCACGGCAGGTCGGGCTCATGCGAGCTCTCCCTTCAGGAACGGCGCCAGGCGCTCGCGCAGGTTCTCGCGCGCGCGGTGGACCAGCGACTTCACGGCCTTCTCGGAGCTGCCCAGCACGACCGCGATGTCGGCGTACGGCATCTCGTCGAACTTGGCCAGGATCAGCGCCATGCGCTGCTGCTCGGGCAACTCTTGGATCGCCGCGCGCACCGCGACCACGGCGTCGTCGTGCTCGAGCCGATCGGAGGGATCGAGCACGCGGTCGTCGGCCATCCGCGACAGCCCATCTCCGAGTTCCGCAGCCTGCGATCCGAGGCCTTGCGTCCCGACTTCGCGCGCGCCCGCGCGCTGCGTCTCGTTGACGGCCAGGTTGAAGACGATCCGGTAGAGCCACGTCGAGAAACGCGCCGTCGGCTCGTAGCGGTCGCGCGCGCGGATCACGCGCAGGAAGACCTCCTGCACCAGATCCTCGCGCCCGGCCTGCCCGGGCAGGAAGCGCGTCAAGAGCGCCCACACCTGCCCCGAGTAGGTCTCGACGAGCCGATCGAAAGCCGTCTCGTCGCCGGCCCGCCACGCGAGCATCAGGCGCACGCCGGGGTCGTCGAGGTAGGTGGTGTCCATGCCGGGGCCTGGGTCCAAACTTACGAAACCGGGGGCATGGCTGTGGGTTCCGGCCTCAGGAGGCCGCCCAGTTCGGTCTTTGGGTCTCCATCCCCGGGCCGCCGCGCGCAAGCGCACTGCGACTCAGGAACCGCTTTCCACCGCCGAGAGCCGCCGCCAGCGCGAAGGCGGCCAGACCACCGCCACGGGCCGGCCGACGATCTCGTCGGCGCGCACGGGGCCCCACTCGCGGCTGTCGCG
Source organism: Planctomycetota bacterium (assembly GCA_031400875.1). Lineage (GTDB taxonomy): Bacteria > Planctomycetota > UBA1135 > UBA1135 > JAEUHZ01. The sequence goes on along the minus strand of JANNQS010000123.1, from coordinate 163,454 downwards.
GCTCTGCCCGCTGTAATCGCCCAGCAGGAAGTACTCGTCGGGACCCAGCTCGAGAGGCGCGCCCACTGCGTACGCGCCGCGGTCCGTGTGGCACAGGTCGCGCAGCACGCGCACCGCGCTGAATTCGAAACGCCCGCGATCGCCGCCCCACCACACGCGGTAGCCGAAGCTGCGGCCCTCCTGCAGCTGGTCGGAGGGATGGCCCTTGTTCTCGCGGTACGACGCGACGAGCGGCGGCGCGCCCTCGAACTCGAGGCGCAGCACGTTGTCGCGGTTCTGGAAGGCGAAGCGGCGCGGCTCGCCGAACTTCAGCGGCGCACGCGCGCTGGCCAGGGTCGCCAGCTCGTCGGCGGCGTTGCGGCGCGTGATCGCGAGCTCGCACTGTCCGTCGTCGAGCGGGCGCACCAGCGCCTCGAACAGGTCACCCTGCTCGGACAGCCCGAGACGCAGTTGCGAGCCGGCGTCGAGGATCCGCACGCGCCCCTCGATCCGCGCGTCGTTCACCTGGTTCGAGCCGCGCACGAGCTCGCCCTGCGGTCCCAGGTAGTCGTCGTTGAGCGGATCGTGCAGGAGCAGGAGGCCCATGTCCCCGTTGCGCGGAACCTCGCGCGCGTCGAGCGTCGCCTGGCCCGCGTCGTTCCGCCACAGCGCGCGCCGCGCGGCCGAGATCGGGAAGCGTTCCTCGAGCGGCATCGCGCGCTGGTCGAAGACGCACAGCCAGGGCGGACGTCGCTCGCTCTCGGGCCTGTGCTTGCCGTCGACGAGCACGTCGCCACCGGCGATCTGCACGCGCTCGCCGGGCCGGCCCGCGACGCGCTTCACGATCGGGGCGTCGTCGCCGATGCGCTGCGCGACGACCAGGTCGTGGCGCGCGGGCAGGTCGCCGTCGTAGAGCACGAACACCCACTCGCCGCCGCCTTCCGTGCCCCACAGGGTCGGCTCCATGGAAGCCGAGTCGACGTGGTAGACGTCGCCCACGAACGTGCGCGTGACGAGCACGAGGACCGCGATCGCGGCCAGCGTCCAGGCCGTGCGCACGAGCCGCGAGCGCTTCATCGCAGCGCGCAGCCTAGCCTCGAGCGCGAGGCGAAACCTTCTCGGCCGGGTACCGCTCGAAGCGCGGTCACACCCGCGCCCGGACCGGGCTCAGGAGACCGGTGTGGAGCACGCGGACCGCGCGCTCCAGCTGGTCGGCCGGCACGACGAACACCTGGCTCGGCGCGCGCACGCCGACGAAGGCCTCGGCCACCTCGACGCGCTGGTGGGTCAGCATCTCGAGCGAGCGCGCCGCCAGCGTCGCGTCGTAGCCGATGTCGCGGCCGATCACCGCGGCCAGCGCCAGGTCACGCACGACCGTGACGCGGCGCCCGAGCTCGACGACCGCGGCCTCGACGTTGCCGGTCGGCATGACGAGCACGCTGATCCTGTCGCCGGCGGTCGAGATGACGCCCGGCTCGACGCGGTGGCGCGCCAGCACGGTGAACAGCTCGGCGACGCGCGGCGCGCGCAGCTCGCTGGCGCCGATCGCGAGGTCCAGACGCAGCACGTTGCGCCGCGCGGCGATGCCGACGGGACCCTCGCCGCGCGTGCGCGCCTCGAGGATCGTGCCGCGCGCCGCCGGATCGTGCACGTCGAGGATGCGCACCGTGATGCCGCCGCGCTGCACCGGCGAGAGCGCCGGCCCGTACAGCACCTCCGCGCCGTGGAACGCGTACTCGGTCGCCTCCTGGAAGCCCAGGTGCTCGATGACGCGCGCGTCCGGCACGATCTCCGGGTCGGCCGTCATCATCCCGCCGACGGCCTTCCAGAGCTGGACCTCCTGCACCCCGACCGCTTCCGCGACGAGCGCCGCGGTCAGATCGGAGCCGTTGCGCCCCATCGTCGTCAGGTTGCCGCGCGTGTCCTTGGCCAGGAACCCGGTGACGACCGGGATGCCGGTGACCTGCTCGAGCGCCGCGCGGACCTGCTGCGTGCCCTCGGGCAGCGGCCGCGCGTCGCCGTGGTTCGAGTCGGTCGTGAGACCCAGGTCCCACGCGTCGACAGGCGTCGCGCGCAGGCCCATCTTCTTGAGCGTGTGCGCGACGACGCGCGCGCTCATCCGCTCACCGAACGAGAGCAGGTGATCGAGCTGGCCCGAGAGCAGCCGGCGCCGAACCTGCACTTCGGCCAGGAGGCCGAACAGCTCGTTGAAGTAGCGGTCGAGGAGGTCGGGCTCGAGGTCGAGCTGACGCAGCAGCGTCCTGTGCCGGATGCGGACGCGATCGCCCTCGAGGTGACCCTCGAGCGCCGACCGCCCGATCGTGTCGAGGAGGTCCGTGACCCCCTGGTGCGCGGAGACGACCACGATGGGGCGCGCGCCGCCCTGCTCCTGGACGATCTTGCAGGCCCGCAGGACGCCGGGGCCGTCGGCCAGGGACACACCACCGAACTTCAGAACCGTGTCGAAAGTCATGCGAAGCCTGGGTATAGCCCGAGGAACCCTGCACCTACCATCGGTGGTTCTTCTCAGGGGCTGCTGCACAACACCTACGTACGCGTGCAGCGGGACTGCAAGGGAACTGTAAACAGGCCCGTCCTGCGGCCCTTTTCCCCCATCTCAGTTCCAGCGGAAGAAGCGCAGCGCGAGCACCGACGACACGAGGCCCCACGCCAGGAGGATCCCGATGCGGACCACCTGCGAGGCCAAGTCCCGTCCCTCGAGCACGACCGCGCGCAGCGCGTCGTTGAGCGCCGTCAGCGGCAGCGCCTGCACGAAGGGCTGGATCACGTCGGGAAAGCGATCGGACGAGAAGAAGACGCCCGACAGGACGAACATCGGCAGCATCACGAGGTTCATGAGGCCCGAGACGGTCTCCGTCTTCTGCGCGCGCGTCGCTACCAGCATCCCGAGACCGGAGAACGAGAACGCGCCCAGGATCGACAGGAAGACGACGTTGGCCAGGCTGCCGCGCACGACCATGTCGAAGACGAGCCAGCCGAAGACCAGCATGAGGGCAATCTCGAAGAAGACGAGCGTCATGCGGCTGGCCATCATCGCCGCGAGGAAGTGCGTGCGGCGCATGGGCGTCGCGACGAGGCGCTTGAGGAGCTTGCGCGAGCGCATCTCGACGATCGCGAACCCGATCCCCCACATGCCCCCGCTCATGATGTTCATCCCGAGCAGGCCCGGGATGAGGAAGTCGATGTAGCGCCCGCCGGGCTCGCTCACGGGCGAGTCCTTGGGCGCGAGCAGGTCGACGCGCCCCGCTGCGCGCTGCAGCACGTCGTCCACGCGTCCGCGCGCCAGCAATCCGTCGGGCCGCGTCGGATCGAAGCGGTACTCGGGCGGATCGCTCGGCACGACGACGAGGCCGACGCGGCCCATGCGCAAGCTCGTGCCGGCTTCCTCCGGCGCGATCGCGTCGACCTTGAAGCCCGGCTGCGCGCGCAGGGTCTCGACGACCGCGGCCGATCCGGGACCGTCGATCACCGCGACCGCGATCTCGTCCGGCGGCTTGTTGCGGAACGCGATGCCGAGGCCGACCGCGAGCAGCACGGGGAAGCCGAAGATCCAGAACAGGACCTCCGGCTCGCGCCAGATCTCGCGCACGCGGCTCGTGTAGAGCTCGACGAAGGGATGGCGGCTAGCCATCGCGCAGGTGCCTCCCGGTGAGAGCGACGAAGACGTCCTCGAGGCTGGCCTGGCGCGTGTTCAGGCTCGCCAGCGGCCGCGTGCCGCGCGCGACGTGCGCAAGAAGCGCCGGGATCGTGACGTGAGGCTCCGCGACAGCCAGCTGGATCGCACCGGCCTCCGTGCGCACCGAGCGGACGGAGGGCAGCTTGCGCAGCTCCTCGAGCTCGCGTTCGTCCGGCGGCGTCTCGCCCTCGAGCGCGAACTCGACCACGTGGTCGCATCCGAGCGAGCGGATCAGCTCCGCCGGCGAGCCCAGCGCGATCACCTGACCGTGGTCGACGATCGCGATGCGGTCGCAGAGCTTCTCGGCCTCGTCCATGTAGTGCGTCGTCAGGAGCACCGTGCGACCGCGCGCGCGCAGAGCACGCACGATCTCCCACATCTGGCGGCGCGACTGCGGATCGAGGCCGGTCGTGGGTTCGTCGAGGAACAGCAGGTCGGGATCGCCGATGATCGCGCTCGCGACGGCCAGACGCTGGCGCTGGCCGCCCGAGAGGTGGACGACCCAGGCCTTGCGCTTCTCGACGAGACCTGTCTCCGCGAGCACGTCCTCGACGGGCCGCGCGTGCGAGTGGAACGAGGCGAAGAGGCGCAGCGTCTCCTCGACGCTCAGCTTGTCGGAGAACTTCGTCTCCTGCAGCGTGACGCCGATGCGATCGCGCAACGCGCGTTGATCGTGCGCCCAATCGAGGCCCAGGATGCGCACGTCACCCACTGTCGGCGGCAACAAGCCCTCCAAGATCTCGACCGTCGTCGTCTTGCCCGCGCCGTTGGGCCCGAGGAGACCGAAGCACTCGCCGGTCGGCACGTCGAGATCGAGCCCGCGCACCGCTTCGACCGGTTGCTTCCCGGCGTAGGTCTTGCGCAGCCCGCGCACCTGGATCGCGCTCGCCATCGTCGGATCGTAACGCGCGCTACTGCTTCTGCAGCAGGACCCTGACGCGCGTGGTCTCACCCGCGCGGACGACGATTATCTGGCTCTCCGGCGCGTGGCCTTCTGCCCGGGCCGTCAACGTGTATGTCCCCGGGTCGAGGACCTCGTGCGACGTGCGCTCCTCGCTGGCGAACACCCCGTCGTCGATGCTGACGCCGCCCACCGTGTTCTACCGATCGTCGGAGCCATTCTCGCGTCGCTCAGGCAGCGCGTGGCGTGGCAACTCATCCTCGGTTGCACACGGGGTTTCGCCCCTCGGTCGGCCCCGCACCAGGGGCTACACTACGTGGCCGCTCGGAACCCGCTACGGACGCCATGACGACCTTCGATCGCGAAACGCTCATCCACGACTGGAACCAGCCCGACCTGCGCTCGGCCGGCACGATCCTGTTCGACGACGAGACCCTGCGCGACGGGCTGCAGAGCCCCTCCGTTCGCGATCCGAAGCTCGACGAGAAGATCGCGCTCATCCACCTGATGGACGAGCTCGGGATCCACACCGCGAACATCGGGCTGCCCGGCGCGGGTGACCGCGCGCGCGAGCACATCCTGGCGCTGACCCGCGAGATGCGCGGCTTGAAGATCCGGCCCAACGTGGCCTGCCGCACGGTCGTCTCCGACATCGCGCCCGTTGTCGACATGGTGCAGGCGACCGGCGTGCCGATCGAGGTGTGCGCGTTCATTGGCAGCTCGCCCATCCGCCAGTACGCCGAGAACTGGGAGATCGGCCAGATGGTCGAGCTCTCGCGCACGGCCGTCGAGTTCGCGACGAAGAACGGGCTGCCGTGCATGTTCGTGACCGAGGACACGACGCGCGCCAGCCCTGACCACGTGCGCGCCCTGTACACGACCGCGATCGAGGCCGGTGCGAAGCGCATCTGCGTCTGCGACACCTGCGGTCACTCGACGCCCAACGGCACGCGGCGCATCGTCGGGTTCGTGCGCGATCTCGTGAAGGAGCTGGGCGTCGACGTCGGCATCGACTGGCACGGTCACCGCGACCGTGGCATGGGGCTGATGAACGCGCTGGCGGCGCTCGAAGCCGGTGCGACGCGCGTGCACGCGACGGCGCTGGGCATCGGCGAGCGCACCGGCAACGTCGAGATGGACCTGCTGCTCGTGAACTTGCGCCTGCTGGGCCTGATCGAGAACGACCTCTCGAAGCTCGGGCGCTACATCGAGCTGGCCAGCGCGGCGACCGGCGTCCCCGTGCCGCGGAACTACCCGGTCTTCGGCAAGGACGCGTTCGAGACCGCGACCGGTGTTCACGCGGCGGCCGTGATCAAGGCTTTCCGCAAGGGCGATCACTGGCTCGCGAACCGCGTCTACAGCGGCGTGCCGGCCGACCTCGTCGGGCTCGAGCAGGTGATCGCCGTCGGGCCGATGAGCGGCCGGTCGAACGTCACGTGGTTCCTCGAGAAGCGCGGCGTGAAGCCGACCGACGAGTGCGTGGCGCGCGTGCTCGAGCTGGCCAAGAAGACGCCGCGCCTGCTGACCGAGGCCGAGATCCTCGGGGCCGCGCGCGCCTGATCCGGGTCCGCTCGTGAACGACAAGGCCGCAGCCGTCACGGTCGTCGCTACAGCCTGCGATGTGGCGGTCGTGGGCTGGGTGCTGCTGCACGGCGCGGAACCGATCGGCCTCAAGCGCGTGGCGCAGGCCGCGGTCGCCGGCGTCGCGATCGTGATGGCGCAGTTCGTCGGCGCCCGGCTGGCGCTGAACAACTCCTTCCTGTGGATGACGATCGCGTGGGCGTTCGGTTCGCTCTCGCTGCCGATCGTGTCGTTCCTGCTCCTGACGCGCGCACGCCGACGAGCGAGCACGCTCGCGCGGATCCTGGCCTGGCTCTCGATCGCGACGGTGCTGGTCACGATCTACGCCGTGTTCGTCGAGCCGTATCGGCTGGTCACGGAGCGCGCCGACGTGCCGATCGCGGCCGTGCGCGGCCTGGCTCGGCCGATCACGATCGGCATCCTGTCCGACATCCAGTGCGTCGAGGTCACGGACCGCGAGCGCGAAGCCGTGCAGCGCGTGATGGACGCCAAGGCGGACCTCATCTTGCTGCCGGGCGACTTCGTGCAGGTCGGATCACACCGCGTGCACGAGATCGTCGAGGACTTCCACGCGCTGATCGCGCCGCTCGACGCGCCGCTGGGCGTCTACTGCGTGCAGGGCGACACGGACACGCTGAAGGACGTGCTGAAGCTGATCGAGGGCACGCGCGTGCGCCTGCTCGACGATCGCGTCGTGACGATCGAGCGCGACGGCGTTCGGCTCACGCTGGCCGGCATCGGCATCCGCTTCGACACGGTGACCGCGCTGGCGACGTTGCGCGACCTGGAGTCGCGCCCGGGCGCCGACGACGTGCGCGTCGCGATGGCCCACCGGCCCGACGTCGTCTACGGCCTCGCGCCGCAGTCGCGCGTCGATCTGGTCGTCGCCGGCCACACGCACGGCGGCCAGGTCGCGCTGCCCTTCTTCGGGCCGCCGTTCGTCAGCTCGACGCTGCCGCGCCACGTCGGCTGGGGCGGACTCCACGACCTCGACGGCCGCCGCCTCTACATCAGCCGCGGCATCGGCTGGGAGCACGGCCACGCTCCGCGACTGCGTTTCCTGTCGCCGCCCGAGGTGACGCTGCTGACGCTGCGGTGAACAACGGTGTCAGACACCTTGCACCGTCGTCGCTCCACCGAGCGCGCTCGGGGCCCGGCCGACGCGTGAGGGCGGGAAAAGGTGTCTGACACCGTTGTCCACTTCGCGCTCTCGGCAGCCCGGCCCGCGCGCGACGGCGGTGCAAGGTGTCTGACACCCTTGTCTCGGCTCAGCCGACGCGAGCGCGCTCGGACGCGGCGCCGACCGGAACGGGCTGGCCGTTCTTCGCCACGTAGGCGTTGTTGAACGCGCAGGTGAAGCACTTGTGGTAGCTGCCGCGCTGGCGGTCCTGACACTGACCCTGCGTGACCTTGTGTGCGAACAGCACGTGCGTCCCGTCGATCCGGGTGGGACACATCTGCAAGCTGTTGCGAGTCTCGTCCGACATTCTCGTCCTCGAAGCCTCGGGGAGCGCGACACACGCTCGAGAGCGTGGCGCACGGGACCCGGCCGTTCGTCGCGAACCGGGGTGCCGCGGCCGCATTGTGGGCCTGCGCTCAGGGCCCGATCAAGGACGCGTAGGGCCGGCGAGTGCGCCCCGGATCCGCTCGAGCGCCGTGCCGGCCGCCTGGGGGGCCCTGTGGCTGTCCCGGGACAGCTCGACGGCCGCCATGCCGGCATAACCTGCTTCGCGGAGAGCCTTTAGGGCATCAGCCAGGTCGAGCTCGCCGGAGCCCAGCTGCAGGTGCTCGTGGACGCCCGCGCGGGCGTCGTCGAGGTGCACGTGGACGAGCCGCGGGGCCAGCGCGCGGACCTGTTCCGCGGCCGGCACGTCGCCCGTGACGACCAGATGTCCCAGGTCGAGCGTCAACCCGAGCTCGTTTCCCCGCTCCTCGAGACGGCGCACGACCTCCCGGTATCCGGCCGGACGCTCGACGAACATGCCCGGTTCCGGTTCGAAGCCGATGCGCACGCTGCGCGCTCGCGCGTGGTCGAGCACGGAGCGCAAGCCGGCGACGAGCCGGTCCCAGAGCGGCTCCGCGGCGGCGCGATCCGTTCCACGCGCGTCGCCGGACGCGAGCTCGTCGGCCGCGCCCGACCAGAGCGACACGAGCGGCGCACCCAGCTCCGCCGCGAGGTCGATCGAGCGCCGGTAGAAATCGACGCGGCGCTCGCGCCCGGCGGCCGACGCGTCCATGAGGTTCGGGCGGTGCTTGGCGAGCGGGTCGAGCACGTAGCGCGCGCCCGTCTCCACGACGACGGTCAGGTCGCGCTCGCGCAGTTGCTCGCGCAGAGCGCGCACGCGCGCGGGGTCGAGGTCGTACAGGTCGAGCTCGCCGACGTCGGGCGTGAGCGCCACGCCGCCGTACCCGAGGCCCGCGAGCAGGTCGAGCGCGTCCCGCAAGCGGTGGTGAGCGAGACCGTTCGTGTTGTAGCCGATGCGAAACACGCGCGAAGTCGTGAGACGTCAGGGCCCCACGGGCGGCGGATCGGGCAGCTTCGGCGGGCCGCCCGTCTCGTTCGCGAGCGGCTGCTCCGTCGGCCCCAGCAGCGCGTCCGGCTCGAGCGCGCCGCGCGCGATCGGGCCACCGGACGCGGGATCGCCGGCGCGGCGCACGCGGTCCTCTTCCTCGAGCCGCACCGAGAGCTTTTCGCTGGCCGTGCGCGCGACGTCTCTCAGCGAGAGGTCGCGCGGGATCGCGTCGCGGATCTGGCGCACCTCGCGCTCGAGCCCGCTCTCGCGCCAGGTGGCGTCGAGGCTGCGCCGCAGCTTCGTGAACTGCGCGCCGGCGTCGGCCGCGACGCGCGGCAGGTCCTTGCCGAACAGGAGCAACGCCCCGATCCCGACGACCAGGAGCTCGACCGTGCCCAGGCTCTCGAACAGCGCCAACACGGCCCGATTGTACGCAGTGCTGCCGTACGCCTAGTGGTAGATCCCGAGCCACTGGTCGATCAGACCGAGCGACTTGCGGCGCCACGAGAGGCGCGGCTGGAAGCCGAAGCCGAAGCGCGTGCCTTCCCCGGCGCGGTAGCCGAGCTCGATCTCGAACACGAAGTCGTGCCCCAGTCGGCGCAGGACGAACTCCGTGCCGAGGGCCTTGCTCTCGAGCAGCGATTGCGTCTGCGTGGCCTCCATCTCCCACTTCGTCGTCCAGCGCCAGCGCGCACGCGCCGACGCGGCCTCGTAGAGCGTGTCGTCCGAGGCATCGCGCCCGTAGTGGTGCCCGAACTCCAGCCCCAAGTTGCGCAGCGGCTCGAAGCCCATGCCGGTCATCGAGTACTGCGTCTGCCCCTCGCGCGGGTCGTAGCGGCCGTCCTGCGTCACCGCGAACGGGAACCCGCCCAGCACCGTGAAGTAGCCACCCAGCACCTCGATCGGCTGGAGCCCGTCTTCTTGGGGGCCTTCGACGTTCTCGCCCAGCGACGCGCGCACCTCGAGCTCGAGCTGGTCGGGCTCCTCGGGCTTCCACCAGCGCGCGCGGAATCCGACGTCGAGGAACTGGCCCACGTACGGATTCTCGGTCGTGTCGAAGTGCACCGGATCGCCGCCCGACTCGTAGTCGGCGACGCTGCCGTGGACGCCGATCGTGGGCGAGAGCGTGTGGGCCGAACCGCCCGAGCTGCGTTTCCAGAGCGTCGTCGTGGCTTCCAGGCCGACGATCAGCGCCGCGCGCACGGGCGTCTCTTCCTCGTCGACGCCCTCGCTCCAGGCGTTGCCGCGCGCCTCGACGAAGGGCGTCGCGTTCGCGTTCAGCAGACCCAGCGCGAAGGGCAGCTCGAGCCGCTGGCGCGTGTCGGCGCGCAGGACCTGGCGCTCGCCCAGGCCGTCGATGTACGGCGCGTAGTAGCGCGGGTCGCCTTCGTGACGGTCCAGGTACGCCGCGTCGAGCGAGCCGGTGTAGTAGAGCGGACGCTTCCACCACTGGCCGACCTCCGTGCGCCCGCGGAACGCGCCGGCGGAGGGCAGCTCGGCGATGTCCGTGCGGTCCTCGATCACGGCCTTCGCGGTGGCGGAGTAGTAGTCCGATCCGTTGGCCTTGCGCCAGTGCAGGTAGTTGTCCTTCTGCTCGTACTCGAGGTAGTCGTTCTCGAAGAACTCCGACTGCACGCCGGCGTCGGTCTGGTACGAGAAGGCCAGGTCGACCCACTGCGCGTCGTCGCCGCGCTCGAGCCAGTAGCGGCCGCGCGAGTGCATCCACGTGCGCAGGAGCGACCGATCGTCGCGGTCCACCCGCACGAGGCCCGAGTCGTTGTCCCGGTCCGGGATCGTGTCGACTTGGGCGTTGAAATCGAGCTTGTCGCCCAGCCGCAGATCGAGCCCTACGCCGAGCAGCAGGCCGCGCGAGCCCAGATACCTCACGTCGAAGTTCCAACCGCCCTTGATCGGGATGTCCGGCAAGCCGAAGGCGAATTGCGCGAACTTGCCCACCGCCAGGCCGATCCCACCCAGTTGCGCGTTGATCGACGCGCCGATCGCCGTGCCGAACTTGGCGCTGTTGCCCAGCACGAGGCGGTCGATGAGCGGGTTGCCCTCCGAGTCGGTCTCGTAGACGAGCGGCGGCATGGGCACACGCAGACCGTCCCCGAATCGGATCGCGTTGCCTTCGGCGGTGACCTGGAACGCGACGCGCTCGTCGACCGTGTTGATCTGGGGCGTCAAGCGCAGATCGGTCGTCTCGACCACGTAGTGCGGGTCGTCGAACTCGCACGCGGTCAGCACTGCCGTGTCGGCGCGCAGCACCGGGCCGGACGAGATGCGCAGCCACTCGGCCTTGGCGCGGATCTTGCGCATCTCGCCGCGCAGCTCGATGTCGACCTGGAAGTCCGCGTCCTGCACCCAGCCGTGCTCCTCGACGAGGTCGAAGTACAGCGCACCCGCCCGCGCGTGGCGCACGCCGACGTCGTAGATCTCGACGTTGCCCTCGACGTAGACCTCGGAGAGGAGCTGGAAGATCGGGCTCTTCTTCAGGTCATCCAGCTTCGCCTGGAGTGGATTCGTGGACGGCTTGTGGTCGTCCACGGGCTGGCCCGGATCCTCCGGCTCGCGCACCAGCAGGTCGGGCTCGCCCACGCCCGTCTTGATCACGCGCCGGCCGCTGCTCTGCCACTTGTCGCGGTCGACCCAGAACAGCGTCCAGTCCGCGACGAGCTGCGCGCTGCCGTAGCGCAGCCGCGGGTTGCGCAGCACGAGGATCGTCGTCTCGCCCTGGTCGAAGGGCTGCATCGACTCGTATTCGAGCGCCCAAGACGTGCCGGGTGCGCCCGGGCGCGAGACGATCTCGCCCTTGTCGGTCGCCAGGAGCATGTTCGTCATGTCGTATTCGATCCACGGCGCGCGCCACTCCGCGTCGAGCACGCGCAGCTCCGCGGGCCGACCCTCGAACCGCATCTGACCGGGCACGCCCTCGAGCTTCTCGCCGCGCGCCTCGCCGCGTGAGCCCATCTGCGCCACGAAACCGCCCTGCGCGACGAGCGAGCGCACGCGATCCGAATGGATCACCGACGGATCGCGAAAGTCGCCCTGGATGCGGATCGAGCCGGCGTCCAGCGACCACTCGTCGCCTTGCGCGAGCGTGCCGGCGATGTGGGCGTCGCCGTCGAACAGGATCTGATCGCGGGTGGCCTCGATGGAGCGCGCGCGCATCTCGCGCAGGAAGGCACCTGTCGCGCTGGGAGCGCCGGGATCCTGCAGACCGCCCTCGACGCGCGAAGCGCGGATCGTCTCCGGATCGAAGTCGATCCAGTCGGCCGAGATCGTGTACGCGGCCAGCGCACCGCCCATCCGCCCGGTGGCCGTCACGCGCTTGCCCGCGCCGGCCGAGAGCCGGCCGCGTCCTTGACCGTCGACCGTGAAGCGGTCCGCGCGCCCGTCCAGCTCGCCGTCGCCTGCGTACGTGACGTGCACGTCGCCGCGCGCTTCCACGCTGGCGAGGTACGCCTCGAGGGGCGGCTCCTCTCCGGGATGCGGCTCGAGGCGTCCGTCGACGCGCACCCAGGCGGCCTCGAGCTGGGCGGACTCGTCCCCGCGCGCGAGACGGCCGCGCACGGCGTCGCGCGCCAGGATGAAGAACGGGCGCGCCGCCAGCGAGCCGCGGACTTCGGGCGCGACCTCCGTCTCGATGAACTGCGCGTCGAGGTCGAGCCGCGCGACGTCGACTTCGGCGTCGAGGTGCACGTCGCCGCGCGCCGTCATGCGACGTTCCGTGGCGCGGATCTCGCGCGCGAACGTCTCGATGTGCATGTCTTTCTCCGGGATCTGGCCGGTGCGACGCAGGCGGTAGCTGGCGCGTTTCGCTTCCGAGCCGTAGAGCTCGACGTCGCGCTCGCCGCGGACGACCGCGCGGGCCGCGTCGCCGTCGCCGTCGACGCTCTCGAACGTCACGTCGCCCTCGGCCTGGAACGTGCGCGCTTCCCAGTCGAGGTCGGTCACGCGCTGGGCCTTCGCGAGCACGTGCTCGGGTGTGCCCGCGGTGCCGATGGTGAGCGTGACGCCCTGCGCCGCGGGCACGAGGAGCTTGTCGCCGGTCCAGCGCGACTGCACGCCGCCGGTCGCGTCGAGCGTGACCGGTCGTCCCCCAGGCGTGATTCCGCGCAGGCTCGTTGCGCCCGTCGACGTCGCCTCGACGGTCAGCACGGAGGTCGCGTCGAGCGTCCACGTCAGGTCGACGAGAGGTCCGGAGAGCTTGCGCCCTTCGTAGTCGATCACCACGTCGCCGCGCGCATGCAGCTCGCCGCTCTTGCGGTCCGTGGCCACCTTGCCGGTGATCTTCTCCTGCGCGGTGAAATCCAGCGTCGTGCCCGGCACCTCCACGCGGGCCGGGCCCAGGAGGTCGATGTCGACGCCCTCCTCGAGCTTCACGATCAGTGGCCCGGCGCCGGATATCTTGGCGCGCACCTCGGCCAGGTCGGGGCGCTCGGGCGCCAGGAAGCGTCCGACTCCGACGTCCCCGGTGGGCTCACCGTTCAGCGTCGCGCGGCTCAGTTTCGCGTCCTGCCCGAACTCGAACACGGCGCTGCGAGCGCGGAAGTCGTCGCCCAGTCGGCGCAGCAGGACCTCCTCGTCGAGCGTCGCCAGCACCAGACGGCCGCGCGCGCCGAACCCGAAGTCGGCTTGTTGCGCGCGGAACTCGTCGCTCCCGCTCTTCGCGACGACGTCGCCGCGAGCGTCGGCCGAGACGAGCTCGTACCCGGAGCGCTCTTCGGTCGGTCCGCGCCCCACGAGGTGGATCGTGCGCGCGTCGATCGAGACCTCGCCGACCTTGGGCGCGCGCTCGCCGCCCAGGATCGTGAGGCTCGCGCCCTCCGAAGCCACGACGTCGAGCGTCGGCTGCCCATCGCGCTCGACGCGCTGGATGACCAGCGAGCCCTGCGCACCGGACTTCAGCACGGCGCGCACGTCGCCTTCGAGGTTCAGGGTAATGCTCGCGTTGCGATCGAGCACCACGCGCTCCTCGCCGAATCCCGCGCGCAGTCCCGTCCCTTGCGCCTCGAGCCCCGTGCCATCGACGCGCACGCGATCGGGCGTCGTGAAGCCGATCTGCTTCACGTCGAGGTCGCCTGTCGGCGAGCGGAACCGCAGCGGGACGACCGGCGCGCCTTCGAAGAGCGTGATGTCGACGTCCTGGAGCTTCGCGCTGGTCAGCGCCGACGCACCCGGCGTGGTCGGATCGATGATCAGGGTCGCGCGCGCGCGCGGCGATTGCAGCCGAGCGCGGCGCGTGCCCGTCTCGGGGTCGAGCCAATCGACCCCCAGGTCGTGCAGGTCGTAGACCTCGCCGCCCACGCTATCGACGTCGCGCGCGCGCAGCTCGATCTCGGGCCGCAGCACCGTGCCCGACCCGCCGCGCATCGTGATCGAGAGCGGGCCGTCGAGCACGACGCCGATCGCCTTGCCCGGCTGCCCCTCTTTCTGCCCCATCGGCAGCTCGGTGAACTCCCCTGCCGGCGCCGGTGCTTCGACGCTCGGCACGTCGTCGCGGCGCGGATCCTTGCCGCGGAAGAGAAGCAGCGCCGTCAGGCCCAGGCCGAACAGGAGGACGAAGAGCAGGACGCGCTTCATCGCGCGTACGACTCGACGAGCGCCGTCCACTCGCCGCGCGCCCGCAGGATCTCCTCGGCCAGTTCGCGGAAGGCCCCGTGGCCTCCGACAGCGCGCGTGACGAGGTCCGCGCGGGCGCGGATCTCCTCGCGCGCGTCGGCCGGCGCAGCGAAGAAGGCCGCGCCGGCGCGCAGACCCAGGTCGGGCAGGTCGTCGCCCATAGCGACCGTCTGCGCCGGCGTGATCTTCAGTTGTTCCTGCAGGCGCGCGAGCTCGGCGCGCTTGTCCTTCACGCGCAAGAGGACGTGGTGGATCCCGAGCTCGGCGCCGCGCGCTTGCGTGGCGCCGGTGCCGCGCCCGCTGATCCAGGCCAGCTGGAGCCCCGCCTTCGACAGCCAGCGCAGCGCGATACCGTCGCGCACGTCGAAGCACTGGATCTCTACCGCGCCCTCCGTGCTGCCGCCGCCCAGCAACGCGACCGTTCCGTCGGTCAGCGTTCCGTCGACGTCCATCGCGACCAGGCGCGCGTCGCGCAACAGGCTCGAGGCGTTGGTGTCGGCCATCGCGCTCAGAGGCCGGGAAGGATTCGAGGCCTCTGCGCGCCGCGCGCGGTTCCGCGCGGCGCCACCAGAATCGAGAGACCGTAGGATCGACTTCTGTACGGTCTCTCTGCGCCGCGCGCGGTTCCGCGCGGCGCCACAAGATCAGAGAGCCCGTACGATCGATTCTCTACGGGCTCCCCGCGCGCGGTTCCGCGCGGCGCCACCAGAATCGGAGAGCCCGTATGCTTCATTTCTCTACGGGCTCTCAAATGCGCACGTCGAGCAGATCCTGGACGTCGACGAGCCCCAGCGGCCGCCTCTCCTCGTCGATGACGGCGATCTGGTCGATGCGGTGCTCGCGCAGGAGGTGCTGCGCTTCCTCGACCAGCTGGTCCGGCCCGATCACCTTCGGCGTGCGGCCCATGTGCCCGTCGACCTTGTCCCCGACGTCGACGCGGCCTGCGTGCTCGAGCAGCCGCGCCAGGTCGCCGTGCGTGAAGATCCCGACCAGCCGGCGATCCTTGTCGACGACGAGCGCGGCACCGGGCCGGCCGGGCGTGCGGTTCATCACGAGCACGACCTCGCGGATCGTTCGCCCGCTCTCGACGATCGGCATCTGGTCGCCCTTGCGCATGACCTCGCGCACCCTCATCAGCCGCCGCCCGAGCGCGCCGGCCGGGTGGTAGAGCGCGTAGTCCTCGCGCCCGAAGTTGCGCTCCTGCAGGACGACCATCGCCAGCGCGTCCCCCATCGCGAGCATGGCCGACGTGCTGGCCGTCGGCGCCAGGTTGAGCGGACAGGCCTCCTGCACGCGCCCGATGTCGAGCACGCAGTCGGCGTAGCGCGCCAGCGTGGACTCGGGCTCGCCGGTCACCGCGACGATGGGCGCCCCGATCTTGCGCATCGGCCCGAGCAGCGCGACGACCTCGGCGGACTCGCCCGAGTTCGAGAGCGCCAGCAGGATGTCGCGCGCGCGCAGGCGCCCGAGATCGCCGTGGAGCGCCTCGGTCGGGTGGAGATACGAGCTGGGCGTGCCCGTGCTGGCCAGCGTGGCCGCGATCTTCTGCGCCACGAGGCCGGCCTTGCCGACGCCGGTCGCGACGACCTGGCCCTCGCAGGCCAGGAGCATGTCGACCGCCTTCACGAACCGCCCGTCGAGCCGCTGCTCGAGGCTCGCGATGGTGCGCGCCTCGACGCGCACGACCTCCGCGGCGCGGGCCAGGAGCGTCAAGTTGCGGTCTTCGGTCCCGGCCACGTGTCAGCGGCCTCCTCGAAAGGCGCGGCGCGCGCGGCGCGGCCTGCCCGCCGCCGCGCGCGACGTTGTGGCCGGATTCTAGAGGTGCGGGGGGTGGGATCAAGCGCGCGGAAGGGGGACAACTCGGGCCGCACTCCGAACACCTGCGTCCCATCTGCCCACGCTGCTACGATGCGGCCGAAAAGGCCTCCGCGAGCCAGCCGCGTACGACACCCAAGGACATTGCCATCCCGCCCACCCTGACCGACCGCCTGCGCCAGTTCCTGGGCGGAGCCACGCTCGCGGTCGTCTCGCCGGCCGTCCTGCCGCCGGCGCGGCTCGACGGGGAGTTCGGCGTCCTCTACGTCGTGCTGTCGCTGGCGCTCCTGATCCTCTCGCTCGGCATCCACGAGGCAGCCCACGCCTGGGCGGCGCTCAAGTGCGGCGACCCGACGGCGCGCGACCTCGGGCGCCTGACCCTGAACCCGATCCCGCACATCGACCTGTGGTGGACCATCCTCATCCCGGGGATGTTCCTCTACGTCTCGAACGGGCGCTTTCTCTTCGGGGGAGCGAAGCCTGTCCCGGTCGATTTCCACCGCCTCAAGAACCCCTGGCGCGACATGTCGATCGTCGCCTTCGCCGGGCCGCTCTCGAACCTGCTCCTGGTCGCCTTCTTCGTCGCGCTATGGAAGTTCTTCGTGACGACCGGCTACTACAACGGGGCGGCGGAGGGGATGTACCAGCGCCAGAACGACCTGCTGCCGGCCGTCCTCATGTCCGCCGTCGGAGCCAACGCGATCCTGTTCGTGTTCAACCTGATCCCTCTGCCGCCGCTCGACGGGTCGCGCATCATGACCTGGATCCTGCCGTCTTCGCTGCGCGAGTCGTACAACGCGATCGGGGTGTTCGGGCTGATCGGCGTGTTCCTGCTCATGCGCTGGGAGCCGTTCAGCGATCAGATCCGGCGCCTCACGAACATGGTGATCGAGGGCGCGGAGACGGTCGTCTCGCTGGGAGGTGTGTGGTGAGCACGAACGGCTACACCGTGTGTCTGGACCGCGTGTTCCGCGGGCCGATGGACCTCCTCTTGCACCTGGTGCGCGAACAGGAGGTCGAGATCCACGAGGTCGAGATCTCGCGCGTGCTGACCGGCTACCTCGAGTACCTACGCGCGATGCGCGAGCTCGACATCGAGGTCGCCGGCGAGTTCCTCGTCATGGCCGCGACGCTGATGTCGATCAAGAGCCGCTCGCTGCTGCCGCGCGAGAGCGTCGACCTCGACGAGGGCCTCGACCCGAAGGACGAGCTGATCCAGCGCCTGATCGAGTACCGGCGCTTCCGCGAGGCCTCGGAGGACCTCGGGACGCGCTTCGCCGTGCGCTCGCTGCAGCACGAGCGGGGCGCGAAGCCAGCCGTCGAAGCGGAGGGGCCCGAGCTCGAGCTGGGCGAGATCACGGCCTGGGACCTGCTGGCGCAGTTCTCGCGCCTGATGCACGAGACGCTCGCGAACCGCCCGCACCAGGTCGTGCGCGACGGGCGACCGCTGCGCTATTTCGTCGAGGAAATCGCCCGAATTCTTGTGGAGCGCGGCGGGCGCTCGCTGCGCGACCTAGTCCTGGCCGTCGACGCCGAGCCCTCGCGCGAATCGCTGATCGGATCGTTCTGCGCCCTGCTCGAGCTGGCGCGCCTGGGCCTCGTGCGCTTGTCGCAGGCCTCCGAGATGGAGGAGATCGGGATCCACCTGCGCGAGGACCGGGCCGGCGACGTGGCCGCCGTTCTGCGCGACACCGTGTTCGAGGACGAGGGGCGCGACGAGCCGCCGCAGGCCGCCGCGGGCGCCGCCGAGCAGGCCTCGACGGCGGGTTAGAGCGTCGCGCGACGCGGAACGGACTCGCGGGCTGGACGATGGGCACAGCGCGTCCCATAGTGCCCCGGCCCATTCCGGGTCGCATCCGCCCCTCGCAGCCCAGCCGCCGATCCGACATCCATGAGCAACGCCCTCGACGTCACGGACACCACGTGGGAAGCCGCCGTCACGCAGAGCACGACCCCGGTCCTCGTTGATTTCTGGGCCAGCTGGTGCGGGCCGTGCAAGGCCATGTCGCCCTGGATCGACAAGCTCGCGCAGGAGTTCCAGGGCCGTCTGAAGGTCGTGAAGCTAAACACCGAGGACAACCCGGAAGTGCCGTCGCGCTACGGCATCTCGGCGATCCCGACGTTCCTGCTGATCAAGAACGGCAACGTCGTGAAGCAGGTCGTCGGCCAGATGCCGTACGAGCGCCTCAAGGCCGCGGTCGAACCGCACCTCGGCTGAGAGCCCGTGAGGAAATGAAGCATACGGGCTCTCCGATCCTGGTGGCGCCGCGCGGAACCGCGCGCGGCGCGCAGAGGCCTGTCGGCCTCTGAGGCGGGCTCGCGCGTGCGGGTCGTCTTCCTGGGCTCGCCGCCGTTCGCGACGCCGGTGTTCGCGGCGCTCGCAGCCAGCGCTCGCCACCAGGCCGTCGGCCTCGTGACGAAGCCAGACAAGCCGCGCGGACGCGGGCTGCACGTGGTCGACTCGCCGCTGGTCGAGCTGGCTCGAGCGGGCTCGATCCCGGTGCTGCAACCGGAGCGCGCGCGCGGTCCGGAGTTCCTCGACGCGCTGCGCGCGCTGGCGCCGGACGTGCTGCTCGTGGCGAGCTACGGCGAGATCCTGCGCCAGGACGTGCTCGACGTTCCGCGGCTGGGCTGCTTCAACGTGCACGCGTCGCTCCTGCCGCGACACCGCGGCGCGTCGCCGATCCAGGCCGCGATCCTGGCCGGCGACGCCGAGTCGGGCGTGTCCGTGCAGCGCATGGTGCTGGCGCTCGACGAGGGCGACGTCGTGACTGAGGAGCGCACGCCGATCGGCGCGCACGAGAACGCCGGCGAGCTGCTCGAGCGACTGTCGCAGCTCGGTGCACGAGCTGCGCTGCGCGCGCTCGACATGGTCGAGGACGGCGCGGCGACGTTCCGCAAGCAGGACGCTGCGCTCGCGACGTACGCCCGTCGCATCCGCAAGGAAGAGGGCGCGGTCGACTGGTCGCTCGACGTCGCCGCGATCGACCGGCACGTGCGCGCGCGCACGCCCTGGCCCGGCGCGCGCGCGAGCGGGCCGGGCGGAACGGAGCTGACCCTGCTCGACGTGCGCGTGCACGAGCGCGAACACGGCGCGGCACCCGGCACGGTGCTCGACGCGCGCGACGCGCTCGTCGTCGCCTGCGGGCGCGGTGCGCTCGAGATCCGCGCGCTGAAACCCGCCGGAAAAGGCCGGATGGACGCGGTCGCATGGCTACGCGGAGCGCGGCTCGCCGCCGGCGCGCGCCTGGACGGAACAAACGCGTGAGCTCGCGCCTCGTCGCCTGGCACGTGCTGCGCCGGCCGGACGGCTTGACGCTGCGCGCCGTCGATCGCGCCGCCCAGCGCGCGGGCTTGAGCGACCGCGACCGCGCGCTGGTGCGCAAGCTCGTCGGCACGCACGTGCGTCGGCGCGGAGCTCTGCGCGCGATCGCGTCGCGACTCGGCGAGCGGCCCCTCAAGCCCGAAGTGGCCACGTTCGTAGAGGTCGGCCTCGTGCAGTTGCTGTTCCTCGCTGGCATCCCCGACCACGCCGCGATCGGCGAGACCGTCCAGGCCGCGCGGCAGGCGCTGGGTGAACGTCCGGGCGGCGTGGTCAACGCCGTCTTGCGCCGCGCGCAGCGCGCGTTGCGCAAGGGCTCGAGCGGCGATCCGCGCCGCGACGTGCCGCTCGCCGATCTGCACTTCGAGACGGCCGTGTTCTCCGATCGCGACGAGCACTGGCTCCTGTGGGCCGAAGAGGCGCTCTCGCTGCCCGTGCCGCTTGGACGACGCTGGGAGAAGCGCTTCGGTCGCGAGCGTTCGGAGGCGCTGGCGCGCGCCATGCTGCTCGAGCCGGATCTGTCCCTGCGCGTCGCGCGCGGGGACGTCGAGACCGTGCGGGCAGAGCTGGCGCCGGCCGTCGAGCTGCGGCCGACCGCACACCCGTGCGTCCTGCTCGCACCCATCTCGGCCGTGCGCGAGGTGCTCGCGTCGCCGGCGTTCGCGCGCGGCGACGTGACCGTGCAGGGCGAGAGCGCGCTGCGTGCCGCCGAGCTCGTCGGCGCCGCGCCGGGCGAGCGCATCCTGGACCTGTGCGCCGCGCCGGGCGGCAAGACCGCCGTGCTGGCCGCGACCGGGGCGCGCGTGGTCGCGTCGGACTCCTCCGAGCGCCGCGCCCAGCGGCTGCGCGAGACGCTCGCGCGCCTCGTGCCCGACGCGGACGTCGAAGTACGCATCGGCGACGGAGCGATCGGGATCGAGCCCGCGTCGTTCGACGCCACGCTCGTCGACGTGCCCTGCAGCAACACGGGCGTGCTGGCCGCGCGGCCCGGTGCGCGCTGGCGTTTCGGGTTGGAGTCCCAGCAGTCGCTGGGCAAGATCCAGGAGCGTCTCCTGCGCGAGGCCGCGGCCTGCGTGCGACCCGGCGGCCGCCTCGTCTACTCGACGTGCAGCGTCGAGCCCGAGGAGAACCAGCGGCGCGTGCGCGCATTCCTGGCGCTGAACGCGGATTGGTCGCTCGGGCGCGAGATCGAATCCCTGCCAGGGGAACGCGGCGGCGTGGGACCGGTCGACGGCGGCTACGCGGCGCGGCTCGAACGTGTGGCGCGCTGAGCGCGCGCCGGTCTGTCACGACTCGCCGGTGTCGCTCTGATCCGGCTGGAGGTCGAACTGCACGTTTGCCTCGCCCTGGTCGAAGATGTTTCCCCACTCGGGGGCGCCCATCATTCCGCCGGCCTCGTGCATGCCGGACGCCATCTTCGGCAACGCCGCGTGCAGCTTCGGCACGAGGTTCATTTCGATCCAGCGCCGGTTCCCGAGGACGCTGCCGACCACGGGCAGGATCGTGACCTCGCCCTCGGAGATCGGCAGGTTGGCCAGCACGTCCGCAGCGACCATGCCCGGCATCGCGATCGTCAGCACAGTGCCGCAGCGGCCCATCGGCACGAGCCCGTGCTCGACCAGGTAGGCCACGTCGATGCCTTCCAGCGCGCGGCTGTCGGGCGGGCAAACGTTGATGGGGACGAAGGCCAGGTTGTAGATCTCGGCGACGACCTTGCTGAGCTCCCAGTCGCCGACCAGATTCGCCTGCACGATCGCCTCGGCGAAGGCCGGGTTGCCGTGACCCGAGAGCTGCAACGCCTCGCGCAGTGCCTGCGGCTCGCACAGCCCGCGTTCGGCGAGGACTTCGGCCAGGCGGTTTTGGTCGAGGCGTTGGTTGATCTTCACAGGTGGGGTCCAGCCCGCCGGCGCGCCGGGCGCAGCGGAGCGGGCTCGAAACCTATCGGACGTCGCCCGGTCGCAGCCTGAACGAGGTTCGACAGAAAGAAGTTCGCCGGCACAAGTGTCTTGGGATGCCCGGGGATCCGGCACTGCAACCGCCGTCAGGACGCGCCGTCGGCACGCCGTGTTGCGGCCGCGCGCGACCGGGGCGAGCCCGTCGATACGGTGCCAGGGACGACTCCGACGGGTTCGAGTCAAGCGCTGGCGCGCTGCCTCGTCGAACCTGTCGGAGTCGTCCCTGGCACCGTACCGTCACACGTCCAGGTTCGTGACCTCGAGCGCGTGCCGCTCGATGTACTTGCGGCGCGGCTCGACCGCATCGCTCATCAGCAGCGTGAAGATCTCGTCGGCCACCATCGCGTCCTCCATCGTCACCTGGAAGAGCGTGCGGCGGGCGGGATCCATCGTGGACTCCCAGAGCTGGTCGGCGTCCATCTCGCCCAAGCCCTTGTAGCGCTGGATGTCGATGTCGGATTGCGCGCTCTTGCGCACGGCCAGCGCCAGCTCGAGCGGCGTCTTGCAGCGCACCTCGGTCTTGCCGCCCTCGACGATCCACTCGGTCCCGCTGCGCAGCGCGATCCCCTTCGCCTCGATGCTGGCTAGGGTCTTGACCACGTCCTCGACGTGCGTCAGGTGGCAGACGATGACGTCCGCGTCATCGCGCGCGACGGCGCTGTCGGGGCCCTCGTAGAGGGTCAGCGGGCCGCGGCGGCCGACTTGCTGCAGCTCGAGGAAGTCCTGCAACTCCGACAGCTTGTCGAACCAGTGGTCGCGGCCGTTCGTGCGCGCCAGGTGCGCGCGGATCCGCGTGCCGTCCCAAGTGCGCAGGACCTCGCTCGGATCCACGCGCGCCCACGGCGGCGCGAGCTCGCGGCACAGATCCTCGAGCCGGCGCAGGTCCTCGCACAGCGCGCGCAACGCCGCGCCTTCCCACTTCTTGCCGGTCTTCTGGTCGCGCACGGTCAGCGCCTCGACGCCGCGGTCGATCAGGATCTGGCGCAGCTCGGCCTCCGTCGTGACGTAGCGGCTGCCCTTCTTCGTCGTCAGCTTGTAGAGCGGAGGCTGCGCGATGTAGAGGCGTCCGGCCTCGACCAGGATGCGCATATGCCGGAAGAAGAAGGTCAGGAGCAGCGTGCGGATGTGGGATCCGTCCACGTCCGCGTCCGTCATGATGATCGTCTTGCCGTAGCGCAGCTTGCCCAGCTCGAACTCGTCGGCGATGCCCGTGCCCATCGCGGCGATGATGATCTGGATCTCGGAGTGCGACAGCATCTTGTCGAGCCGCGCGCGCTCGACGTTCAGGATCTTGCCCTTGAGCGGCAGGATCGCCTGGTAGCGCCGGTCGCGGCCCATCTTGGCCGAGCCACCGGCGCTGTCACCTTCGACGAGGTAGAGCTCGCTCTCGTCGAGGTTCGAGGACTGGCAGTCGGCCAGCTTGCCGGGCAGGTTGCCCGAGGCCAGCGCGCTCTTCCTGCGCACGAGGTCGCGCGCCTTGCGCGCCGCTTCGCGCGCGGCCTGGGCACGCGAGGCCTTCAGGACGAGGTTCTTCGCGACGGGCGGGGTGCTCCTCGAGGTACGTCGAGAGCAGCTCGCCGACGACCGACTCGACGATGCCCTGCGCCTCGCGGTTGCCGAGCTTGTCCTTCGTCTGCCCCTCGAACTGCGGCTCGGGCACCTTCAGCGACAGGATCGCGGTCATCCCTTCGCGGAAGTCGTCGCCGCTAGGCATCTCCTCCGAGTCCTTGATCAGCTTCTGGCGCTTGGCGTAGCTCGTGAACGCGCGCGTCACCGCCGACTTGAGGCCCGCCAGGTGCGTGCCACCGCCGTGCGTGTTGATGTTGTTGACGAACGTGTAGATCGTCTCCTGGTACGCGTCCGTGTACTGCAGCGCGAGCTCGACTTCGTACTCGCGGTCCGGCCGCTCGGGGCTCGGGACCGTCTTCGTGAAGTGCACGACGTCGGCGTGCGAAGGGGTCTTGTTCTTGTTGACGTTCTGCACGAACGCCACGAGCCCCTGCGGGAACTCGAGGTGCTCCTTGGCGCCAGTGCGCTCGTCGAGGAGGTCGATCGAGACGTTGCGCGTGCCCATCAGGTAGGCCATCTCGCGCAGGCGCTTCTCGACGATCTCGTAGTCGATCTCGGTCGTGCTGAAGATCGTCGGGTCGGGCTTCCAGGTCACCATCGTGCCCGTACCGACCGCCTTGCCGACCACCTCGAGCGCGCGGTCGCGCGCGCCGCGACGGAAGCGGATGCGGTGCATCTTCCCGCCGCGTGCCACGTCGACCTCGAGCCAGTCGGACAGCGCGTTCACGCACGACACGCCGACACCGTGCAGGCCGCCCGACACCTTGTACGAGCTCTTGTCGAACTTGCCGCCGGCGTGCAGCTTCGTCAGCGCGACCTCGACCGCCGGGATGCCTTCCGTGGGATGGATGTCGACCGGGATGCCGCGACCGTCGTCACGCACCGAGATCGAGCCGTCGGCGTGGATCGTCACCCAGCAGTGGCGCGCGTAGCCGGCCAGCGCCTCGTCCATCGAGTTGTCGACCACCTCCCAGATGAGGTGGTGGAGCCCGCGCACGTCGGTGTCGCCGATGTACATCGCGGGGCGGACGCGCACGGCTTCCAGCCCCTCGAGGACGGTGATCGACTGGGCGTCGTACGTCTGTGTATCCTCGGCCATCTTCAGTTCCTGTGCTTGAACGCGATCTTCCGGACGTCGGGACGACCGAGCACCGCGTTCGTACGCGCACGCAGATCTTCGCCTCGAAAAGTTTCCAGCTCGTGCAGGTGGCTCGACGAGTCGACCTCGACCGTCAGCACGCCGCGCGCGAAGCGCACCGGCCGCGCACGGCGCGCGAGGTCGGCGCCGGCGGCTGTGTCGAACGCGTCGTAGACCGGCGATTCCGAGCGGCGGCGCGTCAAGCCCGTCTCGCGCAGGTAGGCCGAGAGCGCCTCCTGCAGCGAGCCGAGCCCGCGGCGGCCGCCGCGCTCGACGCGTTCGAACGCGGCGCGCAGCTCGCCGTCGTGGCGGGCCTGGTCGGTGCCGACGGGTTGCTTCATGGGCCGGCCCCTTGAACGGGCCAGCCCATTCTGGTGGCTTCGCTCGCTAGCTCGCTTCGCAGGCCGGCCCCTTGAACGGGCCGGCCCACTCTGGGGTTGCGCTCGCAAGCTCGCTTCACAGGTCGGCCCCTTGAACGGGCCGACCCATGCGGGGGTTGCGCTCGCAAGCTCGCTTCACAGATCGACCGTGATCGGCATCACGATGTACACGTAGTTCTCGGCCAGCGTGAACTTGCCCGGGCTCGTGCGCTCGTTGAACTCGAGCTTCACGGTGGCGCCTTCGCAGTTCTTCAGGCCCTCGATCAGGTAGTCCGGGTTGAAGGCGATCTCGGCCGGACCCGAGCCCTTGAACTCGACCTCCATCCGCGCGCGCGCCTCGCCGCGGCCCACGGACTGGCCGAACAGGTTCATCTCGCCCTTGTCGATCTTGAGCTTGACCGCGCGTGCTTCGACGCCGGTCACGTTGGCGACCAGGCGCAGCTTGCGCGACAGCGTGTCGGCGTCGGCTTCGAGGTAGTTGCCCGTCTCGCGCGGGATCACGGCCGAGTACTTGGGGAACTCGCCGTCGATCAGGCGCGCGAAGATCTCGGCGTTGCGCGTCTTCAGGCCGACCTGGTTCTCGCCCAGGTGGAGTTGCACCTGCTCGAGCGGGTCGGAGATCACGCGGCAGAAGAGCAGCATGCCCTTCGTGGGCACGATCGCCGGGCGCGAGCGCTCGGTCGGACCGCGCCGATCGGCCGGGATGCTCGACATGGCCAGACGGCGCCCGTCGGTCGCGACGAGCCGCAGTTGCCCGTCGTCGTACTCGGTCAGGATGCCGTGCATCGCGTAGCGGCCGGCCTCGCGCGCCGCGGCGAAGGACGTGCGCTGCACGAGGCGCGTGAACTGCCCGCCCTGGACCGCCACCGTGGCCTGGTCGCCGAAGCTGGCGATGACCGGGAACTCGTCGCGGTCGACGGTGACGAGCTCACAGCGATCCTCACCGCCCTGGATCGTGCAGGCGTTGTCGTGGGTCGAGACCACGACCTCGTCGGCCGACAGGTCGCGCACGAAGTCGAGCGCGACGCGCGCCGGCACGACCGCCACACCCGGCTCTTCCACGCGCAGGACGCCGCCACGCAGCGCCTTCTCGTCCTTCGTGTCGCCCTCGCGCGCACCGCCGACCGGGATGCGGTAGCGCACGGAGCACTCCAGGTCCGTCCCCAGGATCTCGAGCCCATCGACCGTGGCCACGAGGCACACGTTCTCGAGCACGGGCTTGGGACTCTTGGATGGCACGACGTTGTTCACGACGGCCAGACCTTCGCGCAGCTTCTCGCGATCGCAGACGACCTTCATGCCGAGGACTCCAAGAGGTCGAGGCGTGCTCGACTGGTATGTCTCAGAGAGAGAAGTTTCTCTCTCATCATCTTCTTCAGGGGCGACGTCACGCGTGGAGAACGACGTCCCGTCCAGCTCGAAACCGGCCGCACGCAGCCGCTTGCGAGCTCCGCGAGCGACGACGATCGCTCCGGACTGCGCGTGGACGCTGCGTCGACTTCGCCGTTTCGTTCCACAGCGCTCCACGCGGCGACGCGCGCGGTGCTCGGGTGTGCGGAGAAGGCGCGGTTGGTCCACGCGATCTCCCGGCGACATCCGGAACGAACCCAGGTGTTCTGCACAGTTTCTCCGTGCACGGGGGCCCGAAAAAAGAGCCGTCTCCCGGCACTTTTCCGCGCTCTCCCGAGCCGGCCCAGGGTAGTCGAACGGGCCCCACGAGTCGAGGTTCGCGCGAGGCGGCGCAGCCAACACAAACTCAATAACAGCAATGGCTTAGCGCTGCTCGGCTGGGGCTCCGCGCGGGCTCGGGCAAGACCATCGGAGACCCTCACCCGGAGGTGATGTCGAGGGTCAGGAAGTCGCATCTTCGCTTCACGTGGCGCGTCCCGATCGGCGACGGTGGCTGATGCAGCGCCGCGCAAGCTGTCGGAATCGATTCTGGTGCTGCCGCGCCTGAGGGCGCGGCAGTGTAGGCGCGGCGGTGTGTGCTCACGCGCTGCGCACCTGGAGGCGCGCCAGGAAGTCCTCGACCAGATCGCGCGTGCAGACGTCGCTGGCGATCAGCTGCTGGATCTTGTCGATCGCGTAGATCACCGTCGAGTGGTCGCGGCCGCCGAAGAACCCGCCGATCTCCTCGAGCGAGTGCCGCGTGATGCGGCGCGCGATGTACATCGCGATCTGGCGCGGCAGGACGATCGCGGCCGTGCGGCGCTTGGACTGGAGCTCGCTCAGCTTCACGTCGTAGTGCGCGGTCACGAGGGCCAGGATGTCCCCCATGGCCGGCTGGGGCCGCCGCGACGTGAACAGGTCGCGCAGCACGTCGCGCGCGAAGTCGCACGAGAGCGCGGCGCCCGACACCTGCGCGAAGCCCAGCAAGCGCGTCACCGCGCCCTCGAGCTCGCGGATGTTGCTCTCGATGCGCTCGGCCAGGAGGCTCGCGACCTCGTCCGGCAGCTCGCGCCCGCGTTCGCGGCTCTTGCGCTTCAGGATCGCCATGCGCGTCTCGTAGCAGGGCGGCTCCATCTCGGTCACGAGACCCCATTTGAAGCGCGAAACGAGCCGTTCCTGCAGCGTCGGGATATCCTTCGGTGGTCCGTCCGAGGAGAGCACGATCTGCTTGCCCTGCTGGTGCAGGGTGTTGAACGTGTGGAAGAACTCCTCCTGGGTGCGCTCCTTGTTGGCGAGCACCTGGATGTCGTCCACGACGAGCACGTCGACGCTGCGGTACTTCGTGCGGAACTTCTGGATGTCCCCGTTCTCGAGGGCATTGATGAAGTGGTTCACGAACGTCTCGCACGACAGGTACAGGATCCGCGTGCGCGGGTTCCTGGCCAGGATCGCGAAGCACATCGACTGCAGGAGGTGCGTCTTGCCGAGACCGACCGAGCCGTGCAGGAAGAACGGGTTGTAGGCGTTGCCGGGTTGCTCCGCCGCGCCCATCGCCGCTGCGTGCGCGAAGCGGTTGCAGGGGCCGACGACGAAGTTGTCGAAGGTGTACTTCGGGTTGAGGCCCAGCTCCGAGCCCAAGCCCGGCCCGCGCAGCGACTCGTGTCCCCTCGACGAGTCAGGCGCGCGGCGCGTGTCGTCGCCCTCGTCGCGCCCGCGCGGCGCGTGTTCGTCGTCGGCGCGCAGGCCTTGGGCCTCGCCGCGCAGGCCCCCGGTTGCGGAGCTGCGCGCGTCGTCGTGCGGGCCGTGCTCGCGTCCGCGCGCCGAGCCGGACTGCGTCGCGCCGCCGCGCGCCTTGCCGCCCGAGGTGCGCGCCGGCTGCCCGCCGTCGGCCGGTCCCCGCGCCGGTGGCGCCGCGTGTCCCCCATCGCGCGGATCCGCGCGCCGCGGACCAGGCAGCGAGAACTCGGGCACGACCGCGATCTCGATCCGTCGTGGCGAGCCCAGCGTCTCGCGCGCCGCCTGCGACAGCGTCTCGTGGTAGTAGCGCTCGAGCCAGTCGCGCGCGAAGTCGTTCTGGACACCCACCCGCAGGACCTGGTCGTCGGCCTGGACCAGCGTGGCGCGGCGGAACCAGGTCGCGAACTGTTCGGGCTCGATGCGCGCGCGGATCGAGCGCTGCAGCTCGCGCCACAGCCCCTCGAGCGCCGTCGGCAGGAAGTTCCCCGACGCGGCTGCCGGCATGGGACTGCTCGCCGTGGCAACGCCGCTCCCCGTGGTGACGGTGAGCTCCTTGGAACGTTGCAGTTCGTCGACCAGTTCCACGCGCACGGGCTCGCTTTCGGGCATCGCTCGAAGGGGGGGGGCGAGGGGGTTTTCGCGGCCAGAAACCCGGGTCGGGACAGACCTCGAGCCCGGACCGCGGGGACGGTTGTGTACGACGAGACCCTCGGCGAACCGTGCTGGACGCTTGGCGCCGCTGCCTCCGGGGGGTGAGGCGTGTCGATAGCGGGGAAGAGTCGGTCGGTCTTTTCGCGCGCAGAGGTCCGGGGGCGGGGCGTTTCGGCCCTAACTCCCGAGCGCCCGTCACGCGTCGAGGGAGGGACATTCCAGCGTGTGTTGCCGCGCTGTCAACGCGCCACAGCGCACGTCTTCACGGTCCGTTCGCAAGCCACCGCGCGTACGTGGAGTTAGCGCGTTGACGAAATCGTTCTCCGCAAGATCTCCACGGCGTTGTGGACATCCTCTTCACCGCTCGTTCGACCGAAAGAGAGCCGCAGAGCTGCGCGCGCGCGCTCGGAATCGTGTCCCAGGGCCAGCAGGACGTGCGAAGGCTCGAGCGATCCGCTGGCGCAGGCCGAGCCAGCGCTGACCTCGAGCCCTTCCAGATCGAGGCGCGCGACGAGCGTGCGACCTTCGAGCCCAGGCCATGTGACGTTGAGGGTATTGGGCAACCGCGCTGCGTCGAGCGACGGTCCGTTCAAGAGCGCTCCTGGGACGATGGTGGACAGTTCGTCCCAGAATGAACGGCAGAGCGCCGCCGCCCGCTCCTCGAACGCAGCTTGCTCGCGACACGCCAGCTCGATCGCCAGCGCCGCGGCGCAGATCGCGGCCACCGCTTCCGTGCCGGGACGCAGACCGTCCTCCTGGCTGCCCGTGCCGAGCAGCGGCTCGAGTCGGATGCCCTTGCGTCGTACCAGGACGCCGACCCCCAGCGGGCCGCCGACCTTGTGGGCCGAGAGGGACACGAGGTCCGCGCGCCAGTCCGCGATCCGCACCGGGATCCGGCCCAGGGCCTGGACGGCGTCCGTGTGGAAGAGCGGCCGGGCGCGACCCCGCGCGGCCAGCCTTTCCCCGATCTCAGCCACGGGCTGGAGCGTGCCCAACTCGTTGTTCGCGGCCTGGATCGAGACGAGCGCAATGTCCGGGGTGAGCTCCCTGACGAGGTCGGTCACGGCGACCCGCCCGGTCGCGTCGACCGGCAGTCGCACGACCGGACGGCCCTCGCGCTCGAGCCGTTCTGCGGCCGCCAGGACGGCCGAATGCTCGACTGCGCTCGTGACGAGCCCCCGTCCCGGGCCGGCGGCGCGAACCGCCCCGGCCAGCGCGAGCTGGATCGACTCCGTCCCGCCGGCCGTGAAGACGATCTCGTCCTCGTGCACGTCCAGGGCGGCCGCGGTCCGCTCGCGCGCCTCGTCGAGCCAGGCGCGCGCTGCGCGGCCGGAGGCGTGGACGCTGGAGGGGTTGCCGCGCAGGCGTCCGCTCATCTCGACCAGGAGCGCCAGCGCCTCGGGCCGGATCGGCGTCGTCGCGTTGTGGTCGAGGTGGACCCGCACGCGGCTCGGAGCCCGTGAAGGACTCACGGGCTCTCGCGCCGCGGAGCGGCGCCAACGAGATCGGAGAGGCCGAACAATCGATTCTCCTCGGCCTCTCAGTCTAGGGGAACGGCCAGCGCGTCGAGGCCAGGACGCGCTGGTAGACGTTCTCGTAGAGCGGGATGACCCGCTCGCGCGCGAAACGCTCGACGGCCACTTGCCGGGCCGCGCGACCCATCGCTGTCGCGCGGTCGCGGTCGAAGAGCAGGGCGCGCAGGTTGGCGGCGAAGGCTTCCATGTCGTCCAGCGCGGAGAGCAGGCCCGTCACGCCGTCGTCGACGACCTCGCGCACGCCGCCGACGTCGGTCGCGACGACCGGCGTGCCGCAGGACATCGCCTCCAGCGCCGACAGGCCGAAGGACTCCTCGGACGACGCCAGGACGAACACGTCGGCCGGAGCCAGGAGCTCGGGCAGCGCGTCGCGCTCGCCCAGGAAGCGCACGCGGTCGTGGATGCCGAGCTCGCGCGCCAGCGCCTGTGCCGCCGGCTGATCGGGCCCATCGCCCACGAAGAGCAGCTCGGCCCGAGTGCCGCGCGTCGCCAGCTCGAAGGCGCGCAGCAGCCACAGCACGCGCTTCACCGCGCGGAAGTTCGACACGTGCACGGCGCGCGGCGGCCCGTCGGCGACGCGCGGGTCGCGCGCTTCGGGGCTGAACAGCTCGACGTCGACGAAGTTCGGCACGACCTCGATGTCGCACGGCCGCAGCGTGAGCTCGCGGCAGAAGTTCTCGCGCGTGCGCCGCGCCAGGTCGGCCGAGACGGCGGTGACGGCGTCGCTCTGCTCGATCACGAACTGCGTCAGCGGCGCGTAGCTCGGATCGGTGCCCACCAGCGTGATGTCGGTCCCGTGCAGCGTCGTGACCATGCGCGGCGCGCGCTTGTCGCGGTCGGCGATCGCGGCCGAGCGCGCCAGGTAGGCCGACACGGCGTGCGGCAGCGCGTAGTGCGCGTGCAGGATGTCGAGCCCCTCCGTGCGGTGCAGCGTCAGGATCGCGGAAGCGATCGCGATGTCGTGCGGCGTGGCGTGAAAGAGCGGGTAGGGCACGCCCTGCGCGACGTGCATCTGCACCGGACCGGGCGAGCGCGCGAGCCGCGGCGGCACGGCGTGGCTGAAGAGGTGCACGGTGTGGCCGCGCGCGGCGAGCGAGAGCGCCAGCTCGCTGGCCACGACCCCCGAGCCGCCGTACGTCGGATGGCACAGGATCCCGATGCGCAGCGGCACGCTCATGGATCCGAGGGCAGGATCGAGAGGATCTCGAAGGCGTCGGGCGGCAGCGGCGGGACTTCGTCGGCGCGCAGGACTTCGACCTGGCCGCGCAGCGAATGGTGCGTGCTGCGAGTCTTGGGTGATTCGCGCGCGGACTGCGTGTCCTTGTGCGGTGCCGGCGGTGCACTGCGCTGTGTGGGCGGTGCGCTGCGCGGCGGAGTCGGCGCACTGAGCGGCTTGGGCGCAACCGGCTTCGCGGGCTCGGGCGCGCGAACCTTCGGCGCGGGCTCGGTACGAGTGGGAGAAAGCTCCGTGCGCGTGGGAGCAGGCTCGGTGCGCGTGGGAGCAGGCTCCGTGCGCAGGGGAGCGAGCGGAACGACGGCTTTGCGGGCCGGCGCGGCGTGAGCGGGCGCGACAGTCGCACTCGCGCTGCGCGCGGGCGGAGCGCTGCTCGGCGGAGCAAGCGTCGGCTTGATCGCCGGCGCGCTGACAGCGGCGCTCGCGGGCTGCGCCGCCGGCGCGACCGTCTGATCAACTGCCGGCTTGCGCGATGGCGGTCGCGGCGGCGGCTTGCGCGGCGCTGGCACGACCTTCGGCGCCAGGCGCGCGCTCTCGTCGAACGCCGGCAGCCCGCGCAGGTCCTCGTCGCGCTCCTCGCGCGCGATCACCTCGCGCGCGAGCCGCATGTAGTCATCGGCGCCCTTGCTGTCGGGCGCGTACTCGAACACGGTCTGGCCGAACGACGGCGCCTCCGCCAGCTTCACGTTCGCGCGCACGGGGTGCGGGAAGACCTGGCCCTTGAAGTACGTGCGGATCTCGGCCAGCACCTCGCGCGCGAGCCGCAGCCGGCTGTCGTACAGGCACGGCACGATGCCCGTGATCACGAGCTCCGGGTTCAAGCGCTTCTTCAGGAGCTGCACGACCTCGACCAGCTTGCTCATGCCCTGCAAGGCCAGGAACTCGGTCTGCATCGTGACGATCACTTCGCCCGCCGCGGCGAGCGCGTTGATCGACAGGAGCCCGAGGCTCGGCGGACAATCGAACAGCACATAGTCGGCCGGTGCGCGACCATGACGCGCGCGCTCGAGCTCGACCCATTCGCGCAGGGCGTCGCGCAGGATGAACTCGCGCCCCATCGCCGCGGCCAGCTCGAGCTCGGCGCCCGAGAGGTCCAGGTTCGCGGGCAGGATGCGCAGCCGCGGCACGGTCGTGTCGCGCAGCGCCTTGCCGACCTTCGTCCCGCTGGTCAGCACGGTGTACGACGTCGGCGAGCCGCTCTTGGCCTCGACGCCCAGGCTGCACGACAGGTTCGCCTGCGCGTCCATGTCGACCAGCACGACGCGCCGTCCCTGGATCGCGAGCGCCGCGCCCAGGTTGGCGGTCGTGGTCGTCTTCCCGACCCCGCCCTTCTGGTTGATGATCGCGATGCGCCGCACGGTGGTCTGGAGTCTAGCGGTGCCGCGCGGCGGTTGCAGCGGTCCGAGTGGCGGTCAAACCGACCCCAGGAGCGGATCGAGGCACGGCAGCGGCCCCTTGTGCACGAGCGGCTCGCCGAAGCGCGCGCCGATGCGCTCGCCGAAGAACCGCGCGCGCGTCTCCATGCGCTGCAGGATGTCCGCGCCGAACAGGAAGTGCTGCCCGCGGTCCTGGGCGCTGCCCGGCGCGAGCTGGGTCGCGTAGCAGCGCACGAGCCGCACCTTCTCCTCGAACACCGGCCCGATGTCGACCACGAACGTCGGCTCGGTCGGCACGTGGCCCAGGAAATGGTAGAGCCGCTTGGGCCGGCGCGCGGCCTCGCCCGGCGCAGCCAGACGCGCCAGCCCGGACACGTACCAGGCCTCGCGCGCGAGCAGGCCGCAAGCGGCGTGGTCGGGGTGCAGGTCGTCCCAGTGGTGCGCGATCAGGACCTCGGGCTGGTGACGGCGGATCAGCGCCGCGAGCCGCTCGCGCGCTTCGACCGAGGCCTCGACGCGGCCGTCGGGCAGCTCCAGGTTGTGTCTCACGGCCGGCCGCAGGATCGCATTCGCGGCCGCGACCTCGAGCGCACGATCGTCGGCCGTGCCGCGCGTGCCCATCTCGCCGCGCGTCAGGTCGACGATGCCGTAGGCGCGGCCGGCGTTGCGCAACGTGAGGAGAATGCCGCCGGCCGAGATCTCGGCGTCGTCGGGGTGCGCGGCGACCACGAGCACGTCGAGCTTCATGCCGGTTCCTCCTCGCCTGCTTTGCCCGGCAAGTGCACGACGACGTGCTCCACCGCCAGAGAATCGATCTCGCCCAGGAGCTCGCCGATCCAGGCCTCGCCGTGCCGCGCGACGAACTGCAGCGGGCCGAGCACGCGCTCCTGCGGCTCGCCGTTCGGGAACAGTGCGTGGTTCACGCGGCGCTCGTGGCGGCGGCCCTTGCCGGATCGGTTCTGCTGCACGCGCTGCGCCTTCTCGGCCAGCTGCGCCACGAGATCGCGCACCTGGTCGGCAGTGCGCTTGATCTGCACGCCCAGGCCGGGGTCGAGCTCGCCCAGCTCCGTGCGCAGCGCGAGGATGTCCTTGCGCGCGCGCTCGCCGGCCTCGCGCAGCTTCTCCAGCACGGCCGGCTCGGGCGTCTCGTCGCCCTTCGGCACGAACGCGCCGTGCGCGCGCAGCACTTCCTCGATCGTCGTCTCGAGCCGCTCCAACGCGAAGCGCACCCAGCCGTCGACGAGCGTGCACGAGATACGTGGCACGAACGGCGTGAGCGGCGCGTCGAGCGCGGCGCGCAGGGGACCCAGCTCGGCGTGGTACGCCAGCTCGCCCGCGCCGCCGACGTACGCGGCGACGGGCAGCGCCAAGTCCTGGACGATCGGCCGCAGCAGCGCGCCGGGCGACCAGGCCAGCGGATCCTGAACGATTTCGGCCGCCAGCTCGACGCCGGTGCGCGAGCCGTCCTCGCCGTCGTAGCGGAATCCATCGCCGCCCGCGCGCAACGCACGCCGGCCCTTGGCGTCGAGCCCGTAGAGCAGCGCCGCGTCGGCCGGATCGATCGCGACATCGAAGCCCGCGGCCTTGACTGCCGCCGCGCCGCGCGCGATGTGGGCGGCGGGATCGTGCGCGACGACGTGCGCCAGCTGGGCCGAGAGGCTCTTCCTGATCCAGTCCGGCTCGACCACGACCAGGCCGTACGAACCGAGGAGCGCCGTCAACCCGCGCGTGAACGCTCCCGCGAACGTGTCGCCGTGGCGCGGAACGAAGAGCTCGAGCGCGCGCTCGCCGTGCGGCTCGTCGCGCACGAGCTGTCGCAACGCCTCGCGGATCGGGCCCAGCCGGTTGGCCTGGTCGTCGATCACGATGCGCGACAGCGGCTGGCGACCGGATGCGAGACCGGCCAGCGCGATCTTCTGCAGGTCGAGGTGCTGGTTGAGCACCCAGGCGTGATGCACTTCGGCGACGTCGTGGTCGTCGGCGTGGTTCCAGAAGAGCGGCACGACCGGCCGCTCCCACAGCTCCGTCAGCGAGCGCGCCAGGCGGATCGCCTGGATCGCCTTGTAGATCGAGTAGAGCGGCGAGCACAGGAACCCCGGCTGCTGACCGGTGACGACCGCGAAGACGCCGGGCCGGCCCAGTGCGCGCGCGCCGTCCAGCACGGCTACGCTCGGTTCTAGCGGCGCGAGGCCGCGTTCGATGCTCGTCGCCAGCTCCGCGCGCGCCTCGGCGTCGAGGCGGTCGTGCGGCATCGGAAACGCGTCGAGCGTGCGCGGCACGAGCGCCAGACGCGGATCCAGCTTGCCCGCGAACGCCGCGCGCGCGATCGGCGGCAGGTCGAGGACGTCCGCGGCCAGGTGCTCGAGACGGATCATCACGGTTGGATCATCACGCTTGGATCATTTCAGCGCGGCCGCGATCTCCGCTCGCATGGCTGCCAGCGCCTTCGCGGCCGCGTCCTTCCAGTGCAGCTCGCGGTATGCCGGCTGCTTGTACGCGTAGAGGATGCCGCGCGAGCTGTTCACGAGCGCGCCGCGCCCGCCGGGCAGGAAGCCGGGCGCGACATCCTTGGCCGAGCCGCCCTGCGCGCCGTAACCGGGGATCAGGAACGGCGTGCGCGGCATGCGCTGGCGCAAGCGTGCGAGCTCGGCCGGGTGCGTCGCGCCGACGACGGCGCCGACGCTCGACATCCCGCACTCCCCCATCAGAGTCGTACCCCAGCGCGCGACTTCGTCGGCCACCTTCTCGTGCAGCGGCGGCGTGCCATGATCCTGGAACAGGGCACTGTGCTTGTTCGACGTGCGGACGAGCACGTAGACGCCCCCTCCGACGCGTGCGCAGGCATCGAGGAACGGCTGCACGGCGTCCGCGCCCAGGTAGGGGTTGATCGTGATCGCATCGCAGCGCGGGGCCTGCTCGAGGAAGGCCTGCGCGTAGGCCTTGGCCGTGCTGTCGATGTCGCCGCGCTTCACGTCGCCGATCACGAGCAGCCCCGCGGACGATGCGTGCGCGACGACGCGTTCCCACTGCGCTACCCCGTCGGCGCCCAGGACCTCGAAGAAGGCCGACTGCGGCTTGACCGCCGGGACCTGGCCGGCCGCAACGTCCACGATCGCGCACAGGAAGTCGCCGATGGCCCTGGCCCGGACGGCACGCGGGGCACCCGGGTCGCGCGCGACGGCGAAGTCCTCCGGCAGCGCGTCGAGGTGCGGGTCGAGCCCGACCAGGCAGGGGTTGCCGCAGCGCTCGATCGCGGCGTCGAGGCGGTCGGCGTAGGACGAGAAGCTGGGGCTGGCCATCGGAAGCCGGCATCCTAACCGCGACGGCACGCTGGGCCGGACCCAGCGGCGGCCTACGAGCTCGGCGCGTCGGTTCTCACGTCCGGTCGGGCGCTGACCGTCGTCTCGATTCGTTCGATCCGTTCCAGGAGCCAGCCCATGAAACCCATGTCGATCCATCCGCTCTCCGTGCTCGCCGGCTGCGGCATCTCCGTCCTCGCCTTCTTCGCCATGGGGCAGCAGGGGCCGGCGCCCTCCGCGCCCAAGTGGGAGTACAAGATCGTCGAGGACATCGGCGCGTCGGACTTGTCCAAGCTCTCCGAGGAGCACTGGGACTACGCCGGCTACCTGGGCGCGGGCAAGAAAGGCGCGAGCAACGACGAGACGCTCTGGAAGCGGCCCGCGAAATGATCCGACCTGCGGGGGCCTGGCCCCGAAGGCCGGCGCTCGTGATCCGAGGGGCCATCCTTGCCCACGCGGATCGTGTGACAGATGGCGCGGCCGGGCTCTCGAGCCGATGCGCTACGACTTCGGCGTGGTCGGCGTGGGATCTGCCGGCGGTTCGTCATCTCCGAGCAGCCCTTTGGCATCTTCCCCATCCAGCTCGAGGCGGGGCTGACTCTCCTTCACGCGCCGCTCCACTCGTTCGATGGGTTCCGCAGGCGGAATCTCCTCGGGCATGGTGCCGCCGATCTGGCCGATCGCCTTGCGCACCTCTCTACCGACGCTCTCGTGCGTACGGATCGCGTCCTGCTCGTCGCGGATCCCCTCGCGTGCCAGCTTGTCTCGGGTCTGGGTCATTCGGAACTGGTTGGCGGCCAGCTCCGTGGTGTCCATGCGATCCATCAGGTTCTCGCCTGCTGGGAGCCGCTTGTGCTTCCGGATGGCCTCGCGCCCCATGCCGTACAGGCCGCGGTAACCCGCGTCGTGGAAGACGCCGAACATCGGGCTGGAGACGCCGGCCTTCCTCGCAACCCCCGAGAGTTGCTTGAACTCCTCCCTGGCCTGATTGCGCAGCTCCAGGCGCTCCTTGTCCTTGGCGAGCTCATCCGTGAGCTCCTGGCGTCGCGCCTGGACGACGAAGTACTTCTGGGCGAGCGCGATCTCCGGTTTCTGTGGATCGCCGTTCTGCGCGATGAGATAGCAGGCAAACCGGGAGAGCTGGAAGTCCGGCACGCTCCGGATGCCGCCCTTGCCCACAGGGATCATTTTGAGGGAAGCCTCAAAATGATGCGGGGCGTGGTTTCCCGAGGTCTCGCAGGAGGTGACCGCCCGCTGCACCGCGGTCTCGAACGTTCTCCAGTTCGTGTAGCCGAGGACGGACTGCAGCTCCCGGGCACTCCAGTACTCGGCGCCGAACTCGTTCGCTTTTCTCAGACTCTCGAACGAGTTGCCTCCAGGCAGGGAAGGGAGCTGTCGTTCGTTCATGCCAGGGTCCCACGCCCGAGGATGCGATCGGGCGGAAGGCGACGTGCAGGCTCCGAATCCGCTCGGGTCAGGAGCGAGAGTAGGATGGGACCCTCGCAGCGGCCAGCAGAGTGCCTTTGCGGCGCCCGAGGAGGGCTCCGGGGCGCCCCTCACCCTCCTTTTCCCCTGTCCTTCAGCCGGTCAGGAAGCGGCGCGCGACCCAGTCGGCCATCGGCAGACCACGCTCGGTCAGCGCGAAGCGTCCGTCCTCGTCGGAGAGGAACCCTTCGGCGGCCAGCGCTTGCGCGGTCGATTCGAGCGGGTCGCGAGGCTCGTCGTATTCGGCGCGCTCGCGCGCGTCCTGCGCCGACAAGCCGTGGGCCAGGCGCAGGCCGAGCCACCAGGTCTCGCGCAGGCGGTCGAGCGGCTCGGGCGCCTCTTCCCACACGCGTGCGTCGCCTGTCGCGCCGACGCGGCGCAGGTAGTCCCCCACCGACTTCACGTTGCCGCCGCGCGTCGAACCGACCTTGCTGACGGCGGCGGGGCCGATGCCGAGGTAGGTCCCGTTCTGCCAGTAGTTGACGTTGTGGTGACAGACGAGGCCGGTTCGAGCGAAGTTGGAGATCTCATAAGGTCCCCACCCGCGCTCGTCCAGGCGCTCGCGGGTGGCGTGGAAGAAGGCCAGCTCGACCTCCTCGCTGGCCTGCGGCAGGGTCCCATCTTCCAGCCAGCGTCGGAACGCCGTGTCTTCCTCGAACGTAAGGTTGTAGGCCGACACGTGATCAGGACCGAGGTCGAGCACGCGGTCCAGGTCGACCATCCAGGCCTCCAGGCTCTGGCCCGGCCAGGCGTAGATCAGGTCGATGTTCACCTCGCGCGCGCCGGCCGACCGGGCCGCGGCGTAGGCCTCGAAGGACTGCCGCGCGTCGTGCACCCGCCCGAAGAGCTTCAGCGCCTGCTCGTCCAGCGCCTGAAACCCGATCGAGAGCCGCGTCGTGCCCAGGTCGAGCAGAGCCGAGGCCTTCTCGCGGTCGAGGCTCTCGGGGTTGCACTCGACCGTGACCTCGCGCGCGGAACCGCGGAAGCCGGTGAGCCGCTCGAGCCCCTCGAACAGGTCACGCAGCTCGTCGACGGCGAGCAAGGACGGCGTCCCCCCGCCGACGAAGACCGTGCGCGGACGGCGCGGCGCCCACAGCTCGGCCTCGCGCAGGATGGCCGCGACCATCGCCCCGCGGTCGTGCCCCTCGGCCGCGACCGAGAAGAAGTCGCAGTAGTGGCACTTGGCCGCGCAGAACGGCAAGTGCACGTAGAGCGGCGTGCCCTCCGGCGCGCGCTCGCGCGGCCGTGTCGGAGGCGGGGCTTCGGGTTGTCGGGCCATCGGGCCCGAACGTTTTAACCGCTCAGCGCCGAACGACCCAGAGAAGCACCCGCGGGCTCGGATGCTGGTGGCGCCGCGCGCAAGCGCGCGGCGCGTGAATCACTCGACGTCGCCCATCACCCCGTACAGCTTGCGCAGCGCCTCCTGCTCGATCTGGCGCACGCGCTCGCGCGTCAGGCCGACGACCTTGCCGATCTCCTTGAGCGTCATCGTCTCGCCGCTCTCCGTGCCGAGGCCGTAGCGCAGGCGCAGGATCGTCGCCTCGCGCTCGTCGATCACGTTCAGCAGCTCGCCCAGCTTCGTGATCATGTCCGTGTTCGAGAGCTGCTCGTCCGGCGAGGCCTGCGAGTGGTCCTGCACCGTGTCCTGCGTCTGGCTCAGGACGTCGAGCGAGACTTGCGGCCCCATGCCGCTGACCTGGATCGTGCGCTTCAGGAGCGGCCAGTTCTCCTCGGGGATGCCGAGCTCCTCCGCGACTTCCTCGACGTTGGGCGCGCGGCCGAGCAGGTACGTGAGCTCCTGCGAGACGACGCGCCAGCGCGAGATCAGCTCGCTCATGTAGCTCGGCACGCGCACCGGCTTGACCGTGTTCGTCAGCGCGCGGCGGATCGACTGCTTGATCCACCACGTGCCGTACGTCGAGAAGCGGCAGCCGGCGTTGGGGTCGAACTTCTCGGCCGCCTTCATCAGGCCGATGTTCCCTTCCGCGATCAGGTCCTGCAGCGAGAGGCCGCGGTCCGTGTACATCTTCGCGACCGAGACGACGAGCCGCAGGTTGGCACGGATCATGTGCTCGCGCGCCTCGAGGTCGCCGCTCTGGATGCGACGTCCGAGTTGGATCTCCTGCTCGGGGGACAGGAGGGGTACCTCGTTGATTTCGTGCAGGTACGTTTCGAGGCAGCGTTCAGCGGAAATGGGGCGCTCCTGTGAGGCGCCGTCAGGCGCCGAACCACGGGTACTTCTGGTTCCGACGGGAGTCCGGCGCCGTCAGGCGCCGAACCACCGGTACTTCTGGGTCTGGCCGGTACTTCTGGGACTGTCGAGTGGGGTCGCTCGGCGCAGGGCCCATCGGACGCTGGTCGAAGCGATCTTGAGGAGCCGGCTTGCGGGCAACGCGCGGCACTTCTCGCCCGCGGCCTTGCACCGGATTGACATCGCCATTCCTTCACGCGCATGGGCCCGGTCCGCCGCGCGAGCGCAATCGTCGCCGCGACAAGAGCCGGTCGATCGGGCCGTTGGCGGGCCCGCTCAAGCCTCCGCCAGCGCCTGGGAGCCACGTCGGCGCTAGGATGACGCGGCCTCGGCGACGGGCCGCGGACTCACCCCGGATGATCGACGGCGCGCTGGAACAAGTGATCCCCGAAGGAGCTTTCGCGTCCCTCCTGGAACGCCAGGGCGACATGCTCTTCCGCCTGGCGGAAACACTTGGCGGTCGCGCGGACGCCGACTGGACGAGGCGCCATTTCTTCCAGCTCGTGAGCGAGGCCGACAGCGTCGAGGCGTTCCTCGACGATTTCGGCGCGCGCCACAATCGCGCCTTCGCGCACCTGCGGGAGCTGGTCGCCTCGGTGCGCGGCTTCGCGCTGGCGGGCTTCAGCATCTCGCACCTGGCGAGCCGTCTCGACGGATACCCCAACGTGCTGTCGACGGGCGAGGCCGCAGCCGCTTCGGATTCCGTGCGACGCGTGCACGCCTTCCTGCAGCGCACCGTGCGGCGGCTGCTGGCCGCCGTGCTGGAGGAATCGCGCAAGCTCGGCGTCGCGCTACCGTCCGAGCCGTTCCCGGAGGAGCGCTGGCGCGAGGACGGGCCGCGGCGGAAGCTGGCGCGCAACATGGGCCAGGACGAGCTCGCCAGCGACGAGCAGAAGACGGCCGAGATCGCTTCCAAGTTCGTGCACGCGGCGGGGCTCTTCGAGGAGCTCGCTCCGCGCCGCATCGCGGTCGAGCACGAGCGCGAGAGCTGGCTGCAGCGTCACTGCAGCGAGGAGCACGCGCGTTCGCTGGAGGCGACGGTCCACAACCTCCAGTCGGCCTACGACACGTGGGTCAAGGGCACGGCGATCGAGGCCGGCGACCCGCGCCTGCCGAAGCTGCGCGGCCACGCCTCGGCCGCACTGCACTTGATGGAAGCCGTCACGCAGCTGACGCACTTCGTGGAGCGGCACGAGCGCACGGCCCGCGACGATTCGACGGCACGGCGCCTGGCCGCGCTCGTGTCCCAGGTCGAGGTGCGCGACATCACCTTGAACCACATGCTGGTGCACGCCGCTGTCTACATGCGGCGCGGACGCTCGGTGGCCGAGGACCTGCTGCCGTCGTACACGAACGTCCAGGAGATCGACGTCGAGCTGCGCGAGGACGTCGTGCTCCACGCGCGGCCCGCGGCGCTGATCGTGGGCATCGTGCAGCGCTACGGCACGCCGGTGGAGCTCGGGGTCGAGGGCCGCACGTGCGACGCCGGCTCGATCCTGGAGATGATGGTCACGGTCGGCTCGACCCCCGACGCGCGACGCTTCCGTTTCCGCGGCGACGAGCATCCGTTGCGCGACATCGCGCTCCTGTTCCAGCACGCGCTGGGTGAGGACGGGCTCGACCTGCTGCCGCAGGAGTTGTCCTACCTGCGCAGTCGCTGAGGCACGGCTGGCACGCGGACGCCGACGTGGGCTCCCGCGAGCGGTTCCGCGCGGCGCCAACAGGGTATGAGAGACCGTACGATCGATGTTTTCTCGGTCTCTCAGCGTTCGAGCGCGCAGATCTCGATGCACGCCGTGGTGGCGAGCGATCAGCCGCTGGGCCTTGAACCGCGCGCCCCATTCCCTTGGGCGCGCGGGGCGCGCGCCGAACGCGTGCTCCGCGCGCGTGGGGGGAGTACCCGCCGGTCCGCGCGGACGGCATGCGCTCGCTGCGCGTCCGCGGTACGGTGTACGCGCCCGCGATCCGGGCACCGTGCCGCGCATGTCCCATCCTCCGAGGCCTCGACTCTCGCGATGAGCGCGCCGTGCGCCGTGCAGGGCCGCGTCTGGCGCTGGGAGTCGTCGTGCGCCTGGCGCCCCATCGGCGCACGCGCACCCGGCCCGGTCCTCGAGCCGCGCGGTGTGGAGTCGTGAGCACGCCCGTCGCTCGCACGAAGCCGCGTCGCTGGCGCAAGAGGCTCCTCACCTTCGTGGTCACGCTGGTCGTGGCCGGGCTCGCGGCCTGGCTCGCCATGGCGTGCGTCCGATCGAAGGCGATCTACGCGCACGTGAAGGCCGGAGGTCGCGGCTGGCGGGGACACGTGCACACGTCCGATCCGTGGCTCGGCTTGCGACCCGAGCCCAACGGCACCGGGGCCGAGACGTTCACGATCGGACCGGACGTGCCCAGCCGCATCGACGCCGACGGGTTTCGCGTGCCGGTCGACTGGCCTGACCAGGCGGAACGCCGCCGTCCGCTCGTGCTCGCCCTGGGCTGCTCGTTCACGTACGGAGCGTCGGTGCTGGCCGAGGAGACCTACGCCTGGCGCGTCGCGGAAGCGCTGGGCGGCTCGTGCCTGAACGCCGGAATCTGCAGCGGGGGGGCCGCGCACATGTTGCTGCGCGCGCGCGAGCTCGTGCCGCGCTACCGGCCGGATTGGGTGCTCGTGCAGGATTCGCCCTGGCTCAGTTACCGCAGCCGTCAGCTCTATGCCGACATTCACGTCGGCCTGCTGCCCACGCCGCACTTCGTGCGCACCGCGCAGGGTGTCGAGCTCGCGCCGCCGATCTTCTCGACCATCGTCTTCGACCTGCCGATCGCCGACTACCGCGACACGCCGCGCGGCACCGGCGACTTCGTGTCGTTCTGCGCGCGCGTCGGCCTGCCCATGCTCGCGCACGACGATTGGTTCCTGACCCGGCTCGCGCTCGAGGAGAAGCTGGGCTGGCAGCCGCCCTTCGCCACGAACGCGGAGATCCTGGAGTTCGTCTACCCCGAGATCGCACGCATCTGCCGCGAGAACGGCGCGCGCATGCTCGTCGTGAACCTGGATTCGAAGAAGCCCGGACAGTCCTTCGAGCTCTCGCCCGTGATCGCCAACCTCGGTGTGCCGGCCGTGGTCTGCGGCAAGCGGCTGGTCGCGGAGCTGCCCGACCCCTCGCGGGAGACCTACGTTCGCACGTACACGCTGATGCGCGGGGACCCGCCGCGCCAGATCGACGGGCATCCCAACCCGCTCGCGCACTCCCTGATCGCGGACGAGATCCTGCGCACGATCGCGGCCGCGCGTTGACGATTCCGGCCGCGCCGCTCGCGCGATCCCAGCTGCCGGTTGAGCCTTCGAGCAGGACCTCCGCCCGCGCACGGATTTCTGGCGAGAATCAGGCGCGAGCTCCATCTCCTCCTCCGGAACCCATGTCCGACCTCCACGACCCTGCCGTGCTCGCCACGGAAGCGCGCTGGGTGCGAGCCCTGGCGCGCGGCCTTGTCGTCGACGACGCCCTCGCGGACGACCTGGCCCAGGACGCGTGGGTCGCGGCGCTGCAGCGCGCCGAGCCCGTCGTGGCGTGGCGCGCGTGGTGCGCATCCGTCGTGCGCCGGCGCCTCTTCGAGCGCCGACGCGAGGAAGCGGCGCGCGCGGCGCGCGAGCGGCACGGGGCGCGCGGCGAGGCGCTGCCCTCGACCGTGGAGATGGTCGAGCGCGCCGCGACTCACCAGAGCCTCGTCGAGGCCGTGCTCGCGCTCGAGGAGCCCTATCGGACCACCGTGCTGTGGCGGTACTTCGAGGACCTCTCGCCGCGCGCGATCGCGCAGCGGAGCGGCATCCCCGTCGCGACCGTGCACACGCGGCTCGCGCGCGCCCGCGAGCGCCTGCGCGCCAGGCTCGACCGCGAGCACGGCGGCGATCGCACGGCGTGGATGTCGGCGCTCGTGCCGTTCGCTCCAGGCTCGGCGCATTCGATGGCACTCGGAGGAACTCTGTTGAAGACATCGACGAAGGTCGTGGCGGCCGTGCTCCTCGTCCTCGGAACGGCTGCCGTGGTGTGGCAATTCGGGCCGGAGGAGGTGCGACCGGGCGCCGGACAGGGCGCACGACTCGAGCTCGAGCACGCGGCCGACGCTGAGCCTCTTGCGGCGCCGGAGGAAGGACTCGCCGCCGTCGCGGCGGACGCGGAGCGCCGCCGATCCACAGAGTTCGAGGCCGCACAGGCGATCACGCCCGTCACTGCGCCGGCCGTCGTCGCGCGAACGCTGCGCGGCCGCGTCATCGACCACCGAGGCCAGGGGCTTTCCGGTGTGCGCTTGCGGACGTCGCCGAGCCGTAGCGGCGCCGACGAGACGCTCGCCAGCGGTGCGGGCGGACGTTTCGAGATCGCGAACGCCGGAGAGCTCGACCTCGTGCACTCCGACGACGCGCGCTGGACGACGGTGCTCGCCGGTTCGGGCAAGGCGGCCCGCGAAGCGCTCGTCGTCGTCGCTCCGCGGATCGAGCTCGCCGGACGTGTCGTCGACGAGCTCGGCGCCGGGGTGCGGGGCGCTGACGTCACGATCGACGTGCCGCGCGCGTTCGGATCGGACTTCGACGTCCCGCTCGACGGCGCCGTCGGGCTGGCCTGGCGCACATCGACCGATACGGAGGGCGCGTTCGCGCTGGCCGAGGTCCCGGCGCTCGACGTGGCGCGCATCCTCGTTGCGGCGGGCGGCTTCGAGCCGAGCGCCGAGGCCGTCCCGGCGGTCACGACGCGCGATCTCGTCGTCGTCCTGCGCCGCGGCCCGACGTCGCACGCGCGCGTGCGCGGGATCGTCGTCGATGCACGCGGAGCTTTCGTGCGCGATGCGCGCGTCGCGGCCGGCAGCCAGACGACGCTCTCGGACTCCGCGGGCCGCTTCGAGCTCGACCTCGAGCAACATCCCCGGCCGACGCGAGTGACAGCCGTGAAGCGCGGCCTCGCACCGGCTTTCCACGAGCTCGCGGCGGCGGACACGCAGGGCGAGATCGTGCTGCGCCTCGAGGAGACCCTCCTCGCGATCAGCGGGCGGGTGCTCGACGGCGCCGGCCGGCCCGTCGCCGGCGCGCGCGTCTGGCTCGAGGACGCGACGTACTTCGGCTTCGTCGGCGCACGGCCCGTGCACGTCGAGACCCTGGTCGCGCGCGACGACGCGCCGCTGTGGTCCTTCGCCACGACGACGGACGAAGGCGCGTTCCGGATCGATGGCCTCCTCGACCGCGAGTACCACGTGGCCGCGATCGAGGAGCGCACGCTGCTGCGCGCCGATCGCCCGGCAGTGCGCGCCGGCGAGCGCGATCTCGTGCTGCGCCTGCCCGCCGACGAGCTCCACCCGCGCGTGCACGGTCAGGTCGTCGACATGGACGGGCAGGGTGTCGGCTCCGTGCGCGTGCAAGTCCAGCGGCCGGGGATCACGATCGAGCTACCCGGCGGCGGCACGTTCGACGAGTGGGCTCATCGCGCGCCGCTCGAGACCGACGCCGAAGGCCGCTTCGAGCTCCTCGACGTGCCCAAGAAGGGCGCCGAGCTCTTCGCGAACGGCGAGCCGATCCTCTTCCAGGGTCTGCG
The DNA here is from genome assembly GCA_031400875.1 of Planctomycetota bacterium. Classification (GTDB taxonomy): domain Bacteria; phylum Planctomycetota; class UBA1135; order UBA1135; genus JAEUHZ01. The sequence goes on along the minus strand of JANNQS010000123.1, from coordinate 118,464 downwards.
CGTGGAGGACATCGGCGATCCGCTCGACGTGCGTCTCGCTGTGCACCGGCGCATGCACTTGCGCGTGGAGCTCGACCCGCCCCTCGAGCGCGCCGATTCGGCGAGCGTGCTCGACGGCGACGGCGCGCCGGTGATCCTGCGCGTCATGCGCGGCGAGACTTCGTTCACGAACCGGCGTACCGAGCTCGTCGACGGACGCTCGCACGTGCTGTCCTTGAGCGACGCGGCGCGCACGCTCGTCCTCTCGAAGGCCGGCGTCGAAGTCGCGCGCATCCCGATCGTGCTCGTGCGCGGCGAGACGAACGTCGTGCGCTGGTGAGCACCGCGACTGCGCCCGCGTCGGGGCGCAACGAGTTCAGGGCAACCAGGTGACTCGCGCGCCGTTCGTCAGGCTGAACGTCGCCGCCGTGCAGAACGGCACCGCATCGCGATACCAGACCTGGTAGTAGCGATCGCCGGGCGCCGTCACGAGGCCGCGCACCGACACGGACGGATCGCCGGGGCCAGGATAGTGGGACGCGCCCGCCGCGTTCAGCTTCGTGCCGAGGCGCGTGATCGCTCCTCCCACGCAGCGCAGCCCGTCGCCGAAAGCGATGCCGGTGTTGCCGTTCACCTGCCCCGTGCCCTGCAGGTACAAGGCGAAGCTGTTCGGCATGTTGCTGCCCGCGATCACGATCGAATCCGCGGACAGGCTCGGCCAGCCGGTGGCGACCACCCCACCCCCCAACCCGCCCGAGTTCGTGCAGCCGAGGCTGTCTCCCGGCGGGCTGGTGTTGCCGCACGGACAGGTCGCACCCGCACCGTCGCCGAAGCAGAAGCGTCCTGGCAGCACCACGTCACCGCCTGCCACGATCAAGCCATAGAGCGTTCCGGGCCCTGTACCGGTGTGGATCGGCCCGATCTCCACCGCGCCCGTCACGCTGTGGAAACGGTAGACGTTCGAGGTCGTCGGGCTCGACGCCCAGAACGACGTGCCGTTCGGATCGAGGTCCATCGCGAACCACAGGTCCTCGCCGGGAACGTCGTAGGTCTGGACGACGGCGCCCGTGCCGTCGAGCCGCTTGATGTCGTTGGTGTTGCTCACGAGCAGGCCTCCGGTCCCGTCGAACGGCGGCAACAGCCGCAGCGGGCCGACGCTGTTCGTTCCAGGCAACACCGCGAAGTCGGGGAGCTGAAAGCTCGTGAGCACGTCGTAGCGCCGGATCGTCCGTCCCTCGGACGTGTAGAACATCGTGCGGTCGTCCGCCGCGAGCTCGAGCTCGTCCGGGCCGTAACTGTCGAAGGCCATCGTGTACGTCGCCAGGAGGACCCCGGCGGCGTCGTACTTGCGCACGGGAGACGCCGATTGGTGCCCGACGTAGATGTTGCCGGCGGAGTCCAAGGCAATTGACTCGGGACTGCCGCCCGCGACGATCGTCTGCACGATCGCGTGCGGGTGCGTCGCGTCGAAGGCGACGACACGGTTGGCTTCGAACGCGGTGGTGTAGAGCCGGCTCGTGCTCGCGCTGAAGACCCCGTTCGCCGTGTACCCCACGAGGCCGGTGTCGATCGTCTCCTTGAACGCTCCGTTGTTGTCGTAGACCTGGTATTGGCCACCTGAGATGCCGACATAGACGTCGCCGGTTGCCCACCCACCGGCGAAGGCCGGCTGCAATCCGCACAGAACGACGAGTCCGGCGGCGATCGTGGTGCGCATGCTCGCGAGCAAGGCGCGGCGGCGGTGAGACTGGACACGCACGAGTTCGACCTCCACGGCCTGGGAACGTCCTCGAAGGCATCACGAGCCGGGAGCGGCGGGATGCCGATCCGCTCGCGGTCATCGAGCGGGACGATCTCCAAGAGAAGTGCGGAGAGCGATCCTGTCAAGCCCCGCCGACCGCGTATCGGATCGCGCGCGCGCGTCGCGCCGGCACGCGGACGAGTTGGAAGGAGCCCGACTTCGAAGAACGGGCGACGTGGCTTCACGGTAGCTTGCGTGGATGAACGAGCGCCTTCCCGGCGGTCCGGTCGTCATCGCAGGCGGCAGCGGGTTCCTCGGGGTCTCGCTCGCGACGCATCTCGCCGCGTCGGGGACGCCGATCGTCCTGCTCTCCCGCAACGCACCGCGGGTCAGCGGCCCATGGCGACACGTCGCGTGGGACGCGCGCACGCTGGGAGATTGGCAGCGCGAGCTCGACGGCTCCGCGGGCCTCGTCAACCTGGTGGGACGCACGGTCGACTGCATCAAGACCCCCGAGCACCAGGACGAGATCCTGCGCTCGCGGGTCGAGGCGACGCGCGTGCTGGGGCAAGCGTTGCGCGGCATCGCGTCCCCGCCGCCGGTGTGGGTGCAGATGAGCACGGCGCACATCTACGGCGATCCGCCGCGGGTCGTGTGCAGCGAGGACTCGCCCTTCGGCATCGGGTTCGCACCGTTCGTGGGCCGAGCGTGGGAAGAAGCCTTCCACGCCAGCGCCCTGCCCGCTCAGCGCAAGGTCGTGCTCCGGACCAGCTTCGTGATCGGACGGGATCGGGGCGCAGGTGGCGGTGCGCTCAGCCGCCTCGTGACGCTCGTGAAGTTCGGACTCGGCGGCGTGGTCGGATCCGGCGACCAGGGCCTGAGCTGGATCCACGAAACGGACATGAACCGGCTCTTCGAGCGCGGCCTGAGCGACACGCGGATGGAAGGGGCGTACGTCGCGACGTCTCCGAACCCTGTGTCCCAGCGCGAGTTCATGCGCGCGATGAGGCGCGTCCTGCGCAGGCCGATCGGATTGCCCGCCTTCGAGTGGATGGTCCGGCTCGGCGCACCGCTCCTGATGCGCACGGATCCCGAGCTCGCGCTCTACGGGCGTTACCTGGTCTCCCAGCGGCTGCGCGTGGAGGGTTTCGAGTTCCGGTTTCCGCAGCTGGATCTCGCGCTCGCCGATCTGCTCGGCGCGCGCTGACCGAGCTGCGAGCCCGCAGCAGCGTCAGGTTCCCGTCGGACGGACTCCGGCAGGCTTCACGCTTGCCAGACGGTCTCCAGCCCGTTCGTCAGGTTGAACGTCGCGGGCGTGCAGAACGCGGCGGCATTGCGGTACCAGCACTGGTACGTGCACTGGTCGCCGGGCGACACCGCTCCGCGGATCGAAACCGGCAGATCGCCGCCCTGCGGGTACTGCGACGCGCCGGCGGAGTTCGTCTTCGTGCCCAGGCGGACGATCGAACCGAGGTACTGACAGCGCAGGCCATCGCCGAACACGACGCCCGGACCTTGGCCCTGGTTCGGGGAGCCCTGGTAGTAGAGGACCGTGCTGTCGGGCATGCCCGACCCGAGGAACACGACCGTGTCCGCGCTGACGCTCGGGATGCCCGTCGCGTCCAGGTTCCCGCCGGCCGGGTTGACCGAGTTCCCGCAGCCGTTCCCGGCCGCGCCGTTGTTGCCGCACGGACAAGAGTTGACCGTGCTGCCGTCGCCGAGGCACCTCGGCGTAAAGAAGAAGTCGGCGCCGCGGTCGTGCACGAAGACGTCGGACGCGCCGTTCGTGTCCCCCGCCACGAGGTTCGACGCCTGGCTCTGGAACGCGACGAAGCGACCATCGGGCGAGATCGAGGGGTGGGTGCTGTCGCCGTCTCCGGCTTGCCCGCCCGAGCCCACGCTCGCGCGCGTGATCAAACCGTTCGTCATGTTCCGCACGAAGACGTCGATCCTCCCGTTCGTGTCACCCGGCACGAGGTTCGTGGCCGCGCTCGCGAAGGCGACGTAGTACCCGTCGGTCGAGACCGAGGGCAGGTAGAAGGAACTGTTGTCGTTGCCCGGCCCGCCGCCCGGGCCCGAGCTGACCAGCATGTTCCAGTTGCTCTGCGTGTCGTCCAAGAAGACCTGGAAGACGAGGCCCACGGACCTGACGTACGCGACGAACCGTCCGTCGGGCGAGATCGAGGAGTAGAAGCCTCCGCCGATCAAGGTCGTGATGCCGCTCTGGAGGTCGCGCACGTACACGTTCATCAGGGAGCTCAGCGGCGCGGTCACGAGGTTGTTGGCCTCGCTCGCGAACGCCACGTAGCGGCCGTCGGACGAGATGGACGGGCCCGTGCTGAGGCCGTTGCCCGTGTTCCCGTCGAGGGCCACGCTGACGAGCGTCGTCGTGCCGAGCGACACGTCGTGCACGAAGACGTCGGACGCGTCGTTCCAGTCGCTCGGCGCCAAGTTGAACGCGTCGCTGGTGAACACGGCGAAGCGCCCGTCGGCCGAGATCGCCGCGGCGCTGGCGGAAGCGGCGCTGTCATGGTCGGCCTGGGTGCCGGCCGTGTTGACGCTCACGCGCGTGACCGCGCCGCTGACGCGATCGCGCACAAACACGTCGGCGTTCCCGAACGTGTCGCCGCCGACCAGGTTCGTGGCCTCGCTCGTGAACACCGTGAAGTGGCCGTCGGACGAGATCGAGCCGGCCGAGCTCGGCCCGTCGGCCTGGATCCCGGTCGCGGTCACGCTCGAGAGCGTGGTCGTGCCGCTCGACAGCTCGTGCTCGAACACGTCGGCGAAGCCGTTCGAGTCCGCCGGCACGAGGTTCGTGGCCGCACTGGCGAACGTGACGAAGCGACCCTCGGCCGAGATCTTGCCCACCCAGCTGCCGGCGTTCGCCTGCGCGCCGCCCGGGCCGACGCTCACGCGCGCCGTGGTCTGCGCCGAACCCGAAGCACTCAGCGCCGCCATCACTCCGATCGTCCACGTGCACAAGGACTCGTGTCGCATGGCATTCCTCTCGGGCTTCTCGTGGCCGCGTACAGCGCTCGACCGGGCCCTTGCGGGGCGGTGATCAAGCCGCCACAGCCTCCAGGTTACCGATGTGAGCCACGGCAGGGTCCCCGGACGGTCCGGGGCCCTGTGGCGTGCCCATTGAACGGCCTGTTGGCGCGCTCACTAGCTTGCAGGACCCGCGAGCGTTGCTCGCGTCGACCCTCTTCCTCGCAGAAGCGGACCCGCGCGGCTCATCCGCGGGCTGAAGTCGTCCGCGCCCAAGTGGCCCGGCTCCGTCCTACCTTGGCCAGAGCCACGCGAACGCGCCGGCCGTCAGCGAGGCGTAGATGAGGCCGTCGAACAGGTTCTTGAACGTCACGCTCCAGGGCTTGCCGGCCCAGATGGAGTCGCACGGACCTTCCCAGGAGTACGCGAGCCAGGTGGTCGCGCCGATCACCTGGAACACCTTGAGGTAGTCGGTTCCGCGCGAGAGCACGCTCCAGCCGACGTACGACACGAGCGCGCTGACGACGATCGTGTAGAGGAACCACTTGCCCAGGAACGGACCCATCTTCACCTGTCCGTTCGGGCGCACCCAGATCAGGCCGACAGGGCCATCGATCATCTTCTGCTTCATCTCGGGCGAGCACATCTCCTTCGAGTCCGTCGCCCAGGGCAGGATGTACTGTCCCGGGGGCGGGTTCGTCGCGCGGATTGCGGCGCGCACCTGGTCCTCGTTGGCCAGCTTGCGGTAATCCCGGTTGTGCCACTTGATGACCGTGTGGATCAGCGAGCTCGCGATGAAGACGAGCACGGCCGCGAGCAGGATCGGGACGATCAGTTCGGTCCATTCGAACATGGAAGGCTCCGTAACGGACTGGCTCGCACGAACGCGATCCCCAGTGGACCGCGACGAGCGACGGCCCTCGTAGTGTATGAAGTCGGACCTCCGCGACCACGATCGGCGGATCGGGCGGGCTCGGTCGGGCTGCGGACTAGATCGATCCGTCGAGCACGACGAGGCTCAGCGCGCTGCCCAGGAAGCGCGTCCCGCCGCTGGAAAGGTGGATCGTCTGCATGTGCCAGAGATCGCCTTGGACTCCCGCAGGCAGCGGCGCGAGCGTCAGCGCGGCGTCGAGGACCCCGCTCGCCGGAACGACGCCCAGGATGCGCAATCGCGACGGGTTTCCGGCCGGCCCGACGAGTTGCACGCCGTTCTGTCCCGGTGACCACTGGAACGTGGCGTTGCGTCCGATCGCGAGCGCGACGAAGTCGCCCGGCTCGCCCTCGCAGCTCAGCGTGATCGTCGTCGATTCGCGCGCGACGTTCGGGCCCTGCAATTGCCGGTGTGCGCCGTTCAGAGTCGCGACGGTCGCGCCGTTGTGCTCGACCGACAGTTGCCCGGGCCCGCCGTCGGAGAAGCAGTCGCAGCAGAGCCACCACGGCGCGCACGGGCACTGGTAGGGCGTGTTGCCGTGCCCCGGCGTTCCACCGGTGCGCGTGCTGTCGAGGAGCTGCACGAGGGTCGAGCCGCCGCGCGCCTCGACGGCGTGGCCACCCGGGCCGCCATCACCGCACGTCACGGAAGCTCCATTGCCTCCACGCAGATCGACGTGCGAGGCGAAGGCGAACGAGTCGTCGGCCTGCAACCCTTCGCCGCCGTCGGCGCCCAGGTATCCCAGAGCCGAGCACGCAGTCGTGCCGCCGCGCAGCTGAGCGTCGTACAAGGCGACGGAGGAGCGCAAGGCTTCGAGTCCCGTGCTGCCCATCATCTCGGTGAAGCCGAGGCCGCCTCCCGAGTTCGCGCCGACGAGGACGCTGTTCGTGATCGCGACGTTGGGGCAGTCCTGGACGAGCGCGCCGTGGCGCGTCCCGCACACGGACCCGGTGTCGTTGCCGGACAGCGTGCAGTTCTGCACGCGCAGGGCGCCCGTGTTCGCTGCGGCCGTCAGCGCATTGCGTTCGGCTTCGACGGAGCTCGTGGCGCCCACTCCGGACAGGCCCGCCAGAACGACGGTCCCGGTGCAGTTGCGCACGCGCATCGCGTTCAGGATCGACACCGTCGCGCCCTCGTCCGCGACGACGCTGACACTCTTGCCGATCAGGTTGAAGCCCTGGTAGCTGCCCGATTTCACGAGCACGACGTCGCTGTTCACCGACGCGTCGACGGCGGCCTGGATGCTGGAGAACGGCGTGCCCGTCGGCGCGACCACGCGTACGTCGGATGCGATCACTGGCGCGAGCGCAGCGGTGACGAGAACGGCGAGGGCTGCGGACAGTCGGCGATGCGCCATCGTGGATGTCTCCCAGGAGAGGGGTCGGATCCGAGGATACCTGGAACCTCTTGAACCCGGTTCCGCGTGCGTTGCGCCTCCGCCTTCTTTCTCCGACCGCGCCCGCAACCACGGGTCAGGGTGAACGCGCGAGGGCCCCGCATCGCTGCAGAGCCCTCGCTGCGGCCGCCGGAGCCGGCCCGATCGGGTCACAACTGCGTTTCGAACCCGGTGAACTGCAGCGAAGCCTGGAAGACGTTCGCGTACGCGGGGGCCGCGCTCTCGACCACGTCAGAGCCGGATTCACCCAGGAAGCGCGCCTGGCCGCTGATCGTCGAGCGACGCACCGTGAGCCGGTCGTTGCCCGAGCCGAGGCGCACTTCGAGGCGCCCACTGAAGAGGTTCTGCACGACGTCGGCGGCGTCGCCGATCGCGACGTGGTCGGCTCCGCCGTCCGTGTCGACGCGCACGTTGCCGTGGAAGTTGCTGGCCGCGAGCGTCACGAGGTCGTTGCCGGAACCAGTCCAGACCTGCGTGCTGCCCAGGATCTCCTGCGCGCGCATGAGCACGGTCGCTTGCTTTCCGACCACGAAGGCGTCGCCACCGATCAGGTTCCCGCCGTCGAAGGGATCGTTCATCACGACGAGGTCGGCGTTCGTGCCGAACACGCCGCTCTCGACGAGCACCGAACCGGCGATCGTGTTGCGCGCCACGAAGGCGGCGTCGTTCCCGGCACCCATGAGGAGGATCAGGTGGGCTTCGAGGTCGCACTCGGCCACCGCGACGCCGTCGTTGCCGGCGCCCAGGTTCAACAGGACCGAACCGTGGATGCCCGTGAAGCTCTCAGAAGCCTGGCCGTTGACTAGCGTGCCGTGGTTCCCGATCACGAAGAGGCTGTTCGAATTTCCTGTGATGGTGACGCTCTCGCCTTGACTGCTTCCGAACACGACGAGATTGCCACAGTACCGGAAGGCCTGCACCTGAGCGCTAGCCGCACTCGACAGCGCGGCAACGGAAAGCACGGTGGGCAGGAACCTGGAAAAGAGTGAGCGGGTCATGGTGCGAATTCGGAGGGTGACGGTTGTTCCGTGCGGGGTTGCGGGAAGCGATTTCCCGACGCGGATCCCCCCGCTTCGAACTCTAGCCCGGGAGTTGCTTGCCGGTCGGACCGTACCCTCGATGGCCTCGATTCGCAGCCGGTGACGGGCGCACGCTGACCTGCTTCGGACCTGTCGGCTCGATGCGGCGCTGCGCGCCGAGCCCGTCGTGATGGCTCGTTTCCGTACGACCCGATGAGATCCCGCATCCGCGCCGTGACGTTGTTGCTCGTCGTCGCCGACCTCCAGCGCTCGATCGAGTCCTTCGAACGCACGCTGGGCTTCGTGGAACCCAGCGTGCTCCGCGATGCTCAACCACGACGGCTTCGATCTCATGCTCAGCCTGGCCGAGCATCCGGCGGATGTCAGCCCGCATGGTCCGTCGGGAACGTGGGGTTTCTACGTCTCCGCCGCCGACGTCGCGACGGAGATCGCGGCGCTCGCCGCCGGAAGGCGTGCGGCCGGACAAGGGGCCGACCGACACGTTCTACGGCATGCGCGAGATCGGGGTCGTCGACCCCGACGGCCACCGCGTCTGCCTGGCGCAGGACGTCGGTGGCGATCCGCTCGCAACGGCCGAGAGCTGGCCGGGGCTGCTCGATGTGGGCAGCGCGTAGCTGCGCCTCGTCCTCCACCTGGCTCGAACGCAGGGTCAGCTCGTCGGCCGGCGCGCATGCGATGACGGACTCGTGACTGAGGTCGACCTGAACTCGGCGCTTCGGACCACTCCCCCAGCGCGATCTCGGAGCCGCGTCTCGTTCGCGGTCACCGCACCGCGCTAGACGCCGAGGAACAGCCGCTCGGCCAGCACGGCCGGCAGGCCCGCGGCACGGATGCGGCGCGCCTCGAGATCGACGTCGTAGCGCACGCGTTCGATCGAGACCTTCTGCGCCTCCGAGTCGAAGATCGCGTAGGCGGCGCGTGCGTCCTCGTCGCGTGGTTGTCCGACACTGCCCACGTTGATCAGGGCGCGCCGCGCGTCGGAGAGATCGATCTCCGTCTCGTGCGAATAGGCCGTGCGTAGAGGATCGTCCTCGAGCCTCAGCAGTGCGACGGGCACGTGCGTGTGCCCGACGAAGCACACGGGTGTCTGGAGACGGTCGAGCGACGGATCCGCGTCGCTGGGTCCTTGCACGTAGTCGAACAGCTCGGGCTTGTGGTAGGTGCCGTGCGCGACACTGCAGTCCTCGAAGTCCAGGGTGTACGGCAAGCGCGCGAGCCACGTGCTCTCCTCGCGCGAGAGCTGCGTGCGGGTCCACGTGACGGCGGTCCGTGCGTAGGCGTTGAAGTACGCGAGGTCGATCTCGTTCACGCAGGCGGCGTCGTGGTTCCCCTTCACCACCTTCGCGCCGATCTCTCGCAGCAGCGCGATGCACTCGCGCGGGGCGGCTCCGTATCCGACCACGTCGCCGACGCTCAGGATCCGATCCACGTGGTGTCCACGGAACCGCTCGAGCACGGCGCGCAGCGCCGTGATGTTCCCGTGGATGTCACCGAGGATGCCGTACTTCACGCAGGGTTCGTTCCGGACGAGGAGAGCGCACGAGAGGGCAGAGCGAGCGCTCCGAGGATGAGAGCTAGGATCGACGAGACCGCTCCGATCCATCCAGGGAAACCGTCGGGATGGAACCAGCGACGCACGTCCAGCATGGGCTGTAGAGCCGGCATCAGGGCCGGAACCACCCAGATCAGCGCGAAGAAGCCGTAGACCGCGGCGGAGGGCCGCAAGGGCAGGCGGACCAGGAGGAGCGCAACCGCCGAGAGGTGGAGCGGTCCCCACAGGCCGGTGGCCGGAAGGTCGTGGCCCGTGGCTCTGGCCAGGCTGCCTGCGAGGAGCAGCACAAGCGCGAGCTCCAGGAGGGTGGCCGCCAGGAAGACGCCAACCCGGCCCCCATCGGTCAGGTTCCACGCTGACTGCTCGAGATCTCGCCAGCGACAGAGGCTGTGGGCGACGCCTCCGGCCGCCCCCATAAATGCAACATCGTAAGAAAGGCTTGGCACCAAACCGCTTAGGCTTGCCGCTGCGATCAAACCCACCACCACACTCGCGGCTAGGATCAGGAGGGTTCGACCCCCGCTTGCCACCCAACGCACAGTCATGTCGAGGGAGCGGCGCACGCGGAGCGGTGTACGACGCATTTTCGTACGGGTCCAGGCTCTTGGCTGACAAGCACTTGGAATCGCGCGTTGACTAGGGCGGCGCTTCCTCTAGCCTCCAAGCGTCCTGAGGCAGGAGGCAACACGATGGCGACTGTGGAACGGCGTTTGGGGCGTGGACTCGGGTCTCTCTTGGGAGCTCCGCCGGAGGCGGCGCCGCAAACCGGGACGGTGGAGATTCCCCTGGATGCGATCCGGGCGAACCCCCACCAACCCCGACGGGTCTTCGACCCATCTTCCTTGGATGAGCTCACGGACAGCATCCGTCAGCACGGCGTCCTGCAAGCGGTCGTCGTGCGCCCGCTCGGAGACGGTTACGAGCTGATCGCCGGGGAACGACGGACGCGCGCCGCCCGCGCCGCGGGACTGACCAGCATCCCTGCTTCGATCCGCGTCGACGTCACAGACGAGCACATGCTCGAGCTTGCGCTCGTCGAGAACGTGCAGCGTCAGGACCTGGATCCAATCGAACGCGCCCGGGGATTCCGGCAGATGGCCGAGCAGCTGAGCCTCACGCAGGAGCAGGTTGCCGACCGCGTCGGGCTCAAGCGTGCCACGGTGGCGAACCACATGCGGCTGCTCGAGCTGCCCGAAATCGCGCAGCAGGCCGTGCAGTCTGGCCTCCTCACGATGGGCCATGCCCGAGCTCTCCTGGGCCTTGCGCGCCCCGAACGGATCGTCGACCTCGTGGGTCGGATCGTTCGAGAGGGGCTCTCCGTGCGTGACGTCGAGGGACTCGTGCGGGCCGAGATGAGGCCGGCATCTCCGGGGTCAGGGGCCGTCCTCACTCCTCCGGGAACGCCACCGTGGGTGCGGGAACTCGAGCAGCGGATGGAAGAGCACCTGGGTACGAAGGTCACACTCCGGAACCAACCCGGGTTCCGCGGCCAGATCGTGATCGACTACTTCAATCGATCCGATCTGGACCGGCTGTGCCAGGTGCTGGCGCCCAAGACCCTCCTCTGAATGACACTCAAGAGTGTTCCACGTGGAACATTCCGTGCGAGTTCGGCGGGAAACGAAAACGGGACCAATCGGTCCCGTTTTCCATTCTCTGCGGAGCTCGCGTCAGCCTCCGACGACCTCCATCGACTGAACAACGACGGGGTTCTCCGGCCGATCCGCCGTGTTCGCCGCGATGGGGGAGCGCTCGATCTCGCGGATGACGTTCATGCCTTCGATCACCTTCCCGAAGACCACGTGCTTACCGTCCAGGTTGTGAGCGGGCGCCACGGTCACGTAGAACTGGCTCCCTGAGCTGTCGGTGTCGCTGCCCTTCTTCGCCATCGCCAGAACCCCGGTGATGTGCCTGAGGGTGTTCTCCTCGCGGGGGACCTTGTAGTCCGGTCCGCCAGGGCCCCAGGTGGTCGGGTCGCCGGTGATCGTGTTTGGATCCCCGCCCTGGACCACGAACCCGGGCACAACCCGGTGGAACTTGGTCCCGTTGTAGTACCCCTCGCGCGCGAGCTTCAGGAAGTTCTCGACGTGCTTGGGCGCCTCAGCCGCATACAAACCGACAACCACGTCCCCCTTGTCCGTGTGGATCTTCACGCGGGGAGCATCCGCGGGCAGGTCGGGGTTCGTGAAGAGCGTTGCGTGTGCCGACCGCCAAGCCCTCTGGGCGTCGATCCGCGCCTCGAGCACGTCCACGGGGCTTTGCGCTGCTTCGGAGCCCACGAACACCTTCTTCTCGTTGAGCAGCGGATGGCCGGGGTACTGTGCCTTCAGTTGCGTGACGGCCTTCTTAGCTTCCTCGTACTCCTGGTCTTCGGCCGCGCTCGTCGCGGCCAGGTAGAGCGCCCAGGCGCCCGCTTGCTTGCCCTGGATCTGGTCGGCGAGCCCCTGCAACTCGGCAGGGTTCCCCGAGAGCCCGCGGCTGGCCGGGTCCTCACGGGCAACTCCCAAGACCCGATCCCAGGAGTGGTCGTTTTCCGAGCGCTCCGCCGAGCTCTTGGTCTGGAGGTAGACGATGAAACCGGTCACGGCGATCGCCAGGAGCGTGGCCAGCTTCCAGTAGCGATCAACCCATGTGGCGAGTGCCGACTTCTCCGAGATCGGGGCGATCGTGACCGCGCTCGCGGCCTTGTGTGCAGCCATTCGTCTACTCCAATGTGATCGGGAAGATGAGAGGCAGCTAACGCCGCTTTGGAGGCCGGATAGCTACCTTTTGCGCGGTCGGATCGAAGCGTCGACTTCCGCCCGCATCGTGGTCACCCGACGAAGGGTACAGGACCGTCCGGAGGCGCCCGGAAGATCGCATTCCCTGCTCGCTGGGGCGAACATCGTACTGACGCAGCAGAGGGCTCACAAGCGAGCCCGCCCTGCTACTCTCCCCGATCGACTTCGACTCGCCCCACTCCGCGCCATCCCCATGATCTCTGCGATCCTTTTCACCGCTTGCGCCGGCCTCGTCACGACCCCCGAAGCCTGCGCGGCGCCGGCAACGATCGCGCTCCAGGCCAAGACCGACGTCGAGTACGAGAAGCGGAAGACCGAAGCCGGCGACGATCCGACGAGGCTCTGGAAGCTCTACGAGTGGTGCCGCGACTCGAAGCGGGAGAAGGAGGGGAAGCTGATCTTGAAGAAGATCGTGAAGGTCGACCCCAGCCACAAGGACGCCAACGTCGCGCTCGGCAACCTCTTCCACGACGGCAAGTGGTTCCCCAACCAGAAGAAGATCGACGAGTACAAGCTGGAGACCGAGGCCGCCGAGAAGAAGGCGCAGGGCCTCGTCGACTGGAAGGGCCAGTGGGTGCCCGCCGAAGACGTGCCCTTCCTCGACCGCGGGCTCGTGCGCGATCCCAACGGCAACTGGGTCGATCAGGTTCGCGCGGCGAAGCTGGCCGAAGGCTGGGTGGAGCAGGACCTCGAATGGATCCCTCCGGCCGAGAAGGAGAACGTCGAGAAGGGTCTGTGGAAGTGCGGCGACGCGTGGCTGCCGATCGCCGAAGCGGACACCTTCCACGCCGAAGTCGACCAGTGGTGGCGCATCCCGTTCCAGCGTCTCCACGTCTACACGACGTGTGAGCGCGACGTCGCGAACCTGAAGGTCAAGCCCCAGCTCGAGAACGCTTACGACGAGCTCGTGCGCGCATACGGCGCGAAGCCTAAAGAACCCATCGTCGTCATCGTGCTGCGCAACGGCGGCCAATACTCGAACTTCGCCGCCGGCGACGAGGGCGCTTACCGGGAGGGCACGGACGCAATCGGCCTCTCGAGCGTTCACCACGCCTACTTCGCCGAAGCTGCCTTCGACGCTGCCGACGAGGACAAGGTGCTCGGCGTCGGCGTCGGTTACTGGGACACGTCCTCCAAGGAAGGCAACAGCTGGGGAGTGCACAGCGTCCGTCACGCGCTGGGACAGTCGTTCGCGGAGGCGCTCGATCCCAGCCCGAAGACGATCGTCAAGGATGCCAAGACGCCGTTGAAGAACGGCTTCTGGGCGGCGTTCTATGACGAGAAGCTGATCCCCAAGTGGTTCCGCTACGGCGCCGCTGCCTACGCCGAACGCTACTTCGTCGAGAGTGGACAGAAGGACCCGCTGTGGGCCCGGAAGTGGTCGATCGCGAACATCCAGGCGCGCGGCGGTCTGCGGCAGCTCAAGCAGGTCCTCGACTTCAACCTGACCGTCGAAGGCGGCAAGGATAGCGAGAAGCTGATCAACGAAGCCGGGCTGGTCGTCGCGTTCCTGCTCGACGGCGGCAATGCCTCGGTGGGGGAGAAGCTGAAAAAGTTCCAGGAAGCGTTGGCCGCCAAGGACAAGAAGGCCGTCGACGATGCCACGAAGGCGCTGGAGGCCGACATCCTCAAGCACGAAGCCGACCTCAACAAGTTCGCCGGGCTCTGACGCATGCTCCTCGCCCTGTTTCTGGCCGCTGCACAGACGGCTCAACTGACGGGCGAGCGGATCGTGCCGCACGCCTCACTGCACGAGGCCGGCACCGACCTGTACTTCGAGATCCCGGACGTGCGCGCCGCGCTCGCCGCGTATGCACAAGCGCCGGCCATCAAGATGGTCGGGAGCGAAGGCGCGGCCAGCATCGCCGCGCTCGCCAAGGACGTCGGCTTCGATCTGCAGTCGGTGGTCGGCAGTCTTTTGCCCGTCGCCGATCCGACGCGGCCCGACGATCGCTGGTGGCCGTGGTCCGCGGCACGGCGCGCGTCCTTCTCCCTCGCCGGGATCGAAGCCGCGCCGAAGTCCGGCACGGCGCCCGCGGCGCTGAGCGCCTGGATGGTCGTGGACTTCGCCGCGGTCGACGCGGCCGAGCAGGCCGTGAAGGCACTCATCGCGATGGGCGGCAAGGAGCCGGTGGTCGAGGGCGAGCTCAGCGTCGGCGACGTCAAAGTGCCGATCCAGCGCATCGGTTCGCCCTTCGAGCCGGCGCTCGAGAGCGCGTGGCTCGCGCGGCTCGACACGCGCCTCGTCCTGGGCGCTGGAGACGCGAAGCCGGCTGACTTCGCCGCACGCGCTCAGGATGCGACCGGTGGTCTCGCAGCAGCTTGGCGTGTCGACGACGCCGCCAAGCGCTTCGGCGCGCCCAGCGGCGTGACCGTGCTCGAGATCCTGTCCGACATGGACGACTTGCCGGCCTTCGCACGCGCTGGCCTCTCGGGCTCGATCGCGTCGTACGCGCTGTTCTTCGTCGCGCCCTTCACGTGCGCGAAGGGCCGCTGGCGCATCGATCTGCAAGGCGACCGGTTCGTCACGCAAGGTCTCTACGAGCCGCGTGGTCCGGCACGCGATCTGCTCGCTCCGTTCGGCGCGACGAAGCTGTCGGATCGCGCCGCGCAGCTCGTCCCGCCCGACGCGGTGGGCTGCTGGATCACGAGCGTCGACGCGGCCAGCGCCGAGAGCGCCTTGGGCAGCCTCTTCTTGCAGGTCCTCGCCGAGGGCGACGCCAAGGTCGCTCCGCCCGCAGCGGACGAGCCGCGCATGGCCGATGGCCTCGGCACTGCGATGGCCGTGAGCCTGCTGCCGTTCCAAAGCCTGATGTCGCCGACGCCGCGCATCACGCTCACGCTCGAGCTGAAGGATGCGACGCGCTTCCAGGCTGGCTTGGAGAGCTGGCTGGTGCGCGCGCAAGCCGCGTTCCCGAGCCTCAAGATCGAGCGCAAGCCGTACCGCAAGGTGCCGACGATCGTGCTCGGGCTTGAGGAGGAGACGGGCGCCCCGCAGCCCGACGCTTCGCCGTTCGGAGCGGGCATGATCGAGCCCTCGCGCATCACGGTCGCCGTGCTCGAGGACCGCGTCGTCTTCGCCAGCGCTCCGACCGTCGCGCGCAACGAGATCAAGCGACTGCAGGACAAGGGCACCGCCGAACCGCACGCGATCGCGGATGCGACGGGCCGTCCGGCTGATGCCTTCGAGGCTTCGACGATGGACTGGACCGGCTTCCTCTCGAAGATCTACGACGGCGCGCGCGGCTTCGCGCCGATGCTGGCGCAGAACCTCGACAAGCCCATCGACCTCGACAAGCTCCCGACGGCCACGCAGCTCTTCGCCGCCTTCCGTCCCACGCAGAGCTGGGCGCGCCGCGTGGACGGACGCATCCACTCGTGGTCCGAGTCGTCGTTCGGCCCGGAGACGCCGATCGGGCTCGCCGGGGTCGGATTCCTGGGTGCGAAGGCGGTGCGGGCACCGCGCAGCCCGAGCGCTCCCGAGCTGCCCGAGCCGACGGAGACCTCCGACGCGCCGACGGACGACGCCAAGCTGCAGGCGACGCTCGGCGCCTTGCGCGAGGTGCGCACCTCGATTGCCGTCTACCGCTCGCAGTTCGGTGGCGCACCCGCCACGCTCGACGACCTGCTGAAGAAGACCAACGAGTTCCCGGACGGGTTCCTGGCGAGTGGCCAGGTGCCCGCCGACGCCTGGGGTCGCGCGCTGGTCTACCGCGCAGGCGACAAGGGTTCTGCGTACACCCTGCGCTCGACAGGTCCCGACGGCATCGACCAGGACGGCGCGGGTGACGACGTGCGCCTGCCGTGAGCTCGCGACTCGGCCCCTGAGCTGACCTCCATGATCGAGCCCGCGCAGGACCCGGAAAGCGCGGAGCCGAGCCCGATCGAGGCCGCGCCTCCGCAGCGTTCGAGCGCACGGCACCGCTTCAAGGTCGCCCGCCGCAAAGCCGGCCGTGGCGCCGCGTCGATCGTGGGCGCACCGATCGTACGCGCGCTGGCGCGCACGTGGCGTCCGGTCGTGGGCGGGGAAGAGCACCTGCAGAGTGCACGAGCCGAAGGTCACGGTTACTTCATGGCGCTGTGGCACGGGCGCATGCTCCTGCCCGTCGTGCGCCACGCGAAGCAGGGCTACTGCATCCTCGTCTCGCCCAGCGGCGACGGTGACGTCTCCGAGATGATGCTGCGCCGCCTGGGATACGGTGTCGTGCGCGGATCGACGAGCCGCCAAGGTCGCGCTGCGCTGCGCACGATGCTCGAGCTGCTGCGCGCCGGCACGCCGATCGCGATCACGCCCGACGGACCGCGCGGACCGCGCGGCGTGATGACGCAAGGCTTGGCGTGGATGGCGAGCGTCACGGGATTCCCCGTCGTGCCCTGCGGGTTCGTCACGTCGAGCGCGTGGCACCTGAAGAGCTGGGATCGCTTCACGATCCCCAAGCCCTTCGCTCGCGTCGCGTTCGTGTACGGGGAGCCCATCTACGTCGACCGCAAGGCCGAAGGTGGACTCGAGCGCGCGACGAAGACGATCGGCGCCGCGATCGCGCGCGCCGAGCAGCGCGGACTCGAGCTCCTGGACCTGGAGTCGAAGGGATGATTCGCGTCGGTCCCGCGGGCTGGGCCTACGCGGACTGGGACGGACGCGTGTACCCCGCGCACCGGCCGCCGGGCTTCCACCCGCTGCGTCACCTCGCGCGCTACTTCGACGGCATCGAGATCGACTCGAGCTTCTATACACCGCCGCGCGCCGAGCACGCTGCGCGGTGGATCCAGTTGGTCGAATCGCATTCCACCTTCCGCTTCTGGGTCAAGCTGCACCGCGACTTCACGCACGGTGCGTTCGCGCACGACCGGGTCGACTCGGACTCGGCCGCGTGGGAATCCCACGCCGCGCTCTTCCGCGCCGGCATCGAGCCGATCGTCCGCGCGCGCCGTCTCGAGGCGCTCCTGGCCCAGTTCCCGGTGACCTTTCTCCACGGCCAGACCGAAGTGCGGCGCCTCGGCCGCCTGCGCGCGCTGTTCGACGGACTGCCGCTCGTCCTCGAGGTCCGCCACGAGTCCTGGTTCACCCCGCCGGCGCTCGACACGGTGCGTGGGCTGGGCTGGTCCCTGGCCCACATCGACCTGCCGGCCGCCTGGAACCACCCCCCGGCTTGGCACGCACCGACCGGCCCGATCGGCTACCTGCGTCTGCACGGCCGAAACTCGGCGCAGTGGTTCCGGGAGGGGGCCGAGCGCGACGATCGCTACGACTATCTGTACGGCCCGGCGGAGCTGGAACTGCTCGCCCGGCGGGCCGAGCGGATCGCGGCCGAGCACGACACCACGGCGGTGGTCGCGAACAACCACTTCGCCGGTCAGGCGGTCGCCAACGCCCTCGAGCTGCTCCACATCCTGCGCGGCGAGCCTGTGCCGGCACCCGCGGAAATCGTCGAGAGCTTCCCCCGGTTGCGCACGTCGGTCCGGATCGAGGGCCAGCAGCCCCTGTTCTGACGCGCCAAAGACCGTAGATTCCGGGCTCGCCTCGGACTCGGTATCCTGCTGCCCCCCAACTCTGGCCGCGGCGCCGGATCGGTGGCCCCCGCGTTGGAACCCTCGCAACTGACAGCCATCGCTTACGCGGCGACGCTCGCGCTGCTCGGCGTCTACGGGCTTCACCGCCTGGTGCTGCTCGTGAAGTTCCGTTGGCTGGGAACTGCGTCGGAGCCGGCGCGGGTCACGGACCGCGGGCTGCCGCGCCTGACCGTCCAGCTGCCGGTCTACAACGAGCGCACCGTCGCCGCGCGCCTGATCCGCGCGGCCGGGGCGCTCGAGTACCCGGCCGAGCTCCTGGAGATCCAGGTCCTGGATGACTCCTCGGACGAGACGCGCAAGATCGTCGATGACGAGGTCGCCGCGCTGCGTGCGCGCGGTCTCGACGCGACCGTCGTCCGACGCTCCGACCGCCGCGGGTTCAAGGCCGGCGCTCTCGACCACGGCATGCGCACGGCCAAGGGCGAGCTGATCGCGATCTTCGACGCAGACTTCGAGCCCGCCTCCGATTTCCTGCTGCAGCTCGTCGACCAGTTCCAGGACCCGAAGGTCGGCATGGTGCAGGCGCGTTGGGGGCATTCGAACCGCGGCGAGAGCCTGCTGACGCGCGCCGAGTCGGCGCTGCTCGACGGCCACTTCGTGATCGAGCACACGGTCCGCCACCAGAGCGGCGTCTTCTTCAACTTCAACGGCACGGCCGGCATCTGGCGGCGCGCCGCGGTCGAGTCGGCCGGCGGGTGGGAGCACGACACGCTGACGGAGGACCTCGACCTGTCCTACCGCGCCCAGCTGCACGGCTGGCGCTTCGTGTACCTGCCGATGGTCGTCGCGCCGGCCGAGGTCCCGCCCGACATCGCCGCGTTCAAGTCGCAACAGCACCGCTGGGCCAAGGGCAGCGTGCAGGTCTTCCGCAAGCTGGGCTGGCGCATCCTCACGTCGGACGAGCCCCTGAAGGTGAAGCTGGAGGCGATGGCGCACCTGACCGGCAACGTCGGCTACCCGGCCGTGTTGCTGCTCGCGTTGCTCTTGCCGCTCGCCGCCGGACTGAAGCCCGTGTTCCCGGCCTGGGTCAACGTCGTGCTGTTCGTGTCGTGCACGCTGGCGGTCATCGCCTTCTACAACCGCAGCCAGAGCGCGGTCGGCCGTTCCCTGCCGCAGCGCATCGTGGATACGTTCGCGGCGCTCGCGCTGGGCATCGGCATGTGCGTCAGTCAAACCCGCGCAGTGATCGAGGGACTCCTGCCGGGCACGGGCGTGTTCGTGCGCACGCCGAAGCGCGGCGATGCGCGCGGCGCCAAGCGCTACGTCGCCGCGGCGCGCGGGTTGCCGGGGGTCGAGCTGCTCCTGGCCGGCTGGTTCACGTGGGGCATCTCGGTCGCGATCGAGCGCGAGGCCTGGACCTCGCTGCCGTTCCTGGCGCTGTTCCTCGTGAGCTTCCTGTGGGTGGGCACGCTGTCGCTGGTGGGCGCCGTGCGCAACCTGTGGCCGGCGCGGGTCGCGCCCGCGGGCTGAGCCACCGGCTCGAATCGATCCGACCCGTTGCATCGCGCGCACGCGCGTACCTGCGGCGCCGCCCTGTCAGCTGGATGGTCCGGGACACGCGAAGGCGGGAGGAGCAGATCCTGGTGGCCCCGCGCCCAAGGGGCGGAGCTATCGCGTCGAGCGCGCCGTCAACACGTCGACCAGGTCCATCTTCGTCACGACGCCAAGCAGCTTGTCCGACTCGTCCTGCACGAGCCCGACCATGCCCTTGGCGAAGATCTCGAGCAGCTTCGAGGCGTCCTCGCTCGTCCGCACGGTCGTCACGTTGCGGAACATGACCTCCGCGACGGCGCTGGAGAGCGTCGCGCGGCCGTCGACGAGCTTCGAAAGCAGGTCCGACTCGGTGACGATCCCGACCAGCGCGCCATCGTCGAGGACCGGCAACTGGCTGATGCCGTGCTCCTTCATGCTCATGACGGAGTCCGCCACGGTGTCCGCACTCGACGCCGTGACCAGCTTGCGGTGCGGCACGAGCCGCATCAGTTCTCCGACGCTGCCCGTCTCCCACGACGTCTCGGTGAAGCCGTTCTCGCGCATCCAGCGGTCGTCCATGAACTTCGTCATGTAGTTCCGCACGGAATCGGACAGGATCACGACGAAGCGCTTGCCTGGCCCTTCGCGGCGCGCGATCTCGCGCGCGGCCCACATCGCGGAGCCCGAGCTGCCGCCGCACAAGAGACCCTCCTGGCGGATCAGCTTGCGCGCCATGAGGAACGACGGCCGGTCCTCCGTCTTGATCCACTCGTCGACGAGCTTCCGATCGAGCACGTCGGGGATGAAGTCGTAGCCGATGCCCTCGACCTTGTAGCTGTGGATCGGACCGGGACCGGCCAGGATCGAGCCGACCGGATCGACGCCGACGATCTTCGCCCTGGGCACCTTCTCCTTGATCTTGCGCGCCACGCCCGAGATCGTCCCGCCCGTGCCGGCGGTCATGACGCAGTAGTCGAACTGACCGTCCGTCTGCTCGATGATCTCCTCGGCCGTGCCGAGGTAGTGCGCCAACGGGTTGTCGGGGTTTCCGTACTGATCGAGGATGTGCGCGTTGGGCAGGATTTTCTGCAGCTGCTTGGCGACGCCGATGTGGCTCTGCGGCGAGTCCCAGGCGGCTTCGGTCGGCGTGCGGATGATCTCGGCACCCAGCGCCTCGAGCACGACCTGCTTCTCGCGGCTCATCTTCTCCGGCATCGTGATGATCATGCGGTAGCCGTAGATGGCCGCCGCCAGCGCGAGCCCGATGCCCGTGTTGCCGCTCGTGGGCTCGATCAGCGTGTCGCCCGGCTTGATGCGCCCCTTCTTCTGTGCCTCCTCGAGCATGCGCCGCCCGATGCGGTCCTTGATCGAGCCGCCGGCGTTGAGGAATTCGCACTTCGCGAGGAACTCGCATCCCGTCTCGCGGCCGACGCGGCGCAAGCGGACCATCGGCGTGTTGCCGATCGATTCGAGGATCGAGTCTTGGATCTTGGCCATGGTTTCTCCGCCGTTGTTCGCACGCCGCAGCGAGTTCGCGGCGGGCCGTGATGGTAGGGCCAAGGGGCGCGCGCTTGAACCGCGCGCCCCATCTTATTGGGCGCGCTGGTCGCGCGCCGAGCGCGCGCTCCGCGCGCGCGGGGGGCTTCGCCACGCGTCCAGTGAGTGGCACTTGCGCGCGTCAGATCCGCGGGCGGCCTTCCGGCTCGAGCAGGACGACCGTCCCGCACTCGGACG
The DNA here is from genome assembly GCA_031400875.1 of Planctomycetota bacterium. Lineage (GTDB taxonomy): Bacteria > Planctomycetota > UBA1135 > UBA1135 > JAEUHZ01. The sequence goes on along the minus strand of JANNQS010000123.1, from coordinate 97,279 downwards.
CAGCGACCTCGCAGCGCACCAGCCGGTGATGACGCCCGAGGATGCGACCGGCCAGGTCCACGCGCGTGCCCGTCTCGAGCGAGAACACCCACTGGTGCCACGGGCACGTGACCCGCGCTTCGCAGCCGTCCGCCTGGAACACTGTGCCCTGGAAGAGCGGCCCGCCCAGATGCGGGCAGAAGCTCTGCACGCACAGGACGCGCGCGCCGACCCGAAAGAGTGCGAACTCGCCCCACGGCGTGTGGATCGACCGCGGGCGCTGCGGGTCGAGGTCGGCGGGCGTGAGCCCGGTGTCGAAGGCGCCGGTGTCTGACACCGCCGCGTACTCTACGATGGCCGCGTGACCCAGCGCACGCTCGTCCTCTTGGTGCCGCCGTCGCGCGGCGCCGACCTGCGCGCGGCGCTCGCGGCCGGGGACTTCGATTTCCGACCGGTTCCGCACGCGCTGTTCAGCGCGAAGGGCGAGGGCGCGGTCGCGACGCTCTACGCGTCCGGCAAGCTCGTCGTCCAGGCGGCCGACCCGGAGGCCTTTGTCGCGCGCTGGATCGCGGACGCGCGCCCCAGCGCGACACGGGCCGCGACACCGGACGCGGACGCTAGCGCGCCGTCGGCGACCGACGAGGCCGTGATCGGCAGCGACGAAGTCGGCAAGGGCGACTACTTCGGCCCGCTCGTCGTCGCCGCTGTGCGCCTGGAGCCGGGCCAGTCCGAGGAAGTCCGGCGCAGCGGCGTGCGCGACAGCAAGACGCTGACGGACGAGCAGTGCCTGCGCCTGGGCGGCGCGCTGCGCACGCGCTATGCGCACGCGATCGCGCGCCTCGATCCGCCAGACTACAACCGGCGCTACCAGCCGGGCAAGCTGAACGAACTGCTCGCCGACCTGCACACGCAGGCGCTGACGGAGCTCGCGCGGCCCGGAATCCGGGTGGTGGTCGACCGTTTCGCGAACGAGAAGCTCTTGGAGAAGCGCTTGAAGAGCCTTGGCATCCGTCTGGAGCAGCGCGTGCGCGCCGAATCGGAGCCGGCCGTCGCGGCGGCCAGCGTGCTGGCGCGCGAGGAGTTCCTGACCGCGCTCAAGGAGCTCTCCGCAGAGGCCGCCGTCGACCTGCACAAGGGCGCGGGCGATCCGGTCGACCGCTCGGCGCGCCGCTACGTCGCCCTGCACGGGTTCGAGGGGCTCTCGAAGGTGGCCAAGGTGCACTTCAAGAACACGCAGAAGATCGGCGGCGCCGGCCGGGGATTCGGATGAGCGCGCTCTTCCCGGTCCTATCTGGCGCCGGCAACGTCTTCGCCGTCCTCGACGGCATCGCGCAGCCGATCCCGTCCGACCTCGTCGCGCTGGCGCGGGCTGTATGCGCGCCGCGTGCGGGCGGGGAGAAGCTGGACGGGCTCTTGATCCTGTCGCGCGGCCGCGAGGGTGGTGACGTGCGCATGGACGTCGTCAACGCCGACGGCAGCTCGTCCGAGACGTGCGGCAACGGCTTGCGCTGCATCGCCAAACTGGCCTTGGAGCGCGGCCACGTGCACGGCGAACGCCTCGTGATCGAGGACTGCGCCGGACTCCATCCTGTCGACGTGCGGTTGCAGGACGGCCGCGTCGTCGCCGCGCGCATCGGCATGGGCCGGCCGCGCATCCTGAAGCGCGACGAAGCGCTCGAGGCCGACGTCGGCGGGCGCGCGCACGCGGTGAGCGGCACGCGCGTCGACGTCGGCAACCCGCACTTCGTCGTGATCGTCGGGGACGAGCGCGCGGCGCCGGTCCGCACGCTGGGCCCTGCTCTCGAGACCCACCGCCGCTTCGAGCGCGGAACGAACATCGAGTTCCTGGCGCAGCGCGACGGGCGCTTCCACCTGCGCGTGTGGGAGCGCGGCGTCGGCGAGACACAGGCGTGTGGCACCGGAGCCTGCGCCGCGGCCCTCGTCGCCGTCGACCGCGGGCTCGCGCGCTGGCCGGTCGAGCTCGAGCTGCCCGGCGGCACGCTGCGCGTGGATGCGGGGCAGGACGGCTCGGTGACGCTCGAAGGTCCCGTCATCCAGACGGGCGAGATCGATCCCGTCCCGTCGGCGCGGCGCTGAGCTCGCTGGCGATGGGCAGCCTCGGCCACGTCGTGCTCGCCCTCGCGGCCGTCGCGGCGGCGGAGGCCTGGTTCGAGAAGGGGTTCGCGCCGACGTGGGTGATCGTGCTGCTGACGCCGCTCGTCTACGCGCTCGCGTTCGTCGCGGAACGCGCGTACTTGCGCGGGAGGTTCCGCGTCGGGGAATGGCTGCACCGCGGGCTCGTCGCCAGCCCGATCCTGCTCTACGTCCTGGCGCTGTGGGCCTGCGGATGGCGCTCAGCCGTCGGTCGCTGGACCGGCGGGGACGTGTCGCTGCTGGCCTGGCCCGACTTGCGCGTCCTGCTGCTCCTCGCGCCGTGGCTCCTGTTCGAGCTCGCCGCGCTGCACGCGCGCAGCATCCGCTTCGTCGCGCGGCCGGAGCGCGACGCGTGGCTCGGCTTTCACACGCGCATGCTCGTCGCCGGCCTGGCGCCCGTGCTGTTCTACGTTTTCGCGGCCGCCGTCGTCGGCGCGAGCGAGGAAGCGCGCGTCGCGGTCGAGGAGATCGGCGTCTTCCACGCCGCGTTCGCCGGCGGCTTGCTGCTCGTGCTCTCGCTGGGCTTGCCATTCCTGCTGGAGCACGTGTGGGAGACCGCGCCGTTGCCGGCCGGCTACCAGCGCGAAGCGGTGCTCGCGCTGGCGCGCGAAGCGGGATTCGGCACGCCGCGGCTGCGCGTCTGGCGGACCGGGAACCAGGTCGCGAACGCCGCGATCATCGGCCTCACGAAGAAGAGCCGCACGGTGCTCTTCTCGGACGAGCTCCTGACCCAGCTGCCGCCGCGCGAGCTGGCGGCGGTCTTCGCGCACGAGATGGGGCACGCCGTCCGCTCGCACGTGCCGCTGTTCGTGGCCTGGGTGCTCGTCGCGTTCCTCTTCGGGGACCTCACCGCGCGCTGGTTCTTCGCGGACGAGCCGGTGTGGGCCGGCGTGGTCGTCCTGGCGTTCCTGGCAGCCTGGTTCGCGTCGTTCTCGTGGCTCTCGCGGCGCTGCGAGCTGCAGGCCGACCTGCACGCCCTCGATCTGCTGGGGGAGACGCACACGCTGATCGCGGCGCTCGAGCGCGTCGGCGGGCGCCTGCGCGACGTCGCCGGCTGGCGGCACTTCAGCATCGCGGAGCGCGTGCGCTTCCTCGAGCACGCGCAGGCCGACCCGTCGGTCGCCGCGCGCCTGCACCGCACGATCCGGATCGCGAGCATCCTGGGCTGCGTGCTCCTGGTCGTCGCGCTGGGCCTGCACGCCGTGCGCCTCCTCTCGGACCTGCCGGTCGATCGAGTGCGCGCCGACTTGCGTTTGGGCGATTACGCGGCCGCGGCCGAGCGCGCGCGGCACATCGACGATCTCGACCCGCTCCTGGCGCGCCTCGTCGCTCGCGGCGCCACGCTCAGCGGCGACGGGGTCGACGTGCAGCAGCTCACGCGCGAGATCGAGCGCGCCACGCGCTCCGGGGACGTGGAGGCGGCAGCCGAGTGGAACGCGCTGCGCTCGCTGCGGACGAGTGAGGGTTTCGCATCGAATGACGATGCAGGGAATCCGCCCTGACGATCAGCCGCGCAGGCGCGGGCTCCTCAATACCCCAGCCCGTTGCGCCGCAAGTGCACGCGCGGTTCCGCCTCCCGCAGCGTCTGGCCCTCCTCGACCTCGCCGAACACGACCACGTGGTCGCCGACGGCGCGCTCGCCCGTGATGCGGCAATCCAGCCAGGCCAGGGCGCCGGCCAGGACCGTAAGTCCCGCGCTCGTCCGGGATAGTTCGAGGCCGTCGAAGGGCGACGTGCCGGGCGGCAGCCGCTTCAGGAACGGGCCCATCAAGGCCTGGTCGCCCTCGGCCAGGACCGACAGCGCGAAACGGCCCGCGGCGCGCAGGTCGAGGAGTTGCTCGCGCTCGGTTCCGACGGCCAGGACGACCGTCGGCGGGTCGAATGCAACTTGCTGGACAAGGGATCCGACGAAGCCCACGGGGGCTCCCGAGCGCAGCGTCGTGACGATGTAGATCCCGGAGGGGATGCGGCCCAGGGCGCGCGCGAGGGGGGAGGGTCCGGGGCGGGGCATGGGGGGTCCGGGGCGTCGGGGAAGGGGCCCATCCTGCTCCCCGCCGGTGCTGGATTCGAGGCCGGAAACCACGGATAATCGCCGGACTGGGCCGCCCTCCGCGCCGGCCCGGGAGGGGCCTTCCGGCGGTGGCCAGGAACCCCTCCGCCGCGCGGCCTCCACGCCGCGCCAGACCGCCCCCGCGCTCTCTCATGACCGGACCGCACGACACCATTCCGCCCGCTGGCCCGCCGAACGGGGGCCAGCCTCCGACCGGGGGGACTCCCCCGCGCGATGCGGGACGCATCACGCCGCGCCACATCGAGCGCGAGATGAAGGAGAGCTATCTCACGTACGCGCTCTCCGTCATCCACTCGCGCGCGCTGCCCGACGTGCGCGACGGGCTGAAGCCCAGCCAGCGGCGCATCCTCGTGGCGATGAACGACCTGAACCTGACGCCGCGCGCCAAGTACAGGAAGTGCGCCAAGATCGCCGGCGACACGTCCGGCAACTACCACCCGCACGGCGAGGCGGTGATCTACCCGACGCTCGTGCGCCTGGCGCAGGATTTCTCGCTGCGCTACCCGCTCGTCGACGGCCAGGGAAACTTCGGATCGATCGACGGCGATCCGCCGGCCGCGATGCGCTACACGGAGGCGCGCATGGCCGGCACCGCCGTCGAGATGATGGCGGACCTCGAGCAGGACACGGTCGATGTCGAGCCCAACTACGACGACACGCGCACGCAGCCGGTCGTGCTGCCGGGGCGCTTCCCGAACCTGCTGTGCAACGGATCGGACGGCATCGCGGTCGGCATGGCGACGAGCCTGCCGCCGCACAACCTGGGCGAGATCTGCGCCGCGCTGCGCCGGGTGCTGGACGACCCCGGCGTGACGATCGCCGAGCTGTGCGAGCTGGTGAAGGGCCCCGACTTCCCGACCGGCGGCATCGTGATGGGCCGCAGCGGGATCCTGCAGGCCTACGCCACGGGCCGCGGCATCTCGCGGCTGCGCGCGAAATACCGGGTCGAGGACACGCGCACCAAGCAGCAGATCGTCATCACCGAGATCCCGTACCAGGTCCGCAAGCTGGCGATCATCGACAAGATCGTCGAGGTCGTCAAAGAGCAGCGGATCACGGGGATTTCCGACGTCCGCGACGAATCCGACCGCGACGGGCTGCGTCTCGTCATCGAGCTGAAGAAGGGCGAGGACCCGCAGGTCGTCGTCAACCAGCTCTTCCAGTACACGCCGCTCCAGCAGACCGTCTCGATCATCAACCTGGCGATCGACGACCGCCAGCCGCGCACGCTGACGCTGCGCGGGCTGCTCGACGCCTACATCAAGCACCGTCGCATCGTCATCCGCAGGCGCACGCGCTTCCTGCTCGGCAAGGCCGAGGACCGGAAGCACATCGTCGAAGGACTGCGGATCGCCGTCGACCGCATCGACGAGGTGATCGCGATCATCCGCGCCAGCGCGGACCGCGAGGCCGCGCGCGAGGCTTTGCGCACCGCGTTCGGGCTGTCCGAGCGCCAATCGCAGGCGATCGTCGACATGCGCCTCGGCGCGTTGACCGGGCTCGAGCGCGAGAAGCTGGAAGCCGAGTTCAACGCGCTGGTGGCCGAGATCGCGGACCTGAACGACATCCTGGCGCGCGAGGAACGCGTCACGGCGATCATCAAGGCCGACCTCGACGACATCGAGAAGAAGTACGGCGACGAGCGGCGGACCGAGATCTCGACCGAGGAGATCGACGGCGGCTTCGACATCGAGGAGCTGATCGCCGAGGAGATGATGGTCGTGACCGTCAGCCAGGACGGCTACATCAAGCGCGTCCCGCTCGACGTCTACCGCGCGCAGGGCCGCGGTGGCCGCGGCATCAAGGGCAGCGAGAACAAGGAGGGCGACGCGCTCAAGTCGCTGTTCGCGGCCGGCACGCACGACCACCTGCTCGCGTTCTCGAACAAGGGCAAGGTGTACTGGCTCAAGGTCTACCAGGTGCCCGAAGCGAGCCGCACCAGCAAGGGGCGCGCGATGCGCAACCTGCTGCCGCTCGAGGAGGGCGAGGAGATCACGAACGTCCTGCGCGTGCGCGAGTTCGACTCGGAGAGCTGCGTGTTCTTCGCGACGCGCGGCGGCACGGTCAAGAAGACGAAGCTCGAGAAGTACTCGCGTCCCAAGAAGGGCGGCATCCGCGCCATCCTGCTGGACGAGAACGACGCTGTCGTCGGGGTGACCCTGACGAGGCCGGGCGACACCTTGATCCTGTGCTCGCGAGACGGGCAGGCGATCCGCTTCGACGAGAAGGCCGCGCGCGAGATGGGCCGCACGAGCTACGGCGTGCGCGGCATCAAGCTCTTGGGCGACGACAAGGTCGTCGGCGTGGTCGTGGCGAACGACGACAGCGCGACCCTGATCACCGGATGCGCCGAGGGCTACGGCAAGCGCTCGCTCATTCCGGAGTACCCGATCAAGGGGCGCGGCGGCCAAGGCGTCATCGACATCAAGACGACCGATCGCAACGGACCGGTCGTAGCGGTCGCGCTGGCGCGCGAGGGCGACGACGTGCTGTTCATCACGCAGGGCGGGATGCTCGTGCGCACTCCGGTCGCCGAGGTCTCGACGATCGGGCGCAACACGCAAGGCGTTCGGCTCGTCAACCTGAAGGACGGTGACAAGCTCGTCTCCCTCGAGGTCGTCAGCGAGGCCGACCTGGAGAAGTACGCGACGGAAGCGCGCGAGCGCCCCGTGACGATCATCCCCGTCGCCCCCGACGACGGGACGGACGATGGGGACGACGAAGAGGTCGACGACACGCGCGAGGAAGAGTGATTCCATGCCCCTGAAGGAAACGCTCGAAGCCGACGTGAAGAAGGCGATGCTCGCCAAGAACGAGGTCGTGCGCGACACGCTGCGCCTGGTCATTTCCGAGCTGAAACGGCTCGAGCTGCAGGAGGGCAAGACGATCACGCCCGAGATCGAGCAGGACGTGCTCATGAAGGCGGCGAAGCAGCGCCAGCAGTCGATCGACGAGTTCGACAAGGCCGGCAGGACGGACCTCTCCGCGAAGGAGAAGGCCGAGCTCGTCGTGATCCAGACCTACTTGCCCAAAGCGATGAGCGAGGCCGAGGCCAAGGCCGCGATCCAATCGATCGCGAAGGAGCTTGGGCTCTCGTCCAAGAAGGACATGGGCACGGTGATGAAGGCCGCGATGGCGAAGCACAGGGGCCAGCTCGACGGCAAGCTCGCGCAGAAGGTGCTGGGCGAGATCCTGACGTGACCGCGGGCGAGGTGGGGGAGCGCAACCCCATCGCCCGATTCGCCGCGACGGCGCAGCGCTACTGCACTTGGGCCGAGTCCACGCCCGAATTCGGCGAAGGCGAGATCGACGCGGCGATCCGCCTGCTCCTGGAGCTGACGTTGCGTGCGCTCGATCCTCGAGGGCCGCAGCGAGGTCGTGGAGGCCGAGGAGAAGGGCCGCACGGTCGTGCTGTGGAAGAAGGGCGAGGAGGTCGCGCGGCTGCCCGTCCGGCTGGACGGCCAGACGACGACGATCGTGCGACCGTAGTTCCGTCCGCGGACGGCCCGCAGCTCGTCCGTCCTACGGCCGTCCACGTCCGCCGATCCGCGCAGTAGGCTGCGCGCATGCAGGCTGCTTCCGATCCGACCTTCAACTGTCCGCACTGCCAGAAGCCGATCCACCTGACCGAGGCGCTCGCGCGCCCGCTCGTCGAGGCGAAGCTGGCTGCGGAACGCCAGCGCATCACCGCCGAAGTCGAAGCGAGTGCGAAGGAGTCGATCGGCGTCGAGCTGGAGAGGCTCCAGGCGGACAACCGCGCCCAGAAGACGGCGCTCGACGAAGCCCGCAAGAAGCAGATCGAGGTCCTGAACAAGGAGCGCGAGCTCGCCGAGAAGACCGCTGCACTCGACCTCGAGGTCGCCAAGCGTCTCGCTGCCGAGCGCGAGACCGCGTCCAAGTCGGCGCGCGCGGCCGTCGTGGCCGAGATGGGACCGCGGCTGGCCGAGCTGCAGGCGGACTGCGAGGAGAAGGCCAGGAAGCTCGCGGCCGCGCAGAACGCCGAGCTGGCGCTGCGTCAGGAGAAGACGCGGCTCGAGGAGGAGAGGCGCGAGTGGGACCTGGAGAAGCAGCGCCAGATGGACGCGGAGAAGGCCAAGGTGCGCGAGCAGGCGCAGCGCGAGTTCGCCGAGAGTCACCGGCTCAAGGAAGCGGAGAAGGACAAGGTCATCAACGATTTGCGCGTGCAGATGGCGGAGTGGCAGCGCAAGGCCGAGCAGGGCTCGCAGCAGCTCCAGGGCGAGGTGCAGGAACTCGACCTGGAAGCGACGTTGCAGGCGACGTTTCCGCTCGACGCGCTTCTGCCGGTGCCGAAGGGCGTGCGCGGCGCCGACTGCCTCCAACGCGTCTCCGGCCCGACCGGCGCGCCCGTGGGCACGATCCTGTGGGAGTGCAAGCGCACTCGCGCGTGGAGCGACACGTGGCTGCCCAAGCTCCGTTCCGATCAGCGCGAGTCGCGCGCGGACGTGGCGATCCTCGTCACGACCGTGCTCCCCGACAACATGGAGCGCTTCGGGTTCGTCGACGGTGTGTGGATCACCGACAGGCTGTGCTCGATGCCGCTTGCGCAGGCGCTGCGGTTCGCGTTGATGCAGGCCGCCGCCGCGCGGACGGCCAGCACCGGTCGCGAGACGAAGATGGAGCTGCTCTACGCATATCTGTGCGGCCCCGAGTTCCGCGCGCGCGTCGAGGGCATCGTCGAGGCGTTCACGACGATGAGCACGGATCTCGCCGCGGAGAGACGCGCCACGGAGAAGCAGTGGGCGAAGCGCGAGAAGCAGATCGACCGCGTGCTGCGTAGCACGAGCGGCATGTACGGCGACCTGCAGGGAATCGCCGGCTCGTCCCTGCCCGAGTTGCCGAGTCTGCGCGCTCCTGGCGACCTCGGAGACGACCCCGCGCGCGCCCTTCCGGGGCCCGCGTCCGGCGAGTGACGCAGCACCTCGCCGGGGGCTGCTCTGGCTAGCTCCAAGACGTCAGCAGCGCCTGGATGCCACTCAGTGCCTGTTTCTTGCCCATCCAGAATGCCGTGGTCGATAATCGACCACGCCATGGTCACCCCTCCTTAGCGCGTCTGCTCTAGGAAGGGCCGCCGATCGTGCCCATTTCAAGGCGACCCGACGTTTGCACGTCGAGTGGCTAGGCGGCCGAGCCTGATCGCTCAGTCTGACCAGGCCTCTTCGAGCGATGCTCCGCTGTCGACCCTATCCAACAGGGCCATCAGCCCGGGACACCATCAGGCGCGGGAGCCGCCGGGAACCGGGCCACACCCCCCAAGTGGAAAGGCACCGCTATGCTGAAAGCGGCCGCTCTCCATGAACTTACCCCTCGCCGCGCCGCCATCATGCTCACCCCCCTCGCTCTCCTCGCGCTGACCCTGCTCCAGAACCCCAAGACGCCGATCAAGCTGCCGCCCCAGCTCGGGACAGCGGGTGGCGGTGGCACTCAGGGGCTGGTCGTCGGCGGCTCGGACTCGTGCACGACACCCGATCCGATCACGGGAAGCGGCGTCTTCCCGTTCAGCACCCTGTCGGCGACGACCGGAACGCAAGGGCAGACGAACGCCATTTGCGACTTCTTCGGGACGACGGGGATCGCATTCGACGTGTGGTTCACGTGGACGGCGTCCGTGAACGGCGCGGCAGAGTTCGCCCTGTGCGGTGGCACATCGGGCGTGGACACGAAGATCGCGGTGTACAGTGGAAGCTCGTGCCCGAGCAGTCCACCGCTGGCTTGCAATGACGACTCCTGCGGGCTGCTCTCGCGCCTGCAATTCCCGGTGCTCGCCGGACAGGCCTATCTCCTCCAGCTCGGTCACTTCCCGGGCACCGGCGGAGGCGATGGCACGTTCACGCTCTCGGAGAGCGCCGTGCCCGCCAACAACGAGTGCGCGAGCCCGACGTTCATCAGCGGGCCCGGACCTCACCCTTTCGACAATCGCTTCACCACGACCGGCGCCCAAGGGCAGGCCGAAACGCTCTGCCTGCACGCGGGGCTGACGGGGATCGCGAACGACCAGTGGTACACGTGGATCGCCGCGCAAGGCGGAGCCGCGACGCTCACGACCTGCGGTGGTCTGGATCCGGGCAGCGGCATCGACACGAAGGTCGCGATCTACCGGGGCAGCGGGTGTCCGGTGGCCGCCGCAATCGCCTGCAACGACGACACCGGCGGGGTCTGCGACCTGCCGTCGACGGTCTCGTGGAGCGTGGAGTGCGGTCAGGCGTACACGATCCAGATCGGACGGTTCCCCGGCTCCACGTCCAGCTTCGGAACCTTCGGGATCACGAACTCCGGCACGAGCTGCTCGATCGGCTCGGCCTACTGTTTCGGTGATGGCAGCGGCACGCCCTGCCCCTGCGCGAACTCGGGCGGGCCGGGGAACGGCTGCGCGCACTCCTTCAATCCGGCGGGCGCGAACCTCGTGGCGACGGGGAGTGCGAGCCTGGCGAACGACACGATCGTGTTGACCGGGAGCGGCATGCCCACCACCACGGCTTGTCTCTTCTTCCAGGGAACGGCGCCGTTGTCCGCTCCGTTCGGCGATGGCTTGCGCTGCGCCGGGGGCACGGTCACGCGCATCCGGACGAGGCCGGTGTCGTTCGGTGCCGCGCAGTACCCGCAGGGTTCGGATCCCTCGGTCTCCTCCGCGGGCGGGGTGACGGTCCCGGGTCTGCGCTATTACCAGGTCTGGTACCGCAACGTGGCGCCGTTCTGCACGCCGAGCCCGTTCAACCTCACGAACGGGGTTCGGATTACCTGGACGACGTGAGCTTCGCGGGAGCGGGGCCAACGAAGTCGCAATTCGCCCCGCTGCTGCCGAATTGAGGTCCGCCCGGGCCGGACCTTGCGTCGGCCCCATTCCCGCGTTTGGGCTTGCCCCCGCGCGGATTCCGCGGGACTGCGGGCCGGGCCCGCACAGCACGGCCGTGCCCCGATCGGACCAGGGACCCGCCGTCGCTGGAGCGATGAGCCGCGATCGAGGCGCTGGGGAGGAGGCTCAGGTCATGAATTCACAAGGGTTTGGAACGACCTGACCGACCGGCCTCGCGCTTGCCGATCGGGCGGAAGTCCCTACGGGCGACCGAGCGCGCTGCCCCGAGCTGGTCCCAATTTTAGGATGAAGAAATCTAAAGGCAGCCCCCACGCCTCGAGCGAGCGTGCTTACCATCAGCCCCGTGCTGGTTGGGCCAGGGGCCCGGATTCGCTCGCCGTTCGCTCGACGGGAACCCCACGGCACTCGGGCTCACTCGCACCGCGCTCACGAAGTCTCTTTCGTCTCCTGACCGCAACGGGATCGCAAGGACGTCGCCGTCGCGTCGGTTTCCCCCCCACGTCGAGTCGCAATCTCCCCCCGAACCCTCCGCGAATCTCACCATGGCACACACACCGTGCAGTCGGAGCACTCTCGTCTCCGCCCTGGTTCTCCTCGCCGTAACCCAGTTCCCTGCAGCATCCGCTGTGCAGGCTCCGATCGGCGCAAGTGAGGCCACAGTTCCCAGTGCAACTCTGGGCGCCCGGACGCCGCAGCCGACGGAGCAATCCGCCGGCGCAGCGACGAACCTCAGCGGCTTCTTCCTCGACGATCCGGTCTCGAACATCGTCGGCACGGTGCGGCTGCAGTGGACGCCTGCGAAGCGTTCCGGCAGCGAGCAACGCGTCATGGTCACGTTGCGCGAGGACGGCTTCCACTGGGGCGATTACCGGATCTCGGACGTGCTCGAGCCCGGTCAGGCCACGTTCGACTTCGGCCCTCTCGGCTCGGTGCGCACGGTCTACTGGCAGGTGCTGACACGGCACAGCGCCGGTTGGATCGCGAGCAGCACGACCACGACCGTGGGGACGGCCATGGCCATCACGAGCGCGCCCGCGACCGCGACCGCTCCCGTGCCGACGCTGCCCTTCGTGCCCGGCTGGTTCGTGGGTGGAGCGTGCGCGCCGCTCTTCGCGGACATCAACCCGAACAACTCCGATCTCGATCCGACCGATCCCGACGGCGCTTCAGGCGGCCGGGTCAACGGCCTGGCCACCGTTCCGGGAGACAACACGGCCTTCTTCGCCGCCAGCGAGTGGGGTGGTGTCTACCGCAGCACGGACTCGGGCCTGAATTGGGAGCGGCTCGAAGGGCACACGCCGGTCGTCGTCTGGGACGTCGAGGTCAACCCCAACAACGCGCAGATCGTCTACGCGACCTCGTTCTTCGACGGTCGCACGAACTCGGTGTCCGGCATCCAGGTCAGCACGGACGGCGGCACGACGTGGAGCCATCCCGCATCGGCCGTGCCCAACTCCCCGGCGGCCGAAGGCGGTCCGGGCGACAACACCCCCGTGGCCGGCTACACCGTCATCGACGCGAGGCGAACCCAACCTGCCGCATTTGGCATCTCGGTGCGCCCCGACGCCCCCAATGTCGTCTGCATCGGCACGAACTGTGGCCTCGCGATCAGCAACGACGCCGGCGCGACCTGGATCTTTGTCGATCCGACGCCGGAGTCCGTAGCTACCGAAGTCCTCGACGTCGTCGTGCAAGGGCCTGGACCGACAGGTCAGGGCATCATCGACATCGTCTCGAACGGCGGCCACCACCGTTCGACGGATGGCGGCCTGACGTGGTCCGTGAACAGCCTGCCCACGGGTGGTCGCTCGATCGCGGTCTCGCCCGATGAGAGCTACGTGCTGTTCGTCGCGGGGACCAACAACAACCTGCTCGAGTCGGATGACGCGGGTGCGACCTGGACGACCCTCGGTCGCACGGACCCGATCCGCGGCGGTGGCCGCATCCCGTTCGTCGCCACGAACCAGAAAACGGTGGGCTTCGACCTCTGGACCGGCGGCGTGTCGCTCTACCGCGCGGCCTGCACCACGCCGGCCACGCCGGCGCCGGGCGGAGCGAATCGCTGTCCGCCAGCCACGAACCCGCTCTCGGCGGGTTGGTTCGGCGGCTTCACGCGCGGCGGCCTGGGCGCCGCCACAGGCGCTCACGACGACGTCGGTGACATCGTGTTCGACAGCGAGGATGCAACCGACGCCGTGCCGGTCATGTTCTCGAACGACGGCGGCGTGTACTTCGCCATGAATACGTCGGAGAGCCCGACGAGCACTGTGGACCTGGTCTGGGAGCAGCCGCTCCGTACTCCCCACGGGCTTTGGCTGTTCGGACACTTCGGTGTCAACCAACCCGGCGCCAACGACGAGGACATCTACTTCGGTTGCCAGGACACAGGCACCTTCGCCAACACCCTGGCGGCGGCTGCAGACCCCAGCGGCACCTGGCACAACCCCGACTGCTGCGACACGTTCGACTTCGGTGCCGACAACGACACGGTGGTCTACACCCAGGGCTCGTTTGGCAACGGCCGGCAGTTCCCGACCTTCATCTCAACCCGCGGGATCCCCGGGGCCTCCAACACGCAGCTCAACGCCTACCCCCCCGGCGGCTTGACGCCGGCCTTCAACTTCGACGAGAGCATCGATGTGTTCGGTAATGACCGATTCGCGATGTTGATGCAGAATTGCTTCGACAATTACCAGTCGGACGGGATCGACAACGACAACAACGGCACCGTGGACGACGGCACCGAGAACAACGGCTGCCCGGGCGGAGCGGCGGGCAGCGACGGCGGGCTCTTCATCACCCTGGACGTCGAAGCCGTACCGATCGTGTGGACCGAGCTCGGTGACGCGACCGAGCCCAACTCCGGCCAGATGAACGGCGTGCGCGCCGCGCTCAGTGGCGGAGTACCGACCTTCTACGTGCAGGTCGGTGGTGCCAACGGGATCGGTGGTTCCCAGCTCTGGAAATTCGTCGGGACCGACCCGGCGGGCGTCTGGGACCGCATCGACGACAACGTCCCCGGCGGCTTGGGCATCATCGTCTTCGGAACCGACCGATCCGATTCGGCGCGTCTGTACGTGGCCGCGAACACGCTTGCGGGTCCGCGGATGTTCCGCTCCCTCAACGGCGGGGCGACCTGGCAGCCCGATACCGACCTGGACTCGCTGATGCAGGGCGGTGGCACCTTCCCCTACCAGAACACCTTGGGCCCGACGAACTTCACCGGGTTCGGCGGCTATGCACAGCCGGTCCTGATCGCGTTCGATCCGGCCTTTCCGAACATCATCGTCGCCGCCGGCCGCGACTCGGGCATCTTCATCAGCCGCAACGGCGGGAACCAGTGGGCGCTCCTCACCGACCCGCTCACGTCCGCGATCACGGGCATTCCGCACATCCCGCGCCCTTGGTTCGCCTACTTCGACCATGTCGGCACCGAAGTCGTGGACATCTTCCTGGGCACACAGGGGTTCGGAGTCTGGCGCATCTCGACGCGGATCGCTGCTCCGTCCATCTCTGTCCCGGGTGACGTCGCCTTTGCGCCGACGTGCCTGGGGTCCTCCAGCACGGAGACGATGTTCGTCTGCAACGTCGGGCCGCCGGATCAGTGCGCGCAGTTGCAGGTGCTCGACATCACGTCCTCCGACCCGCAGTTCGCGGCGATCGAGCCCAGCTCTGGGTATCCGGTCACGCTGGCCTCCGGCTTCTGCTACCCGTTCCAGGTCGTGTTCACGCCGACCGCGAGCGGACCGCAGACGGCGGTCCTGACGATCCTGAGCAACGACCCGTCCTCGCCGCTCGTCCAAGTGGCGGTCACGGGCTTCGGCGGCTCACGCAACATCACGACGGCGATCGCCGACCTGGGCAACTTCGGTGACGTGTGCCTCGGGGGCTTCGTGGACCTCGACCTCACGATCAACAACAGCGGGGTGTGCGATCTTCTGATCAACGCGATCACCAGCTCGAACCCCGCCTTCGAGGTGCCCTCCGTCGTGTCGTTCCCGATCGTGGTGCAACAGGGGACGTCGGTTCACATTCCGATCCGCTTCCGTCCCGCCGTGCTCGGCCCGGCGATCTCCAACATCTCGATATTCAGCAACGATCCCGACCTCCCGGTCGCCGTGATCGCGGTCTCCGGCAACGCGCCTCCGCCGGACATCGTGGTCCGGGGCTCGACCGACTTTGGCCAGGTCTGCCCGGGCGAGCTGGCCGAGATCCAGGTCAACGTCTGCAACAACGGGGACTGCGACCTCTTCGTGACGAGCTTCGGCTTCGTCGGGGCCTGCCCCGACTTCGAGATTCTCAACAATCCCTTCCCGGGAGCGGTGATCAGCGGGCAGTGCATCGCGGTGACGATCCGCTACACGCCGACCGGAGTCGGCACGCACACCTGCACGTTGCGGATCACGAGCGACGATCCCGACGAGGCCGTGGTTGACCGCGAGGTCACCGCGACCACGCCGGCTGCGGTGATCGACGTGCATCCGGTGGACATCTTCCCGGCCACGGTCGTGCGCTCGGTGGCCTACTGCGTCGAGAAGCAGCCGCTGCTGATCACGAACCTCGGCCCGTGCCCCGTGCTCATCAAGAGCGTGACGCTGACGGGTCTGGCTCCCGACCCGACGGCCTTCGAGATCAAGGGTCTGCCCGATCTGCCGCTCTGGCTGCTCACCGGCGAGTCGCTGGGGGGCAACGGGCTCGAGATCTGGTTCCGGCCGAGCGTCGTCGCTTACGGGATCCGCGCCAACATCGCGGTCACGTTCGTCGACAACGATCCGACGCTCGGGAGCGAGACGACGATCACCACGACCGTGTGCGGTGACGGCGTCTTGACCGGTGCCCGCCTGCTCCTCAGGAGCCCAGATGGCACGCCCTTGCCGCTCGCCACGCGGATCACGCTGTGGAAGATCGAGGACCCCGGCCCGCCGCTGATACTGACGACGATCGAGACCATCAACAACGTGCCGGTCTCGACGAACACCGAGAGCTGCTTCGGGCCCTTCCCGTACCATCGCGAGTGGGGGACCGAATACAATCCGATCCTTCTCGTGCCGGGGGACTACCTGATCGAGGCTCGCGCCATCATCAATGGCTCGCTCCAACTCCAGAAGCTCACCTTCACGGTGGACTTCTGCGACTTCCTCCCTGACCTCGAGATCGATTTCACCGACAACAACTGATCGGGCGGGCGGGTCATCCGCCGATGCTTGAGTCCAGGCGGGCCGCGCGGAATCCGCGCGGCCCGCGTCTTTGCTCCTGACGTCACGGGCGCGCTGCAGCGGCAGCCGGTCGGGTTCCAGCTGGCTCGAACCCGTCGACTCCGTCGTCGACGGGTCGATCCATCAGGGCGACCAGGTCAACGTGACGGCGTTCGTGAGGTTGTAGGTCGCGCTCGTGCAGAACGCGATCGCGTTGCGGTACCAGATCTGGTATTCGCGCGAGCCGCCGCCGGGCGGAATCCCGCCAGCGACGTGGACGAGCGGATCGCCCGCGACGCCGTAGCCGAAGTCGACCTCGCCACCCGTCGCGAAGTTCGTCCCCATCCGCACGACGGAGCCTGTCACGCAGCGCAGCCCGTCGCCGAACGGATTGCCCAGCCCGCCGTTGACCTGCAGGAGTCCCTGGAAGAAGAGCGCCGAGGACGTAGGCGGCAGGTGCGAGCCGCGCAGTTGCAGCGAATCCGATGAGACCGACGCAACGCCGTGCGCTTCGAGACGACCGCCGCCCGTCGCGAACGAGTTCTCGCAGCCGCGCCCGCTCTGTCCCGCATTGCTGCAAGGACAGGCCGTGCCCGTGCCGTCGCCGAAGCAGTACGTCGTGCCGACGGCGCAGTCGTTCAGGCTGACGTACTCGACCCAGATCACGACGTCGCCGCCGATCGGGCCTTGGGGATACGGGTACGTGCACGACTCGTACCAGCCGCGCAGGAACGGGACGTAGAGCGGGCGGAAACGGTTCGCGTCGAGCGTGCAGCCGTCGCCGTCGTGCGCCACGAAGCCGTACGCGCAATCGGTCCCGTTCGACTCGAGGAAGACCGTGAACGGCTGCGCCCCGACGATCCACGGCGTCGGGCCATTCGAGACGTCGAAGACGGAGATCTGCCCGTCGGTGACGACTGGGTTCAGGTAGCTGTAGAGCGGCGGCGGGCCGTTGAGCATCCCGATGGGATCGCCGGGCAGGATGCGGATCGCGCTTTCCGTCTGCGTCGCGCCCGGGACCGTTCCGCGCCAGCCGACGCCGATGCGCAGGATCTGGATCGGCAACTCGCCGGTGGGAATCGACCGGATCACGGTGGCTTCACCTTCGCCGGGCAGCTCGTCGCAGAAACCCGAGGGTGTGAGCTGACCGTCGGTGTAGTTCTGCACGCGCCGCACGGTGGGGCACTGCGCAGCGGCAGGCACGGCGACGAGCGCGACGAGCAGGGCGCGGCGAGCGATCAGGACGAGCGGGATGGCCATGACGACTCTCCTCTGGGAGGGGAATGAAAGTCCCGGATTCCGCGCGATGGCGGGGGACCCTCACTCTTTTCTACCCCAGGTCTCCCGTTGCGGGGTTTTCCCGACCCGGGGCGAGGTGGGAACTCCTCCCGGTCACGCTGCGCCTCCCGCCGGTTGTTCGGCTGTCAATAACCGTCCGGACGTGCGGTCATCGAACCTGACCTTTCCTCGCGAAGGCGCGCACTACGATGGGGAACAAGGATCAGCCCATGGACTCGCAGGGATCACCGCGCAGCTTGGAGGGCCTCGTCTTCGAGTGCCTCGAGCGACTCGAAACCGACGGCGAAGGCGCGCTCGAAGTCCTGTGCGGCGAGAACCCCGAGCACGCGGCGCTCCTGCGCGAACGCATCGAGCTCTTGCGCCGCATTGGGCTCCACGGCGGACCCGACGGCGCCCGCGCGGTGCCCGAGCGGCTCGGCGACTTCCGACTCATCGAAAGGCTCGGCGCGGGCGGCATGGGCGTCGTCTACCTGGCCGAGCAGGTGTCGCTGCACCGCCCCGTCGCGCTCAAGCTGATCCGGCCCGAGCAGCTGTACTTCGCCAACGCGCGCGAGCGGTTCCAGCGCGAGATCGACGCCATCGCGCGCTTGCAGCATCCCTCCATCGTGCCCATCCACGCGACGGGCGAGGAGGGCGGCATTCCGTACTACGCGATGGAGCACGTGCGCGGTGCTTCACTCGCCAACGTGCTCGCGGCGTTCTCGGGGCGTGATCCTGCGCAGCTCACGGGCCGTGACTTGCGCGACCTCGTCGTCGCGGCGGCCCCGCGTGGCTCGGATCCGGCGGGCGATCTGTTCGTCGGCTCGTGGAGCGAGGTCGCGGCCAAGATCGCGCGCGCGCTGGCGATGGCAGTCCAGCACGCGCACGAGCGCGGCGTTCTGCACCGCGACATCAAGCCCTCGAACGTGATGATCGCGGCGGACGGGCGCGTCGTCCTGCTCGATTTCGGCCTCGCGAGCCTGGGCACCACCAGCGCATTGACGCGCACGGGCTCGCAGATCGGTTCGGTGCCGTACATGGCGCCCGAGCAGTTGCGCGCGCAGATCGACCGCATCGGGGCGCGGACCGACGTGTACGCGATCGGCGTGACGCTGTACGAGATGCTGGCGCTCAGCCCGGCGTTCGTCGACCCGGGCGACACCGAGGTCCTGCGCAAGCGGATCCTCGAGGCGCGGCCGCTCGCGTTGAAGAAGCTGCACCGCGGGATCTCGAACGACCTGGCGCTGGTGTGCCAGACCGCGATGCAGCCGGAGGCGGCGGAGCGCTATCCGAGCGCCGCGGCGCTCGCTGCGGACCTCGAGAACGTTCTCTCGCTGCGTCCCATCGCGGCTCGGGCGCCGGGCGTCGCCGCACGTGTCATGGGCTGGGCCCGGCGCAATCCGGCGCGCGCGACGGCGGCGGCGCTGGCGGTCGCGCTGGTCGTCGGCGGTCCGCTCGTCTTCGGCTTGCAGCAGCGCGTGGCGAACCGGCGCGTGGAGGCGATCAACACGGACCTGACGAAGGCGCTCGACGAGTCCGAACGCCAGCGCCAG
Source organism: Planctomycetota bacterium (assembly GCA_031400875.1). Lineage (GTDB taxonomy): Bacteria > Planctomycetota > UBA1135 > UBA1135 > JAEUHZ01. The sequence continues at coordinate 78,217 of JANNQS010000123.1, read as the reverse complement.
CGCGCGGACGTGGAGCGCGCGGCGGCGGACCGCAACCTGAAGAAGGCCGTGCAGGCCGTCGACACGATGCTGACCCGCGTCGGGCAGGAGACGCTGCGCGACGTGCCGCAAATGGTCTCCGTGCGGCGCGACCTCCTGGCTGACGCGCTGGACTTCTACGCCGGGTTCCTGGCCGAGCGCGAAGGCGATCCCGTACTGCGCCGCGAGGTCGAGCTGGCGCGGAGCCGGGTCTCGGCGATGCACATGCTGCTCGGGGACCTGGCCGAGGCGGAACGCGAGCTCGTCACCCTGCTCGCGCCGATGCGCTTGGAGGCCGAGCGTCAGGATGCCGACGATGCGACGCTGCGCGCTTTCGCGGATGTCGCCGGCCGTTTGGGCGAGGTCCACGCGCGTCGCGGGAACCTCGACGACGCGCGGGCTCGCATCACCGAGGCCAGCGCGGCGTTCGAGCGCATCCCCGACGAGCGCCGCACGGCGTACGCGGAGCTCCAGCGCAGCGGCAGCTTCGACAAGCTGGCCGAGCTGGAGCAGCGCCGGGGAGGGCGCGAAGCCGCGGCCGAGGCTGCGGCGAGGCAGGCCGTGGCGGTCTCGCGCGCGGGCCAGGCTCGATTCCCCGACGAGCGCAGGTTCGCGTTGGGCCTCGGTCGCCAGCTCGACCGGCTCGGCACGATCCTCCTGCGCTCGAATCGCGCGGAGGAGTCCGTGGACGTGTTGTCGGAAGCCGTCGCCACCCTCGAGGGTTACCACGAGCGCGAGCCGGCGGATGCGCACGGGCGGGAGAAGCTCGCCGCGGCCGCCATCAACCTGGCGAACGCCCTCGGCGCCGTGCGTCGCACGGCCGACGCGAAGCAGCGTTCGGAGCAGGCGTTGGCTCTGGGCGAGGCGCTCGTGCGCGATTTCCCCGACGTGCCCTCGTACCGCAGCGACCTGGCGATCGCGAACCTGCAGTTGTTCGCCCACGCGTACTACGCGAACAACCTGGACTTGGCCGAGACGCACATCCTACGCGCGATCGAGCTGCAGGAGTCCGTCGCGCGCGAGAAGCCGAACGACTCCACGTTCCTGTCCGAGCTGGCGGGCACGTGCAACAACATGGCGGTCCTGCTCCTGCGGCGCGGCCAGAAGGAGCAGAGCCTGGCGAGCACGGAGCGCGGCCTAACGCACATCGGGCACGCGCTCGAGATCGCGCCGAACCACCGGCAATGGCTCGACACGCGCCGCTCGATGAACAACAACCGCGGCATGGCGCTGATCGAGCTCGGCCGTTGGCGCGAGGCTGTCGAGACCGCGAAGCTCATCGAGAAGGTCCCCGAACCGGACTGGTGCACGCGCCGGGCGCAGCTCTACGAGCGTTCGGCGCGCCTCGCTGCGGAAGACCCGACGATGGAAGTTGCTCAGCGCGCGATGGAGGCGGACGCGCTGCGCGAACTCGCGCTCGACGAACTCGTGGCCGCCGTGGAGCTCGGGCACCGCGACTGGTCCGAGCTGACGGATCCGGACGAATGGACGTCGTTGCGCGACCATCCGCGCTTCACCGAGCTCGTCGAGCGCTCGTCGCAGCCGCGCTGAACGTTATGCCGCCTCCCGGCCGCGGGAGGCCGGATTCGGGCCGATTCCGGTAACGAGCACCCGTCGTTCCCGATGGTAGGGGTGAGGACGTGCGCCCGCGCCCAGGCAGGTTTCGGGGTCAGTCCTCGCAGTCAGCAGAACCCCCGTGAGGACCCCATGTCACACGCACTCGTCATCCCGTTCCTGGCGCTGGTCTCCACCGCCGCAGTCGCTCAGGAGTCATTCATCCCCGAAGTCAAGTCGGCCCCGCGCGCCTACACGGCGGAGCAGGCGGACAGCGAGCTCGTCGGTCCTCAGGCGGCCGCCGCGCTCGCAGTCCCGCCTGCCCGCGAGCTGTCAGCCCCGCCCCGCGCGACACGCTCGGACCACAGCCGCCTGTACTTCGACGCTGCCACCGACGGAACCGTGTGGGTCCGCGGACGCACCTACAAGGCGAGCTTTGCGGCCGATGCGGCGACGTACGTGCCCTTCCTGGGCTCGAGCGCGCCGCGCAACTTCCCCGTCGGGCTCCACGTCGAGTCGGTGACGATCGGTGGCGAGCCGATCGCGTTCGATTCGTCCGTCCCGGCCGTTCGTCACGGCGACACGATCGAGTACGCACGCGGTCCGTTCGTCGAGCGCTACTTGCTCGCGCTGGACTCCATCGAGCAGACCTTCGTGTTCGAGTCCCTGCCGCGTCAGGGCGAGATCGTCGTCACGCTGGGCGTGACGTCGGAGCTCGAGGGCGCCAGCGACGCCGAGGGCTTCCGCTTCGGCAACGAGCTGGGCCACGTCCGCTACGGCCGCGCGTTCGCGTTCCACGACGGCGTTGACCTGACACCGATCGCGAGCCGGCTCGCGGACGGTGCGATCGAGCTCGTCGCGCCGGCCGAGCTCGTCGCGGGTGCCTCCGGGCGCTTCGTGATCGACCCGGTCCTGTCGACCTTCTCGCTGGAGACCGCCGGCATCGACGAGTTCGCGGCCGACACCGCCTACGACCTCACGAACGCCGTCTGGCTGACCGTCTGCGAAGAGATCTTCAGTGCGTCGGACCGCGACATCCATGCCGTGCGTCACACGACGGCCGGCACGGTGAGCGCGTCGGACTACGTCGACTTCACGGGCGACATCTGGCGTGCGCCCGCGGTCGCCAACCACACGCTCGACAACCAGTTCCTCGTCGTCGCCGTCGAGGGCAGCGCGCCGACCCGCCAGATCATGGGCCGGACCGTCGGAGCCACCGTGTCCCTCATCATGTCCGCGCAATTCCTCGTCAGCGACGATGCGTTCATCGGCGACTGCTACGCCCCCGACGTGGGCGGTGACCCCTCCACGAGCGGCAACGCCTACTACTGCGTGATCTGGGAGCGCGAGTTCAGCGCGGGCGCCGACTACGACATCCACGGGCGGCTCGTGCGCACGGACACCACGCTCGTCGGAGCGACGACCTTCTACGTCGACAACAGCGTCTCGGTCCACCGCAACCCGTCGATCAGCAACTCGAACGGTGTCGCCTCCGACGCGTTGCAGGACTGGAACGTGGTGTGGGAAGACGAGGTCTCCTCGACGAACCACAACATCCTGGGCGCCCGCATCCACCGCGACGGGACGCTGACCGAATCGACGTTCACGGTCGCTTCGTCGACGCTCGACGAGCGCAACCCCGCCTGCACCGCGATCGTGGATGCGAACGCGGGCACGCGGCCGTGGATGGTCGCGTACCAGATCGACAGCGGCGCGAATGGCTGGGACGTCCGCTGCCGGACGTTCAACGGTGCGTCGAGCATCTCGACGTTCGACCTGTCCGAGCAGTTCATCACCGTCGCGTACGACCAGATCACGCCCAGCTGCGACTGTGACGGCGACCAGTTCGTCGTGGCCTACGACGAGCGTACGACGCCGACCTTCTTCTCGACCGACATCAAGGTCTCGACCCTCTACTCGCTGGGCGGCGTGCTGGGCGTGAACGAAGGCAACGTCTCCGCGTCCCCCGGCCTCAACACGGACGTGCGTCCGCGGATCGTGTGCAACGCTTCGTCGGGCTCGTCGCTGGACGACGCCATGGTCGTCTTCGACCGCGACAGCGCCGGCGGCGATCAGGACGTGTGGGCCACGGGCTACGACCTGCCGAACGGCGGGCCGGTCAGCAGCTACTGCTCGGGTGACGGCACCGGCAGCCTGTGCCCGTGCGCCAACAACGGCAACTCGGGGAATGGTTGCGCCAGCTCGGTGAACCCGGGCGGTGCGAACCTGGCCACGACCGGCGCGGCCGATCTCTCATCGGACACGTTGACGCTCGTCGCGACGGGCATGCCCGCGACGGCCCCGGCGCTCTTCTTCCAGGGCACGCTGCAGTCGAACGGCGGCGCGGGCATCGTCTTCGGCGACGGGCTGCGTTGCGTGGGTGGCACCGTGATCCGTCTCGGCACGAAGACGGCTGCGGGCGGATCGGCCTCGTATCCGACCGGCGCCGACCCGGACGTATCGGTGCGCGGCGTGATCCCGGCGGCCGGTGCGGTCCGCTACTACCAGTGCTGGTACCGCAACGCCGCCGCGTTCTGCACGTCGTCGACGTTCAACCTGACGAACGGGGTGCGCGTGCAGTGGATCCCGTGATGCGGGAGTGATCCGCGCGCCGAGTTCGGGCGCGGTGGAGTCGACGGCGCCGCCGGAGGGTTTCGACCCGCCGGCGGCGCCTCTCCTTGTTGGGTCCTCCACCGACATGAGCGCAGCGAACATGAACGCGAACGGCATCGACGCGGTGAAGTCTCCCCACCGCTAGCGGGCGCCGGGTAGCGGTCACCGGCTCGAACAGCGCTTCAGATGCCCGCGCTTCAACCCGCGCCGATCACCCGCGCCGGAAACCGACGAACCAGCACGCCACGAACGCGGCGGCGGTCGGGATGCGCGTCTTCAGGAACTCGGTGATCGGCACGTCGGCCTGGAGGTTCAGGATCCAGGCCTGGGACGCGCGCACCACGCCGCCCCAGTCGACCGTGAGATCCCCGCGTGCCACGAGGATCTGGACGACGACGAACGCGACCGCGATCAGGATGAGCAGCAGCTTGAGTGCCTTGCGACTCGTGTAGCCGAGCGCGAAGCCGATGAGGCCGAAGAGGCTGGCCTCCGTGACGACGGGCAGGAGCGCCTGCCAGCCCTCGGCCGGCGCAGGACTCTTCGCAGCGGTCTCGCTCGCGAAGCTGCGCACACCCTCGGGCATCGGGTTCGGAGCGGGACGCGACGGCTCGCCGACGAGCATGCGCGCGCCGACGGATGCGACGAGGATCAGAGTGACGAGGACGAGCACCGCCTTCTGGAAGGCCGGCATCGCGCGCGCACCGGAATCGGGTGTCTTCGCCACGGCGAACAGCATGGCGGGGGCGCGGCCGCTCGGCCAGGGCGGGAGGCTGCACGGCCTGATCGGCTGCAGTCTGCGGGTCGCTGTCCGAGCCGGTTGGCCACGTCCGCGCCGGAGCGGATATCCTGGGTCCCATGGCGAAGCGCCGCACGAACAACCCCAACGACCGCCGGAAGGACCGCGGTGCCGCAACAGCCGCATCTGTCGATGCGCCCACGCGACGCTCGCCTTGGAAGGCGATCGTGATCGTGTTGATCGGCGGCGTCGCGATCGGAGGCGCGATCGTCATCGAGACGCAGCGCTCGAAGCCGGACCCGGTGATGCCGATGCCGCGCGGTCCGGTGAGCCAGCCCGTGCCGATGCCTCAGCCGGGCGGGGGCACAGCTCAGTCCATCCCGCAACCGGCGGGCGAAGCGCCGCCGGGCCAGATCTGGTCGCGGGAGCACGGACACTGGCACGACGCCGCGACGGGTCAAGCGCCGCAGTAGCGCGTCGGTTGCTCCAGAGGATCGACACCTCGTTCGACCTGTGCCTCGACGCGCGCGGTTGGTGGGAGCAGCTCGAGGCCAGGATCCGTCCGCACAGGTCGGGCTCGTGAGGAGCCGCGAGCCGAGTCTCGGGATCCACTCGCGAGACTGCGCTAGCATCCCGCGCGGAGGTCGCGATGCTCGCCCGTTCTGCTTCCACCCTCAGCCTATTCCTCGCCTGCGTCGCGATCGCGTGTCGCGCTGCTGATCCTCCGGCCGAGCGAGGGTCCCGCGCGCCGCAAGCCACGCCTCCTGCCGCGGAGGGGGCCGCGAGTCCGCCGGTGGCGGAGCCGACTCAGGCAACGGCTGCGGAATCGCCCTCCGTTGTGACACCGGCGGCCGAGCTCGCCCCGGCCGAGGATGGAACGGCTGCCGCGCTCGAGTCTGGTCGACAGGCTCTCGCGCAAGCGGCGGAGTTGACGCGTGCAAACGCCCTGGCTGGCGCGCGGGCGATCCTCGCCGAGGCCGTCGACGCGATGATCGCCGTGGATTCGCCCGAAGCCGTCGAACTCGTCGACGATCTGGGCTACGCCGCGCACGATGCGCGCGACGTCGGCACGGCGCTGCTGGCGTTCGAGCACGTGCTCGCGCGGAAAGCGCCGCTCCTGGATCCGGACGACGTCGATCTCCAGCGGATCCGCCAGCGCGTCAGATGCTCCAGAGGATCGACAGCCCGTTCGTCTGGTTGAACGTCGCGCTCGTGCAGAAGGCGGCCGAGTTCCGGTAGCGCGCCTGGTAGTGGTACGTCGTACCCTGCAGCACGAAACCGCGGATCGAGATCGGGACACCGCCCGGCGGCGGGTACGCGGCCTCGCCGCCCGAGGCCGGCACGGTGCCGATGCGCCGGATGCCGCCGCCGACGCACTGGAGCCCGTCGCCGAACACGGTGCCCGCTCCGCCGTTCAGACGCGTCGCGCCCTGGTAGAAGAGCACGGGCGCGTTCGTCACGCCGGAGGCGCGCAGCACGAGCGTGTCCGTGAAGCGGCTCGCGTCGCCGAAGTCGCGGATGCGCGCGCCGATGCCGAGCGAGCTCAGGCAGCCCGTTCCGTCGCCCTGTGCGCTCGCGTTGCCGCACGGACACGCGGTCGCCGTTCCGTCGCCGAAGCAGTAGGGGATGCCTTGCTCGTTCAAGCGGACGACGAGCGTGTCCTTGGACCCGCCGACCACGCTCGTCGTCTCGCCGACGTACACGAGCGAACCGTTGGACCCGAGTGCGACGTCCCTGGCCGAGTCCGAGTTCGGGAAGTTGAAGAGGCCGCGGTGCACCCAGCGCTCGGTGCCGTCGGCGTCGTACCGGATGACGAGCGGGTCCGACTCGATCATCGACGAACTGAAGTAGTCGCCTGTCACGCCGGCGACGATCACCCCGCCCAGAGCGTCCACGGTCATCGCGCTGAACGTGTCGAGGCGATCGCCCTCTCCGACCCACGTCCGTTGCCAGATGGGCTGCCCGGTGGCGTCGAACTTGAGCAGCAGCGCGTCCCGGCTCGTCGGCGAGCCGACGGCGCTCGTCGAGCCGCACACGAGCACGTCGCCGCGCACGTCGACCGCGACGTCGTAGAAGGAGTAGGCGTTCGGATAGGTGGCCGATCCGATCAGGCTCCATTGCAGCACGCCGTTCGTGTCCAGCTTGACGAGGGCGGCTTCCGACGGGCTACCCTGCGTGCTGCTCGGCCCGGACACGATCCCGCTGACGTACGCGTTCGACGCGGCGTCCAGAGCGAGCCCGAACGGCACGTCGTAGTCGCTCGACGGTCCGTCGAATGTCTGCGTCCAGCGCTCGACGCCGTTCTGGTCCAGCCGCGTCACGACGAAGTCGAGGTCCGGGTAGTCTCCCGCGCCGTTGCCGGCCGTGACGATGTCGCCGTCGCGTGCGATCCGCAGCAGACTGCCGCGCGCGCCCGCGTCCGAGGTCGTCGAAGACACGACCGTCGACCACAGCGGCGTGCCGGCCATGTCGTAGGACAGGACGGCCAGCTGGGCGTGCTGCGTGCCGACAACGTAGGTGTAGGTATCGCCCGTCACGACGACGTGTCCTGCGCCATCGAGCGCGATGCGCCGTCCGTAGTCGTCTTGCGAGTTCGGTCCGTCCCAGGACCGCTCCCAGAGGAGGGTGCCGCTCGCGGCGAAGCGCGCGAGCGCGATGTTGGCCGTGAACGGCACGCTGTTGCCACCCTGGAAGGCGAAGCTCGAGCCGACGGCGAACACGTCTCCGCTGACCGGGTCGATCGCGATGTCCCTGACGTACACGGGGTCCGCGCCGTGGCTCCAGGTCGCGGTCCAGGCCGGCGCGCCGTTCGCCTCGAAGGCCATGATGACGCCGGGCGGGCCGCCCGAGTAGGCGAGCGAAACGACGGTGACGACGAGGCCGGTCGGTCCGATCTCGACTTGACTCGCAAAATCGTGCTGCTGGTTCGCCGCGTCGACCTGCTGGAACCAGGCCAGGTCGACCTGGGCAGCCGCGGGGGCGGCCAAGAGAACGAGGCCCGTGAGAGCTCCGGAGAGGGTGCGAGTCATGTGCGTTCTGGACCTGGCAGGGTGAGGGAAGCGCGAGCAGGGAAGGGGACGAAACAGCAAAGCCGGGGCCAGTGTCGCAGGACGAGCCTAGACGGCGGGTGACCCCTGCCCGACGGCCGGGGCGGGCGCACACGCGGGGATTCGCACGGTTTCCGGCCCGGAGGTGAGCGCTCGTGATCGGTCCGGGGGGATGACAATTCTCGGCACGCGCGAGTAACGTTGGTCGGGATGCGAGCGGAGAGCCGCGAGGTCCCCACGATGCGTCGATCCCTGCCCCTGTTCCTGCTCGCTTCCGCCGCCGTCGCCGGCGACGGGACCACTCCGATCACGGGCCCGAACTGGTCCTTCGAACCGAACCAGGCGGGGGCGAACCTCTCGCTCGTGCGCGCGGCAGGGGACGTGAACGGCGACGGCTACTCGGACGTGATCGCGAGCGCGCCGCTGTTCGACGCGACGCACGTCGATGCGGGCCGCGCGTGGCTCTTCCTCGGCGGACCGAACGGCGCGTCGAGCACGCCAGCGTGGACGAGCTCGGGTCCCGACAGCGCGGGCGCGAGCTTCGGCAGCTGGATCTCGACCGCCGGCGACGTGGACGGCGACGGCTACGACGACGTGCTCGTCGTCGCGCAGCGCTTCGACGATCCCGACGTCGACGAGGGCGCGGTATGGCTCTACCGCGGCAGTGCGAGCGGGCTCTCCGCCACTCCGTCGTGGAGCTTCGAGGGCAACCAACCAGGCCTCGAGCTGGCGAGCGCGAGCTACGCCGGCGACCTGAATCACGACGGTTACGACGACGTCGTGGTCGGCGCCGTGAACCCGGGCCGGACGGGACGCGTGTTCCTGTTCTACGGGCGACCGACGGGGTTGTCGGCGACGCCCGATTGGGCGCTCGACGGAGCGTCGCTCGGTCTGCAAGCCGGCTCGCGCTTCGGCAGCGCCGTGTCGACGGCGTGCGACGTGAACGCGGACGGGTACGACGACTTCCTCGTGGCCGCATCGCAGTTTCCGACGCCGTCGAACGCGGAAGGTGCCGCCTGGATGTTCCTCGGTGGCGCATCGCTGCCGTCGACGACGCCGGAATGGTTCGCGAGCGGCGGCGAGCTCGGCGCGGCCTTCGCTGCGACCGCCAGCAACCTGGGCCCGGCCGGAGACGTCAATGGAGACGGCTACGCGGACGTCGTCGTCGGCGCCGGCGAGAAGGGGCCGGTCGATGCCGGCGAAGCGCGCGTCTACCGCGGCACGTCCGCGGGGCTCTCCGTCGCGCCGTGGGTCACGCTCGTCGGCACGCAGAACCAGGCGCGCTTCGGCACGTCCGCCAGCTCCGCGGGCGACGTGAACGGCGACGGTTTCGCCGACTTGTGGATCGGCTCGCCCGACTTCGTCGGCACAGGCGGCGCGTTCGGCCGCGTGCAGCTCTTCTTGGGCTCCGCCAGCAGCGTCGAGACTCCGGCGATCGCGGAGTTCCTCGGATGGAGCGCGGGCGCGACGGCCAACGACGACTTCGGACAAGACGCCGCGACGCTCGGCGACGTGAACGGCGACGGATACACGGACGTCGGTGTCGTCGCGCCGAACCGGTCGAACGGCGAGTTGCTCGAAGGGCGCGCGGCGAGCTTCCACGGTTGCGCGCGCGGACTGCGGATCCAATACGACTGGCTCGGGTCCGGTCCGATCGCTTCGTTCTTCGGCGCCGCGCTCGACGGCGGCGACTTCGACGGCGACGGCTACTCGGACCTTGTCGTGGGCGTGACGGGGCCCAGTCGCGTCGAAGTGTTCCGGGGTGGACCGACCGGTCCGGGAACAGTCCCGCTCCAGCTCGGCCCCAGCATCCCCGGGAACTTCAGCCGCTTCGGTGCGCAGGTCGGCGCCGCGGGCGACGTGAACGGGGACGGCTACTGCGATCTCCTCGTCGGAGCGCCGGAGTTCGGCTCGGGACACCAACGCGAAGGCGCGGTGTTCCTCCACCTGGGCGGACCATCCGGTCTCGCGACGACGGCGGCCTGGCACTTCGAATCGGACCAGTCGGAAGCACGGCTCGGGTTCTCGATCGCGACAGGCTGTGACTTCGACGGAGACGGACTCGCCGACGTCGTCGTGTCGGCGCACCAGTTCAGCGCGACGGCCAGCCAGGAAGGCCGCGTGTACGTGTTCCGCGGTTCCCGCTCGGGTCCGCCGCTCGTTCTCGCCGCGACGTTCGATGGCGGGGTGGCGAACGGGCACCTCGGAGGGCTCGTCGCTTCGGCGGGGGACGTCGACGCGGACGGCTACGGAGACATCCTCGTTGGCGGTGGGGCCGGGCTGCCGTCGCTCCAACTCCTGCGCGGATCCTCGACCGGTCTCGTGGTCGCGAGCTGGACGTACTTCGGCAACGTCTCCTCGGTCGAAGGTGCAGGAGACGTCAACGGCGACGGGTTTGCCGACATCATCCTGGCGTTCCCGCCGCGGTTGTTCTTCGGATCGCCGGGGGGGCCCTCCGTGGCCCCGAACTGGGCGATCACGACCGGCGGCCCGAGCGTGTCCCAAGTCGTCGCTCCGGCCGGCGACATCAACGCGGACGGCTACGCCGACGTGGCGATCGCGGACCCGGACGCGGACTTCCCCTACTGGGTGGGGCGCGCTTGGATCTACCTCGGCGGCCCGAACGGCCCGAGCACGACTCCCTACTGGGAAGCGAGCGGGGCGACGTTGTTCGGCTTCGCACAGGACTCCGCCATCGGCAAGGCGATGCGCGGAGTCGGCGACGTGAACGGCGACGGCGTCGGCGACTTCGCGCTCGGGGCGCCGAGCATCCTGATCGACGACTATCCGCCCTGTCGCGCAGTCCTCTACCTCGGCAACAAGCGCGGAGGGCCGGGACTGTGGCCGCAGGCGCGCACCGCGTCGTCGCTCGCGCCGATCGCTCCGCTGGGGACGAGCGAGTCACCGAGCGCGTTCCGCATCGGTGCGCGCAGTGCGAACCCGGCTGGCTTCGCCTCGACGATCTCCGGGCGGCGCGACGTCCGGCTCGAATGGCAGGTCGCGCGCCTGGGCGTGCCGTTCACCAGCGTTCCGATCGGTCAGGGCAGCTTCGTGCCGGGCGTGCCCGTCGGCGCGGCGCTCGCGCTCGAGGAGCTCGCCAGCGGGCTCGAGCCCGGTCGCGCGCTGCGTTGGCGCGCCCGCGTCGCGAGCAAGAGCCCGCTCTTCCCGCACTCGCGCTGGCTCTCCGCGCCGGTGTTCACGACGACGGAGACGATGTTGCGCACGGACCACGACTGCAATGCGAACGGGATCGGCGACACGACCGACGTCGCGACCGGCACGAGCGCGGACGCGAATGGAAACGGCGTTCCGGACGAGTGCGAGACGCCGGTCGTCGTCGTCTGCTCCGGAGACGGAACCGGCACGGCGTGTCCGTGCGGCAACCACGGAGCGAGCGGACACGGTTGCGCGCACTCGTCGGGCGCGGCCGGTGCCGTGCTGGGCGCGAGCGGGGTCCCGAGCGTCGGCTTCGACACGTTCGTGCTGCACGGGACGGGGATGCCGAACACGTCGAGCGTGCTGTACTTCCAAGGCACGGCGCTCGCGCAGAACGGCGCGGGCGTGACGTTCGGCGACGGACTGCGTTGCGCCGTCGGGACGGTCGTGCGTCTGGGGATCGGCACGAACTCGGGTGGCGCGTCGAACTACCCCGGCAGCGCGTCCGACGCGCCCATCTCGGTGCAGGGGCAGATCCCGGCCGGAGGCTCGGTCACGCGCCACTATCAGGCGTGGTACCGCGACTCCGCGAGCTTCTGCACGGGCCTGACGTTCAACCTGTCGAACGCGGTCTCCGTGACCTGGGCTCCTTGATCGCGTCGAGCAGACGGCGGCCCGATGTCGGTCTCAGGTGAACGGGGATCGTCACGAGCAAGTCTGCGTTCCGTTGCCGCGCCGGACGGCGGTCCTAGGGACAGCCTCCGCGCGTCGATAGTCTCCCGGACTTGAGCGCACAGGAACTGCCCGCGATCCCGCCCGGTGCCGACGTCGTCGGTCGCCACCAGCGTCTCGTGCGGCGCACGGCGCTGGTGTCGGTGCTCACGCTCGCGAGCCGGATCCTGGGCTACGTGCGCGAGAGCCTGGCGGCGGCCGTGTTCGGCGACCGCTCGCCGATCAACGACGCGTTCGTGACGGCGTGGCGCGTGCCGAACCTGTTCCGCAGCTTGATGGGCGAAGGCGCGATCGCGACGTCGATGCAGACCGCGCTGACGAAGGCCGACGCCGAGCGCGGCGAGGAGGCCGGACGACGCCTGTTCCTGGCGCTGTTGCGCACCGTCGCCTGGTTCTCGGTCTTGTTCTGCGCGGTCGGCATGCTGATCGTGCTGGTGATCCCCGACACGATGCCGGGCACGGGCTGGCGCTGGCTGGGCGAGGACCCGGGCCCGGTGCGCGAGCTCACGGCGCGCATGCTGCCGTTCGTCGTGTTCGCGTGCCTGGCCGCCGTCGCGGGCGGAGCGCTGCACGTGCGCGGCCATTTCCTCGCGCCGAGCCTCGGGCCCGTCGTCATGAACGTGGCCTGGGTCACGGCGCTGGCCTGGGTCGCGACGCGCTACGCGCACGATTTCGAGGCCGGACCGCCGGCGGTCGAGGCGCAGTTCCACATGGCGCGCGAGCTGGCCACGCTGGTCCTGGCGTGCGGCGCGCTGCTCGTGCTCGTGCAGGTGCCGGCGCTCTACAAGCACGGCCTGATCAAGCCGCGTCCCGGTGCTCCGCCCGCGCCCTCCGTGCGTTGGCGCGAAGTCGGCGGCATCTTGCGGCACAGCGCGCCCCTGGCCCTCGGCGCAGCCGTGTACCAGGTCAACGTCCTCGTCGACGGCTTCCTGGCCCAGAGCCTGCTCGCGACCGGCGGAGCGTCCGCGCTGTATTACGCGACGCGCTTGCAGCAGCTGCCCTTGTCTCTCGTGTCGATCGCCGCGACGAGCGCGGTCTTCCCCGCGTTGACGGCGCTCGGCCACGTGCGCGACGTCGTGGCCTTGCGCAAGCTGCACGACGAGACGCACCTCGCGGTCGCGTTCCTGGCGATCCCGGCCTCGATCGGGCTGTGCGTCTTCGCCGAGCCGATCGTCGTGCTGTGCTTCCAGCACGGCGCGTTCGGCGAGGAAGGCGTCGCGCGCACGGCGGCGGCTCTGCGCGCTCTGACGCTGGCGATCCTGCCGGTCGGCGCGGCCGGCCTCGTGGCGCGCACGCACTACGCGCTGGGGGACTTCGCAGGGCCCGTGCGCATCGGAATGTGGATGCTTGTGCTGAACACGGTCCTGATCCTCGTCCTCGTGCGCGGGTTCGGCCTGGACGTCGAGGGCCTGGCGCTTGGGACAGCCCTGACCTCCTGGGGCAACCTGGTGCTGCTCCTGCCCGGTCTGAGGCGCCTCGGGCTGCCCCCGGCGATCCCGGGGTTGTGGCGGCGGCTGTGGCTGATCGTCCTGGGCTCGGGTCTGAGCTGCCTCCTGGGCTGGCTCCTCATGACGAAGGTCATCGGGCCGTCCTCGCCTGTCCTCGGGCTGGCGGCCGCAACAGGTTTGGCGGCAACCCTTTACGGAGGCCTGATGGTCGTGCTCGGGGCGCCCGAGCTGCGGCGCGTGCGCGAGCACCTGCGCTGGCGGCGCCCCTAGGGCCTTCCGGGGCACCTACGCCCAATTCCTTGGGGCGTCCTAACTCCATGCCCCACAATATGTAGTGGAGGAGCTTCCTTTTCCTATTGAGCGGAGCGAGCCAGCCGATTCCAGTCGCTTTTCCCGCCTCGGTGGGTCGGACGCGAGGAGCGGAGAGCTCGCGCGCCCCCGGCCCAGCAGGCTGCTACCGTCCCGATCGGATGCCCCTCGGAGGACCTTCCCACGGAGGGAAGGCTCCAACGGTCACCCCGATCCCAGCGCCAACGGAAGAGAACCGTGAACCAGACTTCCCTCGCCAAGAGTGCCCGTACGCCGGAGCCCCGGACTGACGTGGACGCCATCGCCGAACTCGAGGCCATCGCGCCGCCGACCGATCTGCCCGATCCCGAACTCACCGAGAACGCGCACACGGTCCTCGCGAAGCGCTACCTGAAGAAGGATCCGACGAACGGCAAGGTGTGCGAGACGCCGCGCGAGCTGTTCTGGCGCGTCGCAGCGCACATCGCGAAGGCCGAGACGATGTTCCCGGACGGCACGCCGACGAAGGCGCTGGCGGTCGCGCGCGAGTTCTACGGCTTGATGGCGAAGCGGCTGTTCATGCCGAACAGCCCGACGCTCATGAACGCGGGCCGCGAGATGGGCATGCTGTCGGCCTGCTTCGTCCTGCCGGTGGAGGACTCGATCGAGGGCATCTTCGACGCGATCAAGGCCACGGCGCTGATCCAGAAGGCCGGCGGCGGCACGGGCTTCAGCTTCTCGCGCCTGCGTCCTCAGGGCGACCTCGTGCGCAGCTCGGGTGGCACGACAGAAGGCCCGCTGTCGTTCATCCAGGTCTTCTCGAAGGCCACCGACGCCATCCAGCAGGGCGCGTTCCGCCGCGGTGCCAACATGGGCATCCTGCGCGTCGATCACCCCGACATCATCCGCTTCATCACGATGAAGGACGATCTGGGGATGCTGCAGAACTACAACGTGTCGATCACGGTCACGAACCGGTTCGTGCACGAGGTGCGCACGAAGCCCGACACGGTCCACCAGGTCATGAACCCGCGTACCAAGCAGTGGACGCGGCTGGAGCGCACCGACAAGGCCGGCAAGAACACCGGCACGTTCTGGACCGTGGGCGAGATCTGGGACCTGATCATCGACCACGCCTGGCGCACGGGCGAGCCGGGCGTCGTGTTCATCGACCGCATCAACGAGAAGAACCCGATCAAGAACGTGGGCCTGATCGAGGCCACGAACCCCTGCGGCGAGCAGCCGCTGCACCCCTACGACTCGTGCAACCTGGGCTCGATCAACCTGGGCGTGCTGATCCAGGGCGAGGGCGAGGACGCGCGCTTCGACTGGGAGCGCTACAAGGCGGTCATCCACTCGACGACGCGGTTCCTGGACAACGTCATCGAGGTCAACAAGTACCCGCTGCCGCAGATCGACAACATGTCGAAGACGACGCGGCGCATCGGGCTCGGCGTGATGGGGTTCGCCGACGCGCTCTACAAGCTCGGCATCGCCTACAACTCGCAGGAAGGCCTGGCCTTCGGCGAGCGCGTCATGCAGGTGCTGAACGACGAGTCGCACCTGGCCAGCGAGATCCTTGCCGAGGAGCGCGGCGTGTTTCCGGCCTGGGAGGGCTCCGACTGGGAGCGCGCCGGCCGCCGCCTGCGCAACAGCTACACGACGACCGTCGCGCCGACCGGGACGATCTCGATCATCGCCAACTGTTCGGGCGGCATCGAGCCCATGTTCAGCCTGGCGTTCATCCGCCAGGTCATGAAGGACGAGCACGGCAAGCCGACCGTGATGCGCGAGACCAACTACGTCTTCGAGAAGATCGCGCGCCAGCAGGGCTTCTACTCGGACGCGCTGGTCGACGACATCGTCGAGCAGGGCACGCTGCACCACCGGAACGAGCTGCCCGACGACGTGCGCCGCGTCTTCGTGACGGCGCACGACATCACGCCCTACTGGCACATGAAGATGCAGTCGGCGTTCCAGCGGCACTGCGACAGCTCGATCAGCAAGACGATCAACTTTCCGCACGACGCCACGGCCGACGACGTGCGCCAGATCTTCGAGATGGCGATCGATGAGGACGTGAAGGGCGTGACCGTCTACCGCGACGGTTGCCGCGACATGCAGCCGATGGCGCTGAAGGGCTCGACGAACCGCAAGGAAGAGGGCGCGAAGGAAGTCGCTCCGGCGCCCGCGCCGACCGGCCCCGTCCCGCTGCGCATGACGATCAACGAGGCCGGGCAGGAAGAACTGAACCCGATCAAGCTGCCCGAGATCATGCCGTCGCTGCGCATCCGGCAGATGACGCCGTTCGGCAACATGCACGTGAAGGTGTCGGTCGACCCGATCTCCTGCCGCGAGCGCGAGGTGTTCGCGCAGCTCGGCAAGGGCGGCGACGTGGCCAACTCCGACCTCGAAGCGATCTGCCGCATCCTGTCCCTGTGGCTGCGCAGCAACGGCTCGCTGAAGATGGCGATGAAGCAGCTCGAGGGCATCGGGTCGAGCCTGTCCGTGCCGACGAAGGAAGGCCGGATCATGTCGCTGGCCGACGGCCTCGCGACCGCGCTCAGCCGCTACCTGCAGGCCAAGGAGCAGAACGGCCTGCACGCGCTGCTGCTCGGCACCGCGTCGCCCGATCTCGACAAGACCGGCTACTACAAGGCGTCGGAGCTTGCGAACGCCGCCGCCGCCGCGCACGTCGCTGCGCACCCCGTGTCCGCACCCGCCGCGGCCCCGGCTCCGATGACGACCCCGATGACGACCCCGATGGCGAAGCCGTCGACGTCGCCGCGGAACGTGTCGCAGTACAAGCTGAAGTGCCCGAGCTGCGACGGGGTCCTCTCATTCGAAGAGGGCTGCGTGAAGTGCCACGCCTGCGGCTTCAGCCAGTGCTGAGATCGGCGCGGTAGCGGAACGAAGCGCGGGCGGCTCCTCTGGGCCGCCCGCGGTCGTACTGAGCCAGGCTCGCCACTACCGGACCGGGTTTCGGTCAAGCCAGACTTTCGCGCTCCACGCTCCGGTGGTTGCGAGCCTGGCTTCGCATTCGTCGTTTCGACGGGGCTAGCGCTCTTCGGCCGGTGCGGGGACTCCGAGCCGCACGAGCGACGCGGGTGTGCGCAGGTCGATCTCCGTCACGCCGGCTTGCAGAGGGGCATGTGCTACCCGACGCACCTCGCCCAGGGCTGACGTGGCGAGGACGACAATCTCCTCGCCGCTCGGAACGTGCACGAGAGCCTCGATAGGACACTCGAGGTCCATGAAGAAGCCGGTGGAACCCGCCTGCACCAGCAGTGTGGCCCAGCAATCCTTGGTTGCCCACTCGGGCAGCAGCACACGCACCGCAGGTGACGCGTGCGGTGACGCGATGACCGTCGTCGCTCCATCGACGATGTTCGCAAGCAGCACGAGCTCCTGCCACGGCGAGAAGTCCTGACCGACGAGGATCGTCGCGCGTCCGCTCGCGAGGCCTTCGATCTCCTTCCTCTCGAAGGTCGAGCCGAGGGCGTCGATGACCGCGACGCGCGGCATCGTCGTCGAGCCCGACGGGATCCGCACGTCCACCGTCAGCTTTCCCGGCCCGACGGCTCGTTGGTGCTCCAGCGGCCGCACGGTGAAGGACCCCGTTCGCGGCACGCAGCCGATCGGCAGCGACGACCGGCCGATCCCGTCGACCAGGGACAACGGAGCGTCCCACGTCTTTTGCGGCGGCAAGAGCGCGTACCCGTTCTTGTCCGTCCACGTGGCGCTGCGCGGCCGCTCGTCGCAGACGAGCCGCCGGCCCGCCATGGGCGAGCCCGCACCGTCGAGGACGCGCACCCAGAGAGGTGCGCGCTCGACCACATGCACGTCGAAGGTGCCGTCCCGCGCCTGCAGACGGCGCAACGCTTCGATCTGGATGGCGCCCAGCGGGATGTGGTTGGTCGGGAGCACCTCGAGCTCGGCCATCTGCTCGTCCGCCGGGCAGTCGGTCAGCGTGAAGCGGCCCTCGCGATCCGTGAACGTCTCCGCCGCGGGGACCGCGTGCGGGCAGGTCTCGCGCGTGCGCACGAGCGCGCCCGCGACCGGCTGACCCTGGAGGTCCACGACGCGCCCGGTGAGCGGCGCCGCGGGATAGAGCTCGACGCCGTCGGACAGCTCCGATGTCGAGGTGGTGCGGCTCGCGAAACCCGGCTTCGAGATCCGCGCCAAGTCCGTGCGGATGCCTTGCGGCGTGTAGGAGTACGCTGCGCTCCCATCCGGCGACGTCCGCACGACGGCCAGACGCATCGCCACCCGCATCGGCTCGACGCCGTCTTCCGTCCACAGCTCGACGACCGCATCCGCGACGGGCTTGCCGTCGCGCGCCGAGACGATGTGCAACGTCGGCTCCTCGACGCGCACGAGCAGCGCCAGACCGATCGCGACCGACAGGTTCATTCCTTCTTCTTCTCGCCGTCGCGCGGCGGCGGCGGCTCCGCGAGCGGCGCGGGCTTCTTCTTGCGCCCGTAGAAGTCGAGTCCCGGATCGGGCGCCAGCCGCTCGAAGCGGAAGGTCTGCTCGTCCAGCTCGCGCAGCAACGTCAACTTCGTGCCTTCAAACTTGACCTTGTACTCGCGCTTGCGGCCCGACGGCTCGAACACCGGCACGCCGCCGCCTCTCGGATCGACCGTCGAGCCGATCAGCGACGTCATCTCCATCACGCTGTCGGACCGCAGCTCGAACGAGTGCGTCCCGGAGAAGTACGTGCTCGCATCGCGCTGGCCCGCGTCGTCCATCCATCCGAAGTGGCATTCGAACGACAGGAACTCGCCGGCGACGAGCAGGATGCCGACCTCCTGGCGCCGCTCGCGACGCATGACCTTCGACTCGAACTCGACGAGCCGCCAGGCGCCCTGGAGATCCCTCGCTATCGGGGCGACGTCGGGCGGGGGCGTCGCGCGCGGCGGGCGTTCCTTGCCACCCTGGAGGAAGGCCGGGCTGGCGCACAAGAGCGCGGTCGTGAGCGCGATCGAGACGGTGAGCGGGTTCATGCGTGTTCCTCGGAGCTGGCCGGGATCTAGCCCGGGCCGCGGGTGCGGTACCCGCGGTGGGCGCTCACAGGCTCCGGCGGAACGCAAAGGTCCTGTCCGCCAGTTCACGCCGGGATCGCGCCCGCGTACCAAGCTACGATCTGCGGCCCGGTTTCGTGATCCGGAACGGATCGGAACGACCCCCCCAGCATGAATCACCTGCTCGCCCTGGCCCTGGCCGTCTTGGGTCCCGTCGGCATCGTGCCGCCCACGGAGAACATGGCCTCGGCCGAGCTCTTCGTGCGCGCGACGGGCAGCGACGTGCGGGTCGCGGTGCGCATCGAGATCGAGCGCGGCTGGTATCTCTACCACGGACCGACGATGGCGGACCTGGGCGCCGCTGCGGCCCAGGAGGGGGTGGGGCAGCCCACGACGATCGAGCTGCAGGGCGAGGGCATCACCTGGGGCGACTGGCACTTCCCGCGGCCCTCGAAGCACCACTACGACGAGGGCTTCGGCACGCCGCTCGACGTGAATGTCCACACCGGAGAGATCACGATCTGGCGGCGCGGCACGCTTGCGCCCGGAGCCAAGGTCGAGGGGCTGAAGGCCGCCATCAAGGGACTGACCTGCGAGGACGGCCCATCCGGCGTCTGCGTGCCGTACCAGGAGACGGTCGAGAGCGCAGGCCCCGGGCCGGACGCGGCCTTCGCGAAATTCCCGGCTGATCTCGCGGCCACTCCGGCTGCGAAACCCGTCACGCCGAACGAGGCCGCGCGTCCGCCGCCCGCGGCCGGTGCGGGCGCGACGTCGGGAGCGGCCGTGCCGGAGGAGCAGGACGGCCAGGAATCGAGCCTGTGGCTGTTCCTGGGATCGGCCGTGTTCTGGGGCCTCTTCACGCTGCTGATGCCCTGCACGTACCCGATGATCCCGATCACGATCAGCTACTTCACGAAGCAGGCCAGCCAGCGGCACGCGAGCACGTTGCCACTCTCGCTGGCGTACGGCGCCGGGATCGTCGGCATCTTCGTCCTGATCGGGATCCTCGTCGGGCCGATCGTGATCACCTTCGCCGCGCACCCCGTGACGAACCTCGTGATCGGAGCGTTGTTCCTGCTCTTCGCGCTGACCCTGTTCGGCGTGATGAACCTGCAGCCACCGGCCTTCCTGATGGGTCTGGCCGGATCCGCGTCACAGAAGGGCGGCTACGCCGGCGTGTTCTTCATGGGCGCGACGCTCGTGATCACGTCGTTCACGTGCACGGCGCCCTTCGTCGGCGCGCTGCTCGGCCAGGGCGCGGGGCAGGGCGACATCGGCCGGATCGCGCTCGGGATGGCCGTCTTCGGGCTGACGATCGCCGTGCCGTTCGTGTTCCTCTCGATGGTGCCGGCCAAGGTCAAGGCCCTGCCCAAGAGCGGCGAGTGGATGCACACGCTCAAAGTCTGGCTCGGCTTCGTCGAGGTCGCCGCGGCGCTGAAGTTCCTGTCGAACGCGGACCTCGTGTGGGACTGGAACGTGCTGTCGCGCGAACTGTTCCTGTGGCTGTGGGCCGGCATTTTCGCCCTCGCCGCCGCTTACCTCTTTGCGTGGATCCGCCTGAAGGACGAGTACGGAGGTGAAGACAGCGGGACGATTTCGCCACGCCGTCTGGTGTGGGGTTCGTCGACGTCCCTATTCGCCCTGTACTGCGTCTACGGAGCCACCGGCGGCGCCATGGACCAGGTGATGACGGCTTTGATCCCGCCGTACTCGAACGTTGCGACGGTGGACGGCGCCGCGGTCGGCAGCGCGGTCGACACGAAGGCGCGAAGCCACGTGATCGTGGAAGATGACTTCCAGGCCGCGGTGGAGCTGGCCAAGGCCGAGAAGAAACTCGTCCTGATCAACTTCACCGGCGAGACATGAGTCGTCTGCCGCCAAATGGAGAAACTCGTGCTCCCTAAACCGGCGGTCGCCGAGAAGCTACGAGAAGGGTTCGTCGAAGCGCGCTTGCACTTCGACAAGGGTCCGCGCATCGACGAGAACATCAAGCTGCAGCTCGAGCTCGGCAAGTCGCGCGCAAACCCGATCTACGTGATCTACGACCCGGTGACGGGTCAGCCGCTGCGCAAGAAAGCCGGACGCCTCTCTGTCGAGGACTTCCTGCTGCTACTGCGCGGGCCGATCAAGTGAAGCCGATCAGCCGCCCGCCCTGGTAGACGACGAAGCTCGCGACCCACGCCAGCGCCGTCATGTAGACGAACAGGAAGATCGGCCAGCGCCACGTGCGCGTCTCGCGGCGGACGGCGGCCAGCGTGCTCATGCACTGGCAGGCCAGCGCGAAGAACACCATGAGCGACAGCCCCACCAGCGGCGTGTAGACCGGCGACCCGTTCGCGCGCTGCTCGGCCCGGATGCGATCGCGCAGCGTGACCGTGGTCTCGTCCGCGTCGCCCAAGCCGTACACGACGCCCATCGTCGACACGAACACCTCGCGTGCGGCGAACGCGCCGATCAGGCCGATGCCGATCTTCCAGTCGAAGCCCAGCGGCTCGATCGTCGGCTCGATCGCGTGGCCCAGGCGGCCGGCGTAGCTCGAACGCAGCGCTTGGCCGTCGAGTTCGGACTGCGCGGCGCCCAGCCGCTCGAGCTGGGCATCACGCTCCGGCGTCGCGGCGGCTTCGTCGAGCGCCGCGACCTCCGTGGCGAGCTCGGCGCGGCGCGTCTCGACGCCAGAGTCCTTCGGGAACGAGAGCAGGGCCCACAGCGCGACCGTGCACACCAGGATCACCTTGCCGGCCTCGCTCAGGAACGCGCGCGCCTTCTGGAACATGAGCCGCACGACCGAGGCCCAGTGCGGGCGGCGGTAGGGCGGCATCTCCATGATCAGCGGCACGCTGCGCGCCTTCAGCATCGTGCGCGAGAGGACCGCCGCGGCCGCCAGCGCCATCAGCGTGCTGAACAGGTACATCGCCACGAGCAGGAGCGCCTGCGTCGGAGCGAAGCCCATCACGAGGGTCGCGGGGAACAGCGCGCCGATCATCAACGTGTAGACCGGCAGCCGCGCCGAGCACGTCATCAGCGGCACGACCATCATCGTCAGCGTACGGTCGCGCTGCCGTTCCATCGTGCGCGTGGCCATGATCGCCGGCACCGCGCAGGCGTAGCCCGACAGCATCGGCACGAACGCGCGGCCGTTCAGGCCCATCGTGCGCATCACGCGGTCCATCAGGCATGCGACGCGCGCCATGTAGCCGGTGTCCTCGAGGATGCCGATGAACAGGAAAAGCAGCAGGATCTGCGGCAGGAACACGACGACGCTGCCGACTCCGGCGATCAGCGCGTCGGTGATGAAGTCGCGCACGATGCTGGGTCCCATCGCGCCGCGGACCAGGCCCGACAGGCCGTCGAAGACGCCCTCGATCACCCCCATGGCCGGGTCGGCCCACGAGAAGAGCGCCATGAACACGACGCCCATCACCGCCAGGAAGATCGGGAACCCGAGCCAGGGGTTCATCAGGATCGCGTCGGCGCGCTCCGTCGCGCTGCGCGCGCGCGCCGACGAGCGCACGAACGACTCGATGCGCGCGTCGATCCAGGCGTAACGCCCGCGGATGATCTCGGCGTCGACGTGGCGGCCCTGTGCGGTCGTCTGCGCGCGCCGCGCCAGCGCCGTGCGCCGCAGCGCGTCGGGCACGCCGCGCAGCTCGTCGTGCTCGTCGATCGAGAGCAGCGCCCAGGCCGCCAGTGCCCGTGCGCGCGCCTGGCTGCCGCGGGTCCATTCGACGGGGATCGACGCGGCGACGTGGTCGAGGTCCGCGCGCAGCTCGGCCGAATCCGGCACCCAGCGCGCGCCCGGCCGTGCCCGGTCGGGCGCCGCGAGCGTGCGCTCGATCGCGCTCACGAGGTCGTCGATCCCGCGGCCCTTGAGCGCCGAGATCGCGACGACCGGCGCGCCCAGCCCGCGCGCGAGCGCCTCGACGTCGATCGACTCGCCGCGCGCCTCGAGCATGTCCGTCATGTTCAGGGCGACGAGCAGCGGCACCTCGAGCTCCAGCACCTGGAGCGCCATGTAGAGGTTGCGCGAGAGCTGCGTCGCGTCGACGACCAGCACGACCAGGTCCGGCGGCACCTCGCCGTCGATGCCCGCGATCGAGTGGATCGCGATCTCCTCCTCGCGGCTGCGCGCCGAGAGGCTGTACGTCCCCGGCACGTCGAGCACCGAGACCTCGCGTCCGCACGGCAGCCGCATGCGCCCGGTGTGGCGCTCGACGGTGACGCCCGGATAGTTCGCGACCTTCTGGTCCGACCCGGTCAGCCGGTTGAAAAGCGTCGTCTTGCCGGTGTTCGGGTTCCCGGCGACGGCGACGACCGGGATCCGCGCGCCCACCGCCGGCGCGGCGGCGGGAGGAGGGTTCATCGATCGCTCTCGAACACGAGCGCGACCGCTTCGGACGCGCGCAAGCTGATGTGACCGCCGCGGACCTCGAACTCGACCAGGCCGCCGACGCCGACGCGGCGCACGCAGCGCACGCTGGTGCCGGGCAGGAAGCCGAGCTCCATCAGCCGGCGGCGGAACGAGCGCTCGCCGCCGATCTGGACCAGGCGGGCGCGCTGGCCGGGGAGGATGTTCGAGGTGTTGAGCATTTTGGACTGAGATCGAGTCTCAAGATCATAGATCGGCAGAAGCGCCCCCGCCAGTGGAGTCGGCCCGGACCCGCGCGCCCGTGTCCCCATATCGGCCCTGGGCGGGCCCCAGGAGGCCGCTACCATCGGCCGGCATGCCGAACCCCCACGACCCCAAGGAGGTCGCCGGCCGCGCCGCGGCCGACCTGGTGCCCGACGGTGCGATCGTGGGGCTGGGGACGGGCTCGACGGTGCACTTCACGCTGCTGCGCCTGGCTGAGCGCATGCGCGAGCAGGACCTCCGTATCCTTGCGGTGCCGACGAGCTTGGACACGGAGCGCAAGGCGCGCGAGCTGTGCATCCCGCTGACGACCCTGGACGAGGTCGAGTCGATCGACGTGACCGTCGACGGAGCGGACGAGATCGACCCGCACTTCGACATGATCAAGGGCGGCGGCGGCGCCCTCCTGCGCGAGAAGGTCGTGGCCTCGATCACGCGCAGGCAGATCGTGGTGGTCGGTCCCACGAAGCTCGTCGAGAGGCTGGCCACGACGTTCCCGTTGCCGGTCGAAGTCGTGCCGTTCGCGCGCACGACAGTGCAGCGCGCGTTGCGCCGGCTGGGCGCCGATCCCGTGCTGCGCACGCGTGACGGGACGCCGGTGCGCACCGACAACGGCAACGAGGTGCTCGACGCGCGCTTCGCCGACGGGATCGCCGACGCGGCTGCGCTCGAGCGCGCGATCGACGCGATCCCGGGCGTCGTCGAGTGCGGGCTGTTCCTGGGCCTCGCCCACGTGCTCGTCATCGGCCATCCCGACGGGCGGGCCGAGGTGCGCGAGAAGCCGCGCTCGTAGAAGACGTCGCCCGGAAGGAACGTGGCGCGCGCAGCCCGCAGGCTGCACGCGCCACCTAGTTCCGAACGTACTCGGTCAGAGAGACTGGATGTACGACAGGAGCGTCTGGATGTCGTGATCGACGTTCGTGCTGTGCAGCGTCAGCTGCACCTTCGAGATGTTCTGCACGAACTCCTGGTGACCGCGTACGTCGTGCACGTCGTTGAAGATCTTGTGGAGCACCGGGAACGGCGTCTGTCCTGGGTACGCCAGGCTGCCGTAGATCGGGCTCGACGACTGCGAGCTGGGATCGAGCAGTCCGCGCAGCGAATGCGCGCCGTGGTCGTGGAAGAACGGCCCGGTCGCGAACACGCCCAGCTTGGACGGGATCGAGAACTGGTCCGCGCGGCGATCGAAGCGCCGCGTGCGGGTCACCGGATCACAGCTGAAATCGATGTCGGGATCGCACGGGCACATGTAGCTGTTCGCGTCGTCGCGCGTGAACGGATCGGGCGTGTCCACGTTCATCACGGCGTACGTCTCGACGTCGAGGTAGCCGTCGTTGTTGCGGTCGGGATCCGGGATGCCGTCCAGGTCGCCGTCGATGTTCACCCCTGTGTTCACGTTGCGAATGTTGAGCGCCACGATGTTCTCGCGCAGCGAGAAGCAGGTGGGGTCGTAGTTCCCCAGGTTCTCGCCGCCGGTCAGCACCGGGTTCAGGAAGTCCGCCGTGAAGAAGCGCGGGCCCGGGAACTGGTTGACGTTCGTCTCCTCCTGCTTGTGACAGGCGGCGCAGCCCGCATGGCGCAAGGTCGGGTTCGTGCCCGTCGCGTTCGTCGCGAAGAAGAGGTCGCGTCCGATCTGGGCCGGGCGCGTCAGCCGGTACGTCGTCGGATCACGGTTCGGGTTGAGCGGCGTCGGCACGATCTCGTGGAAGGCCACGAGCGCCGCCTGGGCCGCATCGTCGAGCACTCCGTGTCCGCCGTTTTCGCCGCCGAACATGGGCCCGGTCTCGCCCAGGTTGAGGCGCACGCCCTTCCACAGGAGGAGCCCCGTGCCGCGCGTGCCGCCGAACATGGGCATCGTGCTGCGCGGGCCCGCCGGGCGCTGCCACACGTTGCCGTCGTCGCCGCCTTCGAAGTGGCACGAGCCGCACGAGTTGTTGAAGTTGCCCGCGGTCTGCGGGCGCGATGCGTCCTCGAAGAGCTCCAGGCCCTGGCGCGCCTCCAGCGACAGGGCGTCCGGCCCGGAGTGCGTCGGGACCTGGCTGCGCTCCATCGCGATCTGGCCCGTGATCCAGTTCACGCGCAGCACCGACAGCGTGCGCGTGCCTTCGTTGATCAGGAACACGCGCGCATCGTCGTCGATGGTCGTCGGGTCGGGTGCGATCGCCATGCCGACCGGGACGTCGCCGATCGGCGAGCTCGTGTCGAGCGGCGCGCGCGGCGTGAAGCCGTGGCGCGGCGGGTAGACCGTCATCAGCTCCATGTCGCTGCCGTCGACGCGGTAGAGGAACACGTCCTCCGACCCGCGGTTGAGCACCAGCGCGCGCGTGCCGGCCGCGTTGTACTGCACGCGGCTCGGCTGGCCCATGCGGTAGCCCATGTGGTTCGCGCCGAAGCCCGTCGTATGCACGACGATGCGCAGGCCGTTGCTGAGGGCCTGCTCGCCGCCCGGCCGCGTCACGAGGACCTGCGCGATGAACACGAGGCCGTCGTAGGTCGGGACGTTCGGGATCGGGATGGTGATCGTGCCGCCCGTGAACGGCCGCGTCTGGCGCGCCGCGGCGTAGAGCGTGCCCACGTTGGGCACGGGCATGTTGAGCTCACGCTGGCCGATCAGGAGCGCCGTTGTGTCGCCCGGACGCAGCCCGTCGACGACCAGCGTCATGCTGCCGCCCGGGATCGGCGAGCCCCGGCCGCCCAGGGAGACGATGTCGCCCTGGCTCGTGACGCGCGATTGGCCGAACGGCACGTACTCGGCCGGCGTGAGGCTGTCCGCCAGCTCGTGGTGCAGCCGCCGCGAAAGGTCCGCCGGCGCGCCGAAGCTGTCGTTCAGCGTGTCGATCATCGTCAGCGCCGGGTAGACGCGGTTGGCGAAATCACCCGCCATCAGCGGCCCGAACGAGTGGTTCACGTCGTGGTTGACGTTGTGCAGCACGTGCGGGATCAGCGCGCGCGTCCCGTCCGGCGACAGCGCGATGTCCTCTAGGAATCGCGGCTGCCCCTGGCTGCGCAGGACCTGGACCGGCACCGGGTTCAGGAACGGGTCGAACGGGTAGTCGTCGGTCGAGATCTTGCCGGCGAACGAGATCGCGGTCGGCAGGCCGGCTGCATCGGTCGCCACGTCCAGCATCGAGACGTACGGCGAGCGGAAGTGCGTGACGTAGATGCGTGCCCCGTCGGCGCGGATCGTGAAGCCGCGCGGGTCGCCCGAGTCGGCGATGCCGTCGCGGTCCTGGTCCACGGCGGCCAGGTCGAACCCGGCCGGGATGTCTGCCAGGTTGCGCAGGTACTGGTGCGTGACGCGCTGCTGCAGCGTCGCCGCGTCGTACAGCGTCACCGCGCCCGTGCGCATGGCCGTGACGGCGAACCACTTGCCGTTGGGCGACAGCGCCAGGCCGTAGGGCTCCACACCGACCTGCGACAGGGTCGTCTGGACGCTCAGCGTCGCCACGTCGATCACGCTGATCGAGCCCGGCATCGCGTTGACCGGGAAGCCCGTCACCTCGTTGGCGTCGACCGCGATGTTGCCGCGCTGGTTCGCGACGAACACGCGCGCGCCCGTCGCGTCGAAGGCCAGCGAGCGCGGCCAGTTGCCGACCGGGATCTCGGCCACGAGGTTGCCCGTGACGACGTCGACGACGGCGACCGAGTTGTTGTCGCGGTTGCAGGTCCAGACGCGGTTCGGCTGGCCCGGCTGGACGGCGACCGCGGAAACCTGGGAGTTCTGGGCCAGGGCCGGAGCGGCGACGAGACACGCCAGGCCGAGAGAGAGAGCAAGTTGGGGGCGTTGCATGGATGGAGAGATGGAGACCCGGATCGCGGTGACTGGCCAGAGACAGACGAGCCCGAGGCCGATGGCAGACGGACCCCTCCCAGGGGTTGCCGTCGCTGCCTCGACCTCACCTGAGGTTACCCCGGCGGGCGGGCCCTTGGGGTGTTCGCGTTGTGTCGGAAAACCCCGAACCGTGCGTGGAAAGCGATTCCCCCCGCGGGCCCGGCTCCGGAGTCGCCCGGGCGGCCGCGACCCGTAATTTCAGCGACCGTACTGGGCCGGGAACAGGCGCCGCTCGACCGCCTCGATCGTGATGTGGAGGACCTGGATGTGGACCTCCTGGATCCTGTCGCTGGTCGTCGCCAGCGGGACCACGATTGCGACATCGCACAGCTCCTTGGCCGCGCCGCCGCCCTTGCCGAGCAGCCCGACCGTCTTCAGGCCCTTCTCACGGGCCCGCGCCAGCGCCTTCAGGATGTTGGGGGACCCGCCGCTCGTCGAGATCGCGACGAGCAGGTCGCCCGGCCGCCCGTAGGCCTCGACCGAGCGCGCGAAGACCTCGTCGAACCCGAAATCGTTGGCGATGCAGGTCAGCTGGCTGGGATCGCTGAACGCGATCGCCGGCAGCGCCTTGCGATCCTTGCGGAAGCGTCCGGTCCACTCCTCGGCGAAGTGCATCGCGTCGCACATGCTGCCGCCGTTGCCGCAGGCCAGCAGCGTGCCGCCGTGCTCGAACGTCTCGCCGGCCAGCGCGGCGAATTGCCGCACGCCCTCCAGGCAGCGCGGGTCGGCCAGGAACGCGTCGAGGGTCGCGCGCGAATCCTCGAACGACTTACGGATGGGATCCATGCTGGGAACGGGCCGGCTTCCTACGATGTCGCGGGTGCGGCGGAGAGCCCGCTCGCCCAAGGAGATCCTAGGGAATTTGAACCTCCTGCGTAGCGCCTTCCTCGTCCTGCTGGCGGGCTGCCAGAGCGCGCCGTCGACTCCGCCCGCGGCCGATTACGTCCTGGTCCTGCTCAAGACCGGCCCGAACACGAGTGCCTCCAAGGAGGAGAGCCAGAAGCTCTTCCTCGGTCACTTCGCCAACATGCAACGGCTCGCGAGCGAGAAGAAGCTGCTCGTCGCCGGCCCGTTCGCCGAGCCGAAGCGCGACCCGGACCTGCGCGGCCTCTTCGTGATCGACGAGGCCGCGGTGAACGAGGCCGAGCGGCTGGCCTCGACCGATCCCACGATCGTGGCCGGGGTCATGCGCCTCGAAAGCCACCCGCTGCGCACGGACGCGCCGCTGCGCGCGTACCTGGACCACGAGCTCGCGATCGACGCGCAAGCCAAGCTGGAAGGCCGCGAGCGCTCCCCCGGCGAAGGCGGCCGCGCCTACGTGCTGGTTACGGCCGAGGACGGCGAGCGGGCCAAGCGCGAGCTGGCCGACCTGTCGGTGGCCGGCAAGGTGCTCCTGTGGTGCGAGCTCGACGACACGCGCGGACTCGCTCTGCTCGACGCGACCGACGTCGCCGCTTGCGAAGCGCTGCTGGGCGACCGACGCGCGCGCCTAGGCCCGCACGTCCTCGACCCCTGGTTCGGCAGCGGCGAGCTGGTCAAGCTCCCGACGATGAGTCGCTAGACGAGAGTGTCGATACCGTGCCAGGGACAACTTCGACACCCTCGCTCGCTTGCGAACGTGTCGGAATCGTCCCTGGCACCGTATCGACACCTTCGCTCGCGGAGTCGGTCGCCGCGCGAACGTGTCGGAGTCGTCCCTGGCACCGTATCCGCACCGTATCTACGCGCCCCAAGTGATCTGCAACCCGTTCGACAGGTTGAATGTCGCGCCGGTGCAGAACGCAGCCGTGTCGCGGAACCAGACCTGGTAGGTGCGCATGCCGCCCGCGGGCGGGATCTGGCCGCGCACGGAGACGCTCGCGCCCGTCCCGTCGCTCGCGCCGTAACGCGACGCGCCCAGCACGCAGACGCGCACGCCGAGCCGGATGCGTGCCCCGCCGACGCAGAGGAGGCCGTCGCCGAACGGGACGCCCGTCCCGGTGCCCGCGGCCTGCGTCCCCTGGAAGTAGAGGGCCGACGCGTTAGCGGGCATCTCGGTGCCCTCGAGCGTCAGCGTGTCCTGGCTCACGCTCGCTTGGCCGAGTGCCACCAAGCGCGCGCCCGTGCCCTGCGAGTGCGAGCACCCGTGCGCATACCAGCCCACGTTGGCGCACGGACAAGACGTGCCGCTGCCGTCGCCCGCACAGAACGGCTGACCTGCCTCGACGCCGAGCGTGAACGTCCCCGTGCCCGTGGTGGTCGGCGATGTGGGCGAGGCGCCGAGCTGCAACGTGTACGTCGCGCCCGCGACGACGTCGAAGAAGATGTCGGCCTGCAGGGTCGTGAAGTCGTCGTTGCAGGCCAGCGCCGGACCGCTCGGGCAGCTCGTTCCAGCGTAGGCCGCGATCTTCGTGTCGAGGCTCGTGCCGCCGCGCGTGCTCATCCGCGCCACGCCGGTGCGCGGCGCGACCCACGTGAACCACACGTCGGACGCGAATCCGCACGCTGCGAACGTGCAGCACAGGGCCTCGCCCTGTCCCTCGGCGCCGGTGGTGGCCGCCGTGGTGTCGAACGCGAACGGTCCGAGCCCGCTGAGCGGCGTCGGTGTCGTGCATGAGTCCGAACCGCGCGCCATCGGCGCGAGCGCGAGCAGGCAGAGAAGCAGGGGACGTTTCACGGCGTGATCCTCCCGAGGACCGGCTCAGCGTCCCACCGCCCGCCGAACCCGGCAAGGGCCGCGCTCAGACGACGGCCTTGAAGGCTGCGTCGGCCGCGCGCGCGATGCGCTCGATCGCCGCGTCGTCGTGCGCGCTCGACACGAACCAGGCCTCGAACGGCGAGGGCGGCAGCAGCACGCCACGCTCCTTCATGGCGTGGAACCAGCGCGTCCACAGCGCTCGATCGCAGGCCAGGGCCTGGTCGAGCGTGCGCACCGGTTCCTTCACGAAGTAGGGGCAGAGCATCGACCCCTGCCGCCCGATGTGGCACGGCACGCGATGACGCGCCGCCGACATCGCGATGCCGTCGGCGATGCGCATCGAAGCCTGCTCGAGCCGCGCGTAGAACCCGGGCTCGTCCGTCGCCGTCAACGTCGCGAGGCCGGCCGCGACGGCCAGCGGGTTCCCGCTGAGCGTGCCCGCTTGGTAGACGTCGCCCGACGGCGAGATGCGCGCCATGACGTCGCGCCGGCCGCCGTACGCGCCGATCGGCAGGCCGCCGCCGATCACCTTGCCGAGCGTGATCAGGTCCGGCCCCACCTTGCACAGCTCCGTGTACCCGCCGCGCGCGACGCGGAAGCCGGTCATGACCTCGTCGAAGATCAGCAGCGCACCGTGCTGGTCGCACAGCTCGCGCAAACCCTCGAGGAAACCCGGCTCGGGCCGGATGAGGCCGACGTTGCCCGCGACGGGCTCGACGATGACGCACGCGACCTCGCGGCCGCGCGCCTGCAGGATCTTCTGCACGCTGCTGAGGT
Organism: Planctomycetota bacterium; assembly: GCA_031400875.1. GTDB lineage: Bacteria > Planctomycetota > UBA1135 > UBA1135 > JAEUHZ01. Next base: position 47,688 of record JANNQS010000123.1, on the reverse strand, counting down.
CGTTGTACTCCGCGACAAGCGTCAGTTCCGCCAGCGCGCGCGTGACACCCGGCGAGTCCGGCGCCCCGTGCGTCAACGCGCCGGATCCCGCCTTGACCAGGAACGAATCGCCGTGCCCGTGGTAGTTGCCGCGGAACTTCACGACGACGTCGCGCCCCGTGAACGCGCGCGCCAGCCGCAGCGCGCTCATCGTGGCTTCGGTGCCGGAGCTTACGAGCCTCACCATCTCGACCCACGGCATGCGCTCGTTCAGCGTGCGCGCCATGGTCAGCTCGCCCTCGGTCGGCGCCCCGAACGTGAAGCCGGTGCGCGCGGTGCGCTCGACCGCCGCGACGACGCGCGGATCGCAGTGCCCGAGGATCAGCGGCCCGTAGCTCAGCACGAGATCGACGTATTCGTTCCCGTCGACGTCCCAGCACAACGGCCCCGCTCCACGCGCGATGTGCACCGGCGTGCCGCCGACGGACTTGTACGCGCGCACCGGGCTGTTGACGCCACCCGGGATGAGCTTCTGGGCCTCGGCAAAGATGTGTTCAGATCGTTCAAGTTTCACGAGCGCGAGAATACGGTGCCACGCACGACTCCGACACCCTCACCCGCCATCAGTCCCACCGAGTCGAAGGTGTCGATACGGTGCCAGGGACAACTCCGACACCCTCACGCGGCACCGAGCTCGTCGCCGAGACGACCCTGCGTCGGTTTCAGCGCATCCGCATGACGAGCGGGTCACGAACGATCTCGAAGGCCGCCGTGCGCGGGTCGGGATCCTCACGCGAGCTCCGGGACTCGACCGTGTAGCGTCCGGGTGCCAACAGCACGCGGACCGGATCAGGCTGGGCAACGAGACGCGAGACCACGCGCACACCCTTTTCGTCGAGGACGGCGAAGCGCGCTTCGGGGCCCTCCTTCCCGTTCGGGTCCACGACGAGCGGGACGCCTGCAGTCACGGTGAGCGTCACGTTCTCGACCGGCCCGTTTCGCAAGTCGAAAACTGCGACGCACTCCGCGGACTTGCCCTTTGCCATGACTTCGATGCGGTGGAAGCCGGGCGCGAGTCCCGTGATGCGGAAGCTGCCGTCGGGCTCGGTGCGCGACACGTAGATCCCGCCGTACAACGGTGCGACCGATCCGTCGGCGTCGCACGGATCGAATCGGATGTCGCACGCCCCGGCTCTGCCTGTCTCGTCCAGGACGCGACCTGACACCCAATAGCCTCGGGACATCGGCACATCGCCCAAGTCCACGGTTTCGCCCGGGGGAACGAGGACGTCGCGGCGTGCCGTTCCGTAGTCCTTCGACCGGATCTGGAGCCGGTAGGTCCCGGCCTGCAAGTCCTGGAATTCGCAGACGCCGTCACGGACCGGCTGCATCCTCTCGCCCACGCCACCGGCGCTGATCGAAGCCTTCTGCAACGGCTCCTTGGTGCCGGCGTCGACGACGCGCAGTCGGATGCCGGCGTTCTTCGCCAGCGGGTTGTCGGGATGGAAGACGAACTCCACGGCTTCGTATCCGCGCACGACGAGCCGGGTTTCGAGCACCCGCTGGTACTTCATCAGGCTCACATGCAGCGGGAGATCTCGATTCAAGTAGAGGCTGCCAATGACCTCCGAAGGCGGCCCCGGCAGTCGCGGCGCGAACTCGAAGCGTCCGAGCGCGATCGGGTTATTCGCTCCGACGCGGGCCTCCTCCAACCACTCGCCGGGCGCCTCGGCCGTGGCAACGGCGTAGAGACCGATCGTGTCGACCGGCTTGCGCAGCTCGTCGACAACGCGGATCTCGAGCACGGGGCGCGCCTCGAGTTGGATGTCGCGCACGGTGTCGCCGCGCACGTCGACGACGGTGTCCGCGCTTCCGTTCTCGACCGAGCCCACGCGCAGCCAGTAGCGTCCGGACGCGAGTGCTTCGAAGGCGTAGGCGCCGCCGGCTCGGCAGAAGACTCGCTGCTGCTTTCCGAGCACGTCCTTCGCCTCCACCGCGACCTCCCCGGCGAGCACCGTGCGCCCCGACGCGGGCAGGACACGACCGTGGAGCCGACCTGCGGGCTCGGGCAAGCCGATCGGCACCGGAGGTCCCTGCATGTCCGCCGAATCAATCGGTGCGGCCGGGCGCTCCGCCGATACGCGGGTCTCGGCGACCGGCGCCACGAGCTCGGCGTCCTGTGCAGGGGAGACCGGTGCGCTCGCAACGGGAGGAGTGACCTCCGCCTGCTCGTGATCCCGCCCGGTCAACAGCCACGCCGCGAGCAGCGCGGCCGCCACCAGGACGAGGAGGACGAGCAGCCGCCGTGCCACAGCCGCCGTCAGGCCTTCAAGCGCTTCGCCATCTCGACCGCGAAGTACGTCAGCACGAAATCCGCCCCCGCGCGCTTGATGCACGTCAGCGACTCGACCATCGCGCGCTCGCCGTCGATCCAGCCGTTCTTCGCCGCGGCCTTGATCATCGCGTACTCGCCCGACACCTGGTACGCGCACACCGGCACGTCGAACTTGTCCTTCACGCGCCGCAGCACGTCGAGGTACGGCATCGCCGGCTTCACCATCAGCATGTCCGCGCCCTGGTCGATGTCGAGCGACGCTTCCTTGAGCGCCTCGCGCGCGTTGGCCGGGTCCATCTGGTACGTCGCGCGGTCGCCGAACGACGGCGCGGAACCGGCGGCGTCGCGGAACGGGCCGTAGAACGCGCTCTGGTACTTGACGGCGTACGACAGGATCGAGACCTGGTCGTGGCGCGCTTCGTCGAGCGCGGCGCGGATCGCCGCGACCATGCCGTCCATCATCCCGCTCGGCGCGACGATCTGCGCGCCGGCGTCGGCCAGCGCCATCGCCTGCAGCTCGAGGTTCTCGAGCGTCGCGTCGTTGTCGACGTCGTTCTGGTCGTCGAGCACGCCGCAGTGGCCGTGGTCGGTGTACTCGCAGAAGCAGAGGTCCGCGATGCGCACGAGGCCCGGAGCGGCTCGCTCGATCTTCTCGAGCGCGCGCTGCACGATGCCGTCGGTCGCCCACGCGGCGCGGCCCTCGGCGTCCTTCGTGTCGGGGACGCCGAACAGGATCACGCCCGGGATGCCGAGCTGCTCGGCCTGGCGGCACGTCTCGACCAGCTTGTCGATCGATTCGCGGTACACGCCCGGCATCGAGCCGACCTCCTGGCGCACGCCGGAGCCTTCGACCACGAAGAGCGGCAGGATCAGGTCGTCGCGCGACAGCGTCGTTTCGCGCACGAGGCGGCGCAACGCGGGCGTGCGGCGCAAGCGTCGCGGGCGCTCGATCAGGTAGTCGGGAGGCAGCGGCGGGATCTCTTCGTCGGAATGGGAGCCGATACCCTTGGGCGTGGAGAAGCTCATGACGTGCGCAGGATAGCGACGGCGAGGCGGATCACGACGGATCGACGTGGAACAGCGCGTGCCGCAGCGCGTCCGGCGTCGGCTCGGACAGCGTCAGCAGGCTCCAGCCGAGCCCGCCGGCGTCCCCGAGCAGGGTCTCGAAGGTCGTCGGGCCGATCGCGATCGCCAGGCGCGGCTGACAGGTGCGCGGGGCCAGATCGACCCAGGCGTGCACGGCCGACGGGCTCGCGAAGAACACGACCTCCGTCTCGGGCAGGTCGAGCTCGTCGCGCGCCCGGCTCTCGTAGACGACCGGGTCGACCACGTGGAAACCCTGGGCGCGCAGCCGGCGCGCCAGCTCGTCGGAGCGGTCGCCGCGCGGCCACAGCACGCGCTGGCCGGTCGAGGTGCTGGCTGCGATGGCGGCGGAGTGCGCGGCGAGGCGTGCGGCCAGGTCGAGCGCGTCGCGCGCCGGCTCGAGCGCGACGTCGAAGCCGAGCTCACTCAAGCGCTCCGATGCCGGAGCGCCGATCGCGGCGGCGCGCCGGGCGAGACGCGGCTGCGCGGCCACCGCGCGCTCGACGAAGGTCAGCGCGTTGCGGCTCGTCACGCACAGCCAGTCGAAGCGCGCTTCGTTCGCCAGCAGGGTGCCGGGATCGACGTCGCGCGGCACGATCTCGAGCAGCGGCCGCTCGATCGGTTCCCAGCCGGCGTCGCGGACGGCGGCCGACCAGTCGGACAGGTTCTCGACCGGTCCGGTCAGCAGGACGCGCTTCACGGCGCGCGCGCGGCGTCGACGATGCGCTTCGCGCCGCGGGCCTCGAGGAGCTCGGCCAGCGCGAGACCGAGCGCCTCGGCGTCGTCGATCGAGCCCTGGATGTGGTCGTCGAGGCACTCGCGGCCGTCCAGGGAGACGACGCGCGCGTGCAGCGTCAGGGCGTTGCCGTGCGCACGCGCATGGGCGCCGATCGGCGCGTTGCAGCCGCCGTGCAGCGCGTGCAGCAGAGCGCGCTCGGCCAGCGCTTCGGCCATGGCTTCGCGGTCGCGCGCGCGCTCCAGGTGACGGCGGGCGGCGGCATCGTCAGCGCGGCACACGAGGCCGACGATGCCCTGGCTGGGTGCGGGGAGGCACTGCTCCTGCGTGAAGACCTGCGTGATGCGCGACCCGAGGCCCAGGCGCTCGAGCCCGGCGCGCGCCAGCACGAGCGCGTCGGCCTCGCCGCGCGCGAGCTTCACGAGGCGCGTGTCGACGTTGCCGCGGATCGCGACGATCTCCAGGTCCGGCCGCAGGCGCCGCAACATCGCCGCGCGGCGCACGGATCCGGTCGCGACGCGCGCGCCGATCGGCAGCCTCTCGAGCGCGAGGCCGTCGCGCGAGACGAGGACGTCCTCGGCCGGGCCGCGCGGCAGCACGCCTCCCAGGACGAGGCCGTCGGGCAACGTCGTGGGGACGTCCTTCAAGCTGTGCACGCCGATCTGCGCACGCCCGGAGAGCAGCGCGTCGTCGACCTCGGCCGTGAAGATGCCGGTGCGGCCGAAGCGCGCGAGCTCCGTCGACTGGTCCGCGTCGCCGCCCGACTTCACGGTCAGGATCTCGACCGAGAGGTCCGGGCTGGCGGTGCGCAGCGCGTGCGACGCCGCTTCGGCCTGCCACAGGGCCAGTGCGCTGCCGCGCGTCGCCAGGACGAGCTTCACGGCGTTTCCGGGCCGCACCCCGGCGCGCGCTCGGTGGACAACGACTGCAGGAAGCGCTGGTACTCGACCTCGAGAGTCTCTTCGGATCTCACGCTGCGCGCACCGGCTTTCATCTGGTCGAGCGCCACGTCGAGCAGCCGCTTCGTCAGCTCGTGCGCGATCTGGACCTCCTTGGGATCCGTGCGCGTGCCCGAGATCGCGTCGAGCGTCGTCTCGCGCACCTGCTCGAAGCGCCGGCGCAGGTCGGCGATCGCGGGCGTGAACGCCGAGTACGTGCGCAGGGTCAGGAACTTGTGGATTTCGGCCACCAGGATCTCGGACGTGCCGTCGACGGCGCGCGCGCGGCCGCGCTCGTTCTCGTGCACGGCGCGCTGCAGGTCGTCGAGGTCGGACACGATCAGGTTGGGCGACAGGCTGGCGACCTGCGCCGCGACGGCGCGCGGCACGGACAAGTCGAGCACGACCATCGGCCGGTCGCGGCGAGCCAGCGCGCGGCGGTCGAAGTGCTGGACCTCGAGCGGCGGCGCGTCGGCTTCGACGCAGGCGACGATCAGGTCGGCGCGCAGGACGAGCTCGCGCAAGCGATCGAGCCCGGCGATCTCGGCGCCGAGCTCGCGCGCCGCGTCCTGTGCGCGCTCCGGTCGGCGCGTGGCGAAGGACAGGCAGCCGACGCCGCGCTCGCGCAGGTGTCGCGCGACCAGGATGCCGGTCTCGCCCGCTCCCACGACCAGCGCGTTGACGCGCTCGAAGCTGCCGAAGACACGCGCCGCCACGTCGATTCCGACGCGTGCGACGGAGAGCGTGCCGCGACCCAGCGCCGTCTCGGCGCGCACGCGCTTGCCGACGTGCAGCGCCTGCTGGAGCAGCGGCCGCAGCGCGGGACCCAGCGCGCCGGCCGCGGCCGACGCCTCCATGCCGTGCTTGATCTGCGCTAGCACCTCGCTCTCGCCCAGCACGAGGCTGTCGAGCCCGGACGCGACGCGGAAGAAGTGAATCAGCGCCTGGACGTCGGCGTACGTGTAGACGTGGCGCGCTTCGAGGTTGCGGAAGAGCTGCGCCTGGAGGCTGGCCACGAGGTCGACGCCCTTCGTGCCGACAGCCAGAACCTCGGTGCGGTTGCACGTCGACAGCACGAAGCACTCCTGCACGTCGGGCAATCCGCGCAGCGCCGTGACGGTCGACTGCAGGTCGCAGTGTCGGACCACGTAGCGCTCGCGCACCGCGACCGGCGCAGTGCGGTGCGAGAGGCCGACGAGCACGAACGAAGCGCGCGGATCCACGGCGTCAGGCCCCGACGTGGAACGGGTTCGGCAGGAGCATCAGGAACAAGGACAAGAGCAGCACGACGAGCCCGCCGGCCGCCGCGAAGGAAGCGCGGCGAGCGCCCAGTCCCGGGATGAGCTGCGAGAAGGCCACGACGCCGAAGTGGACCCAAAGGAGCAGCGACAGCAGCACCTCTGGATGTCGGTAATCGAAACCCGGCGACTTCAGCGAATGTGCCAGGGCGATGCCGACGTTGAGGCCCACCGTGAGCCCCAGGAAGCCCGCCAGGGCTGCCCGGCGCGTCATCCGCGAGAGCACGTCCAGGTCGGGCAGGCGCTGGAAGAGGAACCCGAAGCGCCGGTTGCGCATCTCGCGGAACAGCGTGAGCCACAGCACTCCGTGAAGGCCCGACAGGACCAGCGCCGAGACGGCCACGACGCTCATCGCCACGTGCACGATGCGCAACGTGTCGAGCGGCACGGCGCGCGCAACCGGCTCGAGCTCGACGAACGACGACGCCAGGAACTGCACGAACGCGACGAGCGCGAGCAGGATGCCGCCCGACCCGCTGTGCCGCGCACCGCGCGCGACGAGCGACCACAGGAGCGCCGTGCTGAAGGCCGTGGCCGATACGGTCGTCCACAGGTCGACGATCGGGAACTCCTGGACGCGCAGGGCGCGCAGGACGATGTCGGCTGCGTGAAGCACCAGCGCCACGCGCAACGTCCAGCGCGCCGCGCGCTCGCGGTCGGCGTCGACCGCGCCGGCGAACAGCGCCGCGCTGGTGGCGTAGACCGCCGGCAGCAGGACGGCCATCATCTGGAGCGGGTTCACGCGCGTTCCTCTTGCAACCGCACGTGCAGCGCGCGCGCCGCGGCACGACCGGTCGCGATCACTTGATCGACCGAAACGCCCCCCACGTGTGAGCCGGCCAGCGCCAGGTCGGGCGCGACGACCGCCAGGTCGACCTCGAGCTGCGCCAGCGCCAGGTCATGGCCCGGCGCGTAGCGCGGGATGACGTCGGTCCAGCGCTCGACGTGCACGGCGCACGCGCGCGGCGGCTGGGCCGTGCCCAGCGCGAGCCCCAGGTCGGCTTCGGCCAGCGCGATCAGCGCGCCTTCGGGCAGCTGGCGCACGTCCGCGCCGCGGTAGAAGCTAGCGATCGAGCGCCCGCCGGCCGGCGCGTGCTGCGGGAAGAGGTTCGACGTGAAGATGCTGCCCAGCGCGCGCGGCGCCGGCGCGAATCGTCCGTCCTCGACGGGCGGGACGAGGTAGCCGAAGCCCTCGCGCAGCGCCGGCAGCTCGGCCGCGTCGAAGCCCAGCGAGACGACGGTCACGTCGCCTTCGCGGATCGTGCGCAGCGCCGCGAGGTCGACGTCGACCCGTGCCGAGGCGAGCAGCTCGCTCGTCGTGTGCGCATGCGCCGCCAGCACGACCGCGTCGCCTGCCAGACCGCCCGAGTTCGTGCGCACGAGCCAATGGTCGTCATTGCGCTCGAGTCCCTGGACCGTCGCGTTCAAGCGCAGCGCCGGACCGATCGCGCGCGCGAGCATGTCGACGAGCTCCTGCAGCCCGCGCGGGAAGCTGACCAGCGCGCTGCGCGGAAAAGCGGGACCCGGCAGCGGCTCGGGCCGGCGAATCGCGCGCGCCACCGAGCGCAGCACGGCGCCGCGGAGGATGCTGCCGTGCTCGACCGCGAGGCCCCACATGCCCGGGAACGCGCTGCGCGCTCCCAGCTCGTCCAGATCGGCCGCGTAGACCCCGCGCACGAACGCACCGCCGAACAGGCGCGACGCTTCGGCGCCGATGCGCTCGTCGAGGAACGCGCCCAGCGTCGGCTCGACGTCGGGCACGGCAAAGCGCCGCAGGGGCTCGCTGGCAACGCGCCGCTTCCCGCTCCAGGTCAGCAAGTCCGTCTTGACGAACGACGGCAGGGAGGCCGGCAGCGGATGCAGAGCGCGGTGACGCCAGAGCCAGCGCGTGTGCGACGCCGGATCGGCTCGCACGAGGCGCGACGAGAGGCCCAGATCCTCGACCAGCTGGCGGAAATGCGCCGCGCCGGCCAGCACGGAGTGCGGCCCGCGCTCGAAGACGAAGCCGCCGACCGCGCGCGATCCGACGACGCCGCCGGGCCGGTCGGAGGCCTCGAGGACGACGACGTTCTGTGCCGCCAGGTGCAGCTCGAACGCCGCGGCGAGACCGGCGAGGCCCGCTCCGATGACGATCGTCCGCCTGCGCATGAGAGCGAAGCGTAGAGCTCCCGCGTCCCGAGCTCCAATCGCCGCGAGGAAGCGACGCTCAGGCGTGGCCGACCTCGACCGCTCCTTCGGCCGACCAGTATTCGCCAGGGAGGTAGGTGCCGAAGTACCAGGAGTGGCCTTCGAGGTCCTCGGCCATGTACCCGCGAGAGCCGTAGTCTTCGTCCTTCGGTTCGCGCGTGATGACCGCTCCGGCTGCGCGGGCGCGGGCGCAGTGGAGGTCGGGGTCGGCGACGCGCACGCACAGGGACTGGCTCGAGCCGGTGCGCGGGTTCACGAATCTCTGCCCGGGTTTCGGGCTGCTGATCATCAGCACGCAACCCGCATAGAGGAGTTCCGAGTGGGCGACCGCGCCGCCCGGGCCTGAGACGACCAGCTTCTTCTCGAAGCCGAAGGCGTCGCACAGCCATTCGATGGCTCGCTGCGCGTCCGCGTAGACGAGGCAGGGAGAGATGCTCGAGGTGGCCTTGTCCTGCTGGGTCATGTCGAATCCCCATGGATCGAGTGATCGGGTGTCACTGTGACCATCTCGCTCAGACGAAGTCACATGTTGGAATCATCATCCGACAGCTCGCGCTGATCGTCGAGAGACCCCTTGCCAAGTCTGGCTCGCCCGGTTCGCATGTCGCGGCATTCGAGCATCCCGCTCGGGTGCCAAGTCCTTCCGCAAAGGAGTCTCGCCGTGACCCGTTCAATGGTCTGGATCGACCGTCGTTCTCGCTTCGTCTTGGCGCTCGTCTCGCTGTTCGCAGCTGCAGCTGCGCCCTCTCCTGCAGTTGCGATGCAAGGATGGTCAGCACCGCTCGCGCTCGACGTTCAGGGCATCCCCACCTACCACGACGCCGCCGACCTCAACCACGATGAGAAGCCCGACCTCGTCGTTCCGACGAGGAATTCCAGCACATTGCATGTCTTCCTGAACACGGGCAATCGTACATTCGCGCCCGATTCTCCGGTCGCATCGATTTCCGATGTGATCGCCGTGGCGATCACGGACATCAACCGAGACGGTCACAGGGACCTCCTCGCCGTCGGATACGCAGGTAGCGCCATTCGAGTGCACTGGGGAGCCGGCAACGGTACGTTCACGGATGGCCCGGACTACCCGCTCGGTGCACTGGGCCACGGCATCGTCGCGGAAGATCTGAACGGAGACGGCTGGATCGATGCGGCCGTCACTTGTCTTGGGCCGGATCATGCCCAGGTCTTCTGGAACGACGGAACAGGCGTGCTCACCGTCGGTCCGGTTCTCGCCACCGAGAGCACGCCCTACTACGTCATCGCAGGGAATGTCAATGCGGACGCGTTCCTCGATCTCGTCGTGACGAACTACGGTTCGAATACCATCGCGGTTCACCTGAGTGACGGCAGCGGCGGATACAGCAGCCTTCCGCCCGTGCCGACGGGCGGGATCAACCCTGGCCGTGTTGCGCTCGTCGACCTCGACGGGAATGGTGCGAAGGACATCGCCGTGCCGCACAGGTGGTCAGACAGCGTGTCCTGGTTCCTCGGCGATGGCGTTGGAGGATTCGTGGCTACTGGAAGCATCGCCGTTGCAACACCTACGGACTTTGCCGGCTTCTGGGCTGAGGCCGGAGACCTCGACCTCGACGGGCTCGTCGACCTGACCCTCGGCAGTGGCATGTCTGGCGGGATCAACGTGTGCCGGCTGAATGCGCCGGCCCAGTTCGGACCGTCGCAGGAGTACCCGGCTGGAACGAATCAGAACTGCGTGCGGCTTGCAGACTTCGACGGCAACGGCTCGCTGGACATCTCGACTGCTGCACTCGATAGCGGGGCCGCGATCGTCCTTTTCAACGACGCGGCAGATTGCAACGGCAATCAGCTGGCGGACACGTCCGACATCGCTGCCGGAAGCAGCGCGGACTGCGACAACAACGCGATCCCCGACGAATTCCAGATCGCGCAGGATCCCTCGGTCGACTTGAACGTGAACGGCATCCTGGACGGGTGCGAATGCTCCGTAGCGAGCTACTGCGTCGCGGCGCCCAACTCAGCTGGCCCTGGCGCACTGATGAGCCATGCTGGGACGGTCAGCATCGGACTGAACAACCTCACACTGCTCTGCACGGGTTGTCCGCCGAACACGACGGGATTGTTCTTCTACGGTCCCCAACAGACGCAGGTGCCTTTCGGCAACGGCTACCGCTGCGTCGCCGGGCCGATCACGCGCACGGGCATCACGGTCGCGAGCTCCAGCGGTGTCGCCGCTCGATCGCTCGACTACTCCACGCTCCCGCCGAGCGGCGCGATCACGGCGGGCTCCACCTGGAACTTCCAGTTCTGGTACCGGAATCCGGCCGCCGGTGGTGCTGGCTTCAACCTATCCGACGGGTTGTCAGTCCAGTTCTGCCCCTGATGCTCGGACGAAGGGGGCTGGCGATCACGGCTACGCCTGCCAGGTCACCGCCAGCCCGTTCGACAAGTTGAACGTGTCCGGCGTGCAGAACGTAACGTCGGCGTTGCGGTACCAGCATTGGTAGGTGCGCACCGAGCCGGCTCCCGGCACGAGCCCGCGCAGCGAGATCGGCAGATCGCCGGGCTCGGGGTAGTGCGACGCGCCGCCGGCGTTGAACTGAATGCCGAGCCGGATGTTCGTGCCGCCCGCGCAGCGCAGGCCATCACCGAAGAACGTGCCCGCGAGCTGCGTCGTGCCCTGGAAGAACAAGGCGGAAGTGTTCGGCATGCCGCTGCAGTGCAGCTCGAGCGTGTCGTTCGTCATGCGCGGCGCGCCGATCGCGCTGAGCAGCGCGCCGCCCGCGTTGACCGAGTTGGCGCAACCGCGCCCGGGTGCTCCGCTGTTCGCGCACGGACAGGCCGTGCCGGTGCCGTCACCGAAGCAGAAGGGGACCTGGAACGACGGCGTGGTGCGGTAGGCCTTCACGTTCGTGCCGGTGCCCGCGATGACCAGCGTCCCGTTACGGCCGATCGCGGGCGCGCCGATGTTCACGTTCTGGACGGGGAGCGACCAGCGGAGCGTCAGGTCATCGTTGAAGCTCCACACGCGGCCGTTCGCGAAGCCGCCGTTCGAGAGGAACACGCGGCCCATCGCGTCGACACCCATGCGCGGCGCCCACGAGTCGGAGACGAGCGGGCCGCTCGTCGACACGGTCGCGCCGCTCGCGGGATCGAGGCGGTCGATCGCGGCGGCGGGCGTGAAGTGGTAGACGCTGCCGTCGGGGCCGACCGCGAACTCGCTGGCGGAGGAATAGCCCGCGGGCCGGAACCACTTCTGCAGGATGGCGGTGCCCGAGTCGCCGAACGCGTAGAAGTAGTCGACCGCCGCGTTGTTTTGCACGCGCGACAGGTAGATGGAGCCGTCCGGTCCGACCATCGGCGTCGTCTGGAGCGTGAAGCCCGCCATCGTCGGGCCCTGGTACTGGAACGTGCCGCTCGCGAGGTCGAACTTCTTGATCGCGTGGCCGCCGCCGACCGCGTCGGCGACGTAGATCGCGCCGCCGTGGATCGCTCCGCCGCAGTTGCCGCTGACCGAGCCAAGGCGCGGGCTGCGCCACACGGTCGCGCCCGTCAGGTGGTCGAAGCGCCAGATGTCGCGGAACGACGCGACGACCGGATCGCCGTTCGGCGCGAAGACGACGCCGTCGTATGCGCCGGCGTCCTGCGATTCGTTCGAGAACCACAGCACGTTGCCGGTCGCCGCGTCGAGGCAGTAGAGCTTGGCCGACACGCTGGCGCTGTTGCCGCTGCGCGAGGCGTACACGCGACCGTTCATCACGCCGGCGACCCACGTGATCCAGTCGTTCGGGTTCGCCGGGAGGTGCGCGGCCCACAGCTCGGCGCCCGTGTTCAGGTCCTGGCACACGATCGGCGAGCCGCCGGACTCGGGCGGGAAGCTGGTCTGGCGCACCATGAAGACGCGGAAGCCCTCGATCACCGGCTGCCAGGCGATGATCGAGCTGCGCGAGCCCGACCAGATCTGCGCCGGCGTTTCCGGGCCGACTTCGGGGGTCTGGCCGCTGCGGCCGGCATTGCCGCCCGCGTTGTTCCAGTCCCCGGCCGAGGCCGAAGTCGCGAGGAGGAGGGTCAGGAACGCCTGGCAAACGCGGCTGCGCATGGTGGTGGAGTCCTGCCTAGAGTCTACGCAGGATCCGCGGCGCCGCCGGGGCTGCCAGCGCGACGTTTTCTGCGAATTGGCGAGGTCGATTCGAACCCGCGACGTCCGGATCCGTGATCCCGATGGAACCCACGCCCCGCACCGCGTTCGACGCGCTCCTGGAGGAGTCCGGGTGGGCCCGACGGCTTGCGCGCAGCCTCGTGCGCGACGCACACGCGGCCGACGACCTGGTCCAGCGCGCGTGGCTGGCCGCGTTGCGTCAGCCGCCGCACGAGGGGACGCCGCCGCGGCGCTGGCTGGCGAGCGTGCTGCGGAACCTGGCGCGATCCGACGCGCGGGAATCCGGGCGGCGGCGCGCGCGGGAAACGGACGTCGCGCGTCCGGACGCGAGCCGGCCCGACGTCGACGACGTCGAGGAGCGCATCGCGCTTCAGGAGCGGCTCTTGCGTGCCGTGCGCGAGCTGCCGGAGCCGTCGCGCTCGACGGTGTGGGCGCGCTACGGCGAGGGCCTCGCGCCGCGCGAGATCGCGCGCCGCGACAGCGTGCCGATCAAGACCGTGCGCACGCGGCTCGCGCGCGGTCTCGAGATGTTGCGCGCGCGCTTCGACCGCGAGCACGGCGGCGATCGCAATGCGTGGGTCGCGCTCCTCCTGCCGCTGGCCGACCCGACTCCGTTCGCCGCCACCGTTCTCGCGACGATTGTCATGGATGCCAAACTCAAGATCGCTGCCGTGCTGGCGCTGGTCGTCTGCGGATCAGGCGTGTGGATGGCCACACGCGATGGCGACGTCTCGCCGCACGCGCTCGAGCCCGTGACGCCGGCCGCTCCGGATCTCCAGCTGCCGCAGGAACACGTCGATCCGCAAGTCCCTGCGGAGCCGGTCGACGCGGCGCGCGTCTCGCTGAGCGCTCCCGAAACCCCGCCTGTCGCGGCGCCGGCGGCGGCGACCTTGGTTCGCGCCGGTGTCGTGATCGACCTCGAGCAGCGCCCGGTCGCGGGCCTCGAGATCGTCGACGGTTGGCAGCGCGAGCCGATCCTCGTCGACGGCGTGAAGCTGACGAGCGACGCGCGCGGACGCTTCACCTTCACTACCGAGCAGGCACGCGGCTACGTGACGGCACGCGGACCGGGTTGGGTCTCGGTCCTCGCGACGCAGGACCACTCTGACAGGCAAGTCGAGCTGTGCGTGGTCGTGGCGCGCGAGCGCTTGCTGTCCGGGACCGTCGTCGACGCCGCCGGAGTGCCCGTGGCGAACGCCCTCGTCGAGCAATCGCTGGCCGAGCCCGTCCGTCGCCGGCTCGGAGAAGTCATGCGCGGCTCGGTGGAGATGACGTTCTCGGGGCGCACGGACGCCGAGGGACGCTTCGAGCTCGGCGCGGCGCCGGACGGCGACTCCGTCCTCATCGCGCGCGCGGAGAACCGCCGAGCCGGCAACAAAAGCGTGCCCGCCGGCTCGACCGACGACGTCGTGATCGTGTTGCCCGCGCCCGAAGAGGGATCGATCCTGCTGCACGGTCGCGTGTTCGACCAGGCCGGCAACGCAGTGGACCGCGCCACGATCGCGCTGGCGGACGCCAGCGTGAAGAGCGATCCGGACGGCCGCTTCGAGCTCGCCGTGCTGCGCACCTCGCTCGACGCCGCGCAGCGCACGACGACGGACGGCAAGCCGCCCGTCGGTCCGATGCCGCTGATCCTGCGGGCCGCCAAGATGGGCCACCTGCCCTTCAAGCGGCAGCTGCCCGTGCTGGAAGAGCTCGAGCGCATCGCGCCGAGTGAAGAGCTGCGCGTGGTGTTGGGCGGTCCGCCGCTCTCGATCACCGGTCGCGTCGTCGACTCGGATGGCAAGCCGGTGAAGGAAGCCATGATCCAGGTGCGGGATCAGGAGTACTTCGGCCAGGTCGAGGTCGAGTTCAGCGGGATGACCGTGAACTCCGGGGAGATGGTCGAGGATCTGTTGCGTGGGAGCTGGAGTGCCTTGCCCATGCAAACCGACGACGACGGCCGTTTCGCGGTCACCGGCCTCCAGGAGCGCGAGTACCGGCTCGACATCACGGTGGCCTCGATCGCGGCGGCGCGCGAGACCGCGCCGATCCGCGCGGGAGGACCCGACCTCGAAATCGTGCTCGACACGAGCGGACCGCGCTCGGATCTCACGGGACGTGTCGTCGACTTGCGTGGCGAAGCCCTGGGAACGGTGACGGTGACAGTGAGGGCCGCGGTGGCGGGCTATCCGGACTTCATCGGCCCCCAGACCCTCGCGGACCCCGAAGGCCGCTTCTCGGTGAAGCAGGTGCGCGGTCGACAATTCCAGATCACGGTCGACGGCGGCGACGTCGTGTCGACGACGGTCGACGTGCGGCCCGACGCCCAGCTGAACGACCTCGTCATCTCCGTGCCCCGCCGCGCGTTCGTGCAGGTCGATCTCGGCGGGCGCACGGAACTGGCCGACACGGCGCGCTTGCTGGACGCAGCGGGCGAGCCCGTCCGCCTGAACATCACGCGCACGACCGTGGGCGAGATGAACAGCATGTCGATCGCCTGGATGTCGTCCGACATGCCGATCCAGGAGGGCCGCACCGAAGTGGGCTCGACGACGGAAGGGGACTACACGTGCGTGCTCCTCAAGTCGGGACAGGAGGTCATGCGCATCCCCACGCGCCTGGGCGGCAAGGGCGTGACGATCGTGCGGCCGTGAGGCTCGCCGGCGTGCGGCCGGCGCGTACGATCCGGGCATGACGCCCGAAGAATTCCGCCGCTTTGGCCATCAGATCGTCGACCGCATCGCCGACTACCGCGCGACGATCGAGACGCGCTCCGTCGGCTCGCAGGCGGAGCCGGGCGCGATCCGCGCGCAGCTCCCGCGTTCGCCGCCCGTGAAGCCAGAGGCGTTCGAAGCGGTGCTGGCCGACGTCGAGCGGCTCGTCGTGCCGAACCTGGCGCACTGGCAGCACCCGCGTTTCTTCGGGTACTTCCCTTCGAACGGCGAGCTCTCGGCGGTGCTGGGCGACTACCTGAGCACGGGCCTCGGCGTGCTGGGCCTGACGTGGCAATCGAGCCCGCCGCTGACCGAGATCGAGGAGGTCACGACCGACTGGCTGCGCCAGATGGTCGGGCTCTCCGACGCGTGGAGCGGCGTGATCCAGGACACGGCGTCGACGAGCACGCTGGTCGCTCTGCTGTGCGCGCGCGAGAAGACGTCGGCGTTCTCGCTGGCCGGAGGCGGGCTCCAGGGTTGCGAGAAGCCGCTCGTCGTCTACACGTCCGAGCACGCGCACAGCTCGGTCGACAAGGCCGCGCTGCTGGCCGGTTTCGGCCGCGCGAACCTGCACAAGATCCCGGTCGACGCGGCGTTCGCCTTGAAGCCGGAGTTCCTCGACGCGGCGGTCCGCTCCGACCGCGCCGAGGGCCGCGTCCCGTGCGCGATCGTGGCGACGACCGGCACGACGACGACGACCGCGCTCGACCCGATCGCCCCGCTGGCCGAGATCGCGCGGCGCGAGAAGCTCTGGCTGCACGTCGACGGCGCGATGGCCGGGTCGGCGATGATCCTGCCCGAGTGCCGTCACATGTGGCAGGGCATCGAGGGCGCCGACTCGATCGTCGTGAACCCGCACAAGTGGCTGGGGGTGTCGTTCGACTGCTCCGTGTACTGGGTGCGCGATCCCGAGCACCTCGTGCGCGTGATGAGCACGAGCCCGAGCTACTTGAAGACGTCGGTCGACGACCGCGTGAAGAACTACCGCGACTGGGGCATCCCGCTCGGCCGGCGGTTCCGCGCGCTCAAGCTGTGGTGCCTGATCCGTGAGCAGGGCGTCAGCGGGCTCCAGACGCGCTTGCGGCGCGACCTCGAGAACGCGCAGTGGCTCGCGCGCGCCGTGCGCACGACGCCGGGCTGGCGCGTGCTCGCGCCGGTGCCGCTGCAGACCGTGTGCGTGCGCCACGAGCCGCCCGGTCTCGCTGGCGAGGCGCTCGACCGGCACACGCTCGGCTGGGTCGAGGCGGTGAATCGCTCCGGCGCCGCCTACCTGACACCGGCGCAGCTCGAAGGCCGCTGGATGGCGCGCGTGTCGATCGGCGCGCTCACCACCGAGCGAAGCCATGTCGAGGGTCTGTGGGCTCGCATCCAGGCCGCGGTGATCGAGCGCGCCCGAACTTGAAAGGGCAGAGATGCGGCTGCGCTCAGGCCGTGCGCGAGAACGTGCGCTGCCCGTCGCCGCCCAGCGCCTGCCGCGCGCGGTAGTACGCGTCGAACGGCAGCGCGACGTTGCGCAGGAAGAGCTGTCCCAGCGGAGTGACGCGCAGCGCGCCGCGCCCCAGCACGACGAGGCCGTCGGCCTCGAGCGGCCGCAGCTCCTCGAGCTCGCGCGCGAAGTGCGTGTCGAAATCGACGCCGTGGCGTTCGCCGACCGCGGCCGTGTCGAGCACCAGGTTGCACATGAGTCCGACGATCACGTCGCGCCGCAAACGGTCCTCGGCCGACAGCTCGTGGCCGCGGAACGACGCGAAACCGTGCTCATGCGCCAGCTTCAGGTATTCCGGCTCGGCGTGCGCGTTCTGCACGAAGGCGCCGCCGACTTCGCCGATTGCGGACACGCCCAACGACACCATGTCCGCGCCGCGCCGCGTCGTGTAGCCCATGAAGTTGCGCTGCAATTGACCCGCGGCCTGAGCGCGCGCCAGCTCGTCCTGCGGCAGGGCGAAGTGGTCGAGGCCCACGTACGCATACCCCGCGCTGCGGAACATCTCGAGCGCGCGCAGGAAGATCGTGAGCTTCGCGTCGCTCGACGGCGCCGCGTCGAGGTCCAGCGCGGCCTGGTGCTTCTTCATCCAGGGCACGTGCGCGTAGTGGAACAGCGCCACGCGTTCGGGCCGGATCGCCAGGACGCGCTCGACCGTGCGCTCGAAGCCCGCCAGCGTTTGGTACGGCAGCCCGTAGATCAGATCGATGTTCACCGAGCCGATGCCGGCCTCGCGCGCCGTGTCGACGACGGCGCGCGTCTGCGCCTCGCTCTGCACGCGCTTGATCGCGACCTGCACGTCGGGCTCGAAGTCCTGTACGCCCAGCGACACGCGGTTGAAACCGACTTGGGCCAGCCAGCGCACCTGCTCGCGCGTCGTGACGCGCGGGTCGACCTCGATCGCGATCTCGGCGTCGGGTGCGAAGCGGAACGCGCTGGCGAGCGCTGCCTGCACGCGCTGCATCTGCGCCAGCGTCAACTGCGTCGGAGTGCCGCCGCCCCAGTGGTACTGGCGCACCGCGCGCCGGCCGATGCCGCTGGCGGCCACGAACGCGATCTCCTTCTCGAGCGCGTCGATGTAGCGGTCGACGCGCGAGGCACTGCGTGACACGACCACGTTGCAGCCGCAGAACAGGCACAGCTCGGCGCAGAACGGCAAGTGCACGTACAAGGACAGCGGCTCGTCCGACGCGGCCGCGCGGCCCAGTCGATCGGGGTAACGCGCCGCGTCGAAGTCGCGCGCCCAGTCCACGGCCGTGGGATAGCTCGTGTAACGCGGCGCAGACGTCGCGTAGCGTTCCAGCAGGGCTCGGGCGGGTGCCGGGGCGTTCTCCATGGCTCTCGTGCGCGAAGATAGCCCCGCCGGGGGCACTCGCTGCGGACTCGTCGGCGTTCCGTGGGGTCGGACTTCGACCCGAAGCCCTTTCTGGGCGATGATGAAGGGACGCCCACTGGCCGCCGGGATCCCAGATTGAGCTTCTTCCACCTCCACGCCCACGATTTCGTCCGCGTCGCGGCGGCGGTCCCGCGCGTCCACCTGGGCGACCCGCGCGCCAACGCGGAGGCCTCGATCCGCCTCCTGCGTGCCGCGGCAGCCCGCGGAGTCAGCGTGTGCGTCCTCCCGGAGCTGGGCCTGACCGGGTATTCGGTCGACGACCTGTTCCACCAAGCCTCCCTGCAGGCCGCCGCGGTCGAGGCGCTCGGGCGTATCGCCCAGGCTTCGGTCGAGCTGCCCCTCGTCGCGGCCGTCGGGCTGCCGCTGGTCGTCGACGGGGAGCTCTACGACGTCGCGGCGCTGGTGTGCCGCGGGCGGATCCTGGGGATCGTCCCGAAGAGCTACCTGCCCAACTACCGCGAGTTCTACGAGCTGCGCCACTTCGCGCCGGCGTCGCACGCGCGGCGGCGCGAGGTCGAGCTGCTCGGCCAGGTCGTGCCCTTCGGTGCCGATCAGCTGTTCGAGGTCGAAGGACAGCCGAAGCTCGTGATCGGCGTCGAGCTGTGCGAGGACCTGTGGACGCCGCTGCCGCCGTCGTCGCTGCTGACGCTGGCCGGCGCGACACTGATCCTGAACCTCTCGGCGTCGAGTGCGACGGTCGGCAAGTCGGACTACCGCCGTTCGCTGGTGCTGGGGCAGTCGGCGCGCTGCCTCGCGGCGTACGTCTACTCCGGTGCGGGCTTCGGCGAGTCGACCACGGACCTGGCCTGGGACGGGCACGCGCTGGTCGGCGAGAACGGCACCTTGCTGGCCGAGGGCGAGCGTTTCCGGCGCGACGACCAGCTCGTCGTCGCGGACGTCGACCTGGGGCGGCTGGCAGCGGACCGCGAGCGCATGAACACGTTCGGCGCGACCGCGCGCCGCCACGCCGACGAGATCGCGCGGTTCCGGCGCGTGCGCGTGCCGCTCGAGCTCGCGCAGGACGGAGAGCTGCCGCTCGAGCGCACGTACGAGCGCTTTCCGTTCGTGCCCAGCGACCCGGCCACGCGCGCCGAGCGCTGCCGCGAGGTCTACCGCATCCAGGTTCAGGGCCTCGCGCGCCGGCTCGAGGCCATGAAGTCGACGAAGGCCGTGATCGGCGTGTCGGGCGGCCTCGATTCGACGCAAGCGCTGCTGATCGCGTGTCGCGCGATGGATTCGCTCTCGCTGCCGCGCAAGAACGTGCTGGCCGTGACGATGCCGGGCTTCGCGACGAGCGACCGCACGCTCGACCAGGCGCACCGCCTGATGGCCGCGTTCGGCGTCAGCGCGTCGACGATCGACATCCGGCCGAGCTGCCGCCAGATGCTGACCGACATCGGGCACCCGTTCGCGCGCGGCGAGGAGGTCTACGACACGACGTTCGAGAACGTGCAGGCCGGAGAGCGCACGAGCCACCTGTTCCGCCTGGCGAACCTGCACAACGCGCCGGTCGTGGGCACGGGCGACCTGTCCGAGCTGGCGCTGGGCTGGTGCACGTACGGCGTCGGCGACCAGATGGCGCACTACAACGTGAACTCGAGCGTGCCCAAGACGCTGATCCGCCACCTGATCCGGTTCGAGGCGGCGACGGGCGAGGTATCGCTCGAAGCCGAGCGCGCGCTGCTCGACGTGCTCGCGACGGACATCAGCCCCGAGCTCGTGCCCGTCACGGGTGAAGGCCGCATTCAGCGCTCGGAGGACGTCGTCGGCCCGTACGAGCTGCAGGACTTCCACCTCTACTACGTGCTGCGCTTCGGCTACCGGCCGAGCAAGGTCGCGTTCCTGGCCTGGAACGCGTGGCGCGACGCCGCGCACGGCACGTGGCCCGACGTCCCCGCCGCCGAGCGGCACGCTTACGACCTGCCGCAGATCCGCCGCTGGCTGCGCGTGTTCCTGCTGCGCTTCTTCGAGCAATCCCAGTTCAAGCGCAGCGCGATGCCCAACGGCCCCAAGGTCGGCTCCGGCGGGTCGCTCTCCCCGCGCGGCGACTGGCGCGCGCCGAGTGACGCGACGGCGGCCACCTGGCTGGTCGAGCTCGACGCTTTCGTGCCCGAACGCTGATCGCCGTCGAACGGCGGTGCCTGGCTCGATTCTTCGGCGCGCCAGCCTCCCGATCGCGCGCTACTTCTTCGGCGGGAAGCCCTTCAGCAGCTCCTGGACGGCAGCGCCGATCTCCTGCTCACGCTCCTCCGGCGTCCAGTCCTTGTCGATCACCTTGGATGCGGTTCCACGCCAGACGAGCTCGTGCTTGGCCGGATCGATCACGTCGATGACGAGCGAGCCCTCTTCGTACTGGTACACGTCGATGTTTGGGCTCCCGTACCAGGCGCTGTGGGCCCGGTACGTGTAGCCCCAGTCCCGGACTTCCGTCTTCTCGCGGCTCCTCACGTGCGCGGCCACGTGGAAATCTGGATGGGTCGAATCCTGCCGGATCCCGCGGGCGGCCAGCGCCGCATCCACGGCGGCGTGGGCCCGCCGCCCTTCGAGCGAGGCGACTTCCTCGCCGGTCCAGTCGTACGTGGAGAGGTTCGTGAAGGCGTAGGTCGTGTCGTAGTCGAAGTTCGTCGACAGCCCCGAGCACGAGGCGAAGGCGACCAGTGACAGCGCAGCGAGGAGTCTGTGTTTCATGGAATCGTGGCGGTCTGGCAGTGAGGCGATGGAAGTCGCATTTCG
The DNA here is from genome assembly GCA_031400875.1 of Planctomycetota bacterium. Lineage (GTDB taxonomy): Bacteria > Planctomycetota > UBA1135 > UBA1135 > JAEUHZ01. The sequence continues at coordinate 26,689 of JANNQS010000123.1, read as the reverse complement.
AAATGCAAGTCGGATCCCGGATCGCGGACGAGCCTAGCCAGCCGCCGTGGACTGGACTACGCGGGCGAGCACCTCCATCGAGGCCACCGGAGTCCCCGGCAGGATGCCGCTGCCCAGGTTGAAGACGTGACCGGGCCTTCCGCCGAAGTCTTTCAGCACGCGCCGCGCCTCGCGCTCGACGGTGGCCGGATCGGCGAAGAGGATCGACGGATCGAGGTTGCCTTGCAGCGAGCAGCGGCCGCTCGTGCGGGCGCGGGCTTCCGCGGCGTCGACGCGCCAGTCGATGCCCAGCGTGTCGGCGCCGCTCTCGGCCAGCACCTCGAGCAGGTGTCCGCCGCCGTTCACGTACAGGATCACGCGGGTTTTCGTGCGCGCCCTCGTCTCGTCGATCAGGCGGCGCACGTGCGGCAGCATGTGCTCGCGCCACGTCCGCGCGTCGAGCGCACCGCCCCACGAGTCGAAGATCTGCAGGACGTCCGCGCCGGCTTCGACCTGCATCGCCAGGTAGGGGATCAGATTGTCCACGAGGCGCTCGCACAGCCGCGCGAACGTGCGCGGTTCGCCGTGCAGGAGCGCCTTCGAGTGCTCGAAGTTGCGGCTCGTGCCGCCCTCGATCAGGTAGCTCGCGGTCGTCCACGGTGCGCCGCAGAAGCCGATGATTGCGCGCTCCTGGCCCAGCTCGGTCCGCACGCGCCGGATCGCTTCGCCGAGGAACGCGGTGTCGCGCCGCGCGTCGAAGTCGCGCAGCCGCTCGATGTCCGCCGCCGTGCGCACCGCCGGTTGCAGGCGCGGGCCCTCGCCTTCCTCGAAGCGCACGTCGATCCCCATCGCCGCGCAAGGCACGAGGATGTCCGAGAAGATCACGGCCGCGTCCATGCCGAAGCGCCGGATCGGCTGCAGCGTGACTTCGGCCGCGAGATTCGGATCGCGGACCATGTCCAGGAAGGACTGACCGGCGCGCACCGCGCGGTACTCCGGCAGGTAACGCCCGGCCTGGCGCATCACCCACCAGGGCGTACGCGCCACGGGCTCGGAGCGCAGAGCGGAGAGGAACGTCTCGCGGGGCGTGGGCATCGCGCGCGATCCTACACGCCTGCTGGCCTGGCGCGAGGAGCCGCAGCTCCTCGCGTCGACGTGCCGCGGACCTCCGCGCGAAGCGACGGTCCGCCGTCGCTACGGCAACCAGGTGACTTGGATCGCGTTCGACAAGTTGAACCCGCTGGGCGTGCAGAACGCGGCGACGTTGCGGTACCAGGCTTGGTAGAAGCGCGTTCCGCCGACGGGCGGCACGGCACCGCGCTGGGAGACTGGAATGTCGCCCGCTGGAGCGCCGTACGAGCTCATCCCCGCCGAGGCAGTGCGCGTCGCGATGCGCACGGCATTGCCCTGGACGCAGCGCAGCCCGTCGCCGAACACGACTCCCAGGCCGCCGTTCAAGGTCTCGTTGCCCTGGAAGAACAGCGTCGGAGCCGTAGGGGTCAACCCGCTCGCGAACAGGAGCAGCGAGTCGCCGCTGACGCGCGCTTCTCCCGTCGCGGTCAACAGCGTTCCGCCCGACTGGGAGGAGTTCTCGCAACCATGGCCGGGCGTGCCGGAGTTCCCGCAGGGACAGGGCGTCCCGCTGCCGTCGCCGAAGCACAGCCCGAGGGCGGGTGCGGCGTGGCCGTGCGGGTCGCGTTGCTCGGGCGTCAGCAGTGCGATCCAGCCTTCGACCTCGCTCGAGAGCTGGCCTGTCCCCGACAGGGCGACGGTCGGCTGGATCCACCCGTCGTGCGTCAACGGCAGCGGCTTGATGCCCTGTCCTCCGACGCCGTCGGTGACGCCGGCGCCGATCGAGCCGTTGGAGAGCACGATGGTCCCCACGACGGCCGCGTCAGCCCCGTTGCCGTCGCCGTTCGGATCGGGGTCGATCACGCTCAGCGCATTGGCGAACTGGTTCGTGACGTAGGCGTAGTAGCCGCCGCCGAGCTTGGCGCCCCAGTTGATGCCGTGCGAGCCGGCCGGCGTGGCCAGGTACTTGACCACGCTGTTCGTGCGCGTGTCGATCAGCGCGACGTGGTCCGCGGATCCCGTCGCCGCCCTGGGCACCGTCGTGAGCGAGAGCACGGCGGTCGCAACCCAGCGCTCGTCCGGGCTGACCGGCGTCTGGATGGGAACCTGCAGCGTGTGCAGGAGGTCGAGCCCGCTCACGCCGTCGGGTGCGAGCGTGACCGGGATGTTCATCACCAGCCGGAGCGCGTCGACGTCGACGACTGTCACGAAGCCCGACACGGCATTGGCCACGTAGGCCGTGTGCACTCCGTTCACGTGGCACTCTCCGACAGCCAGCGGCATCAGGATCGCCGAGGCGATCGGATCGGCCGGATCGGCGTCGAACTCGCGCAGGACGCTCCCGCTGGCCGTGTCGACGATGCTGATCGAGCCGGCGACGCCGATGCCCTTGAACACGTTCGGCACCACGGTGCGGGCGCCATCGCCGCAGGTGATCCAGTGGCCGTGCGGGTGGTTGCGGCCCGTGCCGGTCGGGTCCGAGTCAACCACGTGGAACCCCGAGGCATCGTCGCGGATCTTGACGATGTCGTGCTCGGCGCTGAGCGGCACCGTGAGCCAGCCGCGCTGCGATCCGGGTATCGGAATCGTGATCACGTGGGTGGGCGCCTCGCCCACGGTGATGCTCCCCAGGATCGAACCGCTGGCGCGATCGAGCTTGTTGAGCCACTTCCCGAACCAGTTCGTGTTGTAGACCGTGGCCAGGTCGAACGAGGCCCACAGGTTGTGTGGGTTGTTCCAGCGGCCACCCGTGCTGCGGCCGTCGATCTCGCGCTCGACCGCGAACGTGGCGGCATCGACGACCGTGATCGTGCCCGGCTTCTCGACGTCGTGATCGTCCGTCTGCCCCGGGACGCGCTCGAACTGTGTGTTGATCCAGATCTCGCCCACGCCCGGCACGGGCGGGACCACCTGCGCGCTCTGGGGCAGGATCTGCCACTTGGCGAGCTTCTCGGCTTCCGTCGCGGCCACCGTCGTGATCACGCCGAGCACCGTCGTAGCCGGGAGCGAGTTCACGCCCAGGTGGCCGATGAACGGCAGCGATCCGGCAGTCACGGGCGGGACCGTGCCGTCCGCGCCGCGCACGCCGACGACCGCGGTCATGTACGGGTGGATCTTGCAGACGAACACGTAAACCCCCGGAGCGTCGAAGGTCAGCGAGAGCTGTCCGTTCTGCGAGCTGTCCTGATCCATCGAGATCGTCGAAGCTTCGGGCCTGATCAGCAAGGTGACCGTGTGCCGCGTGTTCGTGCAGCAGTTGCCGATGCGGAAATCGACGCGGTCTCCGGGTGACACGACCGTGAAGGGCGTGCCCGTGTTCGCGCTCCGGAACCAGTTGCCGGGCTCATCGGTCAGGTGGAGCGTGTCGACGGTATCGGCCCGCGCCGGATGCGCGAGGAGCGGACAGAGCGCGGACAGCAGGAGGAGGATCAGTGTCGGCGGACGAACGATGTGCATGGTCTTCCTTGGAGCGGCTGATCAGGTCGACGAAGGCTCGCCACACCCGGTGTGGATGCTCGAGCCCGCGGCTCGTACGTGCGCAGGCTGGATCCTCGCGCGATCGCGCCGGCCCCGCTGTGAGCCGGTGATGCGAGCAGCTGGACAAGCGGCGTGCCATCCGGTCGACCCCACGCGGACGCCGCTCCAGGTCCACCCGCGCGCACCGGACGAGTCCGGGCGTCCACGAACTCCACGCTCCGTCCAGAAGGCAGACGACTCGCGACCGTCGGCACCGCGCGAGCCGGTGCGCAGCGGCGCATCCCCGGTGGCCCTTCCCATGCCAGGAACGGCGCAAGGTGGGCTAGTCTCGACGTGTGCGTTGGAGCCTCGCCGCCCTCCTCCTCCTGCTCGCCGCCTGCCGCGACGGCGCGCCGAAGCAGCCGAACGTCCTACTGATCTCGATCGACTCGCTGCGCCACGACCACCTGGGCTGCTACGGCTACGGGCGCGCGACGAGCCCGAACCTGGACCGTCTCGCGGCCGAGGGGACGCTGTTCGAGCAGCACGTCAGCTCCTCGTCGTGGACGTTGCCGGCGCACGCGGCGCTCTTCACCGCGCTGCCCGACTCGGGTCACGGTTGCACGGACGTCGACCGCGCGCTTGCGCCGCGCCACCAGACGCTGGCGGAGCAGTTCCAGGCCGGGGGGTACACGACAGCGGGCTTCTTCGCCGGGCCGTTCCTGCACCCCGGGTTCGGCTTCGGACAGGGGTTCGAGGTGTACCAGGACTGCACGTCGAACGCGGCGGCGCTGGCGGCGAAGCCGGCCGCTGAGTGGGGGCGCGACGTCGCGACGAACCGCGCGTCGCACAAGGACGTTGCCAACCCGCGCACGTTCGACGCGTTTCAACGGTGGCTGGGGCAGCGCGAAGCGAAGCCGTTCTTCGCGTTCGTGCACCTGTGGGACGTGCACTACGACTTCACGCCGCCGCCGCCCTGGGACACGCGCTTCGATCCCGGTTACCAGGGCTGGGTCACGGGCGAGAACTTCTTCTTCGACGAGCGCATCGGCCCGCGCATGGAGCGCAAGGACCTCGAGCACCTCATCGCGCTCTATGACGGCGAGATCGGCTGGACCGACACGTTCCTGGCCAGGATCCGCGCGGAGCTCGAGAAGGCCGGCCTGCTCGAGGACACCGTGATCGTGGTCACCGCCGACCACGGCACGGAGTTCTTCGAGCACGGCTGGAAAGGCCACCGTACGACGCTCTACGACGAGGTGATCCGCGTCCCGCTGGTCGTGCGTTTTCCACGGTCAATCCAGGCTGGATTGCGCGTCGGAGCTCAGTCGCGCTCGATCGACGTGGGACCGACGCTCCTCGAGTTGTGCAACCTGCCTGCGCTGCCGGACGTGGCCGGTGAGAGCCTGCTGCCGATGCTGCGTGATCCCGCGCGGCGCGCGGCCGGTGGCGCGCGTGCGCTGTCGGAGCTCGATAGCGTGGGCCGTTCGCTGCTCAGCGTGCGCGATACCGAGTGGAAGGTCATTGGCGACCGCGTGGCCGCGACCGCGCGCGTGTTCGACCTGCGCGCCGATCCGGGCGAGCAGCATCCGATCCCGGATCCGCAGGCGCCGTTCGTCGAGGAGGGCGTGCGCGCGCTCGACGTCGCGGGGACGCAGCTGCAGCGGCTCGGCGCACGCAACGCGGGCGACGTGCGGACCTCGACTCCGTCCGAGGACGTGCTGCGCCAGATGCAGAACCTGGGCTACACCGGGCCGGCGGGCGTGCCGCGCCAGAAGGATCAGTAGAAGACGCTGCGCGTGCGGTGCGGCAACTGGCCCGCGACGCGGGCCTCGCGCGCACGCAGCCGGAGCCACGCATCCACGTCGGTCGCCACCGCACGCATCCCGCTCGCGCGCAGCGTCGCGACGACGCGCTCGACCGCGTGCACGGTCGCGGCGCGAATCTCGACCTCGCGCTCGCCGTGCGCGGGCACGAGCTCGCCGTGATGGATGCGCCCCGAGAGCGCGTCGTCGAAGACCAGCACGCCCGCGGTGCGCAGCGCGAGCGCCGGCTCCGCGTCGGAAGAGACCACGAGCGCATCGAGGTCGTCGAACCGGCCCAACCCGTCACCGTCAGCGGCGGCGGCCACGTCGCGCGCCAGGAGCTGCGCGCGGTGGAAGAAGGGCACGTCGATCCCGCTGTAGCGCTGTACGTCGTGGAAGTAGGGGATCGTGGCCAGTGTCTCGCACAACTTCGCTGCCGAACACTGCGCCGACTCGACCAGCGCCGTGCACGAGCTCTCGTAGCGTTCGAGCAGGAACCGGCCCAGGTCGCGCAACGCTCGCGCCTGCAGGTCGACCAGCTCGGCCTGCGGAGGCTCGTCCGCGGCTGTGGCCAGCAACGCGGCCACGTCCGCGGTCGTCGTCTGGATCATGCGCGGAACGGGGATCGGCCCCTCGCGCTCGAAACGCGTGGCGAGCGCCTGGTCCACGAGCTCACCGATGGTTCCGCCGGCCGGCAAGCGCAGCTTGGGCTCGTACCCGCTGCCGAAGCGCAGCGCAGCGCGCGTGACGAGGAACTCGAGCGCGTCCTCCGGTCGGACGCCGGGCGGGACAGAGCTGGCTGCGGCGTGCGGGGCGGAGTAGGCGCGGGCCAGCTCGTCAGCCTTCGCCGTGACCACGCCCACGTGCGGGGACCGTTCGGCGATGAGGCGGGCAGCCTTCCGGATGTGCGCGAACGACACGAACGACATCGTCCACGGCTTCTAGCACACGGCCGGCGCCGAATCGACCGCGCGCACACCGTTCCCGAGCCGATCCGGAGTTGCTTCGGACCCGCTGTGCGCGCGCAGCGCGATCAAGTGACCGTTCGCGCGAGACGCACGCCGCTGAACTGCCAGCGCGCGTCGGGCGGGAAGAAGTTGCGATAGCTCGCGCGTACGTGCCCGCGCGGCGTCGCGCACGAGCCGCCGCGCAGGATGCGCTGGTTGCACATGAACTTGCCGTTGTACTCGCCGATGTCGCCTTCGTCGGGGCGGAAGCCCGGGTAGGGCGCGTAGTCGCTGGCGGTCCACTCCCAGACGTCGCCGAATGCCTGGCGCAATCCCGGCCCGACCGTCGCTGCGCGGGGATGCAGCGCGCCCGAGTCCATGAAGTTGCTGTCGATAGGTACCGTCGGGACCGCGGACGCCGCGAGCTCCCATTCGGCCTCGGTCGGCAGCCGCGCACCGCACCAGCGCGCGAACGCATCGGCTTCGTACCAGCCGACGTGGCACACCGGCGCGGACGGATCGAGCGTGCGCTCGCCGTTCAGCGTGAACGCGCGCCAGCCGCCGGACTCGGCGCGCCAGTGCAGCGGCGCGCTCCAGCCTTGCGCGCGCACCGCGTCCCAGCCGTCTGACATCCACAGCTCGGCGCGCGAGTACCCGCGGTCGTCCATGAACGCGAGCCATTCGCCGTTCGTCACGGCGCGCGAGGCCAGCTCGAACGAGGCCAGGAACTCGCGGTGGCGCGGCCGCTCGTTGTCGAACGAGAAACCGGAGCCGGCATGGCCGATCTCCGTCAGGCCGGCTTCGAACCCGATCCAGGCCAACGCCGCAGCCGGGCTCGCGGCGACGCGCGTGCCCTCGCGGTACACGAGCGTCAGCGGGTTGGATCCGAACAGGGACTTGACGTCGGTCAGGATCAGCTCCTGGTGCTGCTCCTCGTGGTTCAGGCCCAGCTCGACGCGTGCGGCGAGGCCCGGATCGAGTTCGCCGCGCGCGAGCAGCTCGTGCATGCCGCGGTCGACGTGCGCACGGTACGCCCGCACGTCGTCCAGCGACGGTCGCGTCAGCAGGCCGCGCTGCGGTCGCTGCCACATGGGCCCGACGCCGACGTAGTAGGAGTTGTAGAGCTCGCGGAACGCCGGATGGAACGGCCGATACGCGGGGACATAGCGCTCCAGCACAAACGTCTCGAAGAACCAGGCGGTGTGAGCCAGGTGCCACTTCACCGGGCTCGCGTAGGACGCCGGCTGCACCTGGCAATCCTCGGCCGAGAGCGGCTCGGCCAGCGCGAGCGTCGCCGCGCGCGTGTTCGCGTACCGCTCGGCCAGACGTACCGCTTCGGACCGCATTGGGGCGGACAGACTAACGCGGAGCGAGCTTGCGAGCGCAGCCACCAACATGGGCGGGCCCGTTCAAGGGGCCCGTCCCGCGGCCGCTCCTACTCGAAGCGCTTGGCGATCGAGATGAACCCGCCCTGGTGGCGCTCGAACGAGTCCGCGCGTTCCCCCTCGCCCTTGAATACCAGCTGAATCTCGTGATCGCTGTCCAGGACGAACACGCCGCCGCCCTGGGAGAGGAGGCGGATGGGCTCCTGGGTCGGGAGCTCGTACCAGAGCTTGCCTTCGTGCTCGCGGATCTGGATGCGCGTGGTGGCGATCTGGTAGACGCCGACGAATCGCTGGAAGTCAGCCTTCTCGATCGACACGTCGAGCACCGGATGCGGCGCGAGCTCCAGCATGAGGCTGGCCAGCTCGCGCTCGATCTGATCGACGGGTGCGCTGGCGCAGTTGGCCAGGACGACGATCGTCACCTCGGGGGCGGAGTAATACGCGAGGCGCACGCGGAAACCGCCGATGCCGCCCGTGTGCGAGTAGGACTTGTACTTGTCGAGGCGGGTCATCCCGATCGCGAAGCCGTAGTTCGTGGAGTTCCCGTCAGGCAGTTGGGTCGGCGTCATGAACAGCCGGCTGGCTTTCTCGCTGAACACGGTCCGCCCGACGAGCGCGCGGTTCCACTTCACGAGGTCGAGGACGTTCGAGCACAAGGACTGCGTGGCGGACTTGGGCTCGCCCGCGAGCGGCAGCTCGAGGTCGTGCATGGGCGAGATCTCCTCGCACCCGCGCGCGAACGATCTCGGACCGGCCTTGCTGGGGCAGAACACCGTGTCGTTCATGCCCAGCGGCTTCAGAAGCTCCTCGATAACGTAGGTCTCGTAGCTCTTGCCCGAGACCTTGGCGACGACCAGGGAGAGCAGCGCATAGCCGGTACTGTCCTGCGAGAAGTCCGTGCCCGGGTCGAACGCGAACGGCACGTCCTTGAACCGCGCGAAGAACGCCGCTTCGTTCTCGGCCGGCCCGGCGGCCTCAGGGTGTTTCTCGACCAGCGCGCTGTACTTCGGTACGCCGGAGGTGTTCGCGAGAAGCTGACGCAGCGTGACCTTGCGCCCGGCGGCGGGGAAAGCCGGCAGGTGCTTCGTCAGCTCGTCGTCCAGACCGAGCTTCTCCTCGTCCGCCAGGCGCAGGATCGCGACCGCAGTGAACTGTCGTGTCAGCGATCCGATCGTGAAGATCGTCTCCTCGTTCGCGGGCACGGCACGCGCCGCGTCGGCCCACCCGAAGCCGCGCGCCAGGAGCACTTCGTCACCGCGCGCGATCGCGATCCCCAGCGCGGGCACGCCTTCCTGCTCGAGCGTGCGCTTCGCCAGCTCTTCGACGTGGGCAGTGAGCTGCGCCTTGTCGGGGGACAGCTTGTCGTCCGGCTTCGGCGGCGCAGGATCCTGCAGGCAGGCCAACGACAGCGCGAGGAGGAGAGCTGACATGGTGAGACTCCGCAACTCGGGGCCAAGGGGCGAACCCAGTGTAGAACGCGCCGCCCGGCCCCGTCGCCGTGTCGTGCGCGTCAGCGGGGCCGAGGCGTCGGCGGATCTCCCATCAATTTGCGGACCGCGCCGCGATCAAGCGGTCCAGCTCCTCCTGGAGCCGGGACAGGATCACGTCGTACGCATAAGAGCCCAGGTCCTGCTCGCCGCGCTTCAGGTTCACGTGGTTCGGCCCGCACCACAGACCCAGATCCGCGTCGTCCGTCTCGCCCGGCCCGTTCACGCGGCAGCCCATGACCGCGATCGTCAGCTTGTGCGCCTCGGCGTAGCGCGTCATGCGCTTCACGTCGGCCGCCAGCTCGATGAACTTCTCGTTCTCGACGCGCGAGCACGACGGGCAAGCGATGATGTTCAGCCCGTCGAAGAAGTTGGGCGGCACGGAGCGGAAGCGGCCCTGCTCGATGTCGCGGATCAGCTCGCGGCCGACGGCGATCTCCTGCCCCTTGTCTTCGAACGGCAGCGTCAAGCTGACGCGCAGCGTGTCGCCGATGCCGCGCGCCAAGAGCTGCTCGAACGCGATCCGCGTCTTGATGATCCCTTCCGGCGGCAGCCCGGCCTCCGTGACGCCCAGGTGGATCGGCACGTCGGGCCGCTCGGCCGCGAAGCGCGCGTTCGCGTCGATCACGAGCCGCGGGTCGCTGTCCTTGATCGAGACGAGGTAGTCGTGGAAACCCAGCTCGTCGACGATCGCGCAGTGGTCGATGGCGCAGGCGACGATCGCCGACACGTGGTCGTCGGGGAAGCGCGCGTCGTACTCGGGCGCGATCGACCCGGCGTTGATGCCGATGCGCAGCGCGCAACCGTGTCGCGCGGCCTGCTCCACGATCCACGCCACCTTCGCGCGCACGTCCTTGTGCTTCTCGTGGTGGTGGAGGTGCCCCGGGTTGTAGCGGATCTTGTCGACGTGCGGCGCGACGAGCTCGGCCAGCCGGTAGCTCTCCTGCAGGTCGACCGCGAGCCGCGCCTGCGTCTGCGTCCGCAACTGCGCCAGCGCCTCGACGTCGGCCTTGTTGTCGACCGCGATGCGGATCAGGTCCGCGCCGGCTCCTTCGAGGATCCGGATCTGCCGCAGCGTCGCCGCGAGGTCGCGCGTGCGCGTCGCAGCCATGCTCTGCACGGCGATCGGGGCCGAGCCTCCCACCTGGAGGTCCCGGATGCGGATCGTGCGGGTCTGGCGGGGCGGAATCATGCGTAGCCCGAGTCTAGGGCGGTTTCCCGCCGCACCCTAGTTCCCCGTCTGGCCGCGAACCTGGCGGGGAGTCGGCGCTCGACGGGGTTTTCCGCAGGTTTTCCACCCGACGAGCGCGCAGGGGGCCGGAAGTGTCCGCGGGAGCCCATCGGCATCAAGGCCTGCGCAGGTTCACGTGTCCCCCCCTCATCACGTGTTCTGCATTGGTCCGGTGACTCCCCCTTTGCTCACCGCCCCGCGCGCCTGACGGCTCGCGGGGCGGCGCCTTCGTCACGAGCCTGTCGATACGGTGCCAGGAACAACTCCGACACCCTCGCTCGCGGGTGACGTCTGGCCCACGAGTGAACATGTCGGGTTCGTTCCTGGCACCGTATAGGCATGCAAGGTCGCACGGTCGTCATAGGCGGCGGCGTGATGGGCGCCGCGATCGCGTGGCACGCTGCGCAGCGCGCGCATCCGATCGACGCGCCGGTCGTGTTGTTCGAGAAGACGGATCTGGCGGCGGGCTCGTCGGGACGATCGGGCGCGATCTTGCGGCAGTTCTACTCCGACCGCGCGCTGGCGGAGATGGCGCGTGACAGCTTGCGTGTCTATGCGAGCCTTCAAACCCGCACAGGCCGTGAGATCGGGTTCCAGCGGCTCGGCGTGCTGACGATCGGAGGCGCGGAGTCGGAGGGCTCGGTCGAGCTCGTGCGGCGCAACTGTCAGCTGCTGTGCGGCCTCGGCATCGACGCACGGCTGCTCGACGCGGCGCAGATGCGCGCGCTCGTGCCCGGCATCGTCGTGACGGACGACAGCGTCGGCTGCCACGAGCCCGACGGCGCGGGCGTCGATCCGGTGCGCACCGTCGAAGCGTTCGCTGCTCTCGCGCGCGCCGCCGGTGCGATCACGCGCCTCGGCGAGCGCGTGCTCGACGTCGCGGTCGATACGGGGCGCGTGCACGGCGTGCGCACGGCCGATGGCTTCGTCGAGGCCGAGCGGGTCGTCGTCGCCGCCGGTCCGTGGAGCGGGCCGCTGCTCGCGCGCGCCGGCGTGGACATCCCGTTGCGCGTCGTGCGTCCGGCACAGCATTTCCTTGCGTTGCCGCGCGAAACTGGTCTCGCTGAGGCGCGCGTCGATCCGCTCGTGGATTCCGTGCTCGACCGCTTCCGGATCTCGGCCGAGCGCTTGCCGCAGCCGGCGCATCCGGTGCTCCTCGACCTGGAGCGCGGCTTCTACACGCGCTGCGAGGGCCACGCGCGGCGCACGCGCGTCGGACGAATGGACCACTCGCAAGACGCGACGGTGCCCGATCCCGACGTGCTCGACGAGCGCGTCGACCCGGAGTTCCCGCGCTGGGCGCGCGCGGAGCTCGAGCGCCGGCTGCCGGTTTACCGCGCCGAGCCCGACGCTGGTTCCACCGTGGGCCTCTACACGCTCACGCCCGACGCACAGGCGGCGATCGGGCCGTGGCCCGGCATCGCGGGCCTCTTCGTCGTGACCGGCTTCAGCGGCCACGGCTTCAAGCTCGCGCCCTCGGTGGGGGAGGGCGTCGCGCAGATGCTCGCGGGCGAACCAGTCACGACCTTCGACGCCCCGTTCTTCGCTCCTGAACGCTTCCAACGCGACGGCGGTCCAAAGTCCGAGCGCGCGTTCGGCTTGTAGTCAGTACGGTGCGAGGTTGTCGGTACGGTGCCAGGGACAACTCCGACACCCTCGCTCACCGCCGCGATACGGGGCCAGGGACCACTCCGACGTTTTTCTCGCCGGCGAGGCGACAAGCGGGGCGAAGCCTCACTCGGGCTCTGGATGGACCCAGTGTGTACCGCTCGAATTGATGTGCAGGATTCGGACGCGGCTCACCTCGACGTCGTGATCCCACTCGGCGATCTCGTACGTCCGGCCGCATCGGTGCCAGCCCATGCAAGGTGCTCGGTTCGGCTCGACGTTCCAGGGAATGGCGGCCCTGCGCTTCAGCTCCGCGAGGGCTTCGGCGAACGTGGCGTATTCGCCCCGCTGGTACTCGTACTAGCCCTCGTCGTCGATGAAGAACATGACTTCACGTAGTCGCCGAAGGCCGGGAACGGAGCGTCCCAGAGCCGCGAGAGCCTCGCCAGTTCCTGTCGACCTGAGGCCACGAGCCCTCCCGATCGCGGTGTCAGCAACGACTTCGATGCCTTCGCGCGCCGCGGAAGCCGGCTCCCGCGCGAGGGTGTCGAAGTTGTCCCTGGCACCGTATCGACAGCTAGGCCACGAGGCCTGTCGAGCGCCACAGCTTCATCTTGTTCGACAGCGTGCGCGCGGTGACGCCCAGGCGGCGGGCGGCTTCGGTCTTGTTGCCGCGCGTCGAGTGCAGCGTGGCCAGGATCGACACGCGCTCGATCTCCTCGAGCTTGCGGTTCGCCAGTTGCGGCCCGAGCGCGTCCGTGGGCGTGCTCGAGTTCGTCGCCGTCCCGCCCGCACTCGTGCCGGCCGACGACACGAGCGCCAGGTCGGCGACGTCGATCCGCGTGTGGCGCAGCGCGACGACGGCGCGCTGGAGTGCGTTCTCGAGCTCGCGCACGTTGCCCGGCCAGCTCCAGCCCTGCAGCGCTTCGGCCGCTTCGGGCGTGAACGTCGGTGTCTCGAGGCCGGCCACCTTGGCGAAGCCCTGCGCGAAGTGCTGCGCCAGCGGCATCACGTCCTCGCGACGCTCGCGCAGAGGAGCGATGCGCACGGGCAGCACGTTGAGCCGGTAGTAGAGCTCCTCGCGGAAGCGGCCGGCGCGCATCTCGGCACCCAGGTCGCGGCTCGTCGTGGCCAGGATGCGCACGTCGACGCGCTGCGATCCGGAGCCGCCCAGCCGCTCGAACTCCTCGTCCTCGACCAGGCGCAGGAGGCGTGCCTGCACGGAGGCCGGGATCTCGCCGATCTCGTCCAGGAGCAGCGTGCCGCCGTCGGCCAGCTCGACGCGGCCTTCGCGCGTGCGTGTGACGCCCGGCGTGGCGCCGCGTTCGTGACCGAAGAGCTCCAGGAGGAGCAGCTGCTCGGGCAGCGCTGCGCAGTTCACGCGGATGAACGGGCCGTTCTTGCGCGGGCTCGACTCGTGGATGTAGTGCGCCAGACGCTCCTTGCCCGTGCCGCTCTCCCCGGTGATCAGCACGGTACCCTTGCTGCGCGCGTAGCGTGCCGCGGTGCGCAGCGTCTCGAGCATGTTCGCGCTCTTGCCGATCAGCCCCGACGTCGACGAGTTGACTTCCTGGCGCAGGTACTCGTTCTCGCGCACGAGCCGCGCCGTGCGCTCGACGCGCTCGATCACGACCTCGAGCGCCTCGGCCGTGCAGGGCTTGAGCAGCACGTCGGACGCGCCGGCCCGCATGGCCTGGACCGCGTTCTCGACGGTGCCCTGCGCCGTGATCATCACCGACGGGACGCCCGGGACCTGCTCGCGGATGCGGCGGATCAGCTCGACGCCGTCCATGCCCGGCATGCGCAGGTCGGCCAGCACGAGGTCGGGCTGTCCCGACGTCGCGCGTTCGAGCGCTTCGGCGCCGTTCTTGGCCTCGAGCGGCTTGTAGCCGAGCGCGGTGACCGCCTCGACGAGGAACTCGCGGCTCAACTGGTCGTCGTCCACGACGAGGATGCGTTGGATGGTCATGGTCTCTACCGGGGTTCGAAAGGAAAGCGCAGGTCGGTCTTGGCGCCGCCCAGGGGTCCGGGGGCGTTGGAGACCTCGAAGCGGCCTCCGTGCAGTTCGGCGATCGCGCGCACGAGCACGAGGCCGAGCCCCGTGCCGCCGTCGCGCGTCGTGAAGAAGGGTTCGTCCACGCGGTGCTGCAGGTGCTCGGGCACGCCCGGACCGGAATCGCGGACCGAGAGGCACACGTCGCCGTCCTGGAGCGAGACGTGCACTTCGACCTGCCCGCCGTCGGGCAGGGCTTGCAGCGCGTTCGCGACCAGGTTGCGCAGCGCGGAGCGCAGCTTGATCCGGTCGCCCGCGAAGATCGGCGCGTCGACGCGCCGCGTCACCACCCAGCGCTCGGGTCTGCCGCGGCCTTCCAGCGCGCGCCGCGCCGAGACAACCGCGGTCGTGACGAGCTCGGACGGGTCGACGGCCTGTCGCGCCAGTGGCTGGCGCGAGGCGATCGACAAGAGGCTCGTCGCGATCTCCTCGACCTCGTCGACGGCCTCGCAGATGCGCGCGGCCCAGCGGCGCTCGTGCGCTTCGCGCGGCAGGTGGCGCTCGAGCAGCTCGGCGAACCCGCGCGCGGCGTGCAGGGGGTTGCGGATCTCGTGCGCGATGCCGCCGGCCATCGCGCCCAGGCGCGAGAGGCGCTCTTCGGCCAGGAGGCGCGCCTCGAGTTCGGTGATCCGCGTGCGCAGGCGGTCGCGCTCGTCGGACAGGGGCGCACCCGATCCACGCAGGTCGCTCAGCTCGCGCTCGGCACGTTCGCAGCGGCGCGCAAGGCGCGTCATGTTCTCCATCACGGCGTCGGAGAGGCCGGAGAGGGCGCGTGCGACCTCCTCGGGCTCGATGGACGCCAGCGTCGGCAACGCGTCGAGCGTCGGGCTGCTCATCGCCCGCCCTCCGCGAATTCCAGGTTGACGACGAAGCGCCGCGCGTCCTCGTCGGATTCCAGGTGCGCGCCCAGCCGTGTCAGGTCGCGGCGCGCCAGCGCGCCCGCCAACCCGCTCGAGAGCGTCGTGACGGGCTCACCCGTGCCGTCGAACGACACCGTGGCCGTGAAGGCGGCCGAGCCCGGACCGATCTGCACCGCGGCATGCTCCGCGCCCAGCCGGAAGCCGTGCTCGACGAGGCGCGCCAGGGCACGCGACAGGACCGTGCCGTCGGCGACGAGGCGCGCGCGCGGATGCTCGACGGCGACCAGCGTGCGCCCGCGGTCCTCGCGCGGCAGCGCGTCGACCGCGCCCAGGCCGATCTCCTCGAACGAGCAGGCCAGCGGGCGCAGCGGCGACGGCATCGACCAGTCGACGACGGCGCGCACGTCGCGTGCGAGGATCTCCAGCTCGTTGCGCGCAGCCAGGACGATCGCAAGCGAGCGATCGTGGAGCGGCAAAGAGGTCTCGATGCCCTCGAGCGCCGCACGCAACGCGGCGACGCGCGTGCACAGCGCACGCGCGGCGAGTTCGCCGCACGGCGGCGCGCCGCACGCGGCGCTGGAGCGGCTCGCGAGGTCGAGGTCGATTGCTTGCATCCGGAGGAAGGGCTTGCCCAGTGGCCTCCCCGCTCGGGGAGACCAGGGGCTGTTTCGGCACTTCCTGCCGGGTGCTTGACGAAACTTCCGGGTCGGCTGGGCGGTCCTTTCCGGCACCGGCGGGGCAGAAACCGCGGTTCGACTAGCGGACGACGCCCCGAAAAGCGCTCAGCGCGGCTCAGGTCCCGCTGAACGTTTGGAGCCCGGCTTGCCCGCCCAGCGCCGCCAGGCCTCCTCCAGGGCCTCCACGGGCGCTCCTCCGACGTCCTGCAGGGCCGCGAGCTGGCGGTCGCGCAAGAACGCCGTGCGCTCCACCTCCCCGAGTGCGGGCACAGGATCCGTGACCGCCATGAGGAACGTCCGCATGCGCTCCGGCCCGAACGTCGCCAGCATCCAGCTCGCCTTCGACCAGGCCGCCAGGTGCGCCGGCCCCGACAGCTCGTCCCAGCGGCGGAACTCGGCCAGCTGCGGGAACGTGGGCGCGAAGGCGTTGCTGATCAGGCCCTGCACGCGCGTTTCCCACTTCCACGCGTCGCGGCCTTCGCGGTCCGTGCCGCGCGCGTAGTGCGTGGAGCGCTCCTCGATGCGCCGCGACTGGACGTGCGACCAGCCGTACTCGAACCACAGCGGCGCGCTCGTGCCCAGGTCGCGGAAGCCGTTCACGAGGTTGAGCGCGACGTCCGCCGCGACCTGCGAGTGGAACGCGATGTCGGACTCGCGGCCCCACGAGCTCACCGCTTCCGCGCTCAGCCCGAAGAACAGGCACCCGCCCGGCAGCCGCTCGCGCATCGGGTCGTTCCCGTCGCGGTTCCAGGCCAGGCGCACGAAGCGCGCCAGCGTCGAGCGCTTCTCGCACAGGAGCACGGTGAACTTCGACTCCATGCCCAGGTACAGCCCCGGGGCCAGCGACGGCGGCGCGCCCGGCAGGGGCGTGCCGAAGTCCGCGTCGCGCAGGCCGAAAGCGCGCTGGAACTCGTCGTACACGGCCTCGATGCGCCGCGCGTACAGGTGGAGCCGCAGCCACGGATCGAGCTTCGTGATCGACGGCTTCGACTCCGGGAACGTCGCGCGGATCGCCGCCAGCTCCTCGTCGAGGCGCTTCTTCTCGACGCGATCACTCGGGACCTTGTAGGCCGAGAGGGTCGAGCCGATGCGGAAGTGCTCGGTCTCGACCCACAGGATCGGGATGCCGCCCAGCTCACGCACGAGGTCGTCGGTCGACATCCCCTCGCACCAGGGGAAGGGCCCCAACGACACGTAGTCGGCCCGATCGAGAAGCGCACGTTCGCCGCGCGAATAGGGATCGACGGCTTCGAACGTCTCTGGTTTGGAGTCCTCCTGGGCACGCACCGGAGAGAGCAGCGGCGCGAATCCCAGGAGGACGCGGAGGACGAGCCGGGGGAGGCTGCCCACCGCCAAGGCGATCATCGTAACCGGATCAGCGCGCCACGCCCGGGGCGGCGGCCTTCACCTCGACCTGGAACAGCTTCTCCACAGCTGCCCGCTCGTCCTTGGCTTCCTTCTTCAGGGCCACGAGATCCGCCTCGAGCTTCCGGACCTTGGCCAGGTCGACGTGCGGCGTCTCCATCAGCTCGCCCTTGCGCAGCTCCAGCTCCGCGACCTTCGATTCGATCTGGTCGACACGATCGAGACCGGCCAGCACGCCGCGGACGCTCCTGGTGGCGTCCATGTCGTACGCGACGGCCAGCGTCTTCTCCATCGCGCTCCACAGCTCGGAACGCGAGGTGTCCGACTCCAGCGGCACCTTGGCCGAGCCGTCGAACGACGACACGAACAGGTGCTCGGACTCGTTCGAGGGGAACAGCGCGTGGAACGGGTGATCCGGCTCGACGACGTCGACCGGCAGCTTCACGCAGTGGAACCAGCGCGCCAGGACGAGCGTGCGCTCGTTGCTCTCCGTGCGCGACAGCAGCGCGTCGTCCGTCTTGTTGCACACGCTGCACTCGCGCAGGACGAGCAGCGGGCGCGGGTCGGTCCCGGCCAGCACGGCCAGGGCCTGCTCGCGCGACAGCGCTTCGCGGACCGGGGCGACGCTCGTGCCGAACTCGGCCACTTCGGGCGCGGCCAGCTTGTGGACGGGGTAGGTCCACTTCAGATCCATCAACTGCCGCGAGGTCTGGCTGCGCGGCTGCGCGGTGGGCACCTTGC
Source organism: Planctomycetota bacterium (assembly GCA_031400875.1). GTDB lineage: Bacteria > Planctomycetota > UBA1135 > UBA1135 > JAEUHZ01. Next base: position 9,023 of record JANNQS010000123.1, on the reverse strand, counting down.
CGACGTGCTTGGGCTTCACGCCGCCCGTGTTCCCGCCTCCGGTGGTCGCGCCTCCGCCGCCACCACCTCCTCCCGTAGCTTTCCCTCCGGCCATGGGGCCGCGCGTGTCACCCGGCGTCGTCGGCGAACTCGCCGACCTGCGAGGGCCTCAACAACTCGGGGAAGCCTTGGCCGGCATCCAGGCTGCACCCACGATGAGGGCGGCCAGGCCGGTCAGGATCGCGTGATTGGCTTGCATGGAACGGAACTCCTGGACGTGAGGGGCGAGGCGCCCCCCCGGTTGCCATGTCTATACCCCTTATACAGCGACGGGGGGATTGTTGCGTGGCAGCCCATCCGGGATACGACCCGGCCTTCCGGGCGGCTGCTCAGCGCAGCCCGTGCGACTGGAGCAGCTTCCCGAGCTGCGTCCGCGCCCGGGTGTGCATCATCCGCGCCGCGTCGGGGCTGGCCGCGCCGACCGCGGTCGCGACCTCGTCCCAGGACGACCCGGCGTAGTCGCGCAGGAGGATCAGCTCGCGGTAGCCCTCGGAGAGCTCGTGCAGGCAGGACTCGACCAGCCCCTGCTCCTCGGCGTTGCGGACCTCGAGCGAGGGCGTGTTCGTGCGCGCGGGCGGCTCGATCGAGCTCTCGTGCTCGTTCCCGAGGCCCTCCAGTGCGATTTCGCGCGCGGACGACCTGCGTTCGGCCGCGTAGTACTTGGCGCGCGCCGAGATGCGGTTCTGGACGATCGCCGCGAGCCAGCGGATCAAGCTCGACTCGCCGCGGTTCTCGAAGCGGTCGAGGCTCTGCAGCGCCTCGATCAGCGCCTCCTGCGCGATGTCGCCCGACTCGACGTTCTTGCGCAGCCGCGGGCCGATGCGCGCGCGCACGATGCCCAGCACGCGGTCCGAGTAGCGCGCGAAGAGCTCCTCGCGCGCATCCTTGCCGCCGTTCTGCGCCTCGCGCACGAGGTCCAGGGTCGGGAGGTCCTTCCAGTCTCCGCCTTCGTCCATGCGCCTCATTCCTTCCTGCGCACGCGCAGGATCTGTTGGAACCACTTGATCCGTCCGTCGCGCGAGAGGCCCTCGGTCGCCTGGCCCGCGTCCCCGGCCTTCATGCTGTTCACGAGGTCGACCTCGGCCTCGAGCGCGCCCGGGGCGCGCCGCGCCAGGCCGCGCACGCTGATCTTGGCGACCTCCTCGAACTCCCGCATCGCCTGGTCGTACGGGACCGCCTTGTTGCTCGCATTCGCGCGGCCCTCGAGCTGGGTGAGCCACGACTCCACGTCGGGCGAGCGCTCCTCGAGCGCCAGGACGAGCAGGCCTTCCTCGGGGTCCTTGCCGTCGATCGGGTACGCCATGACCTTCGCCAGCGCGTCGACGTCGACCTTGAGCGCCCAGGGGGGATCGTCCGACTCGAGCTGGCCGAACAGGCGCGGCCGCAGCGGGTAGACGCCGCGCTCGCGGGCAGCGTTGCCGGTGACGCCCAGCGTGTAGACCCAGCTCGGCGAGCGCGCCTCGACTTCGATCCCGAGCAAGTTCTCCTGCGCGTCCTTCGCGATCAGGAGCGAGTCGGCATCCTTTGCGATCGGCACCGTGCTGGCGCCCCTGTCCGAGCGTTCGTAGGCCGACATCGACATCGAGGGCGGTACCCAGATGCCCGCCGCTTCTGCGCGCATCCAGGCGCCGACGCCCAGTGCGAGCACGCCCAGCACGAGGGCCGCGAACGCCGGTCTGCGCAGCGTCCACGCCGTCCGCTGCAGCGCCCCGTGCGCCCGACCCGTTCGCGCGTGCTTGTTGGGCAACCCGGCGACGAAGCGCTCGAGGTCGCGCGCCATCTCGCCCGCGCTGGCATAGCGGTCACCGGGCTTCGGCTGCAGCGCGCGCGCGCAGATCGCACGCAGCGAGCGCGGCACGCCAGCCGGCAGCGCGGCCAGGCGGTGGTGGACGCCCAGGCTGACGCGCGCCAGGAACCGGAAGATGTCCTCGCCCTTCTCGCGGGATTGCGCGCGCTCGAGCGCCAGCATCTCGAAGCACAGGAGGCCGAGCTGGTAGACGTCCGTGGCCACGTCCGAGCCCGTCTTGAGGTCGCGCGCCTGTTCGGGCGCGAAGTACTCCGGGGTCCCGCGCAGGATGGCCGAATCGTCCGCGCCCGGCCGCACGCGCGCCGAAAGGCCGAAATCGAGAACGACCGGGTCGGCGCCCGCGCGCAGGAGCACGTTGTTCGGCTTCAGGTCGCGGTGCACGTGTCCGAGGCGGTGCGCGTGGTCCACGCCGGCCGCGACCGGCGCCAGGACGCGCGCCACCGTGCGCGACCAGCTCTTCGAATCGATGCGGTCGACGATCGCGCGCGCGTCCTCGCGCTCCTCGTCCGGCCGCGTCGTGGCGAGCAGCTCGCGCAGGCGCTGCGACCGGCTGGCGGGGTTCGCTCCGGCCTTGGTCTCCTGACGCGAGAGCTCGTCCAGCGCGCGCGCCAGGTCGAGCCCGCGCACGCGGTCCATCACGATGTAGGTGTGCGCGCGGTCGCGGCGGATGTCGTGCACGCGCACGACGTTGGGGTGGTCGAGGCGCGCCAGCGCGGCCGCTTCGCCGTGAGCGATCTGCTCCCACTCCCCGGCGCTGCCGGCGTGGGCCTGCGCGTTGAACACCTTGATCGCGACGTCGCGCTCGAGCTCCTGGTCGCCGGCCGCGAACACGACGCTCATCCCGCCGCGGCCCAGCACGGACCGGATGCGGTAGCGGTCGCCCAGCAGCGCGCCGGGCGAGTACTGCGGCGGCAGCGCGGCCTGCGCGATGTGGCTGGCCTGCACAGCCGACAGGAACGCCTGGCGGTCCTCGTCGCGCGGCAGGCGCGCCGCGAAGGCTTCCAGCGCCGGGGCCTCGCCGCCCGAGAGGCGCCAGTTGTATTCGGCCGCCAGGGCCTCGCGCCGGAAGCGCTCGCGCACGTCGCCGCGCACGAGCTTCGCGGCCCACACGTCCAGATCGGCCGTGCCGATGCGGGCCAGCTCGCCCAGGTACCCGTCCAGGACCTGGTCGACGTCGACGTCCACTCGTTCGTGCTTGGCGCTTTCCATTGGCCTTCCCAACCCCGGGAGAGCCGCGCGGCCTCATCACGAACGGCCTCGTTCGCCCCGGGGAACGGGGGCTCTCGATATCGTACGACCTGCCATGCACCAGGACCCTCGCACGTTGACTGCTGCCCTCGTCGTCCTTGTCTGCTGGGCCGGCTGGGCCTGCGGGGCCTGCTCGAGCGCGCCGCGCGAGTCGCCGGCGGCCCACGCCGACCCTGCTGGCCTCGTCGCCCCCGCCGCCCAGGTCGCCCCGGCCGCCGGGTCGAGTGCGAAAATCGCGCTGCTCGTCGGGATCGACGACTACCCGGACGATTCCGGCGTGCCCGACCTGCGCGGTTGCGGCGGCGACGTCGAACGGATGCGCGCGCTGCTCGTCGAGCGCTTCGGCTTCGCGCCGGCCGACGTCGTCGTGCTGCGCGACGAGCAGGCGACGCACGCCGCGATCGTGCAGGCGTTCCAGAGCGCGCTGGTCGAGCGCGCGCGGCCCGGCACGCAGGCGGTCTTCTTCTTCGCCGGCCACGGCTCGCGCGTCCCCGACGCCGACACGGGTCCGTCGCGCGAACCGGACGGTCTCGACTCGACCTACGTGGCCTACGACAGCCGCTCGGACGGCGCCGTCGGCGAGCACGATCTCGTCGACGACGAGCTGCGCTCCCTGGTCGCCGCGGTCGGCCAACGCGGCGCGTTCACGACCGTGCTGACCGACTCGTGCCATTCGGGCGGCGGGCTGCGCAGCGTCGGCGGATTGCGCGCGCGCACCGTGCCGCAGGGGCGGCGTGGGTACGACCGCCGCCACGGCCGCGGCTACTGGCCTGTCGGCGTGCCGTACTACGACGACTCGAACGTGGTCACGATGGGCTCGTACGTGCACATCGGCGCCTCGCGTCGAGATCAGATCGCGGGCGAGATCGACGTCGAGACGGCGGTCGGGACGTTCGTGCCGAGCGGGGTCATGAGCTACCACCTGGGCCAGACGCTGGCCGGCGTGAACCCGGGAACGACCTGGGGCAGCGCGGTGGAGACGGCGTCGCTGCAGGTCGTGACGGCCGTGTCCTCCCAGAGCCTCACCTGGTCGGGCGCCATGGACCAGGTCGTGTTCGGCTCGTCCTACGCGCCCGTCGTGGGTTGGCGCGCACGTCAGGTCGAGAGCGCGTACGTCGAGGTCGATGCTGGCTACATGCACGGCCTGCGCAAGGGTTCCGAGCTCGACATCCGTACCGCGGACGGCCTCAACACCTACGGTCGCGCGGACGTCGAGAGCCTTTCGGGTGTGCAGGCGCGCGCCCGCTTCCGGACTCCGCCCTCGGTGAACCTGAGACCGACTGCCCTGCGCGCGGTCGAGGTCGGCCGCCCGGGCGGCGAGCCGCCGCTGCGCCTGTGGTGCGAGGTGCCGGGGCTCGAGCCCTGGTTCGCCGGGTCGAACTGGGTCGGCCTCGCGTCCAGCTTCGAGACTTCGGACTACGTCGTGCGCTCGGGTGTCGGCGGCTACCAGCTCTGGACGCCCGAGGGCCTCCCGATCCCGGGCTGGCTGCCGATCCTGCCGCCGACCGGCGCGGACCAGCTGGCCTGGCTCGGCGTCTGCGATCCCTACCTGCGCCGTGAAGCGCTGTGGCGCTCGACCTCGCGCCTGGCGCTCGAGTCGGGCGGGCTGCAGCTCGACGTGAGCCTGGTCGCCGCCGGTCCCGACGATCTGCGGATCGCGGCGCCGCAGGGCTGGTCGCGCTGGACCGGGGCGCCGATCCACGACCGCAGGGTGGTCGGCGGCGTGGGCGGCGAGCTGCCGATGGGCGTCTTCCGGGTGCGCAACCCGGGGCGAACGGCGGTGCACCTCTCGGTGCTGAACCTGCCCGAGGACTCGCGCGCGCGGCAGGTGATCGAGCCGGCGCAGGGCGCGGATCCGCGCGTCCTCCAGCCGGGCGAGACGTGCTCCCTGCGCGTCGGGTTCCCGTCGCCGGATCCGTGGCCGCTCGAGCGGGCCATGCTCGACCGGTACCTGTTCCTGGCGACGCTCCAGCCGTTCGACACGTGGGCGCTCTCGTCCGAGGTCGAGCTGCGTGGCGCGGACGAAGCGCCGCTGCCGGGCGTGCTGCGTCAGGCCCAGGGCCGCTACGCCGTGCGCGGATCGGCGCCGGTCGACCTCGACCGCTCGGGGTTCGGGGTGGCGGCCTACGACGTGTTCGTCACGCGTCCGCGCTGAGAGAGCGAGAAAAAACCGATCCTACGCTCTCTCAAACCCTGGTGGCGCCGCGGAGCGGCGCCACGGGGATGAGGGTCCGTACGATCGTTCTCTGTTCGGACCCTGAGCGCCGCGGAGCGGCGCCACTGGGATCAGGGTCCGTACGATCGTTTTCTGTTCGGACCCTGACGAGCGGGCGAGGAAGCTACCAACCCGGAGGGCATGTCGGGCACAATCGACGGGTCACGTCATGCGCCGACTCCTCGCGCTCGTCCTGCTGGCTTCCGCTGCTTTCGCACAGAACGCCGACGATCGACCCTGCCGCGCGGACTACCGCATCCAGGCGCGCTACGAGGAAGAGGGCCGCCGGCTGCACGGCGAGCTGACGGTAACGTGGACGAACGAGAGCCGCGACGTCGTGCCGGATCTGTGGTTCCACGCGTACTGGAATGCGTTCGCGAACAGCCAGACGACGCACTTGACGGGCTCGGGCGGCTCGCTGCGCGGCATCGCGGTCGGCGACGACGAGTGGGGCTGGCAGCAGATCAATTCCGTGTCGGCCGAGGGCACGGACGTGACGCCCAGCCTCGAGTGGATGTCGCCCGACGACCAGCGCGCCGAGGACCGCACAGTCTTCCGCGTGCGCCTGCCGCGCGCGGCGCGGCCGGGAGAGATCGTGAAGGCGACGGTGAAGTGGGAAGCGCGCATCCCGCGCCTGCGCCGGCGCACGGGCTACAAGGACGACTTCCTGTTCATGGCGCAGTGGTTCCCGAAGCTCGGCGTGTACGAGACGGGGAACGGTTGGAACTGCCACCAGTTCCACTCGATGACCGAGTTCTTCTCGGACTACGGCACGTACGACGTCGAGCTCGACCTGCCGGCGTACTACCAGGACCACACGGGCGCTTCCGGGGTGCAGGACGGACCGACGCAAGGCGGGAGCGGGCGCTTCGTCGTGCGCTACGCGGCGCCGTCGGACAAGGACCGCGAGCGCGCCGGACGGGACGGCCGCCTGCCGGTCGTGCACGACTTCACGTGGACCGCCGACCGGCACTTCGTGAAGTACGAGGACACGTTCCACTTCGACGAGTGGGCCGCGCGCTATCCCGACGAGGTCGCGCGCGTCGCGCTGGCGCTGGACCGCACGGAAGCGGAGATGCGGCTGCGCGACGTGGCGGTGACCGTGCTGTTGCAACCCGAGCACGCCGTTCAGGGTCGTCGCCACTTCGAGGCCACGTGCACGGCGCTCTTCTTCTACGGCTTGTGGTGGGGCGAATACCCCTACGAGCACGTCACGTGCGTCGATCCGGCCTGGGGCGGCGGCGCGGCCGGCGGGATGGAGTACCCGACGCTGTTCACGGCCGGCACGCGCATGTTCACGCGTACGGCGATGATGACGCCCGAGAGCGTGACCGTGCACGAGTGCGGCCACCAGTTCTGGTACGGGCTCGTCGGCAACAACGAGTTCGAGGCGGCCTGGCTCGACGAGGGGTTCAACACCTTCTCGCAGAACGAGGCGCTGTGGTTGCGCTACGGCATGAGCATCGCGACGACCGATTTCGCGAGCCTGCCCTACGACGGCGTCGCCGTCGGCCGCAAGCCGGGCGGGAGCGCGGTGGCGGACGCGCTGGCCGGCAAGCGCTTCGAGCTGCCCTGGATCGGCGCGATCGACGTGCGCGGCTCGGGGCTCGTCGACTGGTGGCGCGACCAGCCGCTCCTGGCGTACGGCCGCCAGCGCAGCGATCCGCGCGAGGGAGACCGCGTCGGCTACCTGCAGGATCCCGACACGGATCCGGTCGACACGCCGGCCTGGCTGTACTGCGACCGCGAGAGCTACCGCACGAACAGCTACCGCCGGACGGCCACGGCGCTGCGCTCGCTGCAAGGTCTCGTGGGCGACGCGCGCTTCCTGCGCGGCATGCGCACGTACTCGGAGCGCTGGCGCTTCCGCCATCCGTACCCGGTCGATTTCTTCGACGCGTTCCAGGAAGGCGCCAAGGCCGACATCGGCTGGTACTTCGAGCAGGTCTTCCGCAGCACGGCGACAGTCGACTGGCGCGTGCAGGTGACGCAGGAGCGCGTCAAGCCGCCGCGCGGCTGGTTCCCCGATGCGGGTGGACGCTGGGTGAAGGCGTCGCCGGAGAAGGGGCAGAAGTCCGACGACGCGACGAACGACGCGGACGCAACGGATGGCGACGCGCCTGTCGCCGAAGCGTCGGCTCCGGGGGGGTGGAAGCCGCGGGTGGTCGTAGAGCGCAAGGGCGACCTGCTCCTGCCGCTGACGCTCGAGCTGAACTGGAGCGACGGCGCGAGCGAGCGGCTCGTGTGGGCGCGCGAGGACCAGGCGCACACGACGTGGTGGAAGCCGCTCGAGGACCGCTCACCGTCGAAGCGCAAGCTCGTCTCGGCGCGCATCGATCCCGAGCGCCGCTACCAGTTCGACCGCGACCTCTCTGACAACGAGTGGTACGACACAGTGGATCCGGCGGCGCCGCTGCGCTGGTCCGAGCGCGTGTTCGCCCAGTACCTGCACGGCCTGCACGGAATCGGAGGCCTGGGTGGCTGACGCAGGGAACGCCGACGGGCGCGTGGTGTCCCTCGACGCGCTGCGCGCGGCGTTGGGGCGCCCGGCGATCTGGCTCGTGATCACGCTGTTCGAGGCGATCCTGGCGCTCGCGCCGGCGCTGGCGTACCTGGCCTGGATGAGCACGACGACGGCGCACCGCTATGCGCCCGGATCGCTCGTCTCGAACTTGGGCGCGAACTTCCGCTTCGACCACCGCGCCGGGCTGGACGCGTTGGGCGACGCGATGGGACAGATGGGCGCGGCGCTGGCGCTCGTGGCGATGCTGTCGGGCTGCTTCTTCGCCGGCGGCTGGCTGCAGGTGTTCCTCGAGCGCACGCACGGCGAGTCGGTGCGGCGCTTCTTCTACGGCGGCGCGCGCTGGTTCTGGCGCTTCGCGCGCCTGCTCGTGCTGACGCTGCTGCTCCTGGCCCTGTGCGGCTGGATCGTCTACGGCAAGCCCTGGAACCTGCTCGTGCTCGACCTCGGCATGGGCGTGCCGGCCACGGACTTCGAGCGCCTCGAGACGCTGTCCTCCGAGCAGACGGTCGTGACGTTGCGCTTCGCGCAGGCCCTCCTGCACGCGCTGCTCGTGTGCCTCGTGCTCGTGTGGGGCGACTACACGCGTACGCGGCTCGCGCTGCACGACACGAACTCGGCCGTGTGGGCCGGGTTCACGACCTTCTGGACGATCCTGCGCCACCCGATGCGCACGTTGCGGCCGCACCTCGTCCTGTTCCTGCTCGAGTTGTTTCTCGTCACGGGCCTGGGCTTCTTCGCGCGTTCTGTCGAGGGCGACCTGGTGGAGACCGCGCGGCCGTGGGCCATCGCCGTGCTGTGCGCGACCGTGATCGCGGCGCTCGTGTGGCGCGTGATCCTGCGCGGCGCGCGCTACCACGCCGCCGTCCAGGTCAGCCGCGAGATCGTGCGCCCGATCGCGCGCCCCGACCCGTGGAAGAAGACGATCGGGGGCCCGGGCGGCCCGCGCTACCCGATCGGCGGCGACGAGTACGCCGTCTCGATGTAGTCAATACGGTGCCAGGGACAACTCCGACAGGTTCGCCTCGCACCGTCCGCCCGCAGAGGAGCTCGACCCCGCGAACCTGTCGATACGGTGCCAGGGACGACTCCGACAGGTTCGGTTTGCGCCCTCCGCCCGCTGATTGTCGACCCGCGAACCTGTCGGGGTCGTCCCTGGCACCGGTGGGCCGGGTTACGGGTCTGTAAGGGTT
>JANNQS010000122.1:0-48073 GCA_031400875.1 Planctomycetota bacterium | reverse complement strand
CGCCTTCTCCTCGGCCGCGAGGCGTTCGACCACGTGGAAACCGATGTTGTGGCGTGTCCACTCGTACTCCGGGCCTGGGTTGCCCAGTCCGACGACGAGCTTCGTCACGGCACAGTTCGGTGCGGGGTCGATCCTCGCGGGACCCCGTGTGGGGTGATCCGCGGAGAAGGGTCGAACAGTCTACAACGCCGCACAACGCCGCGCTAGCGGCGTCACCAGGACTGAGACCGTAGGATCGACTTCCGGACGGTCTCCCGGCGTCACTAGCGCTTCTCCTCTGCTCCCGGGACGGCGCCGGCTTGGCCGGCGCCGCCCTCAGGCTGCTGCGCTCAGGGGGCAGCCGGCGGCGTGCCCGCCGGCGGGACCGCACCCTCGACCGGGGCCACCACCGGAGCGGCCTCGGGCTTCGCCGCCGCGACGACGACCGCGACCTTGGCTTCGAGCGGGAACAGGAGCTCGACGCCTTCGGGCACCTTCAGGTCGCGCCCGTAGATCGCTCCGCCCTGCTCCAGGCCGCTGACCGGGATCTCGATCGAGTCCGGGATCAGGGACGGGATGCAGCGCACGGTGACGTGCGTGATCAGGTGGTTCAGGACGCCGCCCTTCGGGTGGCCGGTGAACTCGAGCTCGACCTCGGACTCGGTCTTGACGTCCTTCTGCACGCGCTTGAAGTCGATGTGGACGATCCGCTCGCCCAGCGTGTCCCACTGCAGCTCGCGCACGACCGCCATCTGGAGCTTGCCGCCCAGCTCGATCTCGTACAGGTGGATGTGGCGCCGGCGCGAGGCCAGGTAGCCGTGCTCCTCGATCGACAGGTGCACGAGCTCGTGCTTGTCGTCGGCGTTCAGGGCGGCCGGGATCCGGCCGTCCTGGCGCAGAGCGCGCGAGGCGCGCGAACCGACCTTGGTGCGCACCTCGGCCTTCAGGACTTCGCTCTTCTTCTTGGTATCGGTCTTCGTGCTCATCTGGGTTCTCCGTCCCTGGCTGGTTCGTCGCCCGTCCCTCGGTCGGGCCTAGCAGGGATCCGTGAAGAGGGAGGAAACCGACTCGTTCCGGTGGATGTTCATGATCGCACGCGCCAGGAGCGGCGCCACGGTCACGATCTCCACGTTCCGCGGCAGGTTGGCCCGCGGCGGGATCGAATCGGTGATCAGGATCTTGTCGATGGGCGCGGCGTCGAGCCGCTCGACCGCGGGTCCGCACAGCACCGCGTGCGTGACGGCGATCACGATCGTCTTGGCGCCGTACTTGCGGCACACGCGCGAGGCTTCCGAGATCGAGCCGCCGGTCGAGATCATGTCGTCGACCAGGATCACGTTGCGACCCTCGACCTCGCCGATGATGTGCTCGACCGCGACCTGCGAGCCGCTGATGCGGCGCTTGTCGACGATGGCCAGGTCGGCGTTGTCGAGCGATTTGGCGTAGGCGCGCGCCATCTTGATGCCGCCGACGTCGGGCGACACGACGACCGGGCGGTCGATGCCGATCTTGTGCACGGCCTCCAAGAGCACCGGCTTGGCGTAGAGGTGGTCGACGGGGATGTCGAAGAAGCCCTGGATCTGCGCCGCGTGCATGTCGAGCGTCAGCAGCCGGTCCGCGCCGCCGTTGACCAGCGTGTTGGCGACGACCTTGGCGCTGATCGGCACGCGGCCCTCGTCCTTGCGGTCCTTGCGCGCGTAGCCGTAGTACGGCATGACCGCCGTGATGCGGCCGGCGCTGGCGCGACGCAGCGTGTCGAGCAGCAGCAGGAGCTCGATCCAGTTCTCGTTGACCGGCGGGCAGGTCGGGTGGATGACGAAGCAGTCCGCACCGCGCAGGTCGTCGTTGACCTTGATGTCGATCTCGCCGTCGGGGAAGCGCGCGATGTGCGCCGCCGCCAGCGGGATGCCGAGGTGGCGCGAGATGCCCTGGGCCAGCGCCGGGTGGGCGTTGCCCGCAATCAGCATGATCTTCTCGCTGTACCCGAGCACTACACGTTCCGTTCCTTGCCAGGGGACTTCGAACCATCCGGCCGACGCCGAGTCAGCGGCTTCGCCGGCACGCCGACCCAGACCTCGCCCGGACCGATGTGGGAGTCACGCGTCACGACCGCGCCGGCCCCCGTGATCGCGCCGGCGCCGATCTCGTTGGGGGCGACGATGATCGAGCCGCTGCCGACGAAGACCTTCTCGCCCAGCTTCGTCTTGTGCTTCAGCTTGCCGTCGTAGTTCGCGAAGATCGTGCCCGCGCCGATGTTCGAGCGCGCGCCGATCTCGCCGTCGCCCAGGTACGCCAGGTGCTTGGCCTTGGCGTGCGCGCCGACGCGCGTGGCCTTGACCTCGACGAAGTTGCCGATCTCGGCGCCGTCCTCCAGGACGCTGCCGGCGCGCACCTGCGCGAACGGCCCGACCTCGCAGTCGCGCCCGATGCGCACGCCCGAGCGGATCACGCTGCAGGGCAGGATGCGCGTGCCCGTGCCGATCTCGACCCCGTGGTCGACGTAGGTCGTGGCCGGGTCCTCGATCTGCACGCCGTTCTCGAGGTGCCGCTCGAGGATGCGCAGCTGCAGGGCCCAGCGCGCTTCGGCCAGGTGCGCCAGCGTGTTCACGCCGATCGCCTCCTCCGCGTCGCGCAGCTCGACCGCGCGCACCGGCCGTTTCTCGCGCACGAACAGGCTCAGGACCTCGGTCAGGTAGAACTCGCCCTGCGCGTTCTGGTTCGTGAGCCGCGGCAGCGCCGCGACGAGGGCCGCGCCGTCGAAGGCGTAGACGCCCAGGTTGACCTCGTCGATCGACTTCTGCTCGCGCGTCGCGTCGCGCTCCTCGACGATGCCGGTGACGGACCCGTCAGGGTCGTCGGGGGTGGCGTCGCGCAGGATGCGCCCGAAGCCGCGCGGCTCGTCGGGGAACGCGGTCAGGAGCGCCAGCCCGCCGCGCGCGTCGCGCGCCTGCGTCGCGACCAGATCGGCCAGCGTCTCGGCCTTCAAGCAGGGCATGTCGCCGTACAGCACGACGGTCGTGGTGCCCGACCCGGCCCCCAGCTCCGGCAGGCAGGCCTGGATCGCATGACCCGTGCCGAGCTGCGGCTCCTGGCGCACGAACTTGACGCGCGCGGCGAGTCCCATCGCTGGGCCCATGTCGGCCACCGCCTTCTGCACCTCGTCCGCGCCGTGGCCGACGACGAGCAGGATGCGCTCGGGGTCGAGCGCCAGCGCCTGGTCGAGCACCCAACCCAGCATCGGCCGCCCGCACAGCGCGTGCAGGACCTTGGGCCGCGGGCTGCGCATGCGCGTGCCCTGTCCGGCCGCCAGGATCACGACGTGGCCGACCTTCGTCACGCGTGCATCTCGAAGGTGGGGTTCACGGTGGAGGGGGGCCGCGCGGCGTGCTGGGTGGACGCAGCGCGTCGTGGGGGCGAAGAGGGTAAATGGAGCGCTCTTGAGCGTCAATCGACGCGTCGCGGGACCGCGGCGCGCGGGCGCCTCGCAAACGCCTGGACGGGACGCCCGATCGCGGCGATCCGGCCTGCGGGCCGCCAGGGCGGTCGCTCCCGCGCGGACGAGGGATACGATCCCGTCATGGACAGCCAGCCGAGCTCGCGCGATTCGGGGGCGGCCCTCTGAGCGCGGGAGCCCCGCTCCTCGAGCCCGGGGTGAGGGCGCTCGAGCTCTACGCGATCGGCATCGTCCTCCTGGCGGCGCTGCGGTCCGTGAAGCTGCACGATTTCCGCAGCGCGCAGGGCCTCTCGTGGGGCGATCACGCGGGCTGGCTGGCGATCTCGGCCGCGGTCGCGGGCGCGGATCAGGTGGTGCCCGGGCTCAGCGCAGCCGCGGCGCTCGTCACGGCCGGCCTGCTCGTCGACCTGTGGGTCGACGCGTTGCTGTTCCGCGTGTTCACGATCGAGCTGGGCGGGGGCGGCCTGAGGGGGATCGTCGCGCCCGTGCTCTACTGCGAGCTGGCCGAGCTGGCGTTTGCGCGCCGATTCCTGCGCCAGAACCTCGCGTTCGCCCTGTTTCCCCTCGCGGCGCTCACGCTCGCGGCCTGGTCGATCGTGCCTTTCGCCAGCGTCGGCCACGCCGTGCTGACCGCGCTCCTCCTCGCGTACGCGTCGATGCTGCTGGTGCGCGCGCAAGGAGCGTCTGCGCTGCTGCCTGGCCGCGGTCGCGGCGTGCTGGCCGGGTTCCTGCTCGCGCGGCCGCTGCCGCGCCAGACCGGTTTCGCGCCGCGGGCCGAGCACGCCGCGCTCCTCGCGCTCGCGCCGAGAATTCCTCGACCGAGCGCGGCGCACGGGAGCCTGGCCGGCGCAAACGTCCTGCTCGTGACGATCGAATCGCTGGGGCAGGCTCAGCTGTCGCCGCTCTCGACCGAGCGCGCGCACATGCCGTTCCTCGAGTCGCTGCGCGCGCGAGGGCTCGCCTCGCGCGACCACTTCTGCATCTCGCCGACGACGAACAACGCGCACGTCGCGCTCCACGCCAGCCGCTACCGCGAAGACGGCGGCACCACGGGCGTGCAGCGCCTGGCGAGAGCCGGCTTGCGCCCCGTCTACCTGACGTCCGCGCGGACGACGCACTACGGCCTGCGACCGCTGCTGGTGCGGGCCGGCTTCGAGACCGTGTTCGACGCGTCCGACTTGACCCCGCACGCGCGCGACGACGGGAAAGTGTCCGACCATGCGCTCGTCGAGCAGGGCCCGCGGCTTCTGGCGCGCGCGCTGGACGGGCACGGCCGATTCTTCGCGCACGTGCACACGGCGAACACGCACGTCCCCTACCGCGTCGTCGACACGGCGCGCTTCGGCCGCCACGATCCGACCAGCGACCTGGGGCGCTTCCTGAACGGGCTCGAGGAGGCCGACGCACTCGTCGCCGCCCTGCTCGACGGGCTCGCGCGCGAGGGGCTGATGGAGAACATGCTGGTCGTCGTGAGCGCCGACCACGGCCAGTCCTTCGGCGAGATGGGCTACCGCTCGCACGCCAGCGCCATCACGCGCGAGCAGGTCAGCGTGCCGTTCCTGCTGCACCATCCCGCGCTGGAGTCGGGCGAGGTGCGCTGGTCCTCGCACTTCGACGTGCTGCCGACGATCCTCGACCTGCTCGGGCTCGACGCGCCCGAGGGCTTCGGCGCGTCGGTGCTGCACGACGATCGCGAGCCCGAGCTCCTCCTGTGGGCCGGCCGGCCGAGCCGCGCGTCGACGTCGAACTTCGGCCTGCTCCTGCCGGACCGCAAGCTGATGCTCGACCTGACGACCGACACCTGCCTCGAGATGGGCTGGCACGACGAGGACCCGCGCGAGCTGCAAGGCGCCGAGCGCGAATACTGGCAGGCGCTGGCCTCCGAAGTCTTCACGCGGCAAGGTCTGCGCTAGTGAAGCGGCGCGGGCCATGAAGCGGATCCTGGTCCTGTGCCCGGGCGTGTGGGACGAGGAGGCGTTGGCCCGGCCCGCGATCGCGGAGCGCTACGAGATCGTGCGCGCGGGCGCCGATCTGGCGGAGGATCCGGCGCAGGTCGACGGCCGGCCGTTCGAGCTCGATGCGTGGCTGTCGGACACGGTGGAGCGCCACCGGCGCACGCGCATCGACGGCGTCGTCGGGACCGGCGACTACCCGGGCTGCCAGCTCGCGGCGGCGGTCGCGGCGGAGCTCGGCTGCCCCGCGCCGCGCTTCGCCGACGTCGTGGACCTGTCGCACAAGTTCCACAGCCGCGAGATCCAGCAGCGCCTCGTGCCCGAGGCGACGCCGTGCTTCGCGGCCTGCGACCCCTGGTCGGAGCCCGCGCCGCCGATGGCGTTCCCGTTCTTCACGAAGCCGGTGAAGGGCACGATGTCGATCCGCGCGCGGCTCGTGAGCACGCAGGAGGAGTTTGCGGAAGCCGTGCACTTCTCGCCGCGCGAACGGGCCGAGAGAGAGCGCCTTCTAGGGCCCTTCGCGCAGATGCTGAGTCGCGTGGGCGACGACCGCGTCCCGGCGACGTGGTTCGTGGCCGAATCTCCGCTGAGCGGCGCTCAGGTGACGGTCGACGGGTTCGTGCAGGGCGGCCGCGCGACGGTCCAGGGGATCGTCGATTCGGTCATGTACCCGGGCACGCAGAGCTTCCAGCGCTTCGAGTACCCCTCGCGCCTGGATGCGGCGACGCAGCGGCGCATGACGGAAGTCGTCGTAAGCCTGATGGAGGGCTCGGGGTTCGATCACTCCTGCTTCAACGTCGAGCTGTTCTGGGACGACGCCCGCGAGTCGATCCACGTGATCGAGGTCAACCCGCGCATGTCGTACCAGTTCGCCGACCTCTACGAGCGCGTCGACGGCACGAACACGTTCGACGTGCAATTGGCGCTGGCCACGGGCGAAACCGTGCGCTGGCGCCCGCGCGCCGGCCGACACGCCGCCGCGACCAGTTTCGTGCTGCGCCGCTTCCGTGACGCGCGCGTGCGCGCCGTGCCGTCGGCGGCCGCGCTGGCGCAGGCGGCCGAGCGCTTACCGGGCCTGCGCGCGAAGATCCTGTGTCATGCCGGCCAGCGCCTGTCCGACCTGGACCAGGACACGCAGAGCTACCGGTATGGCATCGTGAACCTGTCCGCCGACTCGGTCGACGCGCTCGCGGCCGAGTGGGCCCGGGTCGAGTCGGCCCTGCGCTTCGACTTCGAGGACGTGTGACATGACCGCGAACACCGACCCCGCGTTCGCTGCCCTGCCGCAAGGCCCGTGCTACGCCGTGATCTTCTCCTCGCAGCGCGGCGCGGAAGACGCCGAGGGCTACGCGCGCACGGCCGAGGCGATGGTCGAGCTGGCGCGGGTCCAGCCGGGGTTCCTCGGGATCGAGAGCGCGCGCGGCGCGGACGGCTTCGGCATCACCGTCAGCTACTGGGCCAGCCAGGACGCCATCCGCGCCTGGAAGCAGGTCGTGGCGCACCGCGCGGCCCAGCGGATGGGGCGCGAGCGCTGGTACGAGCACTACGAGCTGCGGATCGCGCGGGTCGAGCGCTCCTACTCGGACACGACGAGCCCGCGCGAAGGGCTCTGACCGGGCCAGGCTGGGCGCGAATCTGTCCTTTTCGGCCGTAACGGGCGACGCTCAGGGGGCGTACGAGGCTGCGATCATGGTCTCCCACCTCGAACCTGGACAAGCGATTCCCATGAAGCCCTGGCTCACGTTCGGTCTGTTGTCCGCTACCGCGGTCTGCACGCTCGTCTCGCCCGTCCGCGCCGACGCGCTCGACAAGAGCCGCGTGCCGGCCCAGGCGCGCTGGGTCGCGCACGTCGACGTCGAGGCCCTGACGCGCTCGACTCTGTTCGCGGCTCTGCGCGCCCAGAACGAGGAGTTCGAGCTGGACGGAGACTTGGCCGAGCTGAAGGCCGAGTTCGGGATCGACCCGTTCGTCGACCTGAAGTCGTTGACGGTGTACTGCGCCGACAAGTCGCCCGAGCGCGCCGTGATCCTGATGACGGGCAGCGACAAGCTCGACGCCGCGCTGATGCGCCTCCAGGAGCAGCCCGGGTACCGCACGGAGAAGGACGGCGCGCACACGCTGCACGTCTGGTCGCAGGACGAAGAGACGTGGTACGGCTGGGTCCTGCGGCGCGACGCCACCGCCAACCGCGTGGTGGTCCTGTCCGCGAATCGCGATGACGTGCTGGGCGGCATCGCCGTGATCGAAGGCGCGCGGCCGAGCCTCGCGGCCCAGCGCGACGGGCTCGTGTTCGCGACGCCCGCACCGGGCTCGTTCCTGTTCGCGGCCGCGACCGAGAACCTGTCGGAGCTGAACGAGATCGAGGCGACATCGCGCGTCTTCAAGCTCGCGCAGACGATGTCGATCGACGTGGGCGAGGACCGCGGCGCGCTCTACGCCCATGCGATCGTCGACACGAAGACCCCCGAGGACGCGCTCAAGATCCAGCAGGTGCTGCAGGGCGCGGTCGCGCTCGTCGGCCTGATGAGCGACGAGCCCGGCATCGGCTCGCACCTGTCGAGCCTCGTCGGCGCCCTGCGCTTCGAATGCACGGGCTCGCGCCTCACGGCGAACTTCCGCTACGACGTCAAGGCCCTGCTCGAGGTGTTCGCAGCTCTCGAGAAACACGGCGACGACGAAGAGGACGAGGGCGAGGACGAAGAGAAATGAGCTCGCCGCTCGGCTGAAAATGGCGCCGGGACGCGTCCGCAAGGGCGCGGCCCGGCGCGCCCTTCGATGCCCCCTCCCCCTTCGAACCACGACGAGAGCTCCGAAGTGCTCGCAGCGCAGGCGCGCGCCGGCTCCAAGCCGGCCTTCGCCGAGCTGGTCGCGCGCTACGAGGCCCCGCTCTTCAACTTCCTCCTGATGCGCGTGCGCACGGCGGAGGACGCCGAGGAGCTGACGCAGGACGCGTTCCTGCGCGCGTGGCGCAAGCTCGACCTGTACCGCAGCGAGTGGAAGTTCTCGACGTGGCTCTTCACGCTCGCGCGCCACCTGGCAGCGAGCCGCCAGCGCGCCGCGCCGCCCGCGACCGTGGGCGACGAGGCGGCCGAGGCGATGTGCCTGCGGCCCGATCCGTCCGGCGCGCTGGCCGACACGGAGGAGCGCGCCAACCTGTGGTCGCTGGCCGAGCGCGTGTTGACGCCCGACCAGCGCTCGGCGCTGTGGCTGCGCTACGCCGAGGACCGCACGGTGACCGAGATCGCGCAGATCCTGGGTCGCAACGGCACGGCCGTACGCGTGCTGCTGTTCCGGGCGCGCGCGAGCCTGGGACGCCACCTCGATCCCGCGTCCAAGGCGGCTGCCGTACGACCCGTCACCTCGGGGGCTTGCGGCGTCATCGCCACGGACCCATCATCGAACCCGCGGGGCTCGCGCCCCACCGTGTCATGAAACCCTCCACTCCGCTCGAGCGCGCGCTGATCACGGACGCGAACGCCGCCCGCCGCGCTCCGCCGGCGCGCCTGCGCGCGTCGATCCTGTCCCAGCTCGACGCGGAGGCCGCGCCGCTGTCCTCGCCGCTGGCCGACGACACGGCGATCCGCGCGCGTTCGCGCTCCGTGCGGCCGATGCTCGCGGTCGCAGCCGGCGTTCTGCTCGCGGGCCTCGTGTGGCTCGCGCTGCGCACGAATCCGACGTCGAACCTGCAGACCGCGTCGAACGCAAGCGCTCCGTCGCAGCGGACGAACGACGTCAAGTCCGCGCTCTCCTCGCTGACGCAGGGCGCCGCGATCGACGGCCCGCTGCTGGCCGAGGCCGAGAACCTCTCGCGCGACACGACGCGCGCCACGCGCTACCTGCTCGACCGCGTGACGACGCCGTTCCTGCCGCGCAGCACGCCGCGCTGAGGGGCCGAGAAGAAACCGATCGAAAACTCCAAACCGTACTGGTGGCGCCGCGCGGGACCGCGCGGCGCGTGTGCGCCATGACGACCGAGACCAAGCCCCTGCTCCTGGCCTGCCCCCAGTGCACCACG
This sequence comes from Planctomycetota bacterium, assembly GCA_031400875.1. Lineage (GTDB taxonomy): Bacteria > Planctomycetota > UBA1135 > UBA1135 > JAEUHZ01. The sequence goes on along the minus strand of JANNQS010000122.1, from coordinate 38,673 downwards.
GCCAACCGCGTGCCGCTCTCGCGCCTGGGCGAGGCCGCCAAGTGCGGCAAGTGCGGCGCGCCGCTGCTCGACGGCAAGCCGGCGCACCTCGACGACACGAGCTTCGACGGTTTCCTCAAGCGCACGGAGTTGCCTGTGCTGGTGGATTTCTGGGCCGATTGGTGCGGTCCCTGCCACGCGATGGCGCCGGCGTTCGAGCGCGCCTCGCAGGAGCTGCGCACGCAGGTGCGCTTCGCGAAGGTGAACACCGAGGAGGCCCTGAACGTGGCCGCGCGTTTCGAGATTCGCTCGATCCCGACGATCATCCTCTTCAAGGGCGGCAAGGAAGCAGCGCGTGTCTCCGGCGCGATGAACGTCAGCCAGATCACACAGTGGCTGAAGCAGCAAGGCGCGCTGCAGGCCTGAGTGGACAAGGGTGTCAGACACCTTCTACCGGCCTGAACGTCTAGCAGACTGGATGGGATCGATCGCGCGTGCGGTGCACGCGATGACGGTCAACCCGCAGCCGGGAAGACCTCGATCCGCTGTCGCGTGTTCGCGGCGACGCGCTTCTCGGGCGTCAGCACGCCGGAGAAGTTGAGCGGGTCCGCCGCGACGACGCTAACGCGCGCGATCGCCGGACGGTGGCGCTGGGCCCGCAGCGCGCGCACCGCTTCAGGCAGCGCGTACTGCTCGCCCGGGAACCCGGCGACGAAACGGCCTCCGTGGATCTCGCCGCGCGCTTCGAGCCTGCGGAAGCAGCGCAGGAGGTCGCGCCACGAGACCGGGATGCGCTCGCGCGCCAGCGTGCTCTTGAAGACGACACCCGTGCGGGCGAGCAGCGTGCGCGCGACGTGCTCGACGTGCGCGTCCTCGCAGTGCTCGTTGTGCGCATCCGCGCAGTGCTCGGGTGCCGCCTGCGCCGCGGCCGGGATGCGGAACGCGCTCCAGCGGCCCGACACGACCGGCGGCTGGCGGCCCGAACGATGCCGTGGGTCGTTGCGCGCGAAGAGGGCGCGCAATCCGGCGAAGGAGTCGCACGCGGCCAGGCCGCGGCCGGCCAGCAGCGCCAGCGCGTCCTCGAGCCGCGCCGGCAGCAGGTGCGCCGCGGCGGCCAGCTCGAGTGGGAACGACGCGCCGCGCGCCGCGAGCACGTCGACGACGGCCAGCGCGTCGCTGTGCAGCAACGTGACATCGCCCGGCTCGCTCAGCGCCTTCCACGTCTCGAGGTCGGCGCGCGGCAGCAAGGCCAGCGGGATCGCGCGCGCGGCGCAGTCGCCCGAGCCCCACGTGCGTCCCCACGCGACCTCGCCCGAGAAGGCCAGCTCGTCGAGCCACTGCCTGCGGTACCCCTTCACACGCAGCGGCAGGATGTGCCGCTCCCACGCGTCGGCCGGCGCCTGGAAGCCGGCCAACTGCTTCACGACCGCGAGCAGACCGCGCGGGCCATCGAGCTTCTGGTCCTCGGACGCGTGCTGCCAAGCGGCCAGGAAGCGCAGGAACTCGGCCGCCGAGACCGGCTGGATCTCGGATCGCAGGCGGTCGAGCGTGTAGCGGTGGATGCGCGCCAAGAGGCGGCGCGCGCACCAGCCCGAGTAGCCCGGCTCTCCGGTGCCGCCGGGGAAGCGCGCGCGCAGCACGCCGCCCTCCGCTTCGAGCTCCAGGATCTCGCCGGCGAACTCGGCGAAGAGCGGATCGTCCGCGCCGACCGGGCCCAGCGCTTCGAGCCGGCCGCGCAGCACTTCCTTGCCTCTCCTGGGCGCTTCGCTGGCGAACCAGCGCTTCTGCCCCGCGCCTTCGAGCGCCACGACGCGGCCCGCGGCCGCGAGCGACTCGATCCAGGGGCGCCAGGGCCCGCACTCGGCGTCGGTGGCGAAGCCCATCCAGAGGAGGACCTCGTGCACCTCCTCGGCGTTTTCCGGCGCGGGCCAGGCCTCCTGCCGCACGCGCTCGATCGCTTCGGCGTCGAGCACGCCGATCTCGTCCGCCGCCTTCGCGCTCATCCCGCGGCGCGTGCGCACGGCCTGCGTGCGGCGCTCCTCGAGCGGCGCGTCGTCGAGGAAGCTGTACACCTGCGCCGACAGGATCCCGTGCGCGAAGCACGACGGCTCGGGCGTGTCGACCGCGTGCTTCCGGATGTCGCCGGCCTCGAGAGCGCGCAGCACCGCCAGCATCCCTTCGGCGTCGAGCGCCTCGGACAGGCAGTCGTCGATCGTCTGGCGCACGATCGGGTGCTCGAGCGGCACCTCGATGTCGCCCGGCGGCAGCGTCTCGCCGCACGCCACGGCGTCCGGGAACGCTTGCACGAGCAGGTCCTCGGCACGCATGCGCAGGAGCGGCGCGGGCACCGGCTTCCCGTTGCGCGAGCGCTCGAGCAGCAGCGAACGCCCGGTGTTCCAGCGCCAGCGCGTCGTGAAGATCGGCGTCGCCAGCACAGCTTGGACCAGTACGTCGCGCGCGGTCTTGCTGGAGAGCCAGTCGAACACGGTCTCGAGGTCGAAGGCGTGCTGCGGGCCGAGCGACAGCACGATCGCCTGCTCGTCGGCGGCGGCCTGCAGCTCGAAACCGAAGCTGCGGCACACGCGCTTGCGCAGCGCGAGACCCAGCGCACTGTTGATGCGCCTCCCGAACGGCGCGTGCACGACCAGCTGCATCCCGCCCGATTCGTCGAAGAAGCGCTCGAGCACGATGCAGCGCTGGCTGGGCATCGCGCCGAGCGCGGCGCGCCCGGCGGCCAGGAACTCGGCGACCTGCTCGGCCACGTCGAGCGCGACGCCGGCCTCGGTCCCGATCCAGGCCGCGCCGGTGCACTCCTCGCGCACGCGGCTCACTTCCAGCGACAGCTCCGCGCTGCGACCGGGCGCTTCGCCAAGCCAGAACGGGAGGTTCGGCGGCGCGCCCTGGGCATCGGCGACGCGCACGATGCCGGGCTCGATCTTGAGGACGCGCCAGGACGAGTTGCCGAGCTGGAAGATGTCGTTGACGTTGGACTCGATCGCGAAGTCCTCGTTCAACGTGCCGATGAAGAGGCCTTCGGGCTCGCACACGACGCGGTAGTCGGCGTTGTCGGGGATCGCGCCGCCGGAGGTCAGGACCGGGATTCGCGCGCGCTTCGTGGCCATGACGCGCCGGCCGATCGCGTCGCGGTGCAGGAGCGCCAGCCGCCCCTGGGCGTGCATCGCGATCAGCGCGTCGAAGTCGTCGCGCTTCACGTCGCGGTACGGGAACGCGCGTCGCAGGCAGTCGAAGAGCTCGTCTTCCTTCCAACCCTGCTCCGCGTCGCCGGCCACGCAGGCCGCGACGATCTGCTGCGCCAGAATGTCGAGCGCGGCCGGCGCGCGCGGCGTCGCGTCGAGCAGCTGCCGCTTCACCGCCGCCAGCAATGCGACGGCTTCCACGGCCTCGTCCAGCGTCAGCGGGAAGATGCGACCCTTGGGCGTGCGCTGCACGCCGTGCCCGGCGCGGCCGACGCGCTGCAGGAACGTCGCGATCGAGCGCGGGCTGCCGACCTGCATCACCAGGTCGACGTCGCCGATGTCGATGCCCAGCTCGAGCGACGCCGTCGCGACGAGCGCCTTGAGCTGGCCGCTCTTCAGGCGCTGCTCGGCCGACAGGCGCTTTTCGCGCGACAGGCTCCCGTGGTGGCACGTGACCGCATCCGGGCCGAGCTCCTCGGTCAGGCGCGCCGTCAACCGCTCGGCCAGCTTGCGCGTGTTGACGAAGACCAGCGACACGCGGTGCGCGCGGATCAGGCCGGCCATCTTCGTGTACAGCTCGCGCCACTGCTCGTGGCTGCACACGGCCGTCAGCGGCGTGTCGGGCACGACCGCGCCCAGGTCGAGGTCGCGCAAATGACCGGCGTCGACGATCGTGCAGGCGCGCCCCACCCCTGTGAGCAACTGGGCCACATCTGCGAGTGGCTTCTGCGTGGCCGACAGCCCGATGCGCTGGATCTCGCGGCCCGAGTGCGCGCGGCACAGCTCGGTCAAGCGCTCGAGCGACAGCGCCAGGTGCGAGCCGCGCTTGTCGCGCGCCAGCGCGTGGATCTCGTCCACGATGACGGTGCGCACTGTGCGCAACATCGCCTGCCCGCTTTGCGACGCGAGCAGGACGTACAGCGACTCGGGCGTCGTGACCAGCACGTGCGGCGCCCGCCGCTTCATCGCCGCGCGCTCCTTCGGAAGCGTGTCGCCGGTGCGCACGAGCACCCGCACTTCGGGCAGCGACGGGTCGATCTCGCCTAGGCGTGCCAGCGGCGCCGCGAGGTTCTTCTGGACGTCGTTCGACAGCGCGCGCAGCGGCGACACGTAGAGGACCTGCGTCTCGTCGGCCAGGCCGGACCCCTGGCGCAGGAGCCCGTCGAGCCCGGCGAGGAACGCCGCCAGCGTCTTGCCCGTGCCCGTCGGCGCCGCGATCAGCACGTGCTGGCCCGAGTGGATCGCGGGCCAGCCCTCGCGCTGCGGCTGCGTCGGCGCGCCCACTTCGTCCGCGAACCAGCGGCGGACGGTGGGGTGGAACAGGTCGAGGCTCATCGGCCTCGCATCATGGGACGAATTCGACGACCCCGCCAGGAGGCCGGTACACACGCCGGCCTCACGACCAGTCGATGCGCAGCCCGTTCGTCAGGTTGAAGGGCGCGCTCGTGCAGAAGGCGGCCGAGTTGCGGTACCAGCCCTGGTAGTAGCGCGTCGCTCCGCCCGTCGGCACGGCTCCGCGGACCGAGATGTCAGGATCCGTGCCGACACCGTGGCCGTACGACGCAGCACCTCCGGCCGTGTTCTTCAGCCCCAGTCGCACGATGTTCCCGCCCACGCAACGCACGCCGTCGCCGAAGGGGACGCCGGAGCCGCCCGACTGCGGCGCGTCGCCCTGGAAGAAGAGCACGGTGGTCGACGGCGGCAGCGCCGACGCGATCAGCACGAGCGTGTCGTTGGCCACGTCGGCCGTGCCGGTGGCCGCCAGCAGCCCTCCGCCAGTCGAGAACGAGTTCTCGCAGCCACGACCGGGCAGTCCGTTCGCGCACGGGCAGGCCGCGCTGCTCCCGTCGCCGGCGCAGAAGACGACGCCCGGCGTGCAGGCGTAGCGCGTGTCGAGCTTGAGCGCGTCAAGCGTCGTGCTCGGCAGGTTCGCCCTGAACCGCAGGCGGTACGTCGTGATCACGTCCGGCAGGCCGGAGAGATCCCAGCGGATGACGCGCTCCTCGCGGCCCATCAGGAACACGAGCTGCTGGGAAGAATCGGGCACGATCGTGCGGACCGTGCCGCCCGCGTCGGTGTACTCGAGGACGACGCTCGTCCAGTCGAACTGGTTGAGCAGGATGCAGAGCTGGAACACGACCTCCTGCAGGTCGCTCGGCACGCTGTCCGTCAGCTCGAACGAAGGCGGCAGCACGAGGTTGTCGATGTTGCCCTGCGGCGTGATGATCGCCCCGGGCGTCAGCTGGACGAGCGCCGTGTCGGGCGACGTCGTGGCCGGATCGTCGGGGTAGTTGGGCAGGAGGTTGGCCTGCGTGAACGACTCGAACGCGCTGTACTCCGTGCAGGGCGCGCCGTGGAACGAGGCGACGTAGTTCGACGTGAACGCGGCCCACGCGCCGCCGCCAGAGGCAGCCAGAGCCAGCAGGACGGCGGTGAGGTGGCGCTTGGACATCGGAACACGTGCCGCGCGGACGACCTTCAGGGCTTTCCGAACTTCCCCTCGACGTCGAACTTCCCGCCCAGGTCGACCTTCACGACGAGGTCGTGGCTCTCGCCCTGGACCTCCATCGCCTGCGTGATCGACATGTCGGCCGTGATGTCACCGCCGAGCTCGTACGACGCCAAGTGCTTCGCCGCGACGTCCCACAGGGCCTCGCCTTCCAGATCGAGCGTGAAGTCGATGCGCGTCTGCTGCTCGCCCTCAGCCGTTTCCTGGAACGTGCGCGCCTTGCAGGTCATGCGGATGACCGCCAGCTTGCGGCCGTCCACGTCCTTCGTGCCCCCGTACGTGCAGACGGCTTCGCCCGTCAGGTTCTCCTCGAACTGGTTGTCGTCCTCTGCCTTGTCCTTCGCGGAGAACCCCAAGTCGCCGCCCGGTCCCAGGATGTCGCCGAACTCGACCAGGTCGACCTTCCACGTGTCGTCCTCGGACACGGCCTTCTTGGGCAGGAGGCCGCGCAGGTCCATGTCCTCCTCGAGGCCCTCGAGCAGCTTCTCGGAACCACCCTCGCCGACCCACTCCTTCTCGTACTCCTTCTCCTCGGCGTTCCACTTGAAGAGGACCGTCTTGTCGAGGAGCTTGCTCTCCTTCTCCTTCTTCTCCTCCGTGGCCTCGGGCATGCCCGGCATCTGGATCTTCTGGTCCAAGACGTCGGTCAGCGTGGAGTAGTTCCGCTCCAGCGCCAGCGGGCGCGCGCCGTCGATCTTCTTGTACTCGTCCTGGACGACGATCGTCTTCTTGAAGTCCATGTCCATCACGGTGTCGGCGAGCATCTCGGCCGGCAGCTCGCGGCCGCCGACCGTCATCGACATGGAGCGCTTCTCGAGCTTCATCGTCAGCTCGAAGCGCTTCTCGAGCGTCGTGCCCTCCGCGGGTCCGAACGCGAGGGTGTCGGCCGGAGTGGGCGAGAGAGCGAGGAACGCGAGGGCGGCTAGAGCCAGCTTCATGGGAACTCGGTGTGTGTCTAGGATTGCGGAAGGACGGACAGCCTACGGGGCGGACGGGCGCATTGCGCAGGCGCCGCGCGTTATCGCGCGGCACCAACCAGGATCAGAGAGCCCGTAGGCTGGTTCTCCTCACGGGCTCTCACCGCAGCGCCTTGCGCAACGCGTCGCTCCCGCCCACGACCGGCAGGCTGAGCCGCGTACCCTCGAGGTCGAGCGTCAGCTCCGTGCCCGGATCCGGCCACAGCGTGAAGTCGTGGTCGCTCGAGAACACCATCAGGCCGATCTGCTCGCTGGCCGCGATGATCTGGTCGTCGGGTTCCAGGTCGAACGCAACGTCGTAGAAGGTGCCCGGCTCGAGCGGCTCGCTCTTGTCGAGGGCGTTTCGGTTCTGCGGATCGGCCCAGCCGCGCGTGATCACGTTCGACGTGATCTTGACCTTCTCGCCTTCCTCCCACGGCAGCGAGACGAGCCATACCGAGACGTTCGCGGCCGGCTTGCTGCTGGCCAGGCGCAGCGTGACGCGGGCCGTCCCGGAGATGTGGACAGGCTGCTTCAGCTGTTGCGTGGCGTAGAGCAGCCGGTGCTTCGAGGAGGTCGCCTTCGCAAGCTCGGCGCCCTTCTGCGCCGCGTCGTCGACGAGCTTCTCGCGCACGCGCGCCGGCCGGCCCGCCACCTGGAGCGCGCCGACGCGCGCGCCGCCGGCGAGCAGCGTGAGCTCCACCATCTCCGCGTCCGGGTTGGGGTAGTCCGCGTACGGCGTCGGCTCGCGGCGTTTCTGGTCTTCGCGCACGACCCACGCGCGCGGGTCCTTCTCGACGCCGTTCTCGACGCCGTAGAGCCAGCGCGTGAACCAGCGGTTCATCAGCGTGAACGTCGGCTCCCCGCCGTGGCCGCCCTGGTGCAGGTAGATCTGCACCGGCACGCCGCGTTCCTTCAGGGCCTCGTACACGTGCACGCTGTGCGCCGGCATCACGTTCCAGTCGTTGAGCCCGTGGGCGAGCAGCGTGGCGGCCTTCACCGAGCCGAGTTGCGTCCAGTAGTCGCGGCTCTTCCAGAACTCGTTATAGTCGCCGCTCTTCCGGTCCTGGCCGCGCGCCATCTCGCCGTCGCGCACGTTCTGGTCGCACCACGTGCGCCGCTCGGGCGCTCCGCTGTGGATGAAGTCGTAGAGGACGTCGATGTCCTCGCCCATGTACCCGCCCGGATGCCGCACGAGCCCGTTCGAGCGGTAGTAGTGGTAGTAGGAGGTATTCGGCGCGACCGGGATGATCGCCGCGAGCCCGTCGACGCCGGTGGTCGCGGCCGCGAGCGGCAACGTCCCGTTGTACGACGTGCCGGTCATGCCGACCTTGCCCGTGCACCAGCTCGCGACGACCGCGGTGCTCCCGTCGAGGCTCGTGTAGCCCTGCGCGCGTCCGTTGAGCCAGTCGATCACGGCCTTGGGCGCGAGAGACTCGTTCGGCCCGCCGACCGTCGGGCAACCCTGTGACATCCCGGTGCCCGGCGACTCCGAGTGCACGACGGCGAAGCCGCGCGGGACCCAGTCCTCGATCAACGATCCGGAGATCTTCGCGCGCGGGCCGCGGTGCTTGATCGAGGGCGCGGCGTGGCGCGCCGGCGGAGGCTGGCCCAGCTCCTGGTCGGGGCTCCAGAAGTAGTCGCGCGAATCGGGCGCCGTGCCGGCGAAATACGGGCTAGTCTCGTAGACCACCGGCACCTTCAGATCTTCCGTGTCGGTCTGCTTCGGCCGCGTCACGTCGACGTGGAGGCGGTCCTTCTTTCCGTCGCCATCGGAATCGAACTCGGCTTCGACCCACAGCTCGTGACGGATCCAGGCCTTCGGGTCCTCGAAGGCCGGCACGACCTGCGCCTGCCCGTCGGTGAACACGGGCCGCGCGGGACCAGGACCCTGCGCGAGGAGCGGCAGCGCGCACGCGGCGACGGCGAACGCACCGCCCGGTCGGAACGGCGAAGGGAACGCGGGACGAGACGAGCAAGGAGGAAGCGCCATGCCCCGATGCTACCGGGCGGCGGCGCCGTACGGCCCGTTCCGGGTCGCGCCGGCCCTCGACAAACAGCCGGGATCCTCCCGAGAAAGGCCAGAATCTCGAAGTCGGCTCGGCCCGGCTGGCGCCTCCTGGGTGAGCGCGCGCGCTCCGCCATGGACTCCCCTCCTCTCCATCAGGACAGCCTCCAGCCGGATTGGAGCGCTCACGTCCGCGCGCTCCGCCGTCTCGCGTCGAGCCTCCTCCAGGGTGACGACGCGCGCGACGACGTCGTGCAGGACACGCTGCTGGCCGCGCTCCGCCGCTCCCCGCGCGTCCTGAGCTGGACGTGGCTCGCCGCCGTGATGCGCCACCGCGCCGTGGATCGATCGCGCCGCGTCTCGCGCCGGCAGCACCACGAAGGCCAGGTCGAGGTCCGATCCGCGTCTCCGAGCAGCGAGGAGATCGCGCTGCGGCTCGAGGTGCACGGCGACTTGAACGACGCGGTCCGCAACCTGCGCGAGCCGTACCAGCGCGTCGTCTACCTGCGCTACTTCGAGGACCAGACGCCGGCGCAGATCGCGGCGACGCTCGGCCTGCCGGTCAAGACCGTGAAGACCCAGCTCTCGCGCGGGCTCGCCCTGCTGCGCGAGCGGCTCGAGCGCCGCCACGGCGCCGATCTGCATGGTCTCGCGATCCTGGTCCCCTCGTGGTCCGCACCCTGCGCGGTCGCCGGCAGCGCCGGAATCCTGATCATGGTCAACAAGTTCGCCCTCGTCCTGTTCGCGCTCATCGGGCTGTTCGGTCTCTGGCACTGGCTTCGTCCGGCACATCCCGCGCTGCCCGATGCGGCCGTCGTCGCTGAAGCCCGGGTCGCGCTCGACAGCTCCGGCACCTCGACGGTCCCGGTCGCCGATCCGAACGACACGACGGGTCGGGAGTCGGCCGGAACTGCGGCGGACTCGGCCAAGGACGTGACGTCAGCCCGGTCCGGTTCGCTCCGCGTCCACGTCCTGTGGAGCGACGGCTCGCCGGCCTCCGGCGTCGGTGTCCGCCTCTACGGCGCCGAATCCCGTCGCCCGGTCGGCGGGTTGGCGTTCCTCAGCAGCGATCCGGCCGGGATCGCGCTCTTCGAGCACGTGCCCGGCGAGACGGTGCGCGTGCGCGCCGACCGCGGTGCGGAGAGCGACCCGATCGCGATCGCCGACATCGCGACGGGCACCGTGCGCGACGTCGAGCTGCGATTCGCGGCCGGTGTGCAAGTGCGCGGACGCGTGGTCGGTCCGGACGGCGCGAGCGTGCGCCATGCGGAGATCCACGTCGCCTCCGGCAACATGGATTGGCTGAGCATGGACTGCGTGGCCCGCTCGGACGCGAACGGTCGGTTCGATCTGCGCGACATGCCCGCGCGTCATTCGATCGGCGCCACGGCTCGCGGCCTGGGACCGTCGCCGCTCGTCGACCTCGAGAACATCCCGGGGCAGCCGCCCTTCCAGATCGAGCTCGTGTTGGCCGCAGCGGGCGGAGACCTGTCCGGCCGCGTCGTCGAGCCTTCGGGCGCACCGGTTCCCTTCGCCTGGGTCTGTGTCGGTGTCGCGCAAGGCATGGACATGCGCAACGACGGCACATTTGAGGAGGCGGCCGGTCCGCGCTCGATCGCGTGCGGCGCCGACGGGACGTTCCGCTTCGACGGGCTCGAGCCGGGAACGCTGCCCATCCGTGTGTGCTCGAGTCCGTTCGCGCTCTGGCACTCGGTCGTGGAGATCCGGGCTGGCGTCGGGCGGGAGATCCGCGTCGAGCTCGATCGCGGGGCAGAGATCTCCGGGATCGTGCGCGACGAGCGCGGACTGCCCGTCGCGGAAGCCTGGGTGCGCGCTTTCGCCGCGGCCGTCGACACCACGTTCGTGACCATGGGCCAGTACGACGACCCGGACCCCTTCCGCTCGCCCGTCACGCGCACGGACGCACAGGGTCGCTACCGCCTCGCGCCGGTCTGGTCGGATGAAGTCCACGCCTACGCGAGCCCGCCTCGCGCGGACGACAACGACCACGCATACCGCGAGTTCCACGCCGAGGCGGTCCTCCGCCCGAAGGTCGGCGAGGTCCTGCCCTGGAACCCGGTGTTGTCGCCCGGCCGCTCGATCCACGGCCGCGTGACGTTCGCCGACGGCAGCCCGATGAAGCCCGTGTTCGTCAGCGCTAACCCGAAGGAGGAGTCCCGACGCCTGGTCGTGCGCACGGACTCTCGCGGAGCTTTCGCGTTCTTCAACCTCGACGTCGAGCCGTTCCGCATCGACGTCCAGATCTGGAACAAGCCGCAGGGCTCGGCGCCGCTCTCCCGCGACGACGTCTGGCCCGACCAGGGTGAGATCATCCTGGTGGCTGACTTCGACGATCCCGAGCAGGGCCCGAAGGGACGGGTGAGCGGCAGCGTGCTGGACGCGGACGGCAACGTGCCCGAAGGGACGGGCGTCAACTTGATCGCCAGGAGCGGCGTCATGAACTACGCGGCGCGCTACGAGGGCGGCCAGTTCCTGTTCGACCATGCACCCAAGGGCGAGTACACCGTCGTCGTCTTCCGCGGCGAGACCGCGGTGCTCGTCAGCGAGCCCTTCCACCTCGCAGCGGGTGAGGAACGGGACGTCGGAACGCTGCAACTCGCACGCGAGGTCCGCCTCGCGTTGCGGATCGAGCGTGCCACCGAGGCAATCGCCGAGGACACGTCCTTCCACCTGCGCCGCTCGGGTTGTCCGTTCGGACACATGGTCGAGGTCGGTCGCCGCGAGTCCGTGTCGATCGACAGGCTGACGGTGGGCACGTACCAGCTGAACTGGTGGGGCGGCGAGTTCGCACGAGGGGAACGGACCATCGAGCTGGAGCGGGATGCCGACGTCGTGATCCGACTGAGCCCGGGCGTGACGTGCGGCTTCGACGTCCACTTCCCGAAAGCGGGCGCGGGCCGCGTGCTCGACATCGTCGTCGGCGTGGTCGGACAGGAGACGACGTACCGGGAGCGCTTCGATGGCGAATGGAACGCGACGAGCCCGTTCAACGCCGAGATCCGGGTGCCGGCCGGGGCGTACGCCGTCACGGCCAGCACGGACACCGGACTGAAGGCATCCGGAGAGCTGGTCGTGCGCACCGGAGAGGCCGCGGGGCCGGCTGTGCGGCTCGACTTGCGCTGATCGCAAGGCGTCCGGGACCCGACCGGTTCGTCCGCGTGGCCGGCGTGCCGCACGCCGAGGGCGCGGTTTCGCCGGGTTCGCTCCAGTCCCCGGGTGCGGGACGAGAGGGCCCTCACCATGGGCCAACACGGGTCGGGCGTGATTCGAGTCGTGCGCAGGTAAGGAAACCACGCTCCAAACGACGACGAACGCTGGCGTGGGCGGCCCGTGGTGCAGCGAGCGAGTCGGGCCGCCTGCACATCGACCGTCGACGAAGAGGATCCGACCATGACGTCAGCGACCGGGCGTTTCGGCCCGACACACTTGCTCTTGTGCATCGTCGCCGTGGGCCTCGTCATGGCCGTCCCCTGGCGAGCCGAGGAGCCGCCTGCACCGCCGATCGCGCGTCCGGCGCAGCCCGCGCCACCGCCTGTCGCGCCGGTGATCCCTGCTCCGCCGCTGCCGGCATCCGCGTTCCAGGCCACGCAGGCGTTCCTCAGGATCCTGAACGGCATCGATGCGGATGCGCAGCACATCGCGCTGGCGAGCCTCGTCGCCGAGCGCGTGCCGGCGCGCCTGAGATACGCCGAGTCCGTCACGATCGACGCCGAGGTCGCGCTCACCTCGCCCGACGCGGCCGAGGGACGCGCCGCCGTCGAGCAGTTCGTGGGCGCGCTCCGGCGAGCGACGGGCGTCCTCGACGTGCGGGTCGCCGACGTGCCAGCCACGTCGGGAGCGAAGCATCCGTCGAGCGCGCAGCTCGTGCGCGTCGGCGTCGGCTGGAATCCGGCCCTCGCCCCGCCGCGCGCGAAGAGTGCCCAGGCGGCCGCCGTGCCCAACTCGTACGCCTACATCCGCCGGCAGTCGTGCGTCGACGGCGTCGAGATCGGCGACGTCTCCGGCGATGTCGCCGAGAGCCGCATCCCCGACTCGGACTGGATCGAGGAGCGCTGGACGATCCATCCGCGTGACCCGGCGCGCCTGCTCGCGACCTTGCGCATCCACAACCTCGCCGCTGCGCTCGAGCGCGATCACGGGCACGCGGTCGTCACGCGCTTCGCGATGCTGCCGTCGAAGGACCGCGGCGAGAAGGCCGGCTACCTGCGGATGGAATTGGAGCTCAGCGTGCTGCGCCACGCGCGGCCCGACGAGCTGACGGCGGCGCAACAGCCCTGATCCCGACAAGGAGCAGGACGATCGTGGCGCGCGCGGCCGAGGACGTGCGGGCAGTGTTCGAAGTCATGGGTGAAGGGAACATGAGGGTCCCTGGTTCGCCAAGCCGCGACCGCGTGCACCCCGGCCCGTAGACTGGAGGCACGGTGGACGCGGTACACAGTGCAGCTTCGACGAGTCGCTCGCGCATCCGCCGCGGCTCGTTCGGATGGCCGGCGTCGATCCTCGTGCTGATCGTCCTGGGTCTCGTCGGGTTCCGCTTCGTCTCCTCGCGCAGCAGCGATCAGCGCGGCGTGGCCCAGGGCACGCTCGTCCAGCGCGGACCTCTGCGCATCACGGTCGCCGCGCGCGGCAACCTGAAAGCGGCCGACAGCGTGAGCCTCAAGAGCGAGGTCGAGGGGCGCACGCTGATCCTGTCGCTCGTGCCGGAGGGCACGAGCGTGAAGGCCGGCGACGTCGTGTGCGAGCTGGACGCGACCGCCCTGGTCGAGAAGGGCTTCCAGCAGAGGCTCTCGGTCAGCAACGCCGAAGCGTCGTTCGTCAAGGCGCGCCAGAACTTCGAGATCCAGGAGAGCCAGAACCAGAGCGACATCGCCAGCGCCCGACAGAAGCTCGAGTTCGCGCAACAGGACCTGCGCAAGTACATGGAGGGCGAGCGCGAAAGCGAGCTCGAGAAGTCGCGCGAGGCCTTGACGCTGACGAAGGAGGACTCGCTGCGCGCGGCGGACCGCCTCGAGTGGTCGCAGAAGCTGGCCGCGAAGGGCTTCATCACCGCATCCGAGCTCGAAACCGACCGCGTCGCGCGCGACCGGGTCGAGATCGCGCTGCGGCAGGCGACGCGCGAGCTCGACCTGCTCGTGCGCTTCCAGGTGCCGCGCAAGGAGGCCGAGCTGCGCGCCGCGCTCGAGGAGGTGGAGCGCGAACGCGTGCGCGTCGAGCTGCAGGCCAAGGCGCGCATCATCGACTTCGAGGCCGACGTGCGTACCAACGAGGCCGAGTTCCTGCTGGAGAAGGACAAGCTGGCCAAGATCGAGGGCCAGATCGAGAAGGCGCGCATCCGCGCGCCGCGCGATGGCCTGATCGTCTACGCCCAGCGCGACGACGACGAGCCGCCCGTCCAGGAGGGCACGGAAGTGCGCGAGCGCGAGGAGATCGTGACGATCCCCAACGCGGCCGGGATGATCGTCCAGGCGCGCCTGCACGAGTCGGTGCTGAAGCAGATCGAGCCCGGCCAGCCCTGCACCGTGCAGATCGACGCGCTGTCCTCCCAGCGGTTCGATGGTCGCGTCGGCTTCGTCGCCCTGCTGCCCGACCAGAACAGCCGCTGGATGAACCCCAGCACGCGCCTCTACCGCACGGACATCGAGATCACGTCCGGCAGCGAGCAGATGCGCCCAGGCATGTCGTGCGTGTGCGAGATCCTGATCGAGGAGATCCCGGACGCCTTGTACGTCCCCGTCCAGGCCGTCTTCCGCCACCGCGCCGACACGGTCAGCTTCGTCGCGCGCGGCGATTCCGTGGAGACGCGCACCGTGCGGATCGGCCGGCAGAATGAGATCTGGGTGCAGGTGCTCGCGGGCCTGAAGGATGGCGAGACCGTGCTGTTGAACCCGCCGCCGGGCTTCGCGGCCGACCTGGACCTGCCTTCGTCGGGCGTCGAGGTCGAACCAGGTCCGAGCTCGAGATGACCCGCGCGCGGACAGGATCGAGAGACCGTACGCTCGACTTCCCTACGGTCTCTTTGCGCGCGCGGTTCCGCGCGGCGCCAACAGGATCGAGAGACCGTAGGATCGACTTCTCTACGGTCTCTACGCGCGCGCGGTTCCGCGCCGCGCCAACAGGATCAGAGAGGCCGTAAGATCGATTTCTCCTCGGCCTCTCACTCGCCGGCCGGCTTGCGCTCGGCGACCAGCCGCCGGCCTTCCTCGGCATCCAGCAGGTGGACCGACGGCTTGCCGTCTTCCCGGCTGACCGTCACGTTGAAGTAGTAGGCTTGGCCCGCGTGGCAGTTGAGGTCGGCGATCCCCTCGACCTTGCCGCGACCGGGATCGAACGCCTTGTAGAACGCGCGGCCGACCGTGCGTCCCGCGGGCCGCTCCCAACACAAATACGTCCCGGAGGTCAGGTCGCCGATCTCCCTGTCCTCGTCCGAGACGACGATCGCGTTGCGCTGCACACCCTCTCTCTCTTCGCGCAGGAAGTAGATGCGCGTCAGGTCGGAGCGGGTGACGGTCACGTCCTGCGCCGGGAACGGGACACGCTGCGACGAGGTCGCGCCGCATCCGGCTGGCAGGAAGAGGAGCGTCAGGACGACGATGCGCGAGAGGAAGCTCATGAGTGGAAGCCTCGGAAACGGTCCGTGGTGGCTGGTGTGCGTGCCCGCATCGTCCTGGTGATGTCGTCGCCGTGCAAGTCGCGCACCCGCCCGCGGGTCAGAAGCCCTGCGTGACCGTGATGTACGCCTGAACGCCTTGCAGGTCGAGATCGCCGAGGCCGCCGTCCAGGTCGATCGTCGAGTCCGACCAGCGCGCGCCGATGCCGATCATCGTCCTCGAAGCGAGCGCGAACTCGATGCCGCCGCGCGCGTACCAGCCGGCGCCGAAGCCCGTGCCCGAGTCCGTCACGCCGCTCGCCGACTGGTCGTAGTTGGCCCATTCCAGCAGCGGTCCGGCGCTGGCGTAGATGCGCGCCTTCTCGCCCAGGAACTTGCTGACGAACGGCCCGCCGTACAGGTCGAACAGCAGCGTGTCCACGTCGACCGCGACCGCCGCACCGCCGCTGCCCACCACCACCGCCGTAGCGTTCGAACGCCAGGCGAACGAAACCATGAGCTCGACGCCCAGGTCGATGTTCTGGCCGCCCAGCTTCCACTGACCGCCGCCGCCGATGAGCGGGAGCTGGCTGGCGGAATCTCCGCCGCCGTCGACACTGCCGAGGTTGTCGCCTTCCACCTCGTATTCGTCGAAGGCCGTCATGCCCAGGAAGCCTTGCATGACGCTGTGCCCGGCGAGCCACCTGGGCCGCGGGGTCGGCGAACCCTGAGGATCCGGTACGAGCAAGGGGTCAGCGGCCAGGGACGCACCCAAAAGGGCATCCGGATGGAGAGGAGTCGGCGCGAGGAAACCGATGAGGGAGCTCGTCAGCAGTGCGGAGAACATGCGTGGGTTCCGGGGGGTGGAGAGACCGACGTGATCGAGAAGAGGCACGCTCGCGGGCCTTCGGGCCCCGGAGGCTGGACGGGAGGTGGGCGCTAGAAGTACCAGCGCAGGTAGAGCATCAAGCCCTGGTAGCCGTACTCGAGGTCGGCAGTCAGTCCGTTGTCGCCGTCGATCGAACCGTCGATCTTGAAGCCGTTGAAGCCGACGCCCCATCCGAAGTGATCGAAGGTGTCGTGCTCGATGGTCAGGCGCGAGTCGCTGATGAACCCGCGGTAGGCCTGGACGTCGAACTGCAGGAACTCAAGCGAGGCGTTCAGCGACCACTTGTCGCTCAGCGCGTAGGCGGCGTGGAGACCGATCAGCGGCAGCGGAGCAGCCACCTTGAACTCCTCCTCCACCGCGAAGGAATCGTTGCTGATCCCGGCGTTGATCCCCATCACGTGCGCGCCGATCGAGGCGCCGATCACGGTGCGGGTGTCGGCGACGAAGTTGTAGCGGTAGGCGAGCTTGAAGATCTGCGTGTCGAAGAACGTGTTGATGTCGCCGGCCGGGATCACGACGTCGCCGAACTCGATGTCGTCGGCGATCGTCGCGGTTCCGCTGCGGTTGATGTCGTAGAAGCTGGCGTCGACGCGGTGACGCCGGTTGAAGCTGTAGTGCGCGTCCAAGCGCCCGATCGTGTCCGAGTTGTCGATGCCCAGGAAGTCCTCCAGGTCCAAGGTCGCGCCCAAGCCGGCGTCGCCCGAGACGCGCAGGTTGGTCCCGAAGTTGTCGTAGGCCGCCACGCCGAGGCTCAACGTGAACTGCCGGTAGAGGTTCGGCGCGTAGTGCTCGGCCGTGCTGCTCTGGCTCGGGAGCGCGTCGGGATCGACGGGGCCCGGCACGAGCACCGGATCGACGCCGACCACGAAGGGCGTGAGCAGCCCGTAGGGCGCGGGATCCGCCACCGCCGCTGCAGGCGCGGACGGGATGACGACGGGGTGCGGAACGTAGGGATCAGCCAGCATCGCCGCCAAGCAGAGGAGGGGGAGCACGGCAGGACTCTATCCCCACACTGCGTCCGATTTCAAACCCCGACGAGGTTGGCGCGCGAGCAGCCGCTGCTGCCGAGCGGCTCCCCGCCCGCGATCACCTCCCGGCGATCCCCAGCACGTAGGCCTTCCACTGCGGCTCGAGCACCTTGAGCTGCGTGCCGAACGACTTCTCGAAGTTGGCCGTGCCGGTCTTCCCGAGGTAGGCGCTGCGCAGGTACTCCGCCAGCTTCGCGCGGTGCTCGCCGCCGTTCGCGAAGACGAGGAAGTGCATCAGCGTGTAGCACTGGCGCGAGAAGCGCTCCGCGTCCGGACCGGACTGGAACGACGACAGACCCGCGCGCAGCGTCTGGCTCATGTTCAGCGCCTTGGCGTCCTCCACCTGCGCGCGGAACCAGGGCGTGTAGGGCGGCTCGAACTCGAACTTCACGCGGCCCGGATCCGGCCGCACGGCGGCGGCGAACATCTGCCCGAAGCCCTCGCGCGCCCACGGCTCGAGCTGACCCGTGCGCGCGTCGGCTGTGCGACGCAAGCCGTTGACGACGAGCAGGTCGGTCAGCTCGTACAGCACTTCGCCCGGAGTCGGCTTCCCGGCGGCGTTCACGTAGAGCGTGTTCGCGACCGCGCTGTACCAGGCCTTCTGCTCGGGCGTCGGCGGGACCGGATAGTCCTTGGTGTCGGCGAATACGTGGATCTCGGGCACTTCGTCGAACACGTACAGCCCCAGCGCGGTGCCCAGAGCATCGTAGAACGCCATCCAGGCGCGCTCGGCGTCGATACCCAGGTCGAGTATGCGCTCGGGCTCCGCGTCGCTCCGGATCAGGAAGTGGGCGGTGGGCAGCTCGAGCGCGTTCTTCCAGTCGCTGACGCGCTTGCGCAAGGCCTCGAGGTCGTAGAAGCGGCCGCGCACCTTGAGCTGCCAGCCCTTCTTGCCCTTCACGCCGCCGAGCTTCGTCCACGCGCGCTCGTTCCCGTCCTCGATGGTCAGGATGCGGATCCACAGGTCGTGCGCCTCCCCCAGCAGGCCGCGGGACTCGGCCCACACCGCGAGCTCGGTCAGGGCCGGCGCACTCTGGCGATCCATCTCCTCGAAGCGTTTCAGGAACTCGCGCAGCGAGGTCTCGACGGTTTCGAGGCTCTCGATATCGACGCGCGGCACCTCCTGCGTGCGCGTGCCGATCGCGTACACGACCTTCTCCGGGCTCTCGAACACCACGCGGCACTCGATCGACTTGCCCGAGCGCAGCACGATCGTGTCGGGCTCGTCGCGGCCGCTGCCGAGCAGGGCCAGGAGGGCGAGGAACGGCAGCGGGCTGACCATGCGTCGAGGTCCTTTTCGGCCGGCCACGTTGCAGATCGCGCGGGCGGCTGCGCGCCGCGGCGCAAGAGCCGCGGCGCAGGACGATACACGCTCGCCGGCGCGGCGCAAGCGCTGACCATGGCCTGGCCAACCTCGCACTGCGTAGGATCGCGGCGATGAATCCCGTGCTGGTCGCAGCGCTCTCGGCCGGTGGTCTGTTCCTCGGCATGCTGGCGATGCTCGAGATCGGACGCCGCGCGGGACGACGTCGACTGGCGCAGGATCCGGAGGGCACGCGCCTGGGCACCGGAGCGGTCGAGGGTGCGATCTTCGGCCTGCTCGGCCTGCTGATCGCGTTCACGTTCTCCGGCGCGGCGGCGCGCTTCGACGTGCGCCGCCAGCTCATCGTCGAGGAGGCCAACGACATCGGAACGGCCTGGCTCCGGCTCGATCTCGTGCCGGACGCGTTGCAGCCAGACTTGCGCGACTCCTTCCGGCGGTACCTGGATGCGCGTCTGGCGCTCTACCGGTCCCTGGACGACCCGGATGCAGCTCGCGCGGAGCTCGACCGCTCGAACGCGCTGCAGCAGGAGATCTGGACTGGTGCCGTCGCCGCGACGAGCGTGGCGACGGACTCGCGCGCCGCCATGCTGCTCCTGCCCGCGCTCAACCAGATGATCGACATCACGACGACACGGCTCATGGCCACGCGTGTGCACCCTCCGCCGATCATCCACGTCATGCTCTGCGCTCTGGCGTTGATGAGCGCGCTCCTCGCGGGCTACGCCATGGCCGGGAGCCGGACGCCCAACCGGTTCCACACCGTGGCTTTCGCCGCGATCATCGCTTTGACGGTCTACGTGATCGTGGACATCGAGTACCCGCGCCTCGGTCTCGTGCGCGTGGACGCTTTCGACCAGGTGCTCGTCGACCTGCGCGCGAGCATGAAATGACGACTCGTGGCACCGCGCGCTTCAGCGCGGCGACACGAGTGCTGCCAGAAGCCCGATCGGCTCCTTGCCTGCTTGATCAGCGCGTGACGTCTTCCAGGACGAGTCGGCCGTTGAGCGGCTGCACCGGTCGGTTGTTGCCGTGGTACAGCTTCGTGAAGGTCGCCAGCTGCTGGCCGGACATCTGGATCGGCGTCACCAGGATGCTCCAGTTGACGCCTTCGCTGCAGGGCGGCGTCGTCAAGGATCCACCGTAGCGGTAGGCGGTACGGTCGGCCGGCAGCAGAGCGGCCGCGTCGATCGTGTCGGCCGACTTGTTGTCGTCCCCTTTCGTCTCGGGCATCTGGCTCCAGAGCTTTTCGAAGGCCTTGTTCTCGCGCCCCGACTCGATCAGCACGCCGACGACCGCCAGCGCGCCGTCGTCGGCCTTGTGCACGAGGTGCATCTCCGCGTCGTACGACTTCCCTCGGACGTGGTGCTCGCTGGGCGCGTGGAAGTGGAGCTGCGCGAGCTGGTAGCGCTTGCCGTCGACCGTGATGAAGCTGCCCGGCTGGTAGTTGTTTTGCACCGAGTGCCCGTTGTTCACGAACTCGATCGTGCTCGGCTTGTACTCGAACACGATGTCGGGCAAGTCCGCGCCGCTCGGCTGCGCGATGTCGATCGGCGACTGGGAATGCCCTGCCCCGCAGGCCGAGTTGCCCTCGTCCAGGCTGGCCCAGGTCGACGGTCCGGTTGCGCCGGTGTAGGTCCAGTGGACCGCGCCATGCTCGGCTGACTGGGAAGCCTGCGATTTCGGCGTGGACGATCGGCAGGCACCGAGCGGAGCGAGCAGGAGAACAAGAGTCCAGACCGGGAGATTTCGAGCGTTGCAGTCCATGAACGGTTTCCTTTTCTTGGGGGGGGGTGAACCGGGATTACTTGGGCAAGAGGAGCGTCAGCGCGAACCGCAGGCCCCAGTCGGGCCCGCCGTCGGGAGCCTCCACGTACTCGCGGTATCCGAATGCGAGGCTGATCGGCATCTTGCCGATCCTCAGCAGCTGGCTGACCGACGCGTTGACGGGGACGGTCCACTGGTTCTGGGTCCAGTCGTAGGTCGACTCCGTGTTGAGCGTCAGCGTCGTGTGCGTCTTCGTCGTGAAGGACAGGAAGGGTTGCACGAAGGTCGCGTTGACGTCCGCGCGATCGTCCTCGCCGGCGTACGACCAGAGGTGGTTCGCGAGCGCGCCGTAGGTCCAGCCCTTTTCCTGCTT
Organism: Planctomycetota bacterium; assembly: GCA_031400875.1. Taxonomy (GTDB): domain Bacteria; phylum Planctomycetota; class UBA1135; order UBA1135; genus JAEUHZ01. The sequence continues at coordinate 18,039 of JANNQS010000122.1, read as the reverse complement.
GAGCACGACCAGCGTCGGACCCGCGGCCCACTTCTCGCTGCCGAGCGCGTCCTCGCTCGCGGTCGGAAGGAGGAAGGCCGGCCCAATGCCCCAGATCCAGCCCGACTCCGTCGGGGCCTTGGGCGAGAAGAAGAAGCTTTGGAGGACGTCGCCGAGGCCGGATTCGTCCTCGCCGCCGGCCACGGGCGATTCGGCGTCGATGATCGGCACGATCGTGCGCGAGATCGCGTTCCAATCCGGGTTCAGCGAGAACGGGATGACCGGCTGGACGTTGATCGTCGTCCTGTCCGCGTCCGCCGGGCCGATGCCGGTGTCCCAGTTGCCCTGGATCGGCACGCTGATCAGATCGGCGACCGGGTTCGACAGCTTCTCGGCCAGCTCGGCCGCGTCGTCCGGCGCGGCCTCGGTCTGAACGCTGCGAGACGTCACGGGTTCGGCCGCGATCGAGGAGAGCTCCTCGGAGTGCGGTCCGCCGCGCGTGCGCTCAGCGGGCTCGGCGAGGCCGATCACCGCGCTCGATCGCAGATCGGACGTCGACCGGCAGCTCGACAGGCCGGCGACCAGGGCGAGCGCGGCCACCAGCAGTCTTGCCATGCTGCTCTTCTTGGCCATTTCGATCTCGAGGAGGGAGTCTGCGGCCGTCAGAACTGGAAGACCACGCCCAGGAGCGGCCCCGAGAGCGTCGTGTCGAACAGGAAGCCGCCGTTGTCGTAGTCGACGTCGAGCACGCGGTAGCCCGCGGCGATCGTCGTCACCTTGCTGAGGCGCCACCCGACGAGGGCCTGTGCCTGCCAGGCGAGGTCGGAAGAACCCCCGAGGCCGAAGCCGCCGATGTCGCCGCGCGCGGAGAGCGAGAACTTGCGCGCGAAGTCCCACTCGCAACGCGCGCCGAAGAAGGCGTCGAGCCAGGCCTCGCCATCTTCGGTCGTCGCGAAGACAGGCGGATCGGGGTCGACCTGGAGATCGAGGTCGTAGTAACGGGTGCCGACCAGGCCATCGACCTTCAGCCGCCGTCCACCGTCCGGGTCCAGCGGGCGGTCTACGACGCGGGTCGCGACGCCGAGCTCGATGATCGTGATCTCACTCTTCACCTCAAGCCCGATCGGTCCGGCCGAGCCGTCGGAGGAGAGCTCGCCGTACTGCCCGTCGAAGAAGTACCCCACCGTCCCGTGCCAGTACTCGACGTGTCCCTGCAGCGCGAAGTCGAGGTTCTCGACGATGTCGTCGAAGCTGGCGTCGACTTCGCTGGTCTGCCCGAGCACGCCGACCTCGCCGTCCAGGCCGTACATCCACAGGTACGGCGCGATCGTCCAGTGCCGCTCGTGCTGAGCCTGGGTCGCCGTCGCGATCCCGGCCGGCGTCGAGGCATCGAGGATCGGTGCAACGCCACTCGGCCCCCCCGCTGTCGAAAGCGAGAGTGCGAGGAGGATTTCGAGCGGGCACACGAGAGAGATACCGAGCATCACCATCTCTCCCGTATTGGGGGGACTTGGAGGGCGGTGATGCTACGGAGCGTCCCGACTCGCGACAAGGGAGGCGCGGTACGCCGGCTCACGCACTCGTCGGACGATTGCAAAGGTCCATCGAACTACGTCCGTTGCGTCGATCCGTCGGGCTCGTCGACGTCAGGGCGGCAGGAGCTTCAGGTCCTGCACGACCACGCTGTCCGACACTCCGATCGTGACCTCGACCGTGTCGCCTTCGACGAAGCGACCCGGGTACACGCTGACGGTCCACGCGCCCGCTTCGAGCCCGTCGATGTGGTAGCCGCCGTCGGCATCGATCAGCACCTCGCGGAACGCAGACGGGTAGTCGTGTCCCTTCAGCCGCACGCTGACCTTGACGTCGTCCGGCGCGAGCTTCCGGTCGGGTTCGCTCGCGCGGGTGATCCGGCCGCGCAAGCGCGCTCCGGGGATCACGACGTCGCGCACGAGGTCGTTCGGCGGCAGCTCGATCCCGCCGATCACGAGGCCTCCATCGGGGCATCCGGGCACCCAGGCCGTCACCTGCCACGAGCCCGGCCGGAAACCGACCTGGAAGCGCGCGTCGGGCCCGATGCTCGCCCGGATGATGCTGCCGTCAGCGTGCGAGACGAGCTGCAAGCTCGCCGTCCTGTCTGCGCGCGAACCGGGCGGCGGAATGCCTCCGAACGGTTCGCCGAGCGCGTTGAGCACGCGCCCGCTCCAGATCGGCGCCGGCGCGGCCGACCCGAAGTCGACCACGCGCTCCTGACCCGCGGCCAGCTCGACGACTTGTTGCTGGATCTGCCCGAGCCCGTCGAAGCGGCCGTCAGGATCGAGCACGACGTCGTGCCTGCCCGCCGCGAGGTCGCCGACGGCGTAGTCGCCGTGCTCGTCGGTCTGCGCCATCGCAGTGAGCACGAAGTGGCTCGCGTCGGGGACCCGCGCGCGCACGGAGAGGCCGGCGCGCGGAAGCAGCCTACCGCGCTCGTCGTGGACACGACCGCGGAGCAGCGCGTGGCCGAGCCGCACCTCGTGGCGGTACCCGGCGTGCACGTCCTGCTCGACGAAGCGCGTCGGCTTCGCGGCCCGACCGCCGACGTCGTAACCGATCCTGTACGTCCAGCCGCGCAGTTGCGCGAACGCGGCGACTCCGGCCGCGTCGGTCCGCACGCTGCGCGCTCGCTCGGGCGGCTGGTTCGCAAGGTCGAGGCAGTCGACCATCGGCCACGAGTCGGCTTCGGCGATCCACACGGCGACGCCGCTCACCGGCGCGCCGTCGCGCGTGAACACGAGCTCGAGCGTCGCCTTGCCGGCCGGCGCGGGCGCGGCCGCGGCCGGTTCCCACGTCGGAGGCGCGGGCGCGGCCGCGTCGGCCGGCGCGAGCACCAGGCGTTCGCCGTCGACGGGCGCGGGACCGACGCCCGGATCCGCGACGAGCGCGGGGCTCGCGTCGGACGCGCGCGATACGCCGGGTGGCTCGGGCGTGCGCCCGTCGAGTCGATCCCAGGCAAGCCAGGCGCATCCCCCCAGCGCGACGACCACGATGACCTTCGACGTCGTGCTCACGATGCCCACCCCCATCCCGGCCGCTGCGGCCTTCGTCAACACCGACTTCGTCGCGCCTGCCCACACCGGCGCGCCGCCCGCGACGCTGCCGGCGGGCAGCGCGAGCAGCGGCGCGAGCCCCAGCAGTCCGCCGTCGCGCTCCGCGGACTTCAAGCGCTCGCGCAGGCGCTCGTGCGCGCGCTGCAGGCGCGTGCGCACGGTGCTCTCGTTCACGCGCTGGGCGCGCGCGATCTCGGCCGGGGCGCGGCCGTCGACGTAGCGCGACAGGAGCGTGCTGCGGTACGGCTCGTCGAGCGCGAGCACGTGCTCGAGCAGCCGCCGCTGCGCCTCGGCGCGCGCGACGACGTGATCGGGCCCGTCGACCGACTCGTGGCGCGCGACGTCGCGCTCGCGCCGCGCGCGTGCCGCGTCGCTGCGCGCGCGCGCCCGCGCCAGGTTCGCGAGAAGCGTCGCGAGCCACCCACGCTCGCTCTGGAGGTCGGTGCGCGGCGCGCTCAATGCCGCGCACCACGTGTCCTGCACGAGGTCGTCTGCCAGCGTCGGATCGCGCACGAGCCGGCGCGCCAGGCTGGCCAGCCAGCCCGAGTGCGCCAGCAGGCTCTCGAAGTCCGATTCGTGGGGTGCGCCCATACCGTCGGTGGGATGTCGCGACGGGGGTGATCGTCCCAGGTTTCCAGGCTTTTCGTGCGCCCGATCGGGCCCCGGCGCTCGCGCCCGGATCCCCGCGACACACTGGCTGTCGCCAGGGCAGCCCGTCGAGGCCGCAGCCGCCGGCTGCTAGCATCCGCGCACTTGTTTTCCCCCGACGTGCTGGAGCTCGACGCGGAGCGCGCGGTCACGACGATCGTCGCCGCGTTGCGCGAGCAGCTCGGCCGGCTGCGCCGGCGCGGCGTCGTGGTCGGGCTCTCGGGCGGCATCGACAGCTCCGTGTCGTGCGCGCTCGCGGTGCGCGCGCTGGGACCGGAGCGCGTGCTGGGCCTGTTCATGCCGGAGCGGGACTCGTCGCCCGACGCGTTGCGCCTCGGGACACTGCTCGCGCGCGCTCTCGGGATCGAGACGCGCACCGAGGACCTGGGGCCGGCGCTGGAGTCCGTCGGCTGCTATGGACGACAACTCGAGGCCGTGCGCACCGTCGAGCCGGATTTCGGAGATGGCTGGAAGTTCAAGCTCGTGCTGCCGCCGCTCCTCGAAGGTGAGCGGCTCAACGTGACGCGCCTCGTCGTCGCGGACCCGCGCGGCGGGACGCGCACGCACGCGCTGTCGGCGGCGGCCTACCGCCAGCTCGTCGCGGCGACGAACTACAAGCAGCGCCTGCGCAAGGTGACCGAGTACTACCACGCCGACCGATTGCACTATGTGGTGCTGGGCACGCCCAACCGGCTCGAGCACGACCAGGGTTTCTTCGTGAAGCTGGGCGACGGCGCGGCCGACATGAAGCCGATCGCGCACCTCTACAAGACGCAGGTCTTCCAGCTCGCGGCCCACCTGGACGTGCCGGCCGAGATCCGTTCGCGCACGCCGACGACCGACACGTTCTCGCTGGCGCAGACGCAGGAGGAGTTCTACTTCGCGCTGCCTTACGCGCAGATGGACGCCTGCTTGTACGCGCACAACCACCGCATCCCGGCAGCCGAGGTCGGGACCGCGCTGGGGCTCACGGCGGTCCAGGTCGAGCGCGTGTTCCGCGACATCGAGGGCAAGCGCCGCACGACCGCGTACCTGCACGCGGGCGCGCTGCTGGTCGAGCCGGTCCCCGAGGTCTGAGGGAGCACCGCGCCATGTGCGGCATCGCCGGCATCGTCGCGCTGCGCGAGGGCATCACGTCGCCCGACCGCGACCTCCTGGCGCGCATGGCCGGATCGCTGCAGCACCGCGGCCCGGACGAGTTCGGGATCTTCCGCGATCGACGCGCCGGACTCGCGCACGCGCGGCTCTCGATCATCGATGTCGCGACCGGCCAGCAGCCGATGGCGAGCGCGGACGAGAGCCTCTGGCTCGTCTTCAACGGCGAGATCTTCAACTACGTCGAGCTGCGCGCCGAGCTGATCGCGCGCGGTCACCGCTTCCGCACGCAGAGCGACACCGAGGTGGTGATCCACGCGTACCAGGAGTGGTCGGACGCCTGCTTCGAGCGCTTCAACGGCCAGTGGGCCATCGCGCTCTGGTCGCGCGCCGACCGGCGGCTCGTCCTGTGCCGCGACCGCTACGGCGTGCGGCCGCTCTACTATGTGGAGCACGCCGGAAGCGTGCGTTTCGCCAGCGAGATCAAGGCGCTCTTCGCCGATCCCGGCGTGCCGCGCGCGCTGGATCGCGAAGCGCTCGTGCAGACGTTCACGTTCTGGAGCCCGCTCGCGCCGCGCTCGGCCTTCGCCGGCGTGCGTGAGGTCGAGCCCGGCCACGTGCGCACGTACCAGGACGGGCGCGTCACGGACCGCGCCTGGTGGACGCCGCGCTACGCACCGGAGGCCGGCCTGCGCGACGGGAACGTCGCGGCCGACGCCGTGCGCGAGGCGCTCGCGAACGCGACGTCGCTGCGGATGCTGCGCGCCGACGTCCCGGTCGGCAGCTACCTGTCCGGCGGCCTGGACAGCTCGCTGATCGCGGCGCTCGGCCGCGAAGCCGTGGGGGCGCGCTTCCAGACCTTCTCCGTGACCTTCGACGACGCGGAGTTCGACGAGAGCGCGCACCAGCGCGCCGTCGTCGAGCGCCTCGGGACGGAGCACCACGCGATCCGCATCCGCGGGCGCGACATCGCCGACGTGTTCCCGCAGGTCGTCGCGCACGCGGAGCGCCCGCTCCTGCGCACCGCGCCGGCGCCCATGTTCCTGCTCTCGAAGCTCGTGCACGAGCACGGCATCAAGGTCGTGCTGACCGGCGAGGGCGCGGACGAGATGTTCGCGGGCTACGACCTGTTCCGCGAAGGCCGCATCCGCCGCTTCTGGGCGCGACAGCCGCACTCGCGCCTGCGGCCGCGGCTCCTCGAGCGCCTGTACCCCTACCTGGCGCGGTCGCCCGTGCGACAAGCCGCGCTGGCGCGCGAGTTCTTCGGCCGCGACCTCGAGCACGCCGGCCGGCCGGGGTTCGCGCACGGGCCGCGCTGGTCGGCGACGTCGACGCTGAAACGGCTCTTCGAGCCGTCACACGCGACCGCGGCCGCGCGCTATGACCCCGTGGCCGAGCTGCTCGAGTCGTTGCCGTCCGGGTTCGCGGACTGGACGCCGCTGGCCCAGGACCAGTACCTGGAGTGCCGCACGCTGATGTCGCCGTACCTGCTCTCCGCGCAGGGCGACCGCATGCTGATGGCGCACTCGGTCGAGGGCCGCTTCCCGTTCCTGGACCGCGAGGTCGTCGGCCTGGCCCAGGCCCTGCCCGACTCGGCGAAGCTCCTTGGCCTGGACGAGAAGCACGTGCTGAAGCAGGTCGCCCGCACCTGCCTGCCGGCCAGCGTGGTGGACCGGCCGAAGCAGGCCTACCGGTCCCCGGACGCCACGGCCTTCTTCGGGGACGGGGAGCCGGGCTGGGTCGGGGAGGTGACGTCCCCGGCGGCCATCGCCAGGGCCGGCGTGTTCGATCCGAAGGCGGCCGCCCAGCTCCTCGTCAAATGCCGCGTTCGGGCTCAAGCCGGTCCGACCTCCAATTCCGACAACATGGGTGTCGTCGGTATCCTCTCCACCCAGATGCTCCATCGCCTCTTCGTCGAGGCGAACCCGGCGGGCACGGCTCTTCCCGAGCTGCGCACGTCGGTCGAGCGGTCCTGAACCAGCATCCCTGCCCGCACGCACCGAGTCGCCCGATGGACGCCAGGCAATTGGTGCGCGAATTCGTCATGACCAACTTCTACGTCCCCGACAGCCTCGCGCTCGCCGACACGTCGTCGTTGCTCGCGACGGGGATCGTGGACTCGACCGGCATGCTCGAAGTGATCGCCTTCCTCGAGGAGACGTTCTCGGTCACGGTCAACGAGAACGAGATGGTCCCTGGCAACCTGGACAGCATCGAGAACATCACGCACTTCGTGGCACGCAAATCGGGTTGACGCACGGCCCCCACGTCCCCCATGCGCTCCGCTCCGCTCACCGCGCGACAGACGCTCATGTGGCTGGACCACCGGCTGTACCCGGCTGCGCCCTACCACAACCTCGTCCTGACGGTCGAGCTCGAGGGCGCGCTGGACGTCGACCGCATGGAGCGCGCTTTCGCCGCGCTGGTGGCCGAGAACGACAGCTTGCGCGTCGCGGTGCGCGAGGACGACGTCGGCGCGCGCCTGGAAGTCGCCGACGAGCACGCGATCCGGCTGGAGCACGTGGATCTCTCGGCCGCGTCGGAGTCGCGCGCGGACTGGTTGCGCCAGCGCTGCACGCGGATGCTGGACTTGTCGCAGACGTCCGGGGACGCGGCGCTCGTGCGGCTCTCGCCGACGCGGCACCTCCTCTACTTCTGCCAGCACCACATCGCCTGCGACGGCAGCTCGCTGGTCGAGATCTGCGACCAGCTCGGCGCGCGCTACAGCGGCCGTCCGGTCGTCGCGGGCCCGTCGCTGCTCGAGTACGCGGGCGTCGAGGCGGAGTACCGCCATTCGCAGCGGGCCACGCGGGCCACGGCGTTCTGGGCCGAGACGGTGGCGCGCGGCGTTCCGCCCTTCGCGCTGTACGGCACGGCGCGCACGAGCACGGCGGTTGGCACGCGCCGCGCGGCGATCGACCTCGACGCGGCCACGCTGGCCGCGTTCAGCGCGCGCGCGCAGCAGGCGCCGTTCCTGCTCGCGACGCCCGAGCTGTCGCACCTGACGCTGCTGCTGACCGCGTTCTTCGCCTGGATCCAGCGCGTCACGGGACATTCGCGGATCGCGATCGGCGTGCCCGTGCGCAACCGGCCGGCGCGATTCCGCAAGACGCTCGGCCTGCTGATGGAGCAGCCGTTCGTGATCGTCGACGTCGATCCGGGCGACACGATCGCGAGCCTGGCCGACAAGACGCGCAAGGCGCTGTTCGACGCACTGCGTCACGCGCAGCACACGCTCAGCGACCGCGGGGTCTTCTACGCGACGATGAACCTGCACCCGTGGGTCGAGCCCGACTTCGACGGCTTGCACGCGCAGGTGGAGATCGGCCCCGCACCGGCGCGCGCCGAGAACGTGACGGGGGCGGCCGGTGACCTGCGCGAGACGCTCGGTCTGCTCGTGTTCGACCAGCTCACGGCCGGAAGGCTCGACCTGGCGCTCGAGCTGCACGCCGACACGTTCCCGGAGGCGTTGCAGGAGCGCGCGCGCCACCACCTGTGCGCGGTGATCCGCGCCATCGCCACGGGCAACTACGCGCCCGGCTCGCTGCGCACGCCGATCGACGCGATCGAGCTCATGGACGAGCCCGAGCGCACGGCCCTTCTCGAAGCGGGACGCGGGAGGATGGCGCCGATCGCACCCGACCTGATCGAGCGGATCCGCGAGCGCGCGCAGCAGGCTCCGGCCGCGACCGCGCTGGTCGGCGAATCGGGCTCGCTGACGTACGCCGAGCTCGCCGTGCGCACGAACCAGCTCGCGCGCCATCTCCACTCTCTGGGGGTCGGCCCGGAGGTCCGCGTCGGCCTGTACCTCACGCGCGGGCTCGACGAGCCGCTCGCGATGCTGGGCGTGCTCGCGGCCGGCGGTGCCTACGTGCCGATCGACCCGACGCACCCGCCCGAGCGCGTCGCGCTGGCGTTGCAGGACTCCTCACCGACGGTGCTGCTCACAACCGGCAGGCTCGCGGGCCGCCTGGACGTGCCGGCCGGCGTGCGCGTCGTCGACCTCGACCAGGAGTGGGCGCGCATCCGCCGGCTCGATGGCTCGTCGCCCGCCGTGGAGTTCCGGCCCGACCAGCTCGCGTACGTCATGTTCACGTCGGGCTCGACCGGACGTCCCAAGGGGATCGCGGTCGCGCGACAGGCACTCTCGAACCTGTTGCAGTCGATGGCGCACGAGCCGGGCTTCGCGGCCGCCGACCGCCTGCTGGCGCTGACGACGATGACGTTCGACATCGCCGGGCTCGAGATGTTCCTGCCGCTGTGGGCTGGCGGTTCCTTGCAGATCGGCAGCCGCGAGACGGCGCTCGATCCGCTCGTGCTGCGCCGCACGCTCGAACGAAATCCGATCACCGTCCTGCAGGCCACGCCGACGACGTGGCGGCTCCTGGTCGAGTCCGGCTGGGCCGGGACGTCCGGCTTGCGCATGTTCTGCGGCGGCGAGGCGCTCGCGCCCGAGCTGGCGCGTGCGCTCGTGACGCGCGGCGCGGAGCTGTGGAACCTCTACGGACCGACCGAGGCGACGATCTGGTCGACCGCGAAGCGCCTCGAGCCGGGTTTCGAGCGCGTCACGATCGGGCGGGCGATCGACCGCACGCAGACGTACGTACTGGACGGAGCGCATCGGCTCGTGCCGCAGGGCGTCGTCGGCGAGCTCTACATCGGCGGCGACGGCCTGGCGCGCGGCTACCTGGCGGCGCGCGGCGCGGACGCCGAGCGCTTCGCCACGATCCCCCTCGGCGCGGGTGCGGAGCGCGTCTACCGCACGGGCGATCTGGCGCGGGTACTGCCCGATGGCGACATCGAGTGCCTCGGCCGCAGCGACCACCAGGTGAAGGTGCGCGGTGTGCGCATCGAGCTGGGCGAGATCGAGTCCGTGCTGCGCTCCGCACCCGGCGTGCAGGACGCCGTCGTCGTCGCGCGCGCCACCGCTGGAGAGGCGTCGCGTCTCGTGGCGTACTGGGTCGGCACGCCCGAGGTCGACCCGGCGGTCGTCCAGGAACGCGCGCGGCAACGCTTGCCGGAGGCCATGCAACCCGGCGCCTGGATGCGGCTCGACGCGTTCCCGCTCAACACGAACGGGAAGATCGATCGCGCTGCGCTGCCGGAGCCGGCGGATCCGGGTCTGGCGAGCACGGGCGTGCGCTCGCGTGCCCTGCACGAGCTGTCCAACCACGAGGCGCGCGTCGCCGCGATCTGGCGCGACCTGCTCGGGCGACGCGACATCGGGACCGACGACGATTTCTTCGAGAGCGGGGGCGACTCGCTGCTGGCTGTGGGCCTGCGCGCACGGCTGCGCAAGGAGTTCGGCGTCGAGCTGCCGCTGACGGCCATCTTCGAAGGCCCAACGGTCGCGCGCATGACGAAGGCGCTCGAGCGCCAGGACGGCCTGCTGGACCGCCCCGTGGCGATCGAGCTGCGCCGTTCGGAGAGCGGACCGCCGCTCTTCTGCCTGCTCGGTCTGGCGCTGTACCAGCCGCTCGCCAACGCGCTGCGCGCCGACTGCTCCGTGTACGGCGTGCACGTTCCGTTCAGCCTCGATCGCGAGTCGCTGACGCCGCAGCTCGTGCCCTTGCTGGCGGCCCGCTACGTCGACACGATCCGCGAGACGCGCCCGCACGGGCCCTACCACATCGGCGGGCTGTGCTTCGGCGGCGTGCTGGCGCACGAGGTGACGCGCCAGCTGCTGGAAGCCGGCGAAGTCGTCGAGAGCCTTTCGCTGTTCGACGCGATGCTGCCGCGAGCGCAACATCGACTCCACGCGAAGCAGCTTCTGCACCTGTGCCGCCGCGTGGTCCAGGAGCCGCAGAACGTGCAAGTCTGGCTCGAGGGTTGGAGCACGCGCTTCGCGTCACGCGCGCGCTTGCGGGCCGGATCCCTGGGTTTCCTGCACGACCTCTTCCTGGGACGTCAGTCGGCAACGCCGGCGGAGCTGAGGGTCCTGTCGCCCGAGGCCGAGATGGCGGCGAAATCCTACGATCGTCTGGCGCGCCCCGTGCAGACCTCCACCCTGCTCTTCCGCGCGACGAATCGGGACTTCCCGCCCTGGCTCGACATCGCCCCGGACTACGGCTGGAGCAGCCTGACGCACAAGTTCTCCACCCACGACGTGTCGGGCGGCCACGTCGAGATCATGCAGGAGCCGCACGTGCAGGCCATCGCGCGCGTGCTTGATGACGTGTTCCGGCGGCCGCGGGCCGCCGGGCAGCCACCCCAACCAGAAGCCGACCTTGCTCGCCTCGGCATGAGGGGTCCGGAGAGCGCAGAGACTGAGGAGGATTCGAATCCTCTCGCGCAGCGCGCGGTTCGGCGCGGCGCCAACAGGGTTTGAGCGACCGTAGGCTCGATTGCTTCTCGGCCTCTTCAGAGCTTGCGCGTCCGCCCCTGCTCGATCCAGGCGACGAGCTGCGCGCGGTCCAGCTTGCCCGTCGGTCCACGCGGCAGGGCGTCCACCACGTGGAGCTGCCTGGGCATCTTGAACTGCGGCAACGCGGCATGGCAGGCGTCGAGCAACTGCTTCTTCGTGACCGGTTGCGAGATCACGACGACGCCGTGGATCGCAGCGCCCAGGATGTCGTCCGGCAGGCCGCATACCGCGGCCTCGCGCACGTGCGCCGCTCGCGCGAGGACCTCTTCGATCTCGGCCGGCGCGATGCGGTGTCCACCGCTCTTGATCAGGTCGGACGCGCGGCCTTCGAGGAACAGGCAGCCGTCTTCGTCCATGCGCCCCAGGTCACCCGTGCGCAGACCCTCCGGCCGCAGCACGCGCGCGGAGGCCTCGGGATCGCGGTGGTAGCCCGCCATCACGTTGGGCCCCTGCGCGACGACCTCCCCCACCGATCCGCGCGGCAGCTCGCGCCCCTCGGTGTCGCGGATCGTGAGCGTGACGCCGTCGATCGCGCGACCCACGGAGCCGGGCTTGTCGTCCAGACGCTCGGGCGGGAGCGAGGCGAGCCGCGCCGTGGCCTCGGTCTGCCCGTACATCAGGAAGATCCGCGCGCGCGGGAGCCGCGCGCGCAGCTCGCGCAGCACCGCGGCCGGCATCGCGGCGCCGGCTTGCGTGACGGTGCGCAGACTCGCGAGCGCGGGTTCGCCGAAGCTCGACAGCGCGAGCAGTTGCGCGAAGGTCGACGGGACGCCGGCCAGCCCGGTGCAGAGTTGGCGCGACAGTTCGGCGATCACCGCGGCCGGGAACACCATCGAACCGGCCTGAACGATCGTCGCGCCGACAGACAGGTGCGTGTGCAGCACGCTGTTGCCGTAGGCGTAGAAGAAGGGCAGCACCATCCCGACGCGATCGCCGGCCGAGAGCGCGAGGTCGCTCGTGACGGAGCGCACATTCGCGACGAGGTTCTGGTGCGTGAGCATCACGCCCTTGGGCCGACCGGTCGTGCCGGAGGTGTAGAAGATGGCGGCCAGCGCCTGCCCGTCGACGGCGACGTCCGTGCCGGCGCGGGATTCGGCCAGCAGCGCGGCGTAGTCGCGCGTGGCGAGGGCGCCGCCGTCGATCGTTGTACTGCCTGCCCCTGACCCGACCGCGGCGCGCTGCACGACACAGCGCAGCTCGGGCAGCGCCCGCGCCTGCCCCTCGAGCCAGCGCAGGTTCGTCGCGTCGAGCACGACCACCCTCGCGCCGCTGTGCGCCAGCGCGTGCACGAGCGGCGCCGTGCGCGTGTCGGGACACACGGGGACGGCCACGGCACCGGCCACGAGCGCGCCGTAGAACGCGATCAGGTAGTCGACGTCGCCGTCGAGCACGATGGCGACACGATCCCCGCGCTCGACGCCCAGCTCGCGCAGCCCGGCCGCGAACCGGCGCGCACGCCCGATCAGCTCGGCGTAGCTGACCGCCTGCTCCCCGTGCACGAACGCGATCCGAGCCGGCCAGCGCTCGGCCGACGCCTGCAGGAGCTCGTGCAGGCAGCGCGGCGCGGTCACGGGACGTCCGTGGGGTCCCAGGCCGTGTGCAGACGCTCGTCGAGCGCGTCGAGTGCGCGCATGTGAGCCGGACCCAGCTCGAAGTCGAAGATGCGCGCGTTCTCCGCGATGCGCTCCTGCCGGACCGACCGGGGCAGCACGACGAGCCCGTGCTCGACGCCCCAGCGCAGCAGGACCTGGGCCGGCGTCCGCCCGATCGCGCGTGCGACCTGCACGACCCCCGGGTGGTCGATCCGCTGTCCGCGCGTGAGCGAGCAGTACGCCTCGCTCACGATGCCGTGCTCGGCGCAGAACGCGCGCAGATCGCGCTGCACGAGGAAGGGATGGCACTCGAACTGGTTCACCGCGGGCACGACGTCGCTGTGCGACAGGAGCTCCGTCAAGTGTCTCACGGTGTAGTTGCTGACCCCGATCGCGCGGCACAGGCCGCGGTCACGCAGCGCGACGAGCGCATTCCACGTCTCGCGCCGCGATCCGCCGCCGGGCCAGTGGATCAGGAACAGGTCGAAGTGATCGAGGCCCACGCGCTTCAAGCTGGACTCGCACGCGTGCTGCGCGCTCTCGAAGCCGTGGTCCTCGGGCCTCAGCTTCGACGTGACGAAGACCTCCGCGCGCGGCACGCGGCTGTCCTTCAACGCCGTACCCAGGTCCTTCTCGTTGCTGTACAGGCGCGCCGTGTCGAAGTGGCGGTAGCCCGCCTCGAGCGCCCACGCGACGCACTTGCGCGTCGTCCGGCCCGAAGGCACCTGGTACAGGCCCAGCCCGAGAACGGGGATGCCAGTGGCCGGCAACGTCGAGCGCAGAGGGATCTTCATGCGGGAGCGCGCGCTTGAACCGCGCGCACCCATCCTGGTGGGCGCGCGGGGCGCGCGCCCCGCATTCGATCGACCGGTGCCGGCTCGCACAAGGACCGCTTCGCGCTCGTGCTCGGTGCAGGCGCTAGAATCCCGCGTTCACGCCGAGCGCCCATCCGGCGCCCGGGCCGCCTCCCTCCCCGAGGTCGACACGATGGCGCGCCTTCTCGCCGCGCTCCTACTGCTCGCTCCGCAGGACGTCCCCACGTCCGCGCCGGCTTCGTTCGATCGGACCGTTGCGATCGAACTTGGCGCCGAGGACCCGATCCTCGCCGGACACGGGCCGTCGCAGCGCATCGAGCACGCGGTCGAGTTCGCGGGCAAGCTCCAGATCTGGACGGCAGTCGAGGGCGACCTCGACACCTGCCTGCGCGTCGAGGACGCCGCGGGCAAGTTGCTGATGGAGGACGACGACTCGGGCGGGAAGCCCACGCCGCACACGCTGGTCGAGGTCGAGCCGGGGCAACAGCTCGTGATCTTCGTGGCCGCGTCCAAGCCCGAAGGCGTGGGCCGCGTCGAGCTGCACCTCGTCGCGGCGCCCGAGACGTCGGGCACGCTGAAGGCGGCCGAGGTCGCGCGAGCCTCCATCGCGAAGTCGCAGGCGCTCGCGAGCAAGAACGCATACGAAGCGGCGCGGACCGAGATCACCGCGGCCGTGCGCACGCTGATGGCGACGCCCGCCATCCACGTGAGCGTGGCGGGGATCCAGGCCCTCTCGGCCCTGGGCGGACAGGCGTACACGCTGGGCGAGCTCGAGGCCTCGCAGATCGCGCGCGTCGCCGTCGTCGAGGACATCGAGCGCATGTTGCCCCCGGATCACCCGACGGTGCAGATGACGCGCTGGTTGCTGGCCTGGACGCTGCGGATGCGCGGACGCCTGGCCGAGGCACGGGCGCTCGACGAGCAGGTCCTCGAAGTGCGCCTGCGCACGCTGGGCGTGGACCACGCCGACGTGATCGCCGCGCGGGCGACGCTGGGTACAGACTTGGAGAAGGCCGGCGAGCTCCAGCGCGCGCGGGAACTCCAGGAGCAGGTGCTCGAGGCCTGCACCCGTCTCCTGCCCGAAGATCACTCGCACGTACTGTGGGCCCGGTCGAATCTGGCCCACACGCTCGTGAGGCTGGGCGAGTACGAGCGTGCGCTGCCACTGCAGGAGCAGGTTCTGGCCATGCGCCAACGCGACCTGCCCGAAGACCACCTCGAGTTGGCCTGGGCCCGCGCGGAACTGGCCTGGACGATCGGCCGGTTGGGCGATCTGCAGCGGGCCAAGGAGTTGGAGGAGAAGGTGCTCCAGGTGCGTTCGACGCGCCTGCCCGAGGACCATCCGGAAGTGCAGTGGGCCCGTTCCAACCTCGCGGCGACCTTGCTGCCGCTCGGGGACCCGCAGCGGGCGCGGGACCTGCAGGAACGCGTGCTCGAGGTCTATTCGAGCAGCCTTTCGCCGGGCCACCCCGACCTGAGCGCGGCGCGCCACAACCTCGCGCTCACGGTCCGCGTCCTGGGCGATCTGCCACGCGCGCGCAGGCTGCTCGAGCAGGTCGTGGCCGATCGGGATCCCACCGGTTCGAGCGTGAACCCCGAGGCGCTCAACGCGCAGTCCAACCTGGCTCAGACCCTTTCCTACATGGGAGACGAGCTGGCGGCGCGCGCGCTGCTCGAGCGCGTCGTCGCGAAGCAGGAACAGGTGCTGCCCGAGGGCAGTCCGGCCCTGGTTTCGTCGATCCGAGCGCTCGCCTCGTTCGAGACGACCGCGGGACGCGCCGACCGGGCCATCGAGCTGTTGGAGCGCTTGATCGCCGTGCAGATGCGCCGGGCCGCTTCCGACCAGCGGCAAGTGCTTTCCTCACGGACCCAGCTGGCCAAGGCGCGCTACGCCGCCGGGGATTACCAGGGGGCCTGCACCGAGCACGCGGGTGTCCTCGCGGCCATGCTGCGCACCGGTCCGGCCGAGAACGTCTTCCTCAGCACGGCGCGCTTCAACCTGGGAGCCACGCTGCAACAGGTGGGTCGCATGGAGGAAGGCCGCGCCCTGCTCGAGGAGGTCCTGGCAGACGAAGGCCGTGTTCTGCCGCGCGGCGCAAGCGTGTTCCAGGGGACCAGGAACTACCTGATCCTGGCCGACCTGCGCAACGGCCGGCGGGAATCGGCCGAGCGCCATTGCCTGGAGCAAGCTGGGCACGTGCTCAGCGACCTCGAGCAGACGACGCTGAGCCTGGCGCCACGCGAGGCCGAGGGGGCGGCGCAGGTCGCGCGCGGTTGGATCTCGATGCCGATCGTCCTGGCGCTGACGGAGACCACGTCGCCGCGAGCCGGGGAGCTTGCGCGCGTCGCTTTCACGCTGGTCGAGACCGCGCGCGGTGTCGGACTGGCCAGCCGCGAGGCGCAGCGCGCGGCGGCCGTCGCCGGGGGTCAGGGCGCTCGGGCTGCGGAGCTGCGCGTGGAGGTCCAGAAGGCTTCGACGGACCTGGCCAGCCTGGTCACGTCCGGGTCGGGTTCCGCAGCCGAGTACCAGACGATCGTGCGCCGCAAGGATGCCGCCGAGCGTGCGTTGGGAGAAGCCTACGCCGCGTCGGGAGCGCTGAAGGAGTCGCGTCTGCGGTACGATCCGGCCGCCATCGCGTCCGCCCTGGCGCGCGAAGAGGTCGCAGTCGGGTTCGTGGTCTACTATCGGCCCGACATCAGGCCCGATGCTGGACCGGGCTTCGGGTGGGAACGCCACTTCGCCGCTGTGGCGCTCTCCGCGGACGGCTCCGTACGCTGGGCCGACCTGGGCGCCCGCGATCGCATCGAGCAAGCGGTCGAGCGCTGGCGCAAGGCGCTGCTCGCTCCGATTCCGCGCGGGCTCGACGTGGACGCCGAATCGTCGCGCGCGGACGAGGAGCGAGCCGCCGGCTCCGAGCTCGTCAACCTCGTGATCGATCCCGTGCGCGCGCTGTGCCCCGAGGCGAAACGCTGGTACGTGGCCCTCGACGACGCGCTGCACCTCGTGCCCCTCGACGCGCTGCCCGAGGGCCAGGGCGTGGTCGGCGACCGCTTGGGGGTGGTCGTCGTGCCGGTCCTGGCCAGGATCCCGCGTTCTGCGGCCCCGCTCCCCGGCCCCCCCACGCTCCTGGCCATGGGCGGGATCGAATTCGACCGCGCACCCCTCTCGGGCGCGCCGGTGGATGCGGCTTCGGGGAACGTCGCGCGGGCAGCCGAGCCGGCCAGCCGCTCGGCGCTCTGGCAGCGCGGGTTCCCGCCCCTGCCCGACACCGTGCAGGAAGTGCGTGTGATCGAGGCCCTGTTCCGCAAGACGTTCGAAGGCGCCGAAGGCGTGCAGCGGGTCGAGGATCGCCGCGCCACCAAGCAACTGCTGATCGAGCAGGCCCCCAGCGCGCGCTTCCTGCACCTGGCGACGCACGGCTACTTCGCGCCGGAGTCGATCGCGTCGCTGGCGGACGAGCCGACGACCTCGCAGTGGGTCGGCTCGAACGCGCTCTCCTTCGCCGATCAGGTGAAGGGCATGAGCCCGTGGGTCCTGTGCGGTCTCGCGCTTGCGGGCGCGAACCGGCCGCCGGATGCGACGGGGCGTCTCGACGGCGTGATCACGGCGGAAGAGGTTTCCGCGATCGACCTCTCACGCTGCGAGTTGGCCGTGCTCTCGGCCTGCGACACGAACGTCGGCGTGCGGCGCGCGGGACAAGGCGTCGCGTCGTTGCAGGCGGCACTGCATGCCGCCGGCGCGCGCAGCGCGATCACGTCGTTGTGGAAGGTGCCCGACGAAGCGACGAAGGACTTGATGATCGACTTCTACCGACGCGTCTGGGTCGAGGAGAAGCCGAAGCTCGTGGCCTTGTGGGAAGCGAAGCGCAAGCTGCGCGAGGCGCGCGACGAGAACGGCCGGCTGCAATACACACTGCGCGACTGGGCCGGCTGGATCCTGACCGGCGATCCGCGTTGAGGGAGCGAGAAGAGATCGATCCTGCGCTCTCTCAGATCCTGTTGGCGCTGCGCGTCATCGCGCGCTCGGGAGTCCAGGCCGAGCTGCTACCGCCAAGGCTCGTCCCGGGACGCATGGGACGCTTCGCCGTCGGTCACGAATCGGTCGGTCGGACACCCTCCCAGTTCCGGCCGGCGGGCCAGCCCAAGCCGCATCCCGGCGTTGAAAACGGGGGTCTGGGCGCTTCCAGGGCCGTCCGGGGAAGTCCCGGCCCGGCCAAAAACTTCCGTGTATCCTTCGCTGGACCCCCTTGCGGGATCCAGTTTCGAGTGCACAATGGCAAATGCAACCACCTAGCGAACTCCTCGCTGGACACGGTTTCCCAATCCCTCGTCATCGTCCCCGGTTGAATTCCGCCGGGGCTGTCTCCCCCCCGGATTTGCACCATGAAGTTCCTCCCCAACATGGCCATCACGGCCGTGGCCCTCAGCGGCCTGTCCCTCGGCGCCTTCGCTAGCGC
>JANNQS010000121.1:0-5367 GCA_031400875.1 Planctomycetota bacterium | reverse complement strand
CGAGCACCGTGTCGTGCGCGCGTACGAGACCGGCGCCATGGCCGAGTCGAAGAGGTGGCTGCGGCGGAATCCGGGTCTGGCCGCCGCCATCGGCAGCGTGTTCGTGCTGGCGATCGCGGTCGCGGTGGTGGAGGCGAAGGGCCGTCGCGAGTCCGATCGGGAGCGCGAGATCGCGCTGGCGTACGCCGCGCGCGTCGCAGTGCTGTCCGACACGGCGGTCGTGGACCGGCTCGAGCGGGAGATCCAGAGCCTCTGGCCGATCCATCCGCGCACGATCCCGTCGCTCGAACGCTGGCTGGCCGACGCGCGCCAGACCGTCGAGCGCGGGCGAGCGCACACGGCGGTCCTCGCCGCGTTGCGTGCTCGCGCCCTGCCCTACACCGACGAGGACGCGCGACTCGACGCCGAAAAGGATCCGTTGCGCGAGAAACTCGAAGACTTCGAGAACGGGCGCAAGCTCCGGCTCGCGACGGTCGCCAAGCATCCGGAGGGCAGTGCCTGGCGCCAACGGGCGCAAGAAGGGGTCGACGCGTGGGACGTCCTGATCGCCGAGCTGAAGCCGCGCGTCGGCTTGCGGCACACGTGGCGCTTCTCAGACCCCGTGGATCAGCATGACCACGAGGCCATGGCCCGGCTCGCCGCGGGTCTCGAGGAACTGACGGTCTCCGATCCGAAGCGGGGCCGGCTGGTCGACGTGCAGCAGCGGCTCGAGCGCTCGCGCACGCTCGCGGCGCGCACGATCGACGATCACCGCGCGGCCTGGGCCGCCGCGTCCGCTGCGATCGCCGACCGTGTCGCGTCCCCGGCGTACGGAGGGCTCGTGCTCGCGCCGCAGGTCGGCCTCGTGCCGATCGGCCGCGATCCCGAGTCGGGCCTCTTCGAGTTCGCCGTCCCGGAGACGGGCGACGTCGTGCAACGCGGAGCGGACGGCCGGCTCGTCCTCACGGAACGGATGTCCGTCGTGCTCGTCCTGGTGCCGGGAGGGAAGTTCAACCTGGGAGCCCAGAAGAAGGATCGCGATGCGCCCGCCTACGACGAGTTCGCACAGGAGAACGAGTCGCCCGTCCGCACGCTCGAGCTCCAGCCCTTCTTCATCTCCAAGTACGAGCTGACGCAGGCTCAGTGGGAACGGCTGTGCGGCACGCGACCGAGCGCCTACGACGCCCTGTCGATGGCTGCCGGCCCGCTGCTCTCCATGCGGCACCCGGTCGAGAACATCTCGTGGACCGCGGCGCGCGACGTGCTCGCGCGCGTCGACCTGCTGTTGCCGACCGAAGCCCAGTGGGAGTACTGCGCGCGCGCGGGCACGACGACGCCCTACTTCACGGGCCTCACGCCCGACACCCTGACCGGTTTCGCGAACCTGCCCGACAAGACCGCGGTCGATCTGGGCAATGATTGGGCCAAGGGCTCCGTGTGGAGCGGGATCGAGGACGGCTACCCCTACCACGCGCCCGTCGGCACGTACTGGGCCAACGGCTTTGGTCTCCACGACACGTGCGGAAACGTCGCCGAGCGCTGTCGTGACGGCAGTGGCGACTACGCTCTCGGGTGCGATCCGAAAGACGGTCTGCGCGACGCCAGGGGATCGCGGATGCGTGTCGTGCGCGGTGGGACGTATGGCGATGGACCGGACGGACAGCGCAGCGCCAAACGGCACTTCGAGCAGCCCAGCCTGATCGAGATCACGACCGGGGTCCGGCCCGTGCGCAGGATCGACGATTGACGGCCGAATAGAGCTCCATTCGACGCGGGCCGGAGCGGCGCTGGGCCGCTGCGTAGCCGGAATCGGGCGGTGGGAGCATGATGAGCGCGGCTCTGGTCTCGGTGCTCCCCATCCCCGGGATGCCGAGGCGTGGGGTTCCCGTGCCGGCGCGTCGCCGACTCGGAAGCCCCGCGTGCAGTGATGGATCCTCTCCCACTCGAATCGAGGCTTCCCTCATGAGACTCGCCCCGCTCACGCTCGCGTTCGTCGCGGGCGCCCCTCTCGGTCTCGCCGCCGCGCAGGTCACTTCCTCCACCGCTCCGGCGAAGCCGGCCGCTCCCAAGGTCATTCCGTCACCGGGTGGCCCGGCCACGCCGCAGCTCGTCAGCTTCGCGGTCGGCGGCAACGACAGCTGCAGCAGCGCCTCGACGACCGATGCCATCGCCGGCTACGGCACGTTCGCCGTGAACACGACGGCCGCCACGAGCGGCGTGCCGCTCGGCAGCTGCGGCGCGATCGGCCGCGACGTGTGGTTCTACTGGACCGCTCCCGCCACGGAGCAGGCCACGATCAGCACGTGCGGCCAGACTGCGGCGGACACCGTGATCGCGGTCTGGGCCGACGGCTCGCCGGCAGGCACCTGTCCGACCACGCAGATCTTCTGCCTGGACGACTTCTGCGGCCTGCAGACGCAGTTCGCCTTCGCCGCGACGGCCGGCACGAGCTACTTCCTCGAGTTCGGCTCGTTCGCCAACGGCGCGGGCTACAACGCCACGTTCACGCTCTCCCCGCCGCCTCCGCCGCTCACGAACGACTCCTGCGCCACGGCGATCAACCTGGTCGGCGACGGCCCGCACCCGTTCAACACGGTCGGCGCCACGACGGGCGCGGAAGGACAGTTCGAGCCCCTGTGCCTCGCGTTCGGCTTCACGGACGTCTTCAACGACGTGTGGTACTCGTGGACCGCGTCGGTCACCGGGCTTTACGAGGCCACGCTGTGCAACGGCACGACGCACCCGGACACGCGCCTCGCGGTCTACCAGGGCGCGGGGTGCCCGGCTTCGGGCACCGCCATCGCCTGCAACGACGACGTCTGCGGCTTCGTCAGCGCGGTGTGCTTCAGCGCCCTGGCCGGTCAGGTCTACACGGTCCAGATCGGTGCGTTTGGTTCCGGGCAATTCGGCGCGGGCAACCTGCTGTTCACGCCGCAAGCTCCCGTCCCCGCCCCTTGCACGCCGCAGGACGACGGCAGCAGCGAGAACACGATCGGCCTGACGGCCGGCGGCGCGCTGGCGTGGATGGTCGGCTTCGGACAGGGTCAGCCGACGACGACCCTCCTCTCGATCGAGACGTGCTTCGGCTCGCCCGCGTTCCCGGGTGGTTACGTCCCTCAGGGCCCGGTCACGCTCGCGGTGTGGGACGACCCGAACGACGACGGCGACATCTCGGACGGAGTCTTCGTGGCGTCGGTCTTGGCCGTGATCTCGCCCGGCTCGATCGACACCGACGTGTTCCAGGCGACCCCGTTGGCCCCGGCCGTCGTGCTGAACGGCATCTTCTTCGTCGGCGCGGTCGTCGTGCACAACCCGGGCGAGTTCCCCGGCCCGCTCGACCAGTCGGGCGCCGGCCCCAGTGTCTGCGGCGGCGGTCCCGGCTCGTGGGTCGCCGGCAACACGACCGGGATGTTCGACTTCAACAACCTGGCGGCGAACGACGTCCCGCCCCAGACGATGGCCTCGGTCGGCCTGCCCGGCAACTGGCTCCTGCGCGTCGGCTGCTGCTCGAACCCCGACGCGGGGACGATCTTCTGTTGCGGCAACGGCTCGGGGACGCAGTGTCCGTGCGGCAACAACAGCTCGCCCGTCGCGCCCGGCAACTGTGGCGGTTGCAACAACTCGATCGGGATCGGAGCGCGTCTGCGCGGCCTGACGGGACCCCAGTGCCCGCCGATCGCGCCGGGCGGCGCGTCGATCTCGAACGACACCGTGCGGTTGTTCGGGACGCAGATGACGAACGCGTCCGCGCTCTACTTCCAGGGCACGAACCAGCAGGCCGGCGGCCTGGGTGTCGTCTTCGGGGACGGTCTGCGCTGCGCGAGCGGCACGATCGTGCGCCTCGGAACGAAGCTGAACGTCGGCGGCGCTTCGCAGTACCCGGAGATGGGGGATCTGTCGATCTCGGTGAAGGGCATGATCACGTTGCCGGGGTTGCGCACCTACCAGGTCTGGTACCGCAACGCGGCGGCGTTCTGCACGACCTCGACCTTCAACCTGAGCAACGGCTACGAGATCGCATGGGGGCCGTGAAGTGTCGGGCGCCATGACGAGCTGGTCGTGCGGCGGGTGCCTTGCGACCAGTCCCGTCGGCGCGTGTCCTGGCTGAAACCGGCGCGTGGTGGCAACCTAGTGGGAGCTCACGCGGTGCACGAGCACGCTCTTCTCTCCCTGAATCGAGGCCCACCATGTCCCCGAGACTGCACTTCGTCTTCGCACTCTCCCTGATCACGGCTTCGGGCGCCTTCGCCGACGAGATCTCGTACACCGCGACCGCCGGCCCGATCGCCGTCGGCGCCAGCGGCAACGCCACCCTGCCGAAGTTCGATCCGTCGCTCGGCGTACTGCGTGAAGTGCGCGTCAACGTCCTGGCCGGAGTGTCGGGCACGTGGGGCGTCGAGAACACCGCGGCGCATGCGGATGGCGTGGGCGGCTACGCCAGCGGCGAGTACGTCGGCGTGCTGCTTCCCGTCAGCCTGCCGGCGGGAGGCATGAACCCGCCGAACCCGGCCTTCCTGCCCGATCCTTCCGTTCCGCTCACATCCTTCGACGGTACGGTCGACTACGCCGGCACGTCGGGCACGACGTTCACGTTCGTGGATCAGTACGGGGACGGGTCACCGGGACAGCACGCCAACATCTACATGGATGCGGGGCTTCAGGCGTACGTCGGCACGAGCCCCTTCACCGTGGTGCTCGGACCCGTCTTTCAGGTCGGTCCCCTCGGCCCGCCCTGGTTCCAGAACACGGCGACGATCACCACCGGCGTCTCGCTCCAGGTCCGCTACACCTACGAGCCGTTCCCTACGACGATCTGCAGCGCATTGCCCTGGTCCGGGTGTCCGTGCAACAACAGGAGCTCGAACAACAATGGCTGCGCGAACTCCGCCGGCCCGTTCGGTGGTGATCTGCAGACGATCGGCGTGGCGTCGATCTCGGCCGACACGCTGGTGCTCGGCGGGCTCCTCATGACGAATTCCAGCGCGCTGTACTTCCAGGGCACGACGTTCGACTACGCGCAAAGCGTCTACGGCGACGGCCTGCGTTGCGTTACCGGGACCATCGCGCGCCTCGGCATCAAGACGAACGCGAACGGGAGCTCGCAGTATCCCGAGGCGGGCGATCCACCGATCTCCGTGCGCGGCGGCGTCACGTCGCCGGGACCGCGCTACTACCAGGTCGTCTACCGCGACGGCGGCAACTTCTGCACACCGTCGCAGTTCAACGCGACGAGCGGCCTGGCCATCCTTTGGGCGCCCTGATATGGATGGATCCGTCCATCCCTGAGAGACCGAGAAAAAATCGATCGTACGGTCTCTCATACCCTGTTGGCGCCGCGCGGAACCGCGCGCGGCGCGCAGAGGCTTCGAATTCTTCTCAGCCTCTGAG
>JANNQS010000120.1:0-77413 GCA_031400875.1 Planctomycetota bacterium | reverse complement strand
GCGCCCATGCTTGTTGGCGCGCGGATGCGCGCCGACCGCTTGCTCCGCTCGCGCCCATGCTTGTTGGCGCGCGGATGCGCGCCGACCGCTCGCTCCGCTCGCGCCCATGCTTGTTGGCGCGCGGATGCGTGCCGACCGCTCGCTCCGCTCGCGCCCATGCTTGTTGGCGCGCGGATGCGCGCCGACCGCTCGCTCCGCTCGCGGAGGGGTAACCACGGCCCCAGTGGGGTCTACCTTGGGCTGTGATGTGCGGGGTGGCACGTCGCGGGGTGACGGGTCACACTGCGGGCTGCGGTGCGACGTGGGTACGTTCCGCGGCGCCCATTCGTCCTGTCGCGTGGTGCTCTGCGGCGTCGCGCGCCTTACTGCTCAGGAGTTCGTGCTGGTCCGCGCGCGTGTCGCTTGCTGCCTTGCTCTGCCGCTCGTCACGTTCGTGGCGTGTGGGGGTCCCGAGGCGGATCCGACGGAGTCGCTGGCGGTGCTCGATCGCCTGGCGTTCGTTCCGCCCGGCGAGTGTCGTCTTCCGGGGCGTGAGGGCGTCGACCTCGTCTGCGCGAACGCCGAGGCGTTGCTCGTCGAGCGCCTCGAGGTCTCGCGCGGCGCGTGGTCGTCGTGGTCGGCCACGTCGGCCGGCGCGGCGGCGATGGCCGAAGATTCCAACCGCGCTGCGGTGGCGGATGCCTGGCCCGAGGCGGTCGACAGCTGGCCGGCGAGCGGGTTGACCTTCGAGGAGGCGCGCGCCTATGCGGCCGCGCACGGCATGCGCCTGCCGACCGCGCGCGAGTGGATCCGCATCGCCGCGGGCACACGCGCGCAGCCGTTCCCGTGGGGTCTCGCGCGCGCCAGCGCGGTCGCGAACACGGTCGAGCTCGGTCTGGGCCGTCCGGTCCCGACCGGCACGTTCGAGCAGGGCGCCAGCCCCGATTCGGTCTACGACCTGCTCGGCAACGTGGCCGAGTGGGTCGAGGATCCGATCGCGTCCGTCGTCGGCGGCGAGTCCGACGTGCGCCCGCTGGCGTGGGCCATGGGCGGCTCGTTCGCGACGCGGCTGTGGAGGATCCACGAGCCCGACGGGTCGGGGCGCACGACCGTGGTCCAGGTCGACCTCGATCCGGGCACGCGCTCGGCCGACGTCGGCTTGCGCTGCGTGGCCGACGCGCGCGTGTGGCTCGCGGTACACGCGCCCGATCTGGGCGCGACCCAGCGCGAGCGCGACGGCCTGCGCCGCATCGGCGCACGCTGGGGTCGCGACGCGATCAAGCTGCTCGAGGACCTCGCCGGCCGTCCGGGCGCGAAGCTCTCGCTGCGCTGGCTGCTCGAGGGCGCGCGCGGATGAGCACGAGCGGCGACGCGCGGCGGCCGCCCTGGGCCGGCTTGCGCGACGAGCTCCTCGCCGCCGGCTTCCATCCGTCGCGCCGGCTCGGGCAGAACTTCCTGCTCGACGAGAACCTGCTGCGCGCGATCGTGCGCGACGCGCAGCTCGAGCCGGCCGCGCACGTGCTCGAGGTCGGCGCGGGGCTGGGCTTCCTGACGCGGCACCTGCTCGCCGCTGGCGCGCGCGTCGTGGCGGCCGAGATCGACCCGCGCCTGGCCGAGCGTGCGCGCGCGGCGCTCGGCTCGGAGCCGAACCTGCGCCTGATCACGGGCGACGTTCTGGCTTCGAAGCACGCGCTGGCTCCGGCCGTGCTGGCCGAGCTGCCCGCGACGGCTGCCTGGCACCTCGTCGCCAACCTGCCGTACGCCGTGTCCGGCCCCGTGCTGGCCGTATGCGCCACGCTGCCGAACGCACCGCGCTCGATGACGGCGCTCGTCCAGCTCGAGCTGGCCGAGCGGATCGTCGCGCAACCCGGGACGGCCGATTGGGGGCCGCTCTCGATCCGCCTGCAGGTGGCCTACTCCGGCCGGATCGTGCGTCGCGTCGCGCCCGAGCTCTTCTGGCCCCGCCCGCAGGTCGACAGCGCCCTGGTCCGCCTGGAGGCGCGGCCCGACCCGCCGACGCCCGCGGCGCGGCAGCGTCTGTCGGCCCTGGTCGAGCGCCTGTTCCAGCGCCGCCGCCAGCGCCTGGCGCGCGTGCTCGGGGAGCTGGCCGGCGGCAGGGAGGCGGGCCTGGTCTGGGCCGCGACCGCGGGGCTGACCGGGGCGGAACGGGCCGAGGACCTACCCCTGGCGACTCTGGCCCGCCTGGCGGCATGGGAGGGGGCTGGCGAGGGGGGCTAGAACGGCGATCCCGATCCAGAGATCGGAACCCAGCCCCAGACCCCAGAACCTGGACACCTGAACCCAAAACCCAACCCGCGCTCGTGGCTACGCTCGCAAGCTCGCTTCGCAGGATCTAGACTGGCATCCGCTCGTCGCAGGGGATGGCGACGTTGTGGGTTACGCCGCGGCGCTCGCCTTGCTCCAAGCGGGACACCACTGAACCATCCCGACGGCCCTGACCGACTCTCGTCCGCCGCCGGGACGACCGGGGCCCTTCCTGCGGAGTAATCTTCCATTCGCACGCGTCGCGCGAGCGTCCTTTCTTTCCGATCAGCCCGGCAGTCACGACCGGACGCGCCCGCGCAGGCTCGTCCGGTGCGTGTTCGGCTCGGCGCTCCGACTTCCCCAACCTTCGCGAGCCCCATCCCCGTGCTGCACGACGAGTTCCGCCGAGCGCTCGAAGCGGTCAAGCTGCGCGCGCCGATCGAGGACGTGGTCCGCGAGCGGATTCCGTCGCTCAAGAAGGCCGGCGCGCTGTGGGTCGCGTGCTGTCCCTTCCACGATGAGCGCACGCCGTCGTTCAAGGTCGATCCGCGGCGCGGCACGTGGCATTGCTTCGGAGCGTGCGCGGTGGGCGGCGACGTGATCTCCTTCGTCGAGCGCAGCGACAACGTCACGTTCCTCGAGGCGGTCGAGATCCTGGCGGCGCGCACGGGCGTCGAGCTGCCCAAGCGCGCGGGCGGCGCGCGCGAGCGCGACGACACGCTGGATCCGGCGCGCTCGGCGCTCGACGTCGCGGCGCGTTTCTACCGCGCGGAACTCAGCTCGTCCGAAGGGCGCTCGGCGGCGCGCTACCTGGCCGAGCGCGGCCTGGAACCGGCGACAGCCGAGGCCTTCGGCATCGGCTACGCGCCGGCCAGCGGCCAGGCGTTCGTGGCGGCGGCGCGCGCGGCGGGCGTGACGCTCGAGGCGGCCGAGCGCGCCGGGCTCGTGCGCCGCAGCGACGAGGGCCGACCCTACGACTTCTTCCGCGGGCGCCTCGTGATCCCGATCCGCGAGCTCTCGGGCGCCGTCGTCGGCTTCGGCGCGCGCCGGCTCGACGACCGCGACGAGTCCGGCCCCAAGTACGTCAACACGTCCGAGACCGACCTGTTCCACAAGGGCCGTCTCGTCTACGCGCTCGACCGTGCGCTGCCCGAGGTGCGCAAGCGCGGGCACGTCGTGCTCGTCGAGGGCTACACCGACGTGATGGCCGCGCACCAGTGCGGCGTCGGCCACGTCGTGGCCGTGCTGGGCACCGCGACGACCGAGGACCACGCCGCGCTGCTGCGGCGCACGGGCGCACGCCGGATCAGCCTCGTGTTCGACGGCGACGAGGCCGGGCGCAAGGCCGCCTGGCGCGCGCTGAACGGCCTCCTGCACCTCGAGCTCGACATCGACGTCGTCTCGTTGCGCGGCGGCATCGACCCCTGCGACCTGTGCGTGAAGGACGGCGCGCGCGGGTTCCTGGCCGAGCTCGAGATGGCACGGCCGTGGTTCGAGTTCGTGTGCGAGGGCCTGGCGGGCCTGCGGGGCCTGGACCTGGCGCGCGAGATCGACCGCGTGCTCGAGCTCCTGGCGCGCATCGGGAAGCCCGTGCACCGCGAAGCGCGCATCCTCGAGCTGGCCGAGCGCGTGCGCATGTCGCCCGACGTGCTGCGCGCGCAGGCGGCCGGCTCCGCCGGTCGCATCCGGCCGCGCGCCAGCAGCGGGCCCAGCAGCGGGCCCAGCGCCGCGCCGACCGCGTCGACCGTCGTCGCGCCGGTCGCGAGCGCGCTCTCTCCGGCCCCGACCTCACCAACTCTGGAGCGCGAGGACCGCGAGCTGCGCCTGGCGTTCGCGGAGATCGTCGGCGCGCTGCTCGTCGACGCCGGGCTGGCGCCGGTCGTCGACCGCTGGCTCGAGCACTGCCCCGACGCCGAGCTCGTGCGGATCGCCGACGCCGTGCTCTCCTTGCGCGAGGAGGACCTGCACGTGATCGACGAGAACACCGTGCTGACGCGCCTGTCCGACGACCCGGCGCGCGACCGCGTCGTGAGGCTGGCCGCGCACGTGCGCGAGGCCGACGACGAGTGGACTCCGGCGCGCTTCGTCGAGTCCCAGATCGAGCGCGTCGCCCGCATCGTCGAGCGGCGCGTTTCCCGCAGCGGATACGTGCGTCTGCGCGAGCGCGAGAGCGCGCTCCTCGACGCCGCCGGAGCCGATGCGGCCGCCAACGACCCCGATGCCCTGGCCCTGGCGCGCAGCCTTTCCGGCCCGCCGGCCCGGGCCTCTTGAAATCCACCCCCTGAGCACCACGCAATCCCCAAGCGCGCGCGCTTTCCCAGCGGAAACGACACATGGCCGAGAAGATCGAAGACATCGTCAAGCACCTCATCGAGGAGGGTCGGAAGAAGGGCTTCCTGACCTACTCCGAGATGAACCGACTCCTGGAGGACCAGTTCGTCCCGCCGGACAAGATGGACGCCATCTTCGTCGCGCTGGAGGACGGCGGCGTCGAGATCCAGGACGACGTCGACCCGGCGTCGGACCGGCGCCTGGCGGAAGGCGACGAGGAGGTGCGCCAGGTCGCGCTGGACGAGGGCTCCGACGACGGTGACGACGACGTGCCCGAGGCGCTGTTCCCCAAGAGCTCGGTGCCGGAGAAGATCGACGACCCGGTGCGCATGTACCTCACCCAGATGGGTGAGATCCCGCTCCTGACGCGCGACCAGGAGATCTTCCTGGCCAAGACGATCGAGATCACGCGCAAGCGCTTCCGCAAGAAGACGATGGGCTCGGGCGTCGCGATGCGCGAATCGATCAAGGTCCTCGAGGCGGTCGAGCGCGGCGAGCTGGCTTTCGACCGCACGCTCAAGGTCAACCCGAACCCGAAGATCGACGACGATCCCAAGATCGTCGAGACGCTCGGCAAGAACTTCCTCCAGAAGCGCCTGCCGGTGAACCTGTCCACGATCAAGCGTCTCTACGAGCGCGTGCGCGAGGAATACCGCCCGCTGCTCGATCCCAACCTGACGCGCAAGAAGCGCTCGGAGCAGCTCGAGTCCGTGCAGGCGCTGAAGCGCAAGCTCGTGATCCTGATCGAGGAGTGCCACCTGCAGGTCAAGAAGGTGAAGCCCTCGATCGACAAGATGGACGAGCGCTTCAAGGAGATGCGCGCGACCGAGCGCAAGGTCTCGGCGCTCAAAGGCAACAAGAAGGCCGTGGCGCAGATCAAGCCGATGCAGGACGAGCTGCGCGAGTTCGAGTTCGAGTGCCTCGAGCCCTCGAACCGGCTGAAGCGGCGCCTGGACCAGGTCAAGCTGCACTACGCCGAGTACGAGGAGGCCAAGCGCAAGCTCAGCTCGGGCAACCTGCGCCTCGTCGTGTCGATCGCCAAGAAGTACAGGAACCGCGGCTTGTCGTTCCTGGACCTGATCCAGGAGGGCAACACCGGCCTGATGAAGGCGGTCGAGAAGTACGAGTACCGGCGCGGCTACAAGTTCTCGACGTACGCGACGTGGTGGATCCGGCAGGCGATCACGCGCTCGATCGCCGACCAGGCGCGGACGATCCGCATCCCGGTCCACATGATCGAGACGATGAGCAAGCTGCGCAACGTCACGAAGAAGCTCGTGCAGCAGAAGGGCCGCGAGCCCAGCGTCGAGGAAGTGGCCGAGGCGACCGGCATCTCGGTCGACGAAGCCAAGCGCGTGATGAAGATCAGCAAGCACCCGATCAGCCTCGACCGCCCGATCGGCGAGTCGGACGACAGCTACTTCGGGGACTTCATCGAGGACGAATCGGCCGAGAGCCCGCTGCAGGCGGCCGGGCACGAGATGCTCAAGGAGCGCCTCGAGGACGTGCTCAGCACGCTGACCTTCCGCGAGCGCGAGATCATCAAGCTGCGCTACGGCATCGGCGACGGCTACACGTACACGCTCGAGGAGGTCGGGCGGATCTTCCGCGTGACGCGCGAGCGCGTGCGGCAGATCGAGGCCAAGGCGGTCCGCAAGCTGCGCCATCCGGTCCGGGCGCGCCAGCTGGCGAGCTTCCTGGACGGGGCGACGGTGCCGGACGACGTCGATGGGGCGGATCTGGCCTTCGACGCGCTCGAGCCGTAAGGCTCGACACCAGTACGGCTTGGCGTCTGGGGTTCGGTTCGGTCTGTGCGGGGCGGCCTCCCAGCCGCCCCGCGTCCGTTGTGGGCGTGGAAAAAGTTCGCGCAGCCTGTATCCTGCTCGGCCCACATGCGCGACGCTCTCCGCTCCCTGCTCGATCTGCAGGAGGTCGACCGCGACCTCCACCGCGTCCAGGAGGAGCTGAAACGTCTCCCCGCCGAGCGCGCCGCACGCCAGGCCGAGCTGGATCGCCTGACCACGGCGCTCTCCGAGATCCGCAACAACGGCAAGACCGTGCGCGTGCGGGTCAAGGAGTACGAGGACACCGCCACGATGGCGCGCCAGCGCCAGCGCAAGGTCGAGAACGAGATGGGGCAATCGCGTGCCGACGCGCAGATGTTCGCGTTCTACGAGCACCAGATCAAAACGCTGAAGCGCGAGGTCTCCGCGGCCGAGGACGAGGGCCTGCGCCTCTTGGAGCAGGTCGAGATCCACGATCGCGACGCGGCCGACATCCAGGCCAAGCTCGAGGCCGAGCAGAAGTTGTTCGACCTGTTCGCGTCGAACGTCGACCGCGAGATCGAGGCGGCCGAGAAGAAGCGCGCGCACCTAGCGGCCGAGCGCGCCAAGCGCATGAAGGGCGACCTGACGCCCGAGGTGCTGGCCGACTACGAGCGCCTGCTTCGCTCGCGCGGCGGCGTCGCGCTGGCGCAGCTCGATGGCCGGCAGTGCCAGGCCTGCTTCATGGACATGCCCACGAACATGACCGTGCGCGTCGCGCGCGGTGCCGAGCTCGTGCGCTGTCCGAGCTGCGATCGGATCCTCTACACGCTCCAGTGAGCACGGACCGGGCCTGACTAGCCCGACACGCCGACGCGCGCGCCCTGCACCGTCCCGCGCCGCACGAGCTCCGCTGCGAGACGCTCGCGCACGACGTTCTTCTCGACCGGCCACAGAGGCGCGAGCAATTCCGCCGGTCCGGCGTCACCCGTGATGCGATGCAGCACCTGCTCGGACCCGAGCCGCTCGACGAAGTCCGCCAGCCAGAGCACGTACTCGTGGACGTCGAGCGTCGCGACCTGACCCTGGCGCCAGGCCTTCTCGAGCTGCGTGCGCCGCAGGACCATCAGGTGGTGGACCTTGACGCCCTCGACGCCGCTGGCCGCGAGCGCGTCGGCCGTCGCACGCGCGCCGTCGCGGCCGTCTCCGGGCAGTCCCAGGATCGCGTGACCGACGCACAGCAAGCCACGCGCGCGCACGCGCCGCACCGCGTCCTCGAAGTCGGCCAGAGTATGGAAGCGCCGGATCGCGACCTGAACCGCGTCGTCGGCGGTCTCGAGGCCGAGCTCGACCCACACTTCGACGCGCTGCGAGAGCTCCGCCAGCACGTCGAGTGCCGCCTCCGGCAACGTGTCGGGCCGCGTCGCGATGCTGACCGCAACGACCGGCGCGTCCGGACGTCCGACATACGGCTCGACGACGCGCAAGACCTCGCGCAACCGGTCGATCTCGACGTAGGTGTTCGAGTACGACTGGAAGTACGCGATCGCGCCCGCGTTCGCGTCGCGGCGCCGCACGCGCTCGAGCCCGGCCGTCAGCTGCGCCGCCAGATCGGCGCCGGTCTTGAACGCGCCCGTGCCCGACCCCTCGACATCGCAGTACGTGCAGCCCCCGAATGCCTTGGTCCCGTCGCGGTTCGGGCAGGTGGAGCCCGCGTCGAGCGCGATCCGATGTACGGGCCGCCCGAATCGACCGAGGAGCCAGGGCTGAAGCGTGCGAAAGGGGAGCGTCACGCGCTGATCATATCGGCCGTACGGTCGCCGACGAATTCGGTCTGTTGTCGACCCTCTTCGTGCGCGGGCAGGCCCGCGCGCTACGCTCACACCAACTGCAACAGGCTGGCTCGGACGGGTCTCATCAAGTGGAAGTTCGCTACCGCGGACGCCAGCCCGCGCCACCGACAACAACGATGAATGGTTTCCCGGATCATCTCTCGGAGGACGAGTACACGGAACTCGTTCACCGGCACTTCGACCCGCTCGCCAAGCGTCTTGGTTTGCACGGGCCCGTGGCGAGGGAATTCAACATGGAGTTCACCATGTCCTACTTCGCACCGCGACTCGGGCTCGAAATCCAGGTCGATCGCAGGCATTGGTTCTTTCCCTACATGACGGTGTTCACCCACCGGGACCGCAGGCAGACGACCGACGAGGTGGTAAACGGTCGCAATGTCAGGTCGCTCGGGGAGGCAGCGCGCCTGCTGCGTGGCGACTGCGAGATCCACGCGGCTCTCAAGTCGAGCTTTCAGCACAGGGATCCTGCTGATGGCATTGCTCGATTGGCAGCTCGTGCGGCCGAAGAACTCTGGCCGCTCATCGAGAAGAACCCCGACAAGCTCTTCGACCTCGACTGACGCGCCGGCGGGTCCGGGCGGGATTCACTCTCCACGGACCGACGCGTGAGCACCGCCGGTGCTTCGGTCTGGTTCCGCGCGATCAGGGCGACCAGGTCGCCGTCGCTGCGTTCGTCAGGTTGAACGCGCCGCCGCACGGACCGGCCGGGTTCCGATACCAGGCTTGGTAGTGCACCGTCGCGCCCGCGGCCGGGATCTGTCCGAGCTGCGCCAGCGGCGTCGTGTTGAACCACGGCCACTGCGCGACGCCGTACGAGCTGAACGTGGTCGACAATCGCCGCACGGAGCCCGTCACGCAACGCAGGCCGTCGCCGAACGGCGCGCCCGCTCCGTTGCCGACCTTGGTCGAGCCCTGGAACAGCAGCACCGCCGTCGTCGACGGCAGGCCCGAGACGCACAGCGCGAACGAGTCGTTGGCGACGCTCGCGAACCCGAAGCCCTGCAGCGCCGCGCCGACCCCGGTCGAGTTCTGGCAGCCGCGTGCGATGCCGGCAGGTCCGGCGTTGCCGCACGGGCAGACAGCACCCGAGTCGTCGCCGTAGCAGAACGTCGTCGCCGTGCCGATCGCCGCGCCCGAGTAGACGCTGACGCTGCCGGAGTGGAAGCCGTTCACGTTGTCCTGGTTCGTGCCCACGATGAGGTCCGCGACGCCGTCGCCGTCGACGTCCCCAGCGTAGTTCAGCGCGTAGCCGAACCAGTCGTCGCCCGAATCGCCGAAGTAGGTCGTGTACACGGCCCCGCTCGCGCCCGAGTAGATGCGCATGATCCCGGACTCGTGCCCGTTCGTGTCGTTCTTGAAGGCCGTGATCGAGAACTCGCCGCGTCCGTCGCCGTCGACGTCGCCCAGGCCGCAGATGCCGACGCCGAACCAGTCCTCTTGCGCGTTGCCCTCCAGGTGGTGGAGCAGCGCACCGGACCCGCCCGAGAAGATCTCGACCAGGCCGCGGTTCTGGTCGTGCTTCAAAGCCGTGACCATCTGATCGGGAACGGCGTCGCCGTCGACGTCCTGCGCCGTCTGCACGACGAAGCCGAACGCGAGCACGGTGCTCTGGTGCGTGCGGAAGAGCGAGCCGTCCGCGCCGCTGCGAATCTCGACGCGCCGCGCGCCGGGCACGCCGATCAGGAGCTCCGGCCGGTTGTCGCCGTCGAGGTCGCCGGCGTTGCGCACGCTGTAGCCGAAGCGGTGGTTCACGCCCGTGCCGAGCCACGTGCGCAAGCGGACGCCGGTCGCGCCCGAGTACAGGTACACCGCGCCGGAGGCGAAGCCGTTCGTCTCGTCCTGCCACGCCCCGACGGCGAAGTCCGCCGCACCGTCGAGGTCGACGTCGCCCGCTCCGGTCACGGTGTACCCGTAGAGATCCTCTGAGTCCCCGCCGCGGATCGTGCGCAGCACCGTCCCGTCCAATCCCGAGTAGATCCGGATCATGCCGGCGTCCGTCCCGTGGGCGTCGTTCTGGTACGCGCCCGCGATCACGTCCGGGATCTGGTCCCCGTTCGTGTCGCCGACGTCGTTGACGACCCAGCCCAGACGGTCCGTGCTGCCCTCGCCGTAGGCCGTCCAGAGGACCGCGCCCGTCGCCCCCGAGAAGACGCGCACGGCGCCGGTGGCCGGCAGCGCTGCCGTGCCGTCCGTCGGCGCGCCCGCGATCAGGTCTGCGTGCCCGTCCCCGTCGACGTCGCCGATCCCGGCGACCGCGAAACCCAATTGGCTGTCCACACCGTCCCCCAGGAAACGGTGGAGCAGCGGGCCCTGTGCCGCTGGGGACAGTGCCGCCGCGGACGGGGCCAACAGGGCGAGACAGGGGGCGAGCAGCAGCGTGCGCGTCATGGGGGACCTCCGGGAGACCGCTCTTGTCCCCAATCGCACGGGCCGTTGCAGGCGATTCCGGTCCGCGACCGAGAACGCGCGGCGAAGGCCCTCCGCTGCGCTCCAACGTGGGACAAGGTGTCTGACACCGTTGTCCACCCTAAACTGCGTCGCTCGATGCAGATCCAGCCCATCGTCGTCGGCACGGCCGGCCACATCGACCACGGCAAGTCGACGTTGGTCAAGACGCTGACGGGCATCGACCCCGACCGCCTGCGCGAGGAGCAGGAGCGGGGGATGACGATCGACATCGGCTTCGCGCGCTTCCAGCTGCCGGACGGGCGCACGGTCGGCATCGTCGACGTGCCCGGGCACGAGAAGTTCGTCAAGAACATGGTCGCCGGCGCGACGGGCATCGACGTCGTGATTCTCGTGGTCGCGGCCGACGACGGCGTCATGCCGCAGACGCGCGAGCACCTGGCGATCATGACGCTGCTCGGATTGCAGCGCGGGCTCGTCGCGCTGACGAAGATCGATGCGGTCGACGCCGCGATGGTCGAGCTGGCGGCCGAGGACGTGCGGCAGGCCGTGCAGGGCACGTTCCTCGAGAACGCGCCGATCCTGCCGCTCTCGAGCCTCACCGGGCAGGGTCTGGAGGAATTCAAGAAGGTCCTCTTCCGCATGGCCGCGGAGACGAAGCCGCGCAGCTCCGATGGCGTCTTCCGCCTGCCGATCCAGCGCGTGTTCAGCTCGCACGGCCACGGCACGGTCATCACGGGCATCCCCATGTCGGGGACGGCCAAGGTCGGCGACGTGCTCGAGATCCTGCCGCCCGGATTGACGACGAAAGTGCGTGCGCTGCAGGCCTACCAGGAGTCCGTCGACACGATCCGCGCCGGCCATTCCAGCGCGATCAACGTCACGGACGTCGACCACCACGACGTCGCGCGCGGCATGGTCGCGGCCACGCCCGGGTTCTTCCGCGGCGCGACGATGCTGGGCGCGCAGGTGACTGCGCTCGCGAACCTCGACCGTCCGATCGAGGACCGCACCGAGGTGCGCTTCCACGCCGGCACGGCCGAAGTGCTGGGCGAGCTCGTGCTGCTCGACTGCGACGCGCTCGCGCCGGGCGGCACCGCGCTGGCGCAACTGCGGCTCTCGGAAGCCGTCGTGGTCGCGCCCGGCGACCGCTTCGTCCTGCGGCTCGCGTCGCCGGCCTACGTGCTGGGCGGCGGCGTCGTGCTCGAGGAGAGCAAGCACCGCCTCAAGCGCTACAAGAAGTTCGTGCTCGAGGAGCTCACGCGCGCGTCGCAAGGGCTGTCCTCGCCGCGCGAGTTGCTCGAGGTCGTGCTCCTGCGCGCGCGCGCCGGCCTGCACACGCCCGAAGACCTCTCGGTCGAGATCAAGCGCTCGCGCGACGAGACCGAGCGGCTCTTGAACGACCTGGGCTCGCAGAAGAAGGCCTTGCGCCTGGGCAATCCGCCGCGCTGGATCCATCCCGAGCGCCTCGCCGCCGCGATCACGCGCACGGAAACTGCCCTCAAGACCTGGTTCGAAGGCGAGCACGCGCACCGCGAGGTCATGGACGTGCGCGAGCTGCGCCGCGCGACCGGCTTCGCGCCCGACTTCCTGCAAGCCGTGCTGCAGGAGCTGGAGAAGTGCGGGCAGGCCAAGGTCGAGCCCGGCGGCCTCGTGCGCCGCACGAGCGAGAAGCCCGCTCTCGATCCCGCTCTGGAGGACCTGCTCGGCCGCGTGCGCGCCGCGCTCGAGGCCGCTCGCTACCAACCGCCCTCTCCCACCGAGCTGAGCGAGCAGCTCAAGGTGCCCGCGAAATCGATCCAGCGCGCGATCGAGCTCCTGATCGACCGCGGCGAGGCCCGCGCGATCCAGCCCGGCGAGATCTACCTCGCGAACACCACCTACGAAGCCGCGCGTGCCGCGATCGTCCGCAACTGCGAAGCCCACAAGTCGCTCGACATCCCCTCCCTGCGCGACGAGCTGCAGACCACCCGCAAATTCCTGATCCCCCTGCTCGAGCACTTCGACACGACCGGCGTGACGATCCGCCAAGGCGCGACCCGCATCCTCCGTCGCAGGTGAGGAGGAAGGGCGCGCGCCCAAACCGCGCCCCATGCCCCCCCGCGCGCGCGGAGCGCGCGCTCGGCGCGCGCCCCGCGCGCCCAACAGAGTGGGCGCGCTGTTCAAGAGCGCGCCCGAAAGGAATTCGTTTCCTGCGGTCGGTGCTCAACCGTGAGCAGGGGCCTGCCGATGAGCCTTCCGATCGACCTCGCGCAGCATGTCCGTCTCCAAACGACCGCCGGGAAATCCGTTCCAACCCGATCCGCTTCCGCCGGGGGGCTCCGAGGACTTCCTGGGCCTGGGGGCTGAGCTCGGCCTGAACGCGCCGCCCGGATTGCAGCCGCGGCCCGGTCCGGCGCGTCCCGCTGCTCAGGGACCGTCGGTCGGGCAGCAGGTCCAGACCGGGTTCTTTCCTCAGCCTGGTTATCCGCATCCCGCTCATCCGCAACCCAACCCTCCGCAGCCTGGGTATCCGCCGCCGGCGGGGATCCAGCCCCAGCCGGGTCTTTTCGCCGCACCCGTTGGTCGCCCCGCGCCGCTGACCCAGACGGGGTACTTCGCGCCAGGAGCCTCGCAGCGGCCGCCGGTGCCTCCGCCGTTGCCTTCGCAAGCGACCTCCGGCTGGCAGTCGCAACCGCCGCTCGAACAAACCGGCTTCCAGGCGCCTCTGCCTTCGCCGCCGATGCCCCCGGCAGCGCCGCGGGCTCAGCCTCCGCTCGGCCAGACGGGTTTTCACGCGCCGTCGCCTGCCCCGCGTCCGCTGCCGCCGCCGCAGGCGCGGCCGCAGGCGTTGCCGCCGAGCTCGAAGGGTCAATCGTCGCTAGCGCAGTCGGGTTTCCACGCGCCGCTGCCCGCTCCGCGTCCGATCCCGCAGCCGCAGCAGCCCTTCCCGCCGAGCTGGCTCGCTCGACCGGCGCTGAGCCCGACGGACTTCCACGCCCAGATGCACGCGCTCGGACCCGCCGAGCCGGCGCCCCCGCCTGCGCCCCGACCGATCCCAGCGCCGCCGCGCGCGCCAGTCGCGCAGCCTGTCCGTCCGGCGGCGCCGATCGCGATGCCGCCGCAGGAACTCCTGCCGCAGAACCACGCGCTCGCGCCGAGCTGGCCCGACGTGCGTCCGAACAACTGGCGCGTCAGCGCACCTCCTGCGAACGGACCCGTCGCAATCGAGCCCGCGGATCGCCCGAGCTGGCTGCTCGAGCTCGCGGACGGCGCGGCTCCGCCGGCGCACCCTTCGTTCGTGCCGCGCGCCGCGCCGTCGAACGCGTCCTTCCATGACGGTTCGGTCCCGGCCGCGCACGTCGCGCCGTGGTTCGTGCGCGGCCTCGCGATCCTGGCCGGGCTGTTCCTGTGCGCCGTGATCACGAAAACGCTGCTCCTGGGCGGATCGAAGCCGCCCGTGACGCCTGCGGCTCCCGTTCAGCCGACCGAGCGCGCGCGTTCGGCGGCGCCCGTCGAGCTGCTCACGCCGGCCGAGGCGGACCGGTTGCCGCGCACGCAGTCCGCGCCCGTGAACGTGAAGCGCCGTGGTGCGAATGCGGCGCAGAAACCGGACGCGTCGCCGCAGGGCGCGCTGCTCGAAACTGCGCCGGAGCCCGAAACACCCGCGCTCGTCGTCTACGCGCTGCCGCCTGCACCGGTGGCGCCGGTGCTCGACGCGCCCGTCCCGGCGACGGCGCCCGGCGGCTCGAGCGGTCCGGCGGACGACGCGGTGCGCGAGCGCGTCGAGCGCTGGCTCGCGCAACAGAGCCGCGCGTCGTCGCCGCTGGCCGACCTGGGTGCGTTCCGCGCCGTGACTCCGGCGCACGCCGGTGAGCGTGCCGTGCCCGCCGCCGCGACCGTCGCGGGTGCCGCCGTTCCGGCCGCCGCGGGACACGCGACGCCCAGCTCGGGCATGACCGGGATCTGGGAGGGCACGACCGTTCCGATCGAGGCGCTCGACGGCACGCTGCGCCTCGAGACGCCCGCGGTGGGGCGCGTGCGCGTGCGCCTCGACGGTGCGCAGCGCGAAGAGGGTCGCCTGACCGCGATCGGCCAGGGCCGCGTGTGGCTCACGACCGACGCCGGCCCGATCCAGGTCGAAAGTGCGCGGATGCGCGGCCTGGAACAGATCGCCGAGGTCGGCGAGACGCCCGCCCCGGCCACGGCCCGCCAGCGCGTGCGCACGGCCGGCGGCGTGTTCTACGGCACGGTCGTGTCCCGCGAAGGGCGCACTGTGACGCTCGTGACCGACGCCGGCGCGCGGCTGACCGTGGACGCCGACGAGATCTCGGCGGCCGAGCCCGCCGCGGCGCGCCCGGCGCGGCCCTGAGGGCCCAGCGACAGGGACAGGCCAGCGACAGGGTCAGGGTCGGGCGACACGGGCGGCGACTGCGCCGATAACCGTCGCGTCCCCGAGGGCTAGGATGGTTCCTCGCCCCTGTGGCGCGACCCCTCCCAGGCATGCCCCAACTCGTCCGCGCGCTCCTCCTGCTCGTCTTCGTCGCCCTGCCGGTCCTGGCCTCGGCCGACGACACGATCGTCAACTTCAAGAAGTACTTCAAGACGTACCAGGACACGCCTTCGCGCGTCGAGGCGGTGCTCTCGCTCGAAGGCGTCGACGACAACCAGGTCGTCGCCGTGCTCGTGCCGATCCTGAAGGATCCCGAGGGCGAGGTCGTGCGCGCGGCCGTGAAGGTGCTCGCGAAGCTGCCGTCGCCCGGCACGATCGAAGCGCTGTTCACGGCGTACAAGGGCGAGAAGAACGACCTCGTGCGCGTCGGGATGCTGCGCGCCATCGGCGACGGGAAGTACGACGGCGCGCTGGCGCTGGCGCAGAGCGCGCTGGCCGACAAGTCGTGGGAAGTGCGCCGGCACGCGTTGCAGGTGCTGGCCGTCTCGAAGGAACCGGGAGCGGACGCGGCCTGCGCGCCGCTGCTCGAGGATCCCGAGCCGGCCGTGCGCGGGCAGGCGCTCGAGACGTTGACGACGCTGAGCTCGCCGTTGGTCGTGCCCAAGGCCACGCAGCTCCTCAACGATCCGTTGTGGCAGGTGCGCACGAGCGCGATCAAGGCGCTGACGAAGATCCGCCACGCGGACGCGGTCGCGCCGCTCGTCGCGCGGCTGCAGGTCGAGGAGGGGCGTCTCACGCCCGAGATCGTCGAGGCGCTCTCGAACCTGACCGGGCTCGAGATGGTCGAGGCCCTGGCCTGGAAGAACTGGTGGGAGGCGAACAAGGCCACGTTCGTGCTGCCCACCGCCGAAGCCATCGCCTACCTGCGCACGAAGCGCGTGGCGAAGACCGGCGCGCCCGGATGGGACATCACGAAGTCCGGCGTCGGCGACTACCACGGCATCCAGACGCCCAGCCGCTCGGTCCTGTTCGTGATCGACGTGTCGGGATCCATGGAGGCCGAGGTCGTCGAGAAGGAACGCTTCAGCGACGGCAACTACCCGAGCTTCCAGCGCATCGACATCGTGAAGACCGAGCTGATGCGCACGATCGAGCGCTTGCAGCCCTTCGTGAACTTCAACGTCGTGTCGTTCGCCACGAAGGTCGACCCGTGGAAGAAGGGCAAGCTCGTGGCGGCCAACGTGCTGAACAAGTCGGCCGCGAAGGACTGGGTCAAGGGGCTGATCGCGATCGGCGGCTCGTCGAAGGAGGATATGGCTTCCGTCGGGCTCACCGGCATGGCGAACCTCGACATGGGCAAGACGAACACGTACGGCGCGATGATGACCGCGATGGGGATCGATCCCACGAAGGGCCCGACGACCGGCGACAAGGACTACAAGACCGAGATCGACACGATCTTCTTCCTGTCGGACGGCCGCCCGACCGTGGGGGAGTTCGTCGATCCGGACGACATCCTGCGCGAGATCAAGGCCGCCAACGAGCTGCGCAAGATCATCATCCACACGATCGCGATCGGGGAGTTCCAGAAGGACTTCATGCGCAGGATGGCCGAGGAGAACGGCGGGGTCTTCGTCGATCTCGGCAAGTAGGTCGGGGCGGGCGCCAGGCGGCCCCGCTTCCCGGGCACAGCGGGCGGTTCCGCGCCCTCTGGCCGATTGACGGCACTCGGGACGGCTCCTATCCTTCTTCGCCCTAGGGTCGGGGCGTAGCTCAGCTTGGCTAGAGCGTTGCGTTCGGGACGCAAAGGCCGGAGGTTCGAATCCTCTCGCCCCGACCATTCCTCCTCGGCTGGCCTCTGGGGACTACGGAGCTTCCCCGTTCGCCGGGGAGTCGCCCCGCAGGCCGCGACCTGGAACGTGCCCAGCATGAGCGGCGTGCTCGACGCCGTGATCGTGGTCTGCGGCTGTGCCGCGCCCCTGTTCGCCGCGGTGTTGCTGTGGCGCGGTGTCCATCGCGAGCGGCATCTCAGCGGCTGAGCGGTGCATGCCGCGCGATCGAAGGCGCAAGCGCCCAAGGCCCAGGTCCTCTGGCCCCGACCTCTCGCCGGGCCGTGGGCTCCGGGTGCGAGGGGGGGGGCCGCAGCCGCCCACGCCGAGAGCGCACCCGTATGCTGGAGGGGTCCAGCGAACAATTCGGAGCGCACATGAATGACGTTTTCCGATCCCACAGCGATGCGTCCTGCGAACGACTCGCGACCGCCAGATCTTCCGCGACAGCGCGAGCGCTGGTGTGCGTGGTCGCGATCACCCTCGCGGCGTCGGCTCGAGCGCAAGGACCGTGCTTCGAGGGTGTGCGCTCGATCCCGCTCTCCCAATCCGTCTGGATGGCGGCCAGCGACCTCGACGGCGACGGTGATGCGGACCTCGTCTCGGCGAACCTCTACGACGACGCCGTCGAGGTCTTGCTGCAGGGCGCGGGCACGGCGTTCGCGAACCCGGTGGCCTACTTCGTGGGCGATCAACCGAACGCTCTCGCGGTGGGAGACCTGGACGGGGACGGACGGCCCGAGATCGTGACGCCCAACTACGCCGGGTGGAACGTCTCCGTGCTGCACAACAACGGCAACGGCACGTTCGCGACCCAGGTGACGTACGCCGCCGGCAACCATCCGGCCGCCGTCGCGATCGGAGACCTGAACGGCGACGGTCGCGCCGAGATCGTGGTCGCCAACCAGCAGGGCAACAACGTCTCCGTGCTGGTCAATGCGGGCAACGGCACGTTCGGTGCGCCGACGTCCTATCCCACGGGTACCGGCCCGCAGTCCGTGGCGCTCGGAGACCTCAACAGTGACGGCCGGCTCGACATCGTCGTGGGTGATTACAGCGGTGCCAACGTGGCGGTGCTGATCAATGCGGGCAACGGCACCTTCCCTTCGACGAGCCTGTACGGCACTTCCTCGAGCGTGTCGTCGGTCGCGGTCGGAGATCTGAACGGCGATGGGCACGCCGACATCGTGGCGTCGACCGGTTCGTCGAGCGTGTCCGTGCTGATGAACCTGGGCAACGGCTCGTTCGCGGCGCAGGCGTCCTACGCCGCGGGCCAGAATCCGTGGTCTGTCGCGCTGGGCGACCTCGACACCGACGGCGACCTCGACCTTGCCGTCGCGTTGTACAACGGCCGGGGAGTGTCCGTGCTCTCCAACCAGGGCAACGGAACGTTCGCCGCGCCCGTGAACTTCCCCAGCGGCGGCCTCACGTTCTGCGCCGTGGTCGTGGACCGCGATGGCGACGGCGATCTCGACGTCCTCGGCGACGCCGGTCACGTCCTCCAGCTGATCAACTCCGGGAACGGCACGTTCTGGACCGCGCCGCAGTATTCCGCCGGGATGAATCCCTACGGCGTGACGCTCGGCGACCTCGACGGCGACGGTGACCTCGACGCCGTCACCGCCAACCACGGCGGTGCAAACGTATCCGTGCTGCGGGGCCTGGGCGACGGGTCGTTCGGAGCCTCGACTCAGTACGGGACAGGCACGAGCCCGATCGCGATCGCCAGCGGCGACCTGGACGGCGACGGCGACCTGGACGCCGTCACGGCCAACCATGGCAGCGAAAACGTCTCGGTGCTGCTGGGCAACGGCAACGGCACGTTCGCGGCACAGGTCAACTACGCCGCTTCCTTCCAGCCGAACTCCATCGCGCTGGGTGACCTGAACGGCGACGGCGCGCTCGACATCGTGACCGGCAACGCTCCGACCGGTCCCGTCGGCACGATCGCGGTGTCGCTCAACCAAGGGAACGGATCGTTCGGGGGCGGGGCGGCGATCCCTGCACCGGGTTACGGCTCGCTCTCCGTGGCGATCGGCGACGTGGACGGTGACGGCGACCGTGACATCGTCGCGACGCACAGCAGCCTGGGCCGCGTGCTCGTGTCGCTGAACAACGGCATTGGCGCGTTCGCGGCGCCAACCTCGTATTCCGTGGGCGGAAACCCGGGCTCCGTAGCGCTGGGGGACCTGGACGGCGACGGAGACCTCGACGCGGCCGTCGCGACGACGATAGGGAACTCCGTGGCGGTGCTGCCGAACAACGGCAGCGGGGTGTTCGGTGCCGCGGTTTCCCACGACGTGGGCGCAGCGAGCATGTCCGTCGCGCTCGCCGACGTGGACGGGGACGGCGACCTCGACGTCGCCTGCGTGGCGAATGCGGCCGTTGTCGTGCTCGAGAACCTGGGCGGCGGAACGCTGGCCGCACCGGCCTCGTACGACACGGGCGCGAGCCCGATCTTCGCCTCGGCCGGTGACGTGGACGGCGACGGCGATCCCGACTGGGTGACGGCGAACTACGCGAGCAACAGCATCTCCGTGCTGCGCAACTGCAGCACGAGCGGCCTCTCGTTCTGCGCCGGCGACGGCAGCGCAACGGCCTGTCCGTGCGGCAATGCGAGCCCGGCCGGCAGCGGTGACGGCTGCACGAACTCGCTCGGGCTCGCGGGCCGGCTGCGCGCGACCGGATGGGCGAGCCTAGCGCACGACGAGCTCGTCCTCGTCGGCACGCAGATGACCAATGCGGCAGCGCTCTACTACCAGGGCACCACGCCCGTGAACGGTGGCGCGGGCGTCGTGTTCGGCGACGGGTTGCGGTGCGTGAACGGATCGGTCGTGCGTATGAGGACCGTGCTCAACGTGGGCGGCGGATCGAGCTACCCGGGCCCTGGCGACCCACACGTGAGCACGGCCGGCGGCATAACGTCGCCGGGCCGGCGCCTCTACCAGGTCTGGTACCGCAACCCGGACGCCTTCTGCACCGCGGGCACCTTCAACCTGACGAACGGGCTGAGCATCGACTGGCGTCCCTGATCGAGCGCGACTGGCCGGCCGGATGAGGGGCGAGCCGGTGCCGGCACACGGAATCGCGCCACCGAGCCGTTCCATGCGAGAATCCTCGAGTTCGCGTTACCACGAGCGGTCCGCCGCTGCACATCCCGGGAGAGCCGCTCCGCATCCTCGAGGAACCCCCATGTCGATCCTTGACCGTGTCCGTCGTCTGCGTCCCGCCGCCCTCGTTCCTGCTCTCGCAGCTGCAATCGCGCTCACGGGAAGCGCGCGCGCGAGCGACACGCAAGTGATGCTCGATGGCACATTCGGCCCCGGGCTGGTGAGCCAGAAGATCGTCGACACGACGCCGGGCGCGAGCGCGACGTTCACGAGCACGACGCAGTCGTTCGGCGGGCCCTCGGGCGACTGGCGCGAGACGAGCCACACGTACGCCGACGGGACGATCCTGGTCGCGCACGTCGATACGCAGCACTACTACTCGAACAACAACGTCCCGTTCTGCTCGATCGACTTCGCGGCCGACCTGATCCACCAGACCGGGGCAACGGTGGGCGGAGCCGTCTCCTACCGCCTGTGCATCGTCCAGAACGGGGCGTACTACGGCGGACCGTCGATCAACGTGTTCGATCCGCTGTGGGCCTCGTACGTCCAGACAGGCCTGACCGCCGCCGACTTCACGCTCTTCGCGGGCAGCGGGCCGTCGCGTCCCGACTTCTCGTGCACGCGACCCTGGACCCAGTTCGGCTTCATCACGGGGAACTCGGCGACGGGCGGGCCGGTGACGAAGGTCAGCGGCATCGACAACTGGACGATGACGCTCCACCTCTCGCGCGTGGCCTGGTACGACGACGACTTCCTGCCGGGCAGCTGGACCTCGCAGAAGCTGATCGACACGACGCCGGGCGCCTCGGCCACGACGTCGACTGTCACGCAGCCCGCCGGCGGCACCAACAACGGTCCGTACCGGGAGACGACGCACACGTGGAGCAACGGCGCGATCGTCGTCAGCCACCTCGCCACGGTGATGGTGCACGATCCGGCCCCGGAGCCGGTCTACTCCGTCACGTTCCTGGCCTCCGCCAACCACTTGACTTTCCCGACTGTGGGCGGCGCGGTCGGGTTGCAGCTCGTGGTGCGCCAAGGCTCGGACTG
The DNA here is from genome assembly GCA_031400875.1 of Planctomycetota bacterium. Taxonomy (GTDB): domain Bacteria; phylum Planctomycetota; class UBA1135; order UBA1135; genus JAEUHZ01. Next base: position 56,452 of record JANNQS010000120.1, on the reverse strand, counting down.
GTTCGGCAGTCCGACGATCAACGTGTTCATCCCGTCGTGGATCAGCTACCAGCAGGAGCTCACCTCCGAGGACTTCACGAACCTGTTCAGCTCGGGCCCGCCGCTGCGACCGGACTTCTCGAGCAGCGGGGGACCTCTCGAGTTCGGCTATCTGACGTCGAACTCGGCCAACGGCGGTCCCGTGACGAAGGTGATCGGTGTCGACGGCGTCTTCGTGCGCATGAACCTCGAGCCCACGTGCATCAGCACGGTCGGTGCCACGGCCTGCTACGGCGACGATCCGGGCAGTCCCTGCCCGTGCTTCCCGGGCGTCCCCGCGGGCGGGCCCGGTCGCGGCTGCCCGAACTCAGTCGAGCCGCGCGGCGCGATGCTCGTCGGCTTCGGCACGGCGTCGCTCGCGAACGACACCGTGGTCCTGCAAGGCCTAGGCATGCCGAACTCGTCGTGCCTGTACTTCCAGGGTGCCGGGTTCAACAACGTGCTCTTCGGCGACGGCAAGCGCTGTGTGGCCGGAGCGACGATCCGGCTCGGCACGACGAGCAACATCTGCAATTCGTCCCAGTACCCGGCGGGATCCGACCCGCCGATCTCGGTCCAGGGGAACATCACGGTTCCGGCGATCCGCACGTACCAGGTCTGGTACCGCAACGCCGCCGCGTTCTGCACGGCAGCGACGTTCAACCTGACGAACTCGCTGTCGATCAACTGGATGCCGTAATCGCGGGGTAGAACGTCCGCGAGCTGATGTGACAGGCGCCGCGCCCCGGGGCGTGGCGCCGTTCGTACCTCAGGGCACCGGCTGGAACGCGTGGTCGTACACGTAATTGCCGATGATGTTGCCCATCTGGATGCCCTGAGTCTTGTCGAAGCTCCAGTGGATGCCGAGGTAGATGCGGCTCTGGCCGTTCTCCTCTTCCGGTTCCGACAGGTTCGAGAACGAGCGCGGCAGCAGCGGGCGCACGGCGCCGGTGTTGTCTGTCGTGATGCCGTTGTACTCGTCCGAAACGAACGTGAACGCGATGTTGTTCGTGCCGTAGAAGCGCCGCAGGACCTGGAAGATCGCGCCGCCGAACGTCGCGTGCCCGGATGGATAGGCCGGGAAGGGCGGCGTGAAGTTCGTCCCGGTCAGGTTGCTCGCGGGCGCGCACAGCGGCAGGTAGTTCGCGTCGCCGGTGGTTGCCGGGTTGTTGTCACCCAGACCGCTGGGCCCCGTGCCGACGTCGGCCTCGCGGATCCCGCAGACCGGACGCCAGTACTTGTAGAAGTACTTCGATTCCCAGCTGCCGAGGCCCGCGTCGGCCATCGCTACGTTCAGGATCGCGAGCAGCCGCGCCAACCCGGCCGCGTTCGTGCCGCGCTCCGTGGCGATCTGCACCGCGATCTGGTTGTAGAGGCGCGGCGGTGCGCACAAGCTCGGCACGCCGTCGTAGGCCCAGTAGATCCCGGCGTGCGTCTCGTCGGCCGTGCGCGTCGTCGGCGTGACGGTGCCGTCGCCACCCAGCGTCTGCACCTCGTTGAACGCGACCGCGTACTCGGGGCTGTCGATCGCCGGCGGGGGCGGGATGCGGAACTGCTCGGCCGACGTCATCACGAACGGCAGCACCTGGGACCAGTTGGCGCCCAGCGCGACAGCCTGTTGCGCGACGGGGTCCGGCCGCCACTCGCCCGGTGCGGTGCCCGGGAAGTAGTCGACGCCGACCAGCGGCTCGGGGTGCGCCGAGCCGTCGTTCGCGCGCAGGAACAGGATCGCCGTCGCGGCGTTCTGGCCCAGCGCGATGCCCTGAGTCTTGGCGGTGCCGGCCGGAACCTGGTCCAGCTCGTCGGTCAGCGCCGCGTCGAAGATCGCCGACTGCGACGGGTACAGCGCCGTGAGCGTGTCGTGCGCCGCTTGTGCGACGCCCGCGCGCAGCGACGTGCCGGCCGGCGCGGGACCCATCCCGACGTAGCTCTCGTGACCGCCCTTGATCGCGTTCACGACCTCGAAGATCGCGATGTGCACGATGGCCTCGGCGCGCGCGGCGCGGCACGGGCCGACCTGCTGTCCGAAGACGTGCGGCGGACCCTGGTTCGACGGCATGTGGTCGAGCCCGGTCGCGTCCAGCGCGATGCGGTTCCACGTGCGGACCGCGGCCAGGTCGGCGGCGGCCGCCGCGGCTGCGCCACCGTCACCACCGCCGCCACCGGAGTCGCTGCACGACGCGGCGACGACGAGCGCGAGCACGGGCAGCACGCGGGAGAACGCGCGGCGTGCTCGCCTGTCGTTCCGGCCGTTCCTGGTAGTCTGGACGAGGAGGGGCTGATCCAATCGAGTGATCGATGCGTCCATGGAAATCGGGATCCGCTCTCGGGATCACATGCAGGGGGAATGCGAGAACGGGACCCTCGAGAGGGAGAGCTCCGTCGAGCCCAGCCTATCCGAGACCGGCGGGATTGGGGCCGCTTTCGAGCCGGCGCGTCCCGCGGCCGGCGGCCGCGCAGGGGCACGTCGCCTGCCCGCTGGACCCGCCTCCCCGAAGGCCGGACCGTGCGTTCCCTGAAGCCTCTGCTCGCCATCGGCGCGCTGGCTGCGGTGGTCGTCGTGGCGTGCCTGCTGCTCTACGACGACGACGCGCAAGGCGTGGTCTCGCCTCCGGTCGAGGCGACGCGTGCGGACGCGGCGTCCGGCATGAGCGACATGGACCCCGGTCTCCCGCGCGAAGCAGCCTCGCCCGCACGAGTCGATCCGGAACCGGCGGGCGCGGACTCGTCCAACGCGCTCGAGCGCTCGTTCGCCGGACGCGTCGTCGACCCGCGCGGCGACCCCGTCGCGAACGCGACCGTCTACGTCGCCTCGGCCGACCGATCGGGAGGGGTGCCCGTCGAGAATCTGGATCCCACGCAGCTCGCGTGGGCGCGCCGTTCCGACGCGAAGTCGGACGCGGAGGGTCGCTTCCGCATCGCGCTCGTTTCCGCCGGCAGCCTGAAGCTGGCCGTGCGAGCGCGCGGTTTCGCGCCGCACGACCGTTCGATCTCGAACCTCGACGCGCTGCACGAGCTGGGCGACGTCGCGCTCGAGGACAGCGTCGTGCTGGGCGGTCGCGTGCTCGACACGGCGCGTCGCCCGGTCGCGGGCGCGCTCGTGCGCCGGCTCGATCCCGAGGCCCGATCGGCCGTGATCCTGGGCGCTTCGATGGGGGACGTGGTCGCGACCACGGACGAGGCCGGCGCGTTCCGTATCGACGAGCTCGGCAGCGGCCGCTGGATGCTGCTGATCCGGGCCGACGGGCACCCCGACAAGATCGAGCGCGGCGAGACGTCGCGGCCCGGGCAGGTCGTGGACGGCCTGGAGTTCGTGCTCGCGGACGGCGCCGAGATCCGCGGCCGCGTCGTGCGCGCTCCGCCCGAGGTGCTGCGCGACCTGTGGGTGCGGGCCGTTCCGCAGCGCCAGGGCGGCACCGACCCGGTCTACGCCGGCGCGCTCATCGACGAGACGGCGCTGCTCGTCGTGCCGCGCAGCGCGCGCTGCGCGGAGGACGGCAGCTTCGCCGTACGCGGGTTGACGCGTGACGCGATGTACCGGGTGTCGGGACGCGACGGCGAGCACGATCTCCTGGGCAGCGCGCGCACGACGTGGGCCGACGTGCGCGCGGGCGCAAGCGGCGTCGAGCTCGTGTACGAGCCGCCGACCACGATCGTGTTCCGGGCTGTCGATGCCGCGACATCCGAACCCGTGACGGAGCTCGAGGTGAGCCTGGGCGGGCGCCCGATCGCGCCGCTCCACCGCGAGGGCGGAGGCGTTCGACTCCTTCTGGGCACCGGTCACGAAGGCCCTGGAAGCCTTCCGGTCGAACTCGTGATCGAGGCCCACGGATTCGAGAGCTTGCATCTTGGCGGTCTGCAGCCGATCCGAGGTCAGGATCTCGATCTGGGTACCTTGCGTCTGGAGCGCGCGCCGATGCTCGACGTGCGCGTGGTGGACGACGCGAGCGGCGCACCGGTGTCCGACGCCGACGTCTCGCTGGTCGCGGCCGCGACCAGCGGCTTAAGGGTCAGCGACTTTTCCGCGCGGCCGCGTGATTGGCACGAGGAGGTCGCACGCACGAACGCCGAAGGCAGGGCGCGCTTGCGGGGCTGGCGCGGATGGCCGGCGACGCTGAGCGTTCGTCACGCCGAGTTCGCTCCATCCAGGAGCGGGACGATCATGCTGCCCGAGGCCGCGGACTACGAAGAAACGGTGAGGTTGCGCCCGGGAGGCACGGTCGTCGTGGATGTCCGCACGCTGCTCGGTGATCCAGTGCAGGGCGTGTCGATCCGGCACGTCGTCGCACCCGGGACGTTCCGAACGCAAGGCGAATGCAGAACCGATGAGCGCGGCCAGTTCACGTTCCGCCACTTGGAGGCGGGGAAGCACACGTTTCTCGCAGAATCCACCAGCCATGCGGGCGAGATCGACGTGAACGAAGGCACCGAGCACGTTCTGGCGCTGACGGTTGCGCGCGGGCGATTGGCAGGCCGCGTCACCCAGGGCGGCCAGCCGCTGTCGGGCGCCACGCTCCACCTCGCTCTGCGCGAAGCGGACCATGAACCGCGCGTCGCACGCACGAACGGCCGGGGGGAGTACACGTTCTACAGCCTCGAGCTGGGCTCGTACGACGCGAGCATCGTTCATCCCGCGCGAGCGATGGCCTTCGAATGCGAAGTGCCTGTCACCGCAGCACAGGGCACGTTCGACGTCGACCTGCCGATCAGGGCGATCGAAGGACGGCTGGTCGACGAGGATGGCCGGCCCCTCGCTGGCCTGCGCGTCCGAGCCGAGCGCGTCGGCGTGGGTGGCGACGTCCTGGCCGAGACTCCCGGCGACGCGCGCGTCTTCAGCGGCGCCGATGGCACCTTCGTGCTGCACGGCGTGCAGAGCGACGTCGACGTGATCGTCCGCGCGGAGAGCGCGGAGCATCAGCCCGCGCAGTCCGAGGTCGTGCGGCTCGTTGCAGGCCAGAGCCGGTCGGGCGTGGTCCTGAAGCTCGTCGCGGGCGCCACCCTGGACGTCCTCGTCGCCTACGCCGACGGCCGAGCTGGATCGGCCCGCAGAGTGCTCGCCGTGCCCGCCGGAGCCGGAACCAGCCAAGAGGCGACGACCGATGCCCACGGCTCGGCGCGCTTCCGGGGATTGCAGCCGGGAACGTGGCGCCTTCGGGTGGAAGCGGACGGCGCCGCGCCGGGAGCAACCTCGGCTCCCGAGCAGACCGTCGAAGTCCGGCGCGGTGCGGCGAACACCGTTCGGCTCGAGCTGCGCTGATCCGCGGGTCACGGTACGCTGAACCGCGGCGTGCAGGACGCCACCCGTCCGCGGAGAGGACCGAGTCCACCTGCCCGACGTTCCGACGTACGGTTCCCACGAACCTCCTCGCCCGGCGCAGCGGACAGCGGGCCGAACACGCAGGAGGTCCGTCGTGGCCGACCGTCATTTCCCCGTCCGTCCGAACCTCGAGCAGCTCCGGAACCAGGCGAAGGATCTGCTGCGCGGGATCCGTCGCGGCGATCCCGCCTCGGTCGCGGAGTTGCAGAAGCACCATCCGAAGAGCCCCGAGCCCTCGGTCGCGAAGCTGGCCGATGCGCAGCTCGCGCTGGCCCGCAGCTACGGTCTGTCGAGCTGGCCGCGCCTCGTCATCGCCTGTCGACTGACCGACGCGATCTGGTGCGACGACCTCGACGTCGTGCGCGAGCTCGTGTCGGCGCACCCCGAGCTCGTGCACGAGGACGCGCGCGGCGTCGTCGGCAACTGGGGCCCACCGATGTCCTACGCCGCGAACCTGGGCCGCGACCGGATCATCGACATGCTGCGCGAGCGCGGAGCGGTGGATGTGCAGCACGCGTTCGAGCGGGCCTGCCTGCAGGGTCGGCTCGAGACCGCGCGGCGCCTGCACGCGATGGGCGCGCGGCCCGATCGCAATGCGGTGATGGGGCCGTGCGAGACGCAGAGCGGCTCGGGCCTGGAGCTCCTGCTCGAAATGGGGGCGGAGATCAGCGACGAGCACGGCGACCGGCTCGCGCCGGTGGCGATGGTGCTCGAGACCTACAGCCGCAATCCGCCGGGCAAGCACCGCTGCCTCGAGCTCTTCGCCGCGCACGGCATCGCGCTGCCGGACACGCCGGTCATGGCCGTGCACCGCGGCCGCATCGATCTGCTCGAGGATCATCTGCGGCGTGATCCCGGTCTCCTCGCGCGGACGTTCGCGCACGGGGAGATTTACCCGCCCGAGCTCAATTGCCATGCGGACGAATCCCTGGCGCTGCACGGCACGCCTCTGGCGGGCACGACGCTGCTGCACCTGTGCGTCGACGGCGACGAGATCGAGATCGCGCGCTGGCTGATCGAGCGCGGCGCCGACGTGAACGCGCGCGCCGCGGTCGACGCCGATGGCTTCGGCGGGCACACGGCGATCTTCGGCTGCGTGGTGTCGCAGCCCTTCCGCGTCGGCCTGCGCGGCGACGACGCCTTCGCGCGGCTGCTGCTGGACCACGGCGCGGATCCGAACGTGCGCGCCTCGCTGCGCAAGCAGCTGCGGTTCGTCGCGGACGAGACGCTGCACGAGTACCGGGACGTCACGCCCGTGGCCTGGGGCCGGCGTTTTCACGATCGAGACTGGGTGAGCAGGTCCGTCCTCGCGCTTCTCGAGGAGCACGGCGGCCACGAATGATCGCTCCCTGGCACGGAACCCGTGCGCGCGGCTAGGCTGCGCGACCTTCCCCCCTCGGTCCTCATGGCCCGGCCCACGACCATCACGATCCGCGTCTCACCGTCCCTGCGCGACACGTGCGGGGGCCTGGAGCTCACGCTTCCCGCGGCGGACCTGCACGGCGTCCTCGCGGAGCTCGAGCGGCGCCACCCGGCGTTGCACAAGAGCATCTGCGACGAGACCGGAGCCGTGCGTCGCCACGTGAACCTGTTCGTCAACGCGGCTCGCATGCGCGACCAGGACGGGCTCGACACGGAGCTGGTGCCCGGGGACGTCGTCACGATCCTGCCCTCAGTCTCAGGAGGTTGAACATGCCCGAACGCGTCATTCTCAGCATCGGCACCAAGAAGGGCCTGTTCGTCGCCGAGGCGCCGCGCACGCGCAAGAAGTTCGCGCTGCGCGGCCCGTTCGGATCGGGCGTGGCCGTCTACTCGACCCTGGTCGACCAGCGTGGCAGCACGCCGAAGATCTACGCCTCGAGCTGCAACGCTTTCTTCGGCATGAAAGTGTTGCGCTCGACCGACTTGGGCAAGTCGTTCAAGGAGACGAAGTCGGCCCCCGCTTTCCCCAAGGACGACGGGCGCGCGCTCGCCAACATCTGGTCGCTCGTGCCCGGCAGCGACAAGAAGGACCTGTGGTGCGGCGTCGAGCCGGCATCGCTCTTCAAGAGCCACGACGGCGGCGACTCCTGGGAGATGGTCCCGGGCATCAGCAACCACCCGCACGCGCGCAAGTGGCACCCCGGGAACGGCGGGCTGTGCATGCACACGATCGTGCCGGACGGCAGGCGCCTGCACGTCGGCATCTCGACCGGCGGCCACTACTTGAGCGAGGACGGCGGCAAGAGCTTCAAGGCGTCGAACGCCGGCGTCGGCGCCGGCTTCGTGCCCGATCCGTACCCCGAGTTCGGCCAGTGCGTGCACAAGATCGCCGGCCACAAGGACGCGCCCGGACGGTTCTACATGCAGAACCACGGCGGCTGGGAGGATCGCCCGGGCATCGGCGTGCTGCGCAGCGACGACCACGGCCACTCGTGGCGCTCGATCGCCAAGGGCCTGCCGTCCGACTTCGGCTTCCCGATCGTCGTGCACCCGCACGACGCCGACACGGTCTACGTCATGCCGCACGAAGGCATGACGCGCACGTGCCCGGGCGGCGCGCCGGCGGTCTGGCGCAGCGAGAACGGCGGCGGCGCGTGGACCAAGCTCGCCAGCGGGCTGCCCAAGAAGGAGAGCTTCTTCACGGTGCAGCGCGACGCGATGGACATCGACGAGCTCAAGTCGCCCGCGCTCTACTTCGGGACCACGACGGGCCAACTGTGGATGGGGCGCGACGGCGGCGAGGAGTGGGAGTGCCTGTTCGACTCGCTGCCGCCGATCCACGTCGTGAAGGCCGCGGTGGTGTGAGCCGCGGCCCGAGCGGGCTCAACGGAGCGCTTCGACGAACTCCGCCACGGACATTCCGCTCGACCGGATCAGCTTGCGCAGCGTTCCAGGAGCAAGCTCGCGATGGTCCGGAATCGAGAGCGAGACCAGGCTGCCGGGCTTGGTCAGGATCATGTGGCTGCCCGCCTGCCTTTGGAAGACCCACCCGCAGCGCTCGAAAGCCCTCCGTGCCTCTCGACCGGAGATGACGGGGAGTTCAGGCAACCTGGATGTCGATTTCGGTCGTCCGGACGGTCAGCGGCAAGCCCTGCTTGGCGCGTACCTCGAGGCAGCCGATCACAGCCTCGCGGATGTTGGCCAACGCCTCGGCTTCGGTGCGTCCCTGGCTGATGCAACCGGGAATGGCCGGGCACTCGGCCACGATCATGCCGGTCTCATCGGTCTCGAGAAGGATGGGGAGCTTCATGTGACTTGCGCCTCGGCCTGGTGGGCCGAAGTCGAGAATACCATGTGGGATCCAGCTGCTTCTCCGGCCCGGGCTCGACTCTACGCGCCGTAGCAGGCCGACCGGAGGATCGCGGCTACTCCAGGATCGCCTTCGGCCGGCTGCTCCCGCCCGATTTCGGCAGCGGCAGGAAGCGTCCGATCGCGAAGGCGCCCGGCCCCGCGAGCAGGATCGGCACGAGCAGGCCGATCAGCGCCAGGTTGTACTCGTAGCCCTTGTTGGCCAGCGCGAAGCCGTTCGCGCCGTGAACCTGCACGATCGCGCCGATCATGATCACGATCAGCGACGCGGCCGAGAACCGCGACAGGAAGCCGACGATCAGGCCCAGTCCGCCGAAGCACTCGCCGATCGCGACGAGGTAGCCGATCGGGCCCATCATCTCGACCGTGGCCGTGAGCCCCTGGCCTCCGAACATCCCGAACATCTTCCCCGCCCCGTGGTAGAAGAAGATGCTCCCGACGATCACGCGCACGACGAGCAGGGAGAACTCGACGGCGAAGCGATCCTCTGTGCGATGTGTCATCGTTGTTCCTCGATCACTCCCCTCGGGAGCGCAGATGGGATCGCGCGGCGAGGTGCACGTCAAGCTTGCCTCCGTCGGCCCTCTTTCGCCGGCGGACGTGCTACCCCGTGCCGTCGCGGTCGGGGTCGCCTGGGAGTCCGGCTGCGTCGTCGACGAGACGACCGGTTCACGCGTCGCGAGTGCTGAGGGCCCCGTGCGAACGCTCCAGCGCGTAGGATGATCGCGATGCGATCCGTCCCATCGATCCGGAGCCCGATGCCGCGCGCGCCGCGACTCGTGCGCGGCGTGGCGGCTTTCGTGCTCCTCGTGCTGAGCGCCTGCACGAGCGCGCCGAGTTCGAGCACCGACTTCCTCGTCCTCGAATCGCAGAAGTTCACTTGAGGCGCGGCGCGCGGCCTCGGTTGAGGCTCGCGCCTGGCGCCCGTGCTGGCGCTGCTCGACGACGTGCCGGGGGTCGCGGACAGCCGCGTCGACTGGACCGGCCGGCGCTTCCTGCTCGAGCTCGAGTCCCACGCGCGCGCCGACGCGATCCTGCCGCAAGCGCGCGTCGTGCTGGATGGCGACGTGCGTCGCCTCGAGCCCGATGAAGAGCTCGCGGCGGTGGCCAGCTACCGGCGCGGCGAGCCGTGGATGCGTTCGGGCGAGACCGTCGCGCTGTCGCACGCCGAGGCGCGCGTGCTGGCCCAGCGCCACGGCAACGAGGCCGCGCAGGCGATCGGCCTGGACGCCCAGCAGACCGCGCGCCTGATCGCCGTGATCGAGGGCGAGGTCGCGTCTGCGTTCGAGCGCATCCACGCCGAGGGGCGCGGGCTGCCGGCCGACCAGGGAGCGCTGTTTGCCGGCATCGCCGAACGCACGCTGGTGAAGAGCCGGTCGTTCCTCACCGCAGCGCAGGTCGAGCGCTTGCAAGCGTTCGCGGCGCAAGGGATGTGGGGTCGGTAGCGCGCATCCGGGAAAGGGGCACGCCGGGCTCGGCTGCGCCCGGGGGACGGCGTCCGTGACGGCCCCGTTTCGCTCAGGCGGACCTCAACCTGCGGCGCGCCGGAACCGATCCTGGTGGAGGCCGCCGGGCGAGCGGGCGGCCGGCCCCCCCGACCGGGAGGCCCGCAGAAATCGGATTTCCTGTCGCTTCCCTCGCCAGGGGGCGTCATTCTAGAAGGTGTTGCGGGCGGCGAGGCCGCCCGCGGGTGGATGCCCGACGGTCCCGGCCCCTCAGGCCTGGGTGACCGCACGGCGCGCCCGAGCCGCCAGGTCACGGAGGAGCCCGTGGAGCCCGATACCCTCGGGCGATCGCACTCCCCACCGCGGCGCCCCGGCTCCCGCGAGGAGCTGGAAAGGGGTCTGAAGGACCCCGTTCGACCGACGCTCCGCACGACCGCTGACCTCCCTCGAGGGGGATCCGCGGCTCGGACGGAGCCCGCGGGCACGAGGCCCGGGGCGCGGTTCTCCGCTCCCCTGGAACCGCGCGCGCGGCGGCTGCTCGCAGCCGGCGGACGGGCACCTTGACCTGGCGTTCGCTCGGCGCCGCAGCGGGGTCGTCGCGGCGCGGTCTCGGCGGTGCCGAGGCCCGACCCGCGGATCCGCACAGTGATGAGGTTTCTTTTGGCTCCTGAAGACACTCCGGTTCGCCCGTCCCGTTCCAAGCAGTCCGGCTCCCCGCCGCGTGAGGCCACTGCGCCGCAGCGCGAGGCCACTGCGCCGCAGCGCGAGGCCGGTGCGCCTGCGCGCGAGACCCGCGCCCCGCGCCCCGGCGCCGGCGAGCCCGCACCGTCGGGTGGTCCGCCGCGTGAACAGTCAGGCCCCGCGGGCGAGGGTGGCGTCGACTGGCGCCGACCCGATCGACGTCGTGGTCAGGGTCGGCGCGGCGGTCGGCGCCGGCGCGGTAAGCGCGAGCTGCAGCCAGGCGAGGTCGTCGCGGATCCGGCCGCCGCGGCTGCCGCGGTCGCCGACGCGCCTCCCGGCGCCGAAGGCTTCGTGGCCGAATCACCGGGGCAGGCCACGTTCGAATTCGAGCCCGACGGCGGCGCCGTCGAGGTCGAGTTCGACGACGGTCTCGAGGGCGAGATGGAGGAGGCGGCCGGCGAGCCGCGCGCCGACCTGCGTCCCGCGCAGAGACAGGATCGGCATCCGCGCCGCGGGCCGGGCGGTCCCGGTGCGCCGAGCCAGCAACCCCAGGGCGAAGCGCGGGGCCGGCGCGGCCGCGGCGATCGTCCGTGGCGCGAGGACCGGCCCGACCGTCCGGCTCCCGAGCCGCGCGAGCCGATGCCGGCCGAGGTCTCGGGCGTCCTGCTGCTCGAGCACGGCGGCTTCGGCACGCTGCGCCAGGCCGACACGAACTGGCTGCCGGCGCGCACCGACGTCTTCGTGCCGATGCGCCTGATCCAGCAGCACAAGCTGCGCGAGGGCTCGCTCGTCGCCGGCCGCGTGACGCGCGGCCAGAAGCACAAGTACGCGCTGGTCGACGTCACGACCGTCGACGGCAAGAACCCGAACGAGGTCCGCAACCTGCCGGCGTTCAAGACGCTGACGACGATCGACCCCGACTTCCACTACCAGACGGGCGACGTGACCGACGAGGTCTCGATGCGCATCGTCGACCTCCTGTGTCCGATCGGGCGCGGCCAGCGTGGTCTGATCGTCGCGCCGCCGCGCACGGGCAAGACGACGCTGCTCAAGCAGTTCGCGAAGGGGATCGAGCAGGGCTACCCCGACGTGCACCTGTTCGTGCTGCTCGTCGACGAGCGGCCCGAGGAGGCGACCGACTGGAAGCGCTCGACGGGCGGCAAGGTGTTCGCCAGCACGGCCGACGAATCGCCCAAGACGCACGTTGCCCTGGCTGAGGCCGTTTGGACGCGCTGCATGCGCCTGGTCGAGCTGGGCCAGGACGTCGTGCTGTTGTTGGATTCGATCACGCGCCTGTCGCGTGCCTACAACAACCTGGCGGGCGGGAGCGGTCGCACGATGTCGGGCGGACTCGACAGCCGTGCGATGGAACGCCCGCGTCAGATCTTCGGCAGCGCGCGCAACACGGAGAACGCCGGGTCGCTGACGATCCTGGGCACTGCGCTGATCGACACGGGCAGCCGGATGGACCAGCTGATCTTCGAGGAGTTCAAGGGCACCGGGAACATGGAGCTCGTGCTCAGCCGGCGCCTCTCCGACCGGCGCATCTTCCCGGCGATCGACATCGAGAAGTCGGGCACGCGCAAGGAGGAGAAGATCCTCTCGTCGAAGAAGCTCAAGAGCGTGCACATCCTGCGGCGCGTGCTGGCGCGCATGAACCCCTACGAATCGATGGAGCTCCTGATCACGAAGCTCGACGAGGTCAGCGCGACGGACGAGTTCCTGAAGCGCTTCGAGATCGACCCGGAGGCGTGAGCGACCGCAGCCGCATGAGAGGCCGAGAAGAAACCGATCTTGCGGCCTCTCCAACCCTGTTGGCGCCGCGCGGAGCCGCGCGCGGCGCGCCCTCGCGCAGCCTGCGGTTCGCCGCGCTCCTGCTGCTGTTCGTCCTGCCGCTCACGCTGCGGCTCCTGCCGCTGAAGCACGGCGGCGAGCGCGGTTACGTCCCCGACGCGCACATGGTGCGCCAGGCGCTGGGCATGGCGCGCGACAAGGACCTCGTGCCGCCGGTCGGCAAGTACTCGACGTACCCGAACCTGGTCCCGTACCTGCTCGTGCCGCTGTACGGCGTCCAGTACGTGACGGGCAAATGGCGCGGTGAGTGGGGGAATTCGCAGGAGTACGGCGCGCACCTGCTCGAGCATCCGCAGCGCGCCGCGTGGGTCGCGCGTTTCCTCGTCGCGGTGTTCGGCGCCCTGACCGTGTGGGCCGTGTACCACGCCGCGCGGGCGGCGGGGATGCGCGCCGGCGCGTGGGTCGCGAGCTGGCTCGTCGCCACCGGGCTCCTGCACGTGCAGTTCTCGACGCACGAGCGACCGTGGGTGCCGCTGGTCTTTTTCGTGACGCTCTCGGCCTGGGCCGCGATCGTGTACACGCAAAGCGGGCGCAAGCTGCACCTCGCGCTGTCGGGCATCTGCGCGGGGCTCGCGTTCGCCTGCCACCAGTCGGGGCTGGGCGCGATCGCGATCCCGTTCCTGGCCTGGCTCCTTGTACCGGCGTCGTGGACGGGCGCGAGCCTGCGCAACCGTCTCGTCGGCGGCGTGCTGGCCGTCGCGGGGTTCAGCGCCGCAGGCGTTCTCCTGGGACATCCGTATCTGCTCGTGCACGGTCGCACGCCAGAGGTCGCGGTCGTGGGGGCCGGCGCCGCCGACGTGAGCGTGGGCGGCATGAGCGCGAACTTCGGCTTGCGCTGGGAATCGCTGCCGCGCCTGTCGAGCGTCTTCGTCGGCTACGACCCCGTCCTGCTCGTGATGGGGCTCGCCGGCCTGTGGTTCGCGTTGCGCGATCCGCGCTTGCGAGCGGTCGCCGTCTTCACAGTCGTGTGGGGGATCTTCTTCCTTCTCTACCCGAGCGATCACGCGCGCTACCTGCTGCCGGTCGCCGTGCTCCTGGCCTTGCCGGCCGGTCTCGTGGCCGAACGCTGGCTGGCCGCGCGCTGGGGGCGCATCGCGGTGCCCGCCCTCCTGGCTGTGCCGCTCGTGCAGGCGCTGCGCTTCGACTGGCTGCTCGTGCGGGCCGACACGCGCGCGCTGGCCGAGGAGCGGCTGGCGTCGCTCGCGCCTGACCAGCGCGTCGCCATCGACCGCTATGGGCCGTTCGTCGAGCTCGATCGCGATGCGCTCGTGCTGCTCGAGCGCGTGCGCGCGACCTGCCAGGACACGCTGCGCCCGCGCGAGCAGCACCGGAAGCTGGCGCTCGACGCGGGCCGCGAGAAGGGCGGAGTCGACGCGTTGCGCGTGGAGGACCTCCTCGAGGAACGCGATGGCGCTCTGCACGTGCGCCCGTGCCTGGCGACGGAGTCCGGTGATGCGCCGCTCGTGCTCCTGCGCACGCTGGGCACGACGCACGTGCTGCTCGTCGACCGGCGGCCATCCGACGGTCGGCCGAGCCTACTGGCGGAGCGCGCGGCGTTCGGTCCGTTGGCTTGGAAGGTGGACCCGTCGTCGAGCGCGACCCGGCCCGCGAGCGAGGTGTTCCTGCCGACCGAGATGGACTTCCCGCTCACGGGCTTGTGGAGCGTGAACCGGCCGGGGCCGTTGCTCGAGCTGGTCGCGCTGCCGCACTGAGAAGAAACGGCAGGAACGCAACAGCAGCTGGAGAGACCCAGCCGTGCTGGTGGCGCCGCGCGCAAGCGCGCGACGCTTGCGTGCGCGCGCGCGCGTGAAAACGAGCGCGCCGCGCCGGGGAGCCCGGCGCGGCGCGCATGAGGGTCGGCCTTGCAGGCCGTGGGACCGGACTAGTACCGGTCGTCGTAGCCGCCGCCGCCACTGCGGCCACCGCCGCCGTAGCCGCCGCCACCGCGTCCACCGCCGCCGCCGCCGTAGCCACCGCCACCGCCGCCGCGTCCACCACCGCCGCCACCGTAGCCGCCGCGGCCACCGCCGCCGCCGCCACCGTAGCCGCCACCGCCGCCGCCGCCGCCGAAGCTACGGCCGCCGCCACCGCCACCGCCGCCACCGCGCGCGGGACGTTCCTCGGCCTCGTTGACGCGCAGGGGGCGTCCATCGAGCTGCTGGCCGTCGAGCTCGGAGATCGCCGACTTGGCGTCCGCCTCGGTGCCCATCGTCACGAAGGCGAAGCCCTTCGGACGTCCTGTTTCACGATCCGTGATCATGGCGATTTCGCGCACTTGGCGACCGCCGTTTTCGAGCGCCGCGCGGAGCGAGGCTTCTGTGGTCTGGAAAGAAAGATTGCCGACGTAGAGACGCGTACCCATTCGAATTTCGAACCTTGGTCAGACACGCCGCCAACCACACAATCGGTCCAATCCAATTGGGGCGGGCGAGCAACGAACTGCGCGATGATGGGCAGCCCGGCGGGGGGGCGCGAGCGAAAAGTGAAGATTCCCTAGGACCCGCCCCGGGGCGGCCCTAGGGGCCTCGCGATCGGCCGGTCGGCCCCGGGTCGCGCGCGGGTGCGGGTGTGGCGCCCGACCGCCCGCCGTTCCGTTCGGGGTCAGCGCTGACCGCGCAGCCAGTACAGGAGCGCCAGCGCCGTGAAGCCGTCGGCGAGCCGGCCGGCATCGAGCAGCGCTTCGACCTCGTCGCGCCGGAAGACGCGCACGACGATCTGCTCCAGCTCGTCGAGCGTGGGCTCGGCCACGCGCTCGCAATCGCTGGCGACGTAGAGGTGCGCGTAGTGCGCGCTGATGCCGTTCATCGGATAGAAGCCGGGCAGCGGCTCGAACCGTTTGGCTCGGTGCCCGGTCTCTTCGAGCAGCTCGCGCTCCGCGCCGGCGTGCGCCGATTCGCCCGCGTGCAGGCGACCGGCCGGGATCTCCCAATGCGTGCGGCCGTGCGGGTAGCGGTACTGGCCGATCAGGACGACGGATCCGTCAGCGCGTACGGGCACGACCGCGACCGCGTCGGTGATCTCGACGACGTGGTACTCGCGTTCGGGTCCGCCCGCGCGGCGCACGACGTCGCGTCGCAAGCCGACCCAGGGCGAGTCGTAGATGCGGTCCGAACGCACGCGCTCGAACGGCGCGAAGGGCGCGGGGCCCGCGGGAACGTCGTCGTGCACCGCGCGCTCAGTCGTGCTGCGCGCCGCCGGCTTCGGGCCACAGCGCGCGCCAGTCGCGGCTCGGGCTCGCTGCGCGCCCGGCCATGCGCTCGATCAGCGCCGGCGAGACGCGCAGGTCCTCGAGCGCGGTCTCGGAGAGCACCTGGCCGCAGGCCTCGACCACGCTCTGCGCGTCGACGTGCTGGTAGGCGTAGACCTCGTCGGGCCGGCCGCATTTGCTGAATTTGCGCACGGCCAGCGTGACCTGCTTGACGCCCACGATCGAGCCGATGTTGTCGAGCAGGCCCGCTTCGCCGTCGCACACGGCGACGATCGGCACGCGCCGGCCGGCCAGCGAGATCAAGCCGGCTGCGCTGTCGCCCGCGCCCTCGACCGCGAAGAGATCGGCGCTGACGCCCAGGCCCTCGCGCAGGTGGCGGTAGTCGCCCTGGTGCCCGAGGACGCCCAGCAGGAGCTCGGGCGAGCTGACCAGCGTGACGTTGGCGAAGACGCCCTTCTCGAGCAGCTTCCAGGCCGCCTCGCACGCTTCCGGCGCGAGCGCGCCCATCGCGAACAGCTCGACCACGTTGTCGCCCGGCTCGTAGCCCAGGTAGCCGCGCCAGTCGATCAGGCGGAACGCGCCCAGCAGGCAGTCCTGGCGCACGCGCTCGAGCAGGTCGGCGTCGGCCAGCACGGGCAGCGCGGACTCGTCGAGCGCGTCGGCCCATTCCGCTCCCGCGTCCTTGGGCTTGAGGGAGCCCGTCACGGAGCCCTCGGCCTTCGAGCGCGCCTGCATGCGCACGTGCTGCAGGAGCAGCGACTGCTGCACGCCGCGCGTGACGCCGCGCACGAGCACGCCGCGGCGGCCCTCGTTTTCGCCCGTCATCTGCCGCCGCAGCGCGTCGGACAGGATCCAGTCCATCTCGACCGCGAACGTCGGTTCCCAGGTGACGAGGTTCGGGATCTGGATGTCGCTCTTCCACGAGTGCTGCGCGCCCTCGGACGACAGCGTCACGCCGCTGGGCGTGCCGACGATCACGAACTCGGAGCCCCAGTAGAGGTCGTAGTACAGCTGGTCGAGCGCGCGTTTGATGAAGAAGTCGTAGATGGTCATCATCGGCATCAGCGGGATGCCGGCGTAGTGGCCCATCTTCCCGAACGCGCCCGCGGCGCTCATGCAGTTCGCTTCGGCGATCTCGAAGCGGATGTGGCGCGTCCACGGATCGGACTGCGGCGCGAGCTCGGGGTGCTTGTACGAGATCGACAGCTCCTCCTCGAGATCGCCCAGGTAGTCGGGCCCGTAGATGCGCTTGTCCATCCCGGGCGAGATGTTCGTGCTCGTGCCGACGTCGGGCGAGAGCGTCAGCACCATGTCGGCCGCGGTCTTCCAGCGCGCTTCGTCGGGCGACAGGGCCTTGGCGCTGACCGCCGTCTGCGGCCCGCCCTCGTCGTTCGTGCCGATGCGCACGAGCTTCGACGCGATCTGGCCCCACATCCACTGCGTGTGCGCCATGGGGAACAGGGACAGGTCGATGCCCAGCTTCTCGGGCAATCCGCCGTCCTTTTCGATGCGGCGCAGCACATCGGCGCGGTTCTCGGCGGCCTGCTGCTCGAGCGCGACGATGCTCTTGCGATACAGCTCGCGGCGCTCGCTCAGGAAGCGACCCTCGGCGCTCTCGGGCGGGAACAGCGTGAACGGGTCGTCCATCGACAGCCCGCGGTCCTGCAGGAGCTTCTTGATCTCCTCCTCGGAGGGCAGCGCCGAGTGGTTCGACGGGTTGGCGGCGCACTCGAGGCCGTAGCCCTTGATCGTGTGCACGATCAGCAGGTACGGCGCCGAATCGTCCTGGCGCGCCTGCTGGAGCGTCTTGACGAGCTTCTCCATGCAGTGCCCGCCCAGGTCGGCGAACGCGCGCACGAGCTCCTGGTCGGACAAGGTCTTCAGGAACTTCGTCAGCTCCGGGCCGCGGTCGGCGACGCGCCGCCGGACCTCGGCCGCGTTGCCCTTGAAGAGCAGCATCTGGAACTCGTAGTCGGAGAGCCCGCCCTCGAAGAGCTTTTTGAGCGCCGCGCCGCCCGGCCGCGCGAACAGCTCGTCGCGAAACCTCCCGTGGCGCACCTGGATGACCTTCCAACCGTTGGCGATCGCCGTCTTCTCCATCCGGTCGCAGTCGGAGCCCTGCAGGCCGCGCTCGTTCGGGATGCGCGTGCCGTCCAGGTTCTGCCGGTTGTAGTCGACGATCCAGGTGCAGTTCGTGAGCTGCCGCTCGGCCACGTCGGGCAGTGCCTCGAGCACGGAGCCCTCGCGGAACTCGCTGTCGCCCATCATCGACCAGAAGTGCGCGTTCTCGGGCACCTTCCAGCCGTGGTCCTTGGCGTAGCGGTGCGCCAGCGCCAGGTAGATCGACACGACCTGCGGGATGCCGACCGAGCCCGACGGCAGGAAGTGGAACGAATCCGGGTCCGAGCGCGCGTGGTAGCTCTGGAAGACGATCTCCTTGCCGGGCTGCGGGAACTCGCGCAGCCGCGTCATCACCTTCTTGGCCTCCTCGACCGGCAGCCAGTTCCCCTCCGGATCGCGGAAGAGCTGCATCAGGTGGTGGAACGTGTGGTCGACCGGCGAAGCGTGCGGCTTGCAGGCCACGTAGTCCTGCGGCTCGCGCACCGCCAGGTGCAGCGCGGCCAGCATGTGCATCGAGCTGGCGCACGAAGCCGGGTGTCCGCCGACCTTGGGGTCACCCTTCCGCTTGTCCTTGCGGTGGTTCGCGACGTGGATCATCACCATGACCTGCGCGAACGCGCGGTCGGCGATGCGCTGGAGGACGGCCACGGACGGCGGGGCAAGCGTGTCGAGGGTCATGGGCAGAGGGACAGTGGTGGCGGGCGCTCGGGAGGCACCTCCCGCTCGTCCGGACGGGTCCGGCTGAATGATCCATGATAGCCGCCCGAGCGCGTCGCTCCCACGCCCGCGAAACGACTCCGCTCACCCAGCGGCGGCCTGGCGCCACACCGTGCGGTGCGCCTCGAGCATGCGCTCGAACCCGTACTCGGCCAGGGCCTTGGCGCGGTTCGCGGCGCCGAGTCGCGCGCGCTCGCCGGGCTCGCGCAGGAGCGCGGTCAATTTCTCGGCCAGCGGCCACGCGGTCTCGCGCTCCTCGAGCGGCAGGATCCAGGGCGCCTGCTCGGCCGGCAGCATCGCGCGCACGTCGCCCACGTCGGTGGTCAAGACCGGCAGCGCGCTGGCCATCGCCTCGACCAGCGCGATCGGCATCTGCTCCGTGTCGGACGAGATGCAGAACAGGTCCATCGCCCGGTAGTGCTCGCGCGGATCGGCCACGTGGCCGGCGAAGTGCGTGCGGCCGTACAGGGTCGGCGTGCGCGCCGCGAGCTGCTCGCACGCCGCGCGCTCGGCGCCGTCGCCCAGGACGAGGAAGTGCACGCCCAGCTCGGGATCGACACGCGCGGCGGCGTTCAGGAAGCGCAGCGGGTTCTTCTCCGCGCGCAGGTGCCCGACCCAGCCGACGAGCGGCGCGCGCGAGGGGATCCCGAGCTTGTGCCGCAGCGAAGGCCGCCCGTCGGCCGCCTGGAAGCGCGGCAGGTCGATGCCGTTGGGCACGCACAGGACCTTTTCGGGCGCGAGCTTCCATACGTCGCGCGCGATCGTCTCGAGCCTTCGCGACGGCACGATCACGCGCTGCACGCCCGGCAGCACGAGCCGCCGCGCCCACGTGCGGCGCGCCTTGAACTCGTGCGCTTCGTCGGCGTTGAAGCCGTCCTCGTGGTGGATCACGCGGCCGTAGCGCAGCGAGCGCGCCGCCAGCACCGCGTCGAACGCGCCCCAGTTGTACGAGAGCAGCGCCTGCGGCTTCTCGGTCACCAGCAGACCCCGCAGCCGCCGCAGCGTCGCCAGCGATCCGGCCTTCGGCGGCGCCTCGAGCAGCCTCACGTCGAGCTTGCCGGAGAACAGCGCCGCCGCGTCCGTGCGCCCGTCCATCGCCACGATCGAGTGCCGGAATTCGTGCCCGGCCGCCTCGATCAGCCGCACCGCCCGCGTCTCGGGACCGGCTGGCACGAACGTGCTGAAGACGTGGAGGAGGTGCGGCTGGCTACGGACCACGGGCGATGTCCTACCAGGACGCCCCGCTCGATCCAGCCCTCTCCCTGGTTACACTGCATTCCGTGACGTCTTCCACGATCCCGCCGAACGGCTACGTGCTGCAATCGGACGACTCTTCCTACGCGGCCGAGCGCGCCCAGTTCGACTTCTGGGCCAGCATGGACGACGCGGCGAAGGCCCGTGCGGCGTGCGATCTCCTCTCTCAGGCTGCACTGCTCCAAGAGCGCGGTTTGCGCCAGATCCACCCGCATGCAGATGCCAGGGAGATCTTCCTGCGTGCGGCGGCCTTGCGCCTCGGGTCGGAGAACGTCCGGCGTTGGACCGGATTCGACGCCGACCGGGATTGAGAGCGGGCGGTGAACCTCGCACTGGCGACGCTCGATGCGGCAACCGTCTTTTCGCGCTGTGGTTTGCGCCACGCTCTCGGCGGCGGGCTCGCAAGCACGATCTACGGCGAAATGAGACTGACCCTCGACGCCGACTTCGCCGTGGCCCTGCCTCCGCTGGCAGTCGATCGATTCGTGCGTACCGCGAGTTCGGCCTTCCACCTCGACGCCGACGAAGCCCGTGAGGCGGCTCGTGACATGCGGATGTTCAGCATGACCCACAAGATGGATCTGCTGAAGATCGACGTGCACGTCGTTCCCGACACGGGGCATCACAAGGCTGAATTCGATCGAGCCCGCTGGATCCAGATCGGCAACGGCCCGGGCGATGAGGTCCTCGTCGCCACGGCCGAGGACGTGCTGCTCCAGAAGCTCATGTGGTTTCGAAAGGGCGGCGAAGAATCCCAACGACAATGGCGGGACGTGTGCGGGATCCTCAAGGCGCGCTCGCGGAACCTCGATCTGGGCTACCTCCGCGGATGGGCCGAGCAGCAGGGTACGCGCGACCTGTTCGAGCGAGCGTGGATGGAGACTGGCGGCGCTCCCCGGTCAGCGTCGGACTCTTGATCGGCGCGGACCGATTCTTCGACTGACCCGCACGGTGAGGCGCAACGGAGCGTGAACGGTCAGTTCCCGCCCGGTCGCGCCGGCGACCCCGCCTCGACCGGAGCCGGCGCCGGCTCGACGCGCGGAGCCTGATCCGTCCGCGGCGCCGCGTCGCGCACGAAGCGGTCGAGCCACTCGATCGTCTCGGCCACGGTGTGCAGCACGGACTCGCGCGCGCGGTAGCCGTGCGACTCCTCGGGCAGCATGACGAGCCGCGCCGTGCCGCCGTTGCCCTGGATCGCCGCGAACAGGCGCTCCGACTGGATCGGGAACGTGCCGGTGTTGTTGTCCTTCTCGCCGTGGATCATCAAGAGCGGCTCGTTGATCTTGTCCGCGACCAGGAACGGCGACAGCTCGAGGTAGGACTTGGGCGCCTTCCACAGCGTGCGCCGCTCGGACTGGAATCCGAACGGGGTCAGCGTGCGGTTGTAGGCCCCGCTGCGCGCGACGCCGGCGCGGAACAGGTCCGTGTGCGCCAGCAGATTGGCCGTCATGAACGCGCCGTAGCTGTGCCCGCCGACCGCTGCGCGCTCGGGGTCGCCGACGCCGCGGCGCGTGAGCTCGTCGATCGCCGCCTTCGCATTCCACGCGATCTGCTCCAAGAAGGAGTCGTTCACCGTCTCCGGCGACCCGACGACCGGCATCGAGGCCTCGTCGAGCACCGCGTAGCCGTGCAGCGCCATCAGGATCTGCGACGCGCCGCGCACGCGCACGAACCGGTACGGCGATCCGCCGATCTGCCCGGCCGTGCCGGCGTCGGTGAACTCGTTCGGGTAGGCCCACACGAAGATCGGGAGGCGTTCGCCCTCCTTGCGGTCGGCCGGCAGGTACAGGCGCCCGGACAGCTCGACGCCGTCCTGCCGCTTGTACGTGATCAGCTCCTGCTTCAGGCCGCGCAGCCGCGGCTGCGGATCGCCGAACGTCGTCAGCACGCGCATCGCGCCGGATTGGAGGTCGCGCAGGCGGTAGTTGGGCGGGTCGACCGGGGTTTCGAACGACGTGATCAGCGTCGGCTTTTCGACGGCCGAACTCTTCGCGATCGCCACGACGGACTCGTACGTCTTCTCGGCGCAGCGCCACAGCCGCTCGCTCGTGCGCGTCCTCAGGCTGTAGCGGTCGAGGAACAGGCGCGAGCCCTCTTTCGCGGCGCCGGCGCCGATGCGGTAGAGGAACTCGCCGTCCTGCCGCACGATGCGTGAGCCGTAGGGGCCCTGCATGCTGGCGAACGCGCCCGGGTCGCCGTAGCGGTCGTTCTGGCTGCGGTCGTCGACGACGATCACCTCGCCGGGCTTCGTGATGTCGACGATCTGCGTGCGCACCCAGCGCCGATCGCGGTCGTACTCCGAAGCCATGACGAGGTTGGGATCGCCGAAGAAACGGATCGAGCGCGCTCGCTGCGCCAGCGTCAGGAACGGCACGGGCTCGGCGTTGAACGGCGCCGGCTGGCGGAACCAGCGGTCGCGGTGCTCGGCCTGGCTGGCCGGATCGCCGCCGTCGAGCGCCTCGACCCACACGAGCGTGGCCGGGTCGCTGGCCGCCCACTGGATGTCGCGCGGGCCGAGCCGCACGCCCTCCATCGGGATGGCGTCGCCCAGCGGGTTCTCGATCACGACGCGCTCGACGCGGCCGGTCAGGTCCCAGACCTCGACGACGGAGGGGAACAGCGACCAGGGCAGCACGTACGAGAAGGGCGCCTTCAAGCGCGTGACGAGCAGGTGCTGTCCGTCGATCGAGGGATCGACCGACACGTACATGTCGGGCTTGCCCAGCGTGACCTGGCCCGGCGTGACGGTCTCGTCCGCGAGCAGGCGCACGAGCACGAGCTTGCACGTCGCGTTCCAGCGGAACGCGCGCTCGTCCTCCGTGTCGGAGAGCAGATCCTGGTACGTGCGCAGCGCCGTCGACGCGCCGCGCGACTCCTGCACGGCCGGACCGCTGGGCGCGAGCGGGCGCGCCGGCTTGTCGCCGCGCTCGGCGTCGACGACCTTCGCGACGAGCGCGTCGCCGTCGCCGAGCCACGCGATGCTGGAGCCGAGCACGCCGTTCAGCCCGGTCAGGACGCGCTTGGGCGCCAGCTCGCGCATGTCCTGCGTCCACAACTCCGTGGCCGTCTCGCCGGCCAGCGTGAACACGAAGCGCGAGCTCGTCGGCGACCACGAGACCATCCCGATGCGCGCGCCCTGGCGCAGCGGCACGCGCCGCTCGGCGCCGTCCTCGACGCTCTTGAGCACGAGCCCATGCGCGAACGACGGCTGCTCGGGCATCGCCAGCACGGGATCGATGCGCGCGCCGGCCAGCCCGAGCCAGGGCCGCGACACGTCCGCGATCGACGGCATCGCCGGGCGTTCGATCAGCAGCATCCACTTGCCGTCGGGCGACACGTCGACGTCGGGCGTCGGCGCGGCGTCGAGGACCTCGACGATCTCGGGCGGCGGCAGGCGGTAGCCGCTGTCCTGTGCAGGGAGGATCGGCAGGAACGCGCAGAGTGCCAGCGTCGCGATGGGGAGCATGGTCCCGAGTCTAGCCCTCTGCGCGCGAATCCCGCTCCCGCGGTGGTGCAAGGTGTCTGACACCTTTGTCTACCGCGCGGCTTGCAGGTTCCGCTCGGCGTTGCGCGCGTGGTCGGTGTACTGCGCCGGGTTGCTCATGCCCGTCGTGTGGCACCAGCCGGTCACGTGGCCCAGGCTGTTCCCGCCCGGGAGCTGGCCGCGCACCATCTCGGTCGTGCCGTCCTCGGGGTCCGCGAGGAACAGGCTCGTGAGGAAGTTGCAGACCGCGCCGACGTTCGACGTCGTCAGGAAGAAGACCTGCGCGCGCGCCCAGCTCGGGATGCCGGCCAGCCACGTCGCCGAGCCCGCCGGCGTCATGTCGTTGTTCACGCCGCACGCGAAGTTGCCCAGCGACGCCAGCGGCGTGCCCTGGTAGGGCGAGCCGACGCTCTGGATCAGCCGCGGGCCGGTCGCGTGGTCGAGGCCGCTCGCGTAGTAGGTGTAGAGGTGCAGCGCAGCGGGTCCGCCCTGGCTGTGCGCGACGACGCCGAACGAGGTGCGCGCGGAGGTCGCCTGCCGCAGCATCAGCGCGAACTGGTCGTGCGTGCGGTTCGCGTCGGGGTCGAGGAACTCGAGCTTCGGCTGCGTGAAGTCGGCCGCGGGCCAGATCGATCCGCTCGAGCAATAGCCGTGCACGAGCAGCAGCGTCGGCGTGAGCAGCGTCGGAGAGGTCGGCGTGTGCGGGCCGCTGGGGGTGCCCGTCAACCCCGCGCCCGTCAGCATCGCGCGCGTGATCTCGCGCGCGTCACCGAGCGCGGCGGGCGGCAGATCGCCCGGCGGCACGGGCATCCAGTCGCTCAGGTCGTGGGGGACGTGTGTGTCGGGATCCTGCACGCGCACGCGCCGCAGCACGAGCGGCGCGCTCGCGTCGGCGACGTCGAGCCAGGCGGCGTCGAGGAACAACGACAGCGAGGACTCGGCGTCGTCGCGGTCGGGCCACAGCATCCGCGAGAGCCAGCACACCGGGACCAGCTCACCGCTCGCGTCCGTGCCCCACACCTCGGCCGAAACGTGCAGCTTCGCGGGTGCACCCAGCACGACGGCGCCCAGCGCGATTCGCAGGCGCCGATCGTCGATGACGGTCGTCTCGACCGTGCCGTCGAGCAGCGCGCGGCGCTCGATCACGGGGAACGCGAGCTGCACGGACCGCTCGAGCACCGCGCCTCCGTCCGTCGTGCCGCTCAGCGCGATGCGTGCGCGCACGTGTCCGGCGGTGCCGCGCGGCAGGAGCGCGCCGAAGAGGCCGTCGTCCGCGCCGCCGTCCTGGTGGCGGCCGTCGTCGAGGAGCGGCAGGCGCAGGATCCCGCCGGCGTGCTCGACGACCGCTTCGCCGGACTGCGCCGCGCCGGCCCGCTCGAACCGCGCGGCGAGGCCGATCTCGACGTCGGACAGGGTCTGGAGCGTGGTGACGTGTGCCGCGATCACCGCGCGGCCGGACGTGCGCGTCACCAGGAACGCCTCGGGCGGCGGCGAGGACACGCTCCGACCCGCGGCGACGATGCGCACGATCCAACGGCCTGCGCGGGCTGCGGGCACTTCCCAGACGTCGAGGCTCCAGCCGGGGGCATCCGCGAGGTCGACTTCCCCGGTTCGAATCGCGCGGTTCTCGAGCTCGACGGGCTTGCCAGCCGGATCGAAAACGTTCCAGGTCCAGCGCTCCGCGCCGCGCGCGAGGACGGCCAGAGTCAGCGCGCCATCAGCGTCTACGGGTACGCTCGACGTGCTCGTCCAACCGCGCTGCCCATCCCACGCGAAGTCGAGCGGCACGACGAGCGCTCGCGACCGCACGGCGGTCCGGGCCGGTTCCGGCAAGCGCACCAAGCCGGAGGCGATGTCCGCCGGCGGCGCCGCGACCTGCTTGGCGTCGAGGTCGGCGTTGCGGTCCTGCGCGCCAGCGATGCCCGCGCCCAGCAGCGCACAGGCGATGATTCCGAACTTCCGGATCGACATGGATCGGTTCCTCGTCGCCAGCGCGCGAGAACCGCGCGGCGCAACGAGGCTAACCGAACTGCGTCGCGGCGTCAGCGCCGGTAGACGCGCACGCAGCGGTCGAGCAGGCCCTCGCGGTCCTCGACCGGCTTCCAGCCCAGCTTCTCGCGCGCCAAGTCGGAGGCGAAGACGACCGCCAGCGAGCGCGCCTTCAGGTCGCGCCAGCTCGGGTAGTCGACGCCCGAGCGGCGGCCGGCCTTCTTGACGATCCACTTGCCGACCTCGAGCGCCTGCGACAGCTCGAGCGTGCGCGCGTGGAAGTGCAGATCGCGCCCGGTCGCGGCGCGCAGCTCGCGCACGACGTCCTGCGCCGTCAGCGGCGCGCGCGCGCACAGGTTCAGCGCGCGGCCGTCCAGGTCGCGGCCCGGGTAGCGCGCGATCCGCGCCAGCCCGTCGGCCACGTCGTCGACCCACACGATCGGCAGCGGGCGGTCGCCGCGGCCCCAGCCGACGCAGTGGTTGTCGCGGTTCCAGATCCCGAGGCCCGAGTGCTGCATCGGCGTGCCCGCGCCCATCACGACACCGGGACGCGCGATCACGAGCGGCAGGCCCTTCTCCTCGTGCACGGCGAGCAGCGCCTGCTCGGCCGCGATCTTGCCGCGCGAGTAGAGCGAGCGCAGCCCGGGCCGCGGGTCGGTCCCGGCCGAGTCCAGGATCTCGGCCCGGGCCGCGTCCGGGCCGGTGTAGAGCGATGCGATCGAGCTGACGTAGACGAAGCGCCGCACGCCGGCCGCCATCGCCGCCTCGGCCGCGCCGACCGAGCCCTTCACCATCGAGCGCTCGACGGCTGCCCACGTGTCGCCGTTGCCGGTCGCGAGCGAGATCACCGCGTCGGCGCCGGCGAAGGCCTTCTCGAGCGAGGCGCGGTCTTCGAGCTTCCCGCGCACGAAGCGGATGCGGCCCGATTTCACGCCGTCGGCGACGATCGGCGGCAGCGCGTGCGCACGGCGCGCGACGACGGTCACGGGCGAGCCGGCTTCGAGCAGCTTCGCGACCGTGCGCGTGCCGATGAAGCCCGTCGCGCCCAGCACGACGACCTCACCCGCGCGCGCCGGGCCCGGAGCCGGCAGATCGGGCGGCGCGGACGGCGCGGCCGGCGCCGCGCACGCGATCACGTCGCACCACTCGAGCACCTCGGCTGCGCGCGCCGCGTCGGTCGGCAGCTCGCCGCCGACGCGGTATGCGGCGTGGAAGCGCTCGATCGACTCGCGCATGCCGACGAAGAACGCGTCCTGGCGGCGGCCGAGTCCGAGGGTGTAGCGCATCCAGCGCGTGACGCCCCGCCTGGCATCGCTCTGCAGTTCGCCGCCACGACGCGACGAGGCCAGGAACGAGTTCCAGAAGTCGAGCCAGACCGTCTTGCGCTCGCCCGCGAGCGTGTTGTGGAACAAGTCCGCCTCGAGCGCACCGTCCGAGCCCAGCACCTGCAGTGTGTTGCGCGTGAAGCCCTGACCGAAGGCCAGGTAGAGCTGCAGCGTTCCGCGCTCGCCCTTCGCGCTCACGGACCAGCGGTCCACGAAGACCTGGCCGGGATGCAGCTCGCGCCGCGACAAGAGCGTCGTCTCGCAGCTCTGGACGCGGCCGATCAGCGCGTGGATCTGCCCCAAGGGGTGCACGGCTTGCTCGTACACGATGTTGCGCGGCTCGCGGAACATCCAGTGCGCGAAGTCGCCCGCGTCGAGCTGCGCCAAAGGCACGCTGAGCGTGCACTGCACGTGCTCGACGTGACCGATCTCGCCCGCCCGGATGCGCTCCAGCATCCGCGTGAACGACGGGTGGTGGACGTTGTTGTGGTTCGCGCCGACGACGAGGCCCAGCTCCTGCGCGCGCGCCGCGAGCTGACGCGCGTCCGCGGCGGACAGCGCCAGCGGCTTCTCGCAGAAAACGGAGATGCCCATCTCGAGCAGCTGCGTGGCGAGCGCGACGTGCGTATCGGGCGGTGTCAGCAGGTGCGCGACGTCGATGCGCTCGTGCGGCAGTTCCTGGATCGACGTGCAGACCTTGGGCACGCCGTAGCGTCGCGCCAGCGCCTCCGCCCGGGCGGGATCCGGGTCCACGATCGCCGCGACCTCGACGGTGGCGTTCCCCGCGAGGCAAGCCAGGTGGTAGTCGGCGATGTAGCCCGCCCCGACGATCGCGGCGCGCGTGCGCTCCCGGGGTCGGCGCGGCGGAAGGGGCGTCGGCATGGTCGTCTGGCCCGTCGGGCGCGACGCAGGGCCGGAGAGGATAGCGGGGGGCCCTGAGGGGGCCGAGGAGGATCGGGCGCGCGCTTCCATGCGGAACCCACCGTATCGGAGGGCAGGGGTCGTGCAGTCCACTCCCACCCGCCCGATCCGGCGCCTTTTCCCGCGTCGAACCGGACCCATGCGTGTTTCTCGCGCGGCTGCCTTGGAGGCCTGCGCCGCGCTCGCTACGATCCGCCGCTTCCACTACCCCGGCCGCGTCGCCCGGGTACTGACCGGACGATCCAGGGCGCCGCGCAACACCCGGGGTGTGGTCTGCGCCATGAAGCCCGCCGAACCCTCCCTCCCCGTTTTCGCCGAGGGGCTCACCTTCGACGACGTCCTGCTCGTCCCGCGCGAGTCGGACATCCTGCCGCGCGACGTGCAGCTGAACACGCGCTTCTCGCGCAACGTGCCGCTCAACGTCCCGCTGGCCTCGGCCGCGATGGACACGGTCACGGAGGAGAAGCTGGCCGTCGCGCTGGCGCGCGAGGGCGGCATCGGCGTCATCCACCGGAACCTCTCGATCGAGGGCCAGATCCGCGAGGTCGACAAGGTCAAGCGCTCGGCCAACGGCGTGATCCTCGACCCGATCACGCTGCCGCCGACCGCCACGATCCGCGAGGCGCGCGCGATCATGGTGCGCCAGAACATCTCGGGGCTGCCGATCGTCGACGGCGGGCGGCGCGTGGTCGGGATCCTCACGCGACGCGACTGCCGCTTCCAGACCAGCGACGACACGCCCGTGCGCGACATCATGACGCGCGACAAGCTCGTCACGGCGCCGCCCGGCACGTCGCTCGAGCAGGCGCGCGAGATCCTGTTCCGCCACAAGGTGGAGAAGCTGATCCTCGTCGAGAAGGACATGCAGCTGGCCGGCCTGATCACGATGAAGGACGTGAACATGCTGCAGGCCTTCCCGAGCTCGGCCTTCGACGACCGCGGGCGACTGCGCGTCGCGGCCGCGATCGGGGTGCACGACTACGAGCGCGCCGAGGGGCTGGTGAAGGCCGGCGTCGACGTGCTCGTCGTGGACACGGCGCACGGGCACAGCAAGAACGTCGCCGACACGGTGCGCGCGCTGAAGAAGAAGCACGCGGTCGACGTCGTGGCCGGCAACGTGGCCACGCCCGAGGGCGCGCTGGCGCTGGTCGAGGCCGGCGCCGACGGCGTCAAGGTCGGCATCGGGCCCGGATCGATCTGCACCACCCGAGTGGTGGCAGGTGTGGGCGTGCCGCAGCTGACCGCGGTGCTGAGCATCGCGGAGGCGCTGCGCGGCAAGGGCGTGCCGATCGTGGCCGACGGCGGGATCCGCTTCTCGGGCGACCTGGTCAAGGCGCTGGCGGCCGGCGCGTCGTGCGCGATGCTCGGCAGCCTGTTCGCCGGCCTCGAGGAGAGCCCGGGCGAGGTGATCCTCTACAAGGGCCGGTCCTTCAAGACCGTGCGCGGCATGGGCTCCTTGGGCGCCATGCAGGACGGCGGCAAGGAGCGCTACCGGCAGGGTCACGTGACCGAGGCCGACAAGCTCGTGCCGGAGGGCATCGAGGGCATGGTGCCGTACAAGGGCAAGCTCTCGGCCTTCGTCTACCAGCTCGTGGGCGGCGTGCGCGCCGGGATGGGCTACGTCGGCGCGGGCACGATCCCCGCGCTGTGGGAGCGCGCGCGCTTCGTGCGCATCACGGACGCCGGGCGGCGCGAGAGCCACCCGCACGACGTCACGATCACCAAGGAATCGCCCAACTACTTCCACGCCGAGTAGGTCACGACGCGCATGGCAACCGGAACGAGGCCGACGGACGTCCCGCGCGGGGTCCTGATCGTCGACCTGGGCGCGCAGTACGCGCAGCTCATCGCGCGGAGGGTGCGCGAGGCCAGCGTGTGGTGCGAGATCGCGCCGCCGGCGCGCGCGCTCGAGGTCGCCGCGCGCATGAACCTCGCGGGCGTGATCCTTTCGGGCGGCCCGGCGTCGGTCTACGCGGCGGACGCGCCCAAGGTGCCGAAGGAGCTGCTGCAGCTGGGGGTGCCGGTCCTCGGCATCTGCTACGGCATGCAGTGGATGTCGCAGGAGCTGGGCGGAGAGGTGCGCGGGGCGAAGCAACGCGAGTTCGGCCGCACGTCCCTGGTCATCGAGCGCCCGGAGGGGATCCTCGAGGGCATCGAGGGCCGCACGGTCGTGTGGATGAGCCACGGCGACAAGGTCGAGCGCCTGCCGCGCGGCTTCGAGGTGCTGGCCTCGAGCGAATCGTGCCCGTTCGCCGTGGTCGGCGACGCGGCGCGCGGACTCTACGGCGTGCAGTTCCACCCCGAGGTCAGCCACTCGCTGCGCGGCACCGAGGTGCTGCACAACTTCCTGCTGCGCGTGTGCGCGCTGCCCGGCGACTGGAAGCCCGATTCGATCGCCGAGCGCGAGATCGCCAAGGTGCGCGCGCAGGTCGGCCCGGACGGCGAGGTCGTGCTGGGCCTCTCGGGCGGCGTCGACAGCTCGGTCGCGGCCGTGCTGCTGCAGCGCGCGATCGGCGACCGCCTGCACTGCATCTTCGTCGACAACGGGCTCTTGCGTCAGGGCGAGCGCGACGCGGTCGAGAGCACGTTCCGTGAGCGCTTCCACATGGACCTGACGGTGGTCGACGCGGCCGATCGTTTCCTGACGAGCCTGGCGGGCATCACCGATCCGGAGCGCAAGCGCAAGCTGATCGGGCGCGACTTCGTCGAGGTGTTCCGCCAGGAGGCCAAGCGCTTCCGCGGTGCACGGTATCTAGCGCAGGGCACGCTCTACCCCGACGTGATCGAGTCGGTGAACGTGCACGGCGGCAACACGGCCGTGATCAAGAGCCACCACAACGTCGGCGGCCTGCCCGACGACCTCGACATGGAGCTGGTCGAGCCGCTGCGCGAGCTGTTCAAGGACGAGGTGCGCGCGATCGGCCGCTACCTGGGCCTCGATCCGCGCAACGTGAATCGCCAGCCGTTCCCGGGTCCCGGTCTGGCGGTGCGGATCGTGGGGGAGGTCACGCCTGAGCGGGCTGTGCTATTGCGGGCTGCAGACCACATCGTCACGACCGAGATCGAGCAGTCGGGGGCAGCTGCCGGCCTGTGGCAGTACTTCGCCGTGCTCCTGCCCGTGAAATCCGTCGGCGTGATGGGCGACGCGCGCACGTACGAGAGCTGCTGCGCGCTGCGGATCGTCGAGAGCCAGGACGGCATGACCGCCGACTGGCACTACCTGGACCGCGAGCTCCTGGCGCGCATCAGCAACCGCATCATCAACGAGGTGCGCGGGATCAACCGCGTCGTCCTGGACGTCACCAGCAAGCCGCCCGGGACGATCGAGTGGGAGTGACCGCGCTCGCCGGGAAGCAGCCGGTCCGCCCCCCCGACCCGCAGGAAGTGAGACTTTGGTCAAGCTGCGGGGGCGCTTCGGGCCCCGTGCTATCTTGCGACCCGCCCCCCCCCAGACCCACACATCGATGAAGAACACGCGCGTTTACGCTCTGGCCTGCCTGACCATCCCGCTCGTCGTCGGCCTCGCCGCCGTGGCGGACGAACTGACCTTCCATCCCGGGAAGGACGCCAAGACGCAGAAGGAGCTGCGCATGGAGGCCGAATTCAAGGTGGAGGAAGCCTCCTTCACCGTGAACGGCGAGCCGATGCCGGGCGAGGTGCTCGACCAGGTCATGGCGCAGGAGATCCTGCTCTCGCTGGCGATCGACGCGACCGAGACGTTCCTGGCGACGAAGGACGGCAAGCCGACCGACCTCTTGCGCTCGTACGAGAAGATCAAGATGAGCGCCGAGATCGGCGACGAGACGCAGCAGTCCGACACGCCCAGCGAGCTCGAGGGCAAGTCCGTCCGCTTCACCTGGAACGAGAAGACGAAGACGTTCGACAAGGCCTTCCACGAGTCGAAGGGCGACGAGGGCGAGCTCGAGAGCCTGATCGACGACATGGAGGTGCGCGCGCTCCTGCCCGACAAGAAGGTGTCGGAGGGCGACACGTGGACGATCGACGCGACGGCGCTCGAGTCGCTGTTCTTCCCGGGCGGCGCGATCTCCGGCCAGCAGGATTCGGGCGAGGGCCCCGACCTCGACGAGATGGTCGAGAGCGTCGGCCAGCAGATCCAGGAGGCGCTCAAGGACTTCCGCGTCACGTGCACCTACAAGGGCACGCGCGACGAAGGCGGTGCGCGCGTCGGCGTGATCGCCTTCGTCTACGACGGCAAGGCCGACATCGACCTCGTGCCCATGCTCGAGAAGCTGGCGGAATCGGTCGGCGGCGAAGGCGTGCCGGAGATGGATTTCACGGCCAGCGCGGCCATGGAGCTCGAGGGCGAAGGCCTGCTCCTGTGGGACCTCGCGGCCGGCGTGATGCACTCGTACGAGATGAAGTCGAAGGTCGGTTTCGACCTGAACGTGCAGGTGCACGCCGACCAGGACGGGCAGCAGATCGAGGTCTCGCTGGCCGGCTCGCTGGGCGGGAACGTCACCTGGGAAATGAAGCAGGCGCAGTAGCCCGCGCGGGTCCGCCCGAGATCCAGTTCGTGAGCATCCGAGCCGCCTGTGCCCACGGCCGCGCCCCGCGAGCGGCCTGACCTTTCTCACCAGGTTCTCTCATGCAAGCCCGACTGCTCGTTCCGCTCCTCGCCTCCCTGGCGTGCCTGGCCGTCGCAGCCGGCGCGGCGACGTTCCTCTCCGCGGCTGCACCGGGCGAGCCCGACCTGTCGCAGGTCGAGCTGGCGCTCGAGTCCGACCCCGATTCGTTCGCGCTGCTCGAGCAGGCCTCGCGCGCGGCGCACGCGGCCGGCAAGGTCGACCAGGCGCTGTGGTACGCGACGCTGGCGCTGAAGGTCGCGCCGGCCGCCGGCGCCAAGGACGCGCCCAAGACCGTGGGCGAGCTGGTCGCGCGCCTGCCGGCGCTGGATCCGCTCCAGGGCAAGGGCGCGACGGTGCTGAACGACTACCAGGCCGCACTCGCCGCCGCGGGCAGCGCCCTGTCCAAGAAGAAGATGGTCGTCACGGCGGTCGCGCTGCTGTCGCGCGTCGACAGCGGGCCGGCGGTCGAGAAGGCGCAAGCCGACCTGGAGAAGCTCTTCGGCGACAAGAAGTCGATCGAAGCGCTGCTCGAATCGGGCATCGACGTGCCCATCAAGCCCAAGAAGAAGCGCACGGCCAAGCAGATCGCGATCGAGGACAAGAAGCACGAGACCTGGGACAAGGCCCACGAGATCAAGGGCAAGCAGTACACGGTCAAGACGAACATGGGCGTCGAGATGGCCGAGGCCATGTCGACCGCCATGGAGCAGATGAACCGTTTCTACCGCAAGTTCTTCCGTGTGAAGGAGCGCGGCGGCGACACGGCGCGCTGCACCGTGCACGTGTACCGCGAGCGTCCCGAGTTCGACATGTACGAGAAGGAGAACGACGGCACGCCGATCAGCGAGAACGTGCGCGGCTTCTTCTCGCCGTCCGAGACGAAGGTGGTGACGTACGACCCGCGCGCGGCGCACGGCGACCCGCTGTCGTCCTTGTGGGAGACGCTCTTCCACGAAGCCAGCCACCAGTTCACGTACCTGGCGCTGCCGGGCGGCGGCTCGGACCGGCCCACCTGGCTCAACGAGGGCACGGCCTCCTACTTCGAGGGCGCGCGGCTGCTCGCGAACGGCTCGGTCGAGTTCAACCTCGTCCCGAAGGAGCGGCTGCTGGGGCTGCGGATCTACCTCGAGATGGGCAAGCCCACGCTGACCGACACGGTCGAGTACAACACGCCCGGCTCGTACCCGGGCGAGTACTACCCGTTCGGCTGGGGCCTCGTGTACTTCTTCCACAACTACGAGGACGACAAGTCGAAGCGTCCGTACCTCGAGCCGTACAAGGAGTTCCTCGCGTCCTACAAGAGCGGGGGCAAGCACGACATCAAGGGGCGTTTCGTCGAGTTCTTCGTCACGAAGCCCAAGCAGCCCGGCATCGGGACGTTCGAGGATTTCGAGAAGCGCTGGAAGTCCTGGATCATCGAGCTGCACGACCTCTCGTTCGGGCCGCCGGAGAACGCCGACAAGCTGATCGCGCGCGCACGCAAGCAGAAGAAGGACGGCAGCATCGAGGCGGCCGAGGAGAGCTACCTGTGGGCCCTGCGCCTGCGGCGGGACGACCCGGTCGCGCTGGTCGAGCTGGGCGAGGTGCTCGAGGTGCAGAAGCGCGCCGACCCGGCGCTGTCGCGCTACCGGCGCGCGCTCGAAGTCCTGCGCGGTGTCGCGGATGATTCCGTGGCGCTGCCGGGCGGCGACGAGCTGACCGCGAAGGATCTCGCCGACGTGTGCGCGCAACGCATCGCGCGCATCGACAAGCCCGTCGCCGAGGCGCTGGTGATCGCCGACAAGAAGCTCCTGGAAGCCGCACCCGCAGCCGCCAAGGCCTACGCCGAGGCCGGGCTGCCGCTCTTCGCGCTGGCGTTCCTCGACGACGCCGAGCGCCTGTTCGGGCTGCCCGACGCCTTCGCGGCCACCGCGCAGGAGATCGCCAAGGCCACCGGTGCCGACCCGCGGCGCTGGCGCCGCGTGCGCATCGATCCGGAGCTCGAGGCCTGGGCCGGCGCCGAGGAGTGGACCGCGAAGGACAACGTGCTGGCCGCCACCACCGAGGAAACGGCCTTCAACTACGTCAGCGAGGCGCCCCCGGCGCGGTACCGCTACGAGGCCGTGCTCGACACGACGGGCCTATCGCCCGGCGGCATGGGCATGCTCGTCTTCGGCGCCAACGACGAGAGCCTGCAGCTCGTCGGCGTGAACGGCCAGGGCATGTGCCTGGTGGCCGAGCTCGAGAAGGGCTTCAAGTCGCGCAAGCCGCTGCCCAGCGTCAAAGGCGACGCGCGCGCCGCGGTGAAGCTCGCCGTCGAAGTCCGCGACGACGAGGCCGAGTTCTTCCTGAACGACAAGAGCGTCGCCAAGATCGCCTACAAGCCGGGCGAGCTGCGCGGCCAGGTCGGCGTGGTCCTGGTGGACGGCGAGCTCAAGGTGCGCGACGTGCGCCTGCGCTACTGAGAGCAGACAGCGGTGTCAGACACCTTTTCCCGTCGTCACCGCCGACTGCGCGCCGCTACTCGATGACGGTCGTCTCGCCCGCGCGCATCTCGACCGTGCGCGTCGACGTGTTCGGTCCGATCGTCGTGCGCAGGGTGTAGGAGCCGGGCTCGAGCAGCGCGCTCTCCGCCCCGACGCCGAACGCGAGGCGGTCGGTGGTCGACCGACGGCCCTGTCGCCCGTCGCCGCGCTGCTCGAGGCTCGAGAGGGGCAGCGAAACCCGCTCACCCGCGGCGCGCTCGAAGGCCAGCTGCACGTTGGCCACTCCGGCCACGGCGGGGATCGGCTGGAAGCGCAGTCGCCCGCCCAGCTCGAGCTCGACGTGCCGGCGGATGTCCGCGCCGGGCGCGAGGTCGAGCTCGATCAGGGTCGGACGCACGTACGAGAGAGCCGCGGATGCGCCCTGCTGCGGAACGTGGAGCACCACGCACCAGTGCCCGGCGTCGAGCGGCTGGTTCAGGCGACCGCCCTCGAGCACCTTGCGGGTCGTGAAGCCCTCGACCATCGGAGGGACGCCGAGGGTGCGCACGGACTCCCACCCGGCTGCGTCGATCGCGTCCCAGGGGGCGATCAACAGGTCGCATCCGTCGAGAGGCATGGAGCCGGCTTCCAGGACGATCTCCGCCGGCGCCAGGCCGGGCGCGAGATCGACATGGACGCCGACCTGGGCATCGAGTCGATCCGGCGACAGCTCGAGCACGCTCGCGATCCAGCCCGTCTTGGACACGCGCAAGCGCACGACTCCGGGCGGTCCGCTCGTGCGGAGGCTGGCGCGGCCTTGATCGTCCGTCGAGCACCCTTGCGATCCGCCACCCTCGAAGAGTCGCTCGACGAGCGCCTTTCCGAGCGGCGCACCCGACCCGGTCACGGTCAGCGGCACGTCGAACTCGGACGTGCGCAAGAGGATCCCCTGCGCCGGCGCGAAGATGCGCGCCTCGTTCGTCACGCGATTGCCGGCCTGGTCTCCGAAGCCGAAGTCGTCGAGCGGGATCGATGGCGGGCCGTCCCGGAAACTCCGCTGGGCGCTGAGCACGTACTCGGCCTGGGCGAGACCGGCGATCCGGAACGTTCCGTCCGCCGCGCTCTCGAACTCGCCCGCGTGCGTTTCGAATCGTGCGCCGGTCCAGGCCAGAGGTACGCCGTGCACCGAGCGCGTCTCCGATTTTTCGATGGGTCTCCAGGACACCCGATCGGAGCCGGCCCGCGCGCTCACGACGCGGCCGGCGATCTCGGCGCCCGGCTCGAGCACGAGCTCGCCCGTTTCGCGCTCTTGCGCGGGTGCGAGATGAAGCGCCGCGTCCGCCGGTCGTGCGCCGGCTCCCGACAGGGCCGCGACGATGCGGTGCGGGCCGATTCTCGCTGCGCGCAGCGTGAACGTACCGTCGGCGCGCACGCGCGAGCCTTCGATCGGCTCGGGCGCGGGGTTGCCGCGCGCGTCGATCTCGAAGAGGCCGACGACGGCGTCTGCGGCCCGCAACGCGGGGTCGAGGTCCACGGCGGTCGTGACGCGTCCGTGCACGCGCGCCACGGGCAGCACGAGGTCGAAACGGGCCGGGATCTCGAGACGTTGCGTCGAGCCCGCCGCCGCCGCGGCGCGCGCGGCCGCGAAGGGTTCGTCGGCGAGCCAATGCGGTGACCGTGCCGGCAGCGCGTACGGATGGTCGAGCAGCGCGATGAAATCGCGCGGGGCGGCCGCGTTCCCGGCGTACCAGGCCGTCAGGTCGATTTCGAAGCGCGCCGTTTCGTCGCGACGCCCCGTCAGATCGAGCCGCTCGGTCATGGGCGGGCTGCGCACGCCGCCCGCGCGCAGCGTGATCGTCGTGGTCGCGCGCGGCAGCCGATCGAGGTCGGCAACCGTGCCCACGAGCCACACGCCGGGACGCGGCACGCTCGCGGTTTCCAGGGCGGCTTCGGCGCTCGCGACGCTGCGCGAAACGTTCTCCGGCCCGGACGCGAGCGGCGTCGGTGCCGGGACGTCCGGCGCGACCTGCACAGCCGGGACGGATGCGTGCTCGACGTCGCGGCGGTTCGGGCCGGCCGTGGCCCACCATACGCCGCCGGCGACGGTCGCGACCGCTGCGGCCGCGAGCCACCAGCGCAGTGCGCCGGCCGCGATCCAGCTCGCGCCGGTCGTCGCACTGACCGTCGCCGTGCCCGCACCGATTGCCGGGCCCGAGCCGAACGCCGTGTCGAGCACCGGCGCGAGGCGCGCGGCCTCGCTGCGCGGCGCGAGTGCCAGGATCGCGACGCCCAGCGACAGGCTCGACGGCAGGTGCTTGCGCAGCTGCGCCAGCCCGCGGAAGACCTGCACGCGCACCGTGCCCGGCTCGCGCCCCGTGCGCTCGGCGATCTCGGCGTGCGTCATCTCCTCGAACAGGTGCATGCGCACGACGTCGCCGTACAAGGTCGAGACGTTGCCGAGGCCGCGCTCGATCAGCGTGCGCACCTCTTCGGCCGGCACTGCCGCGTCGGGCAGTGCGACCTCGCGCTGGGCCAGCCGCTCCGGATCCGGCGTGCGCGCGTCGACGCGGCGCGCGCGGCGCGCGCAGATCGTCAGGATCCCGACGAGCCAGGGCATCAGGCGCTGACTCGAATCCCACTTGTGCCCCTCGCGCAGCACGGTGACCCAGGCTTCCTGGACCAGGTCCCAGGCCGCGGCGTCGTCGCGCGCCTGCCGGCGTGCCACGACGATCAGCTCGGCCTCGGTGCGGGCCAGCATCTCGCCCAGCGCCTCGGCGTCGTCCTCCTCGCGCCAGCGCAGGAAGAGCGCCTCCAGCGTGGGGGGGGTCGCTTCTGGTCGGTCTCGTTCCATGCCTGTCTCCGCTCGGCGCGGGTGGATCGTTACCGTCGCACCGCCGCGAAGGACTTTCCATCCCGCGCCACCCGCCCCGCCGCGTCAAGACTGGCCCCGCCGCGTCAAGACCAGGCCCGCCGCGTCAAGACCAGGCCCGCCTCGTCAAGGCGGGTGTTCCAGGCCGGTCAGGGCCGGGCGTCGATCAGCCGCTGCAGCGTCTCCCGCACGGCCTGCGCGTTGGCCTTGCCTCCCGAAGCCTTCATCACCGCGCCCAGGAGCGCGTTCATCGCATTGGGCTTCCCGGCCTTCACGTCGGCGATCACCTTCTCCTTGCCGACCAGCGCGTCGCGGCACCAGCTCTCGATCGCGCCGGAATCCTGCACCTGCTCCAGGCCCAACTCGGGCACGAGCACCTTGGCGCTCTTCCCGGTGCGCGCCATCGCGCGCAGGAGCGTGCGCCCGCCCGCCGTCTGGATCGTGCCGTCGCCGACCAGCGCGATCACGGTCGCGACGTCGCTGGGCTTGAGCGGGATCTCGTCGAAGCTCGCGTAGCCCGTCTCGGCGTCGCCGACCATGCGGTTCAGCTCGTTCAGGATCCAGTTGGCCGCTTCCCTGGGCTTGCTCGTGATCCGCACGAGCGCTTCGAAGAAGTCGGCCACGACGCGCCGGTGCGTGAGCGCGGCGCAGTCCTTGGGCGACAGGCCGAACTCGCGCGCGTAGCGCTCACGGCGCGCGTGCGGCATCTCCGGGAGCATCCCGCGCTGCCGGTGGAGGAAGGCCTCGTCGACGTGGAACGCGGGCAGGTCGGGCTCGGCGAAGTAGCGGTAGTCGTGCGCCGATTCCTTGCTGCGCATGGTGCGCGTCTCGCCGCGCTCGGGATCCCACAGGCGCGTCTCCTGCGGGATCGCGCCGCCGGATTCGTACACGTCGACCTGCCGCCGGATCTCGTGCTCGATCGCGGAGGCCACGTGGCGGAACGAATTCAGGTTCTTGATCTCGACCTTCGTGCGCCAGGCCTCGCCGGCCAGGTGGACCGAGATGTTCACGTCGCAGCGCAACTCGCCCTTCTCCATGTCGCAATCGGATGCGCCCGTGTACTGCAGCGTCTCCTTGAGCGCCGTCAGGTACTCGTGCGCCTCCTCGGCGCTCTGCATGTCGGCTTCCGTCACCGACTCGATCAGCGGCACGCCGGCGCGGTTCAGGTCGACCAGCGTCATGTCGCCGCGGTCGTGGATCGCCTTGCCGGCGTCCTCCTCCAGGTGGATGCGCGTCAAGCGCACGCGCTTGCCCGAAGCCAGCGTGATCCCGCCGCCGTGGCAGAAGGGCTGGTCGTACTGGCTGATCTGGTAGCCCTTGGGCAGGTCGCAGTAGAAGTAGTGCTTGCGGTCGAACTTGCTGCGCCGCGGCACCTCGGCGCCGAGCGCCAGCGCGACGCGCACGGCCAGAGCCAACGCCTCGCGGTTGAGGACAGGCAGCACGCCTGGCTGCGCCGTGCAGACCGCGCACGTCAGCGAGTTGGGCGGTGCCGCGAAGAGGTAGGCGCAGCCGCAGAAAAGCTTCGTCGCCGTGCCGAGCTGCACGTGGCACTCGAGGCCGATCACGGGGATCCAGCGCCGGCCCGTCGCGGGCGACACGTAGCTGATGTCGACGGCGGGGGAGGTGGTCGGGGTCACGCTGGTCTCCCGGCGTAGAGCGGCGGCAGCTCGCGCGCGAATGCCGTCGCGCCCTCGAACACGTGCGCGACGCGCAGCACCCGCGCGTCGCCGCGCTGTGGCCCGATGATCTGCAGGCCGACGGGCAGGCGCGCGCCGCCTGACGCGACGAATCCGCAGGGGATGCTCGCGGCCGGGACGCCGGCCAGGTTGGCGGGCACGGTCAACACGTCCGACAGGTACATCGCGACCGGATCGTCGCTCTTGGCACCGAGCGGGAACGCGACCTCGCCCGACGTCGGCCCCACGATCACGTCCACGTCGGCGAACGCCGTGTCGAAGTCACGCCGCAACAACGAGCGCACCTTGAGCGCGCGCCCGTACCAGGCGTCGTAGTAGCCGGCCGACAGCACGAACGTCCCGAGCAGGATCCGCCGCTTCACCTCCGCGCCGAAACCCCGCTCGCGCGTTGCGGCGAACATGCCCTGCAGCGAACCCGGTCCCTCGACGCGCAGGCCGTAGCGCACGCCGTCGAAGCGCGCCAGGTTGCTGGAAGCCTCGGCCGTCGCGACCACGTAGTACGTCGGGATCGCGTGGGCCGAGTAGGGCAGCGACACGGGCACGAGCTCGGCGCCGAGCCTCTCGAGCGTCGCCAACGCCGCTTCGCAGGCCGCGCGCACTTCCTTCGGCAGCGACTCGGGGAAGTACTCGCGCGGCACGCCGATGCGCAGGCCCTTCACGCCGCCTTCCTCGACGTTCAGCGCGGGCTCGTCGAGGCAGGTCGAGTCGCGCGGGTCGGTGCCCGACATGACGTGCACGGCCAATTGCAGGTCGCGCACGCTGCGCGCGAACGGGGAGACTTGATCCAGCGAGCTGCCGAACGCGACCAGGCCGTAGCGCGAGATGCGCCCGTACGTCGGCTTGAAGCCGCTGATCCCGCACAGCGCGGAAGGCTGCCGCACCGAGCCGCCGGTGTCCGAGCCCAGCGCGATCGGCACGAGCCCGGCCGCGACCGCGACCGCCGAGCCCGAGCTCGAGCCGCCCGGCGTGCGCGTCTCGTCCCACGGATTGCGCGTCGGCCCGAAGGCCGAGTTCTCCGACGAGCTGCCCATGGCGAACTCGTCCATGTTCGTCATGCCGACCGGGTTCGCGCCGGCGTCGATCAGGCGCTGCACGAACGTGGCCGTGTACGGTGCGCGGTAGCCCTCCAGGACGCGCGAGCCGCAGTTCGACTCGACGCCTTCGAGGCACATGTTGGCCTTGAGCGCGATCGGCACACCGTGCAGCACGCCGGGCGATTCGCCGCGGCCGCGCGCGGCGTCGAGCTCGTCCGCGCGGCGCAGCGCGCCCTCGCGGTCGAGGTTCAGGAACACGTTCAGGCGCCGGTCGAAGCGCTCGATGCGCGTGAAGCACTCCTCGGCCGCGCGCCGCGCGCTGAGCTCGCCGCGCGCGATGCGGCCGGCCAGCGCTGTCGCGTCGGGAAGCTCCTCGGAGCTCATTCCTCGCCCCCGACGGTCTTCGGGACGCGATAGAAATCGCCGACGCGCGCCGGTGCGTTGGCCAGCACGATGTCGGCCGGCAGCGACGGCTGCGGCACGTCGTCGCGCAGCACGTTCTCGCCCGCCGCGGCGGTCACCATGGGCTCGACGTCGGTCAGGTCGAGCTGCGTCAGCACCTGGAACTGCGCCAGGATCGCGTCGAGCTGCGGCGCGAGGGCGGCGGCCTCGGCCGCGTCGAGCTCGAGCCGCGCGAGGGCGGCGACCTGCAGGACCGTCTCGGGGGTGGTTCGAGGGCCAGGGGCAGGCGGCGACTGGGACATGTGCGCGCACAACGTACGGTTCCTGGAACGACCCCGACAGAACCGGAACTGGAAGCCGAAGCAGTCGAGCAGACCGCCACAGTTCTGGTGGGGCCGCGAAACCCGGCCTGCCGGTCGCTACCCTCGCGCGGCGTGAAACGCCTCATTCCGGCACTGATCCTGTTCCTGGTCGCGAGCGCCTGCGCTCAGACCGCGAGCTGGCGCCCGATCCCGCAGCCCTGGACCGCCGACGTGATCGACGTCCAGCGGCGCGTGCGCGTCGTCCTGGACGACGGGTCGTCGCACGAGGTCGAGCGGCCGCTCTACCAGCCCGAGGGCGCCCCGGTGCTGGCCTGGCGCGGCAGCGGCCCGACCGAGATCTTCCCGGCGCGCACGATCCCGCTCGGTCGTGTGGAGAGCTTGCAAGGCTTCGTCAAAGACGACCCGGGGATGGGCGGAGCGAAGATCGCGCAAGCCACCCTCGTCGTGATCGGCGTCATCCTGTGGGGGCTCCTCCTGGTCGCGATCTTCTCCTGAGCCCCGTTGTGAGCCACCTCCCGTGCGCGCTCGTGCTGCCCGTGCCCGACCTCGAGCCGGACTGGGGCGCGGTCGGGCTCGTGCTGCTCCTGGGCGGCACCTTCCTGCTTGGGAACGCGCTCCTCTTCCGCCACCCGCGCGAGCTGGTGGCCGAGCGCTTCGGCGCGCGCGGCGCGCCGCTGGTCGCGATCCGCGAGCACATCTTCCAGCGCCTGCAGGTCGGCATCGGCTTCCTCTACCTGCTGGCCGGCTACGGGCTCGAGCTGCTCGGCCGCCTGCGACCGCCGCCGCCGGGCGCCGTGCCGTCGTTCCCGGGCTTCGAAGTCACGGCCGTCGCGCTGGCGACCGGCGTCCTGCTGGCGGTCGGCTGGCTGTGGTCGTCGCGCGCGTTTCGGCGCTACGTGCGCGAGCGCCTGCTCGCGTCGCCCGGCGACCTGGAGGCCGACCCGGCGCTCACCAAGGAAGTTGGCGAGCTCTTCGGCGTCGAGGCCAGCCCCGAGGACTCCGTCGCGTCCTACGCCGAGCGCGTGCGCCGCGCGACCGGGCTCCCGCCCTTGCCGCGCACGGGCCCCCTCGCGACGACGGCGCGCCGCGTCGACCAGGACCGGGGGCCGCGCGATGGTTGACGTGAGACGCGCGCAGACCGTTTCGTCGCACGAGCGGCGCAGGCGCTGACGTGGCCATCGGCTTCGGATTCGAGGTGGGAGTCCTCGTCGGGCTCACCGTGTTGAACGGCTTGTTCGCCGGCGCGGAGATCGCGCTCGTCTCGGTGCGGCCCACGCGCCTCTCCGAGCTGGCCGACGCTGGCAGCAGCAGCGCGGCGGCGGCCCTGCGTCTCAAGCGCAATCCGGAACGCCTCCTGGCCACGGTGCAGGTCGCGATCAGCTTCGTCGGCGCCGCCGCCGGCGCGTTCGGCGGCGCGGCCTTCGCCGGGGATCTGGCGCCGGTCATCGCGCGGATCGAGCCGCTGGCGGCCGCGTCGCAGGAGATCGCGCTGATCGTCGTGATCGCCTTCGTGACGTACCTCTCGCTCGTGCTGGGCGAGCTCGTGCCGAAGTCGCTGGGCCTGCGCGGCGCCGAGCGCTACGCGCTCCTGGCCGCGCGCCCGATCGAGATCCTGGCCGTCGTCGCCCGCCCCGCGATCTGGGTGCTGCTGCTCTCCTCGAACGCCGTCTTGCGCCTGTTCGGCGACCACACGTCGTTCATCGAGGGCCGCATCTCGCGCGAGGAGCTCGTCGCGATCGTGGACGAGGCCGGCGAGCGCGGCGGCGTCGACCCCGAAGCCAGCGAGATCGCTTCGCGCGCGCTGCTCCTGACCGAGCTGGCCGCGCGCGACCTGATGGTGCACCGCCGCTACGTGATCGCGGTGCCCGAGACGGCGACCGCGGCCGAGCTGCGCGAGGCGTTCCTGGTCGAGGGCCACCGGCGGGTCCCGGTCTACCGCGAGAGCATCGACGAGATCCTGGGCTACGTCTCCTGGCGCGACGTGCTCGAGCAATTCTGGGACGGCCAGCCGATCGAGATCGCCAAGATCATGCGGCCCTGCTGGTTCGTGCCCGATTCGACCGGCGCGATGGAGCTTCTGCGCGAGATGCAGCGCCGGCGCACGCAGCTGGCCGTCGTCGTCGACGAGCACGGCGGCACGGCCGGGATCGTGACGCTCGAGGACCTGATCGAGGAGATCGTGGGCGAGATCGAGGGCGAGCACGACACGGGCGAGAACCTGATCGTGATGGAGGCCGATGGCGCGGCCCTGGTGCAGGGCACGGCGTCGATCCGCGACGTGAACCGCGCGCTCGAGATCGAGCTCGAGGAACCCGACGACGTCACGACGATCGGAGGCCTGTGCGTGCGCTTCGCGGGCGGACGCCTGCCGCGCAAGGGCGAGATGCTGGAGGCCGGCGACGTGGTGCTCGAGGTCGTGGACGTCTCGAACCGCCGCGTGCGCTCCGTGCGCATCCGGCCCAAGATCCCCGCGACGGAGTGAAACCGGCTGCAGTCCCGCTCGTCCTCGGAATATGGGACACGCCGACCTCGGGGCCGCGCTCGTCGACGCGGTCTGGCCGCCGCGCTGTGCGCTGTGCGGCGCGCAGGACGAAGGCGACGGCCTGGGCTGCGCCGAGCATCGTTTCGAGACCGGGTTGCCGGGGCCGCGCTGTGGACGCTGCGCGGCCGCGATCGCGCCCGTGCTGCCGGACGGCACGCGCTGTCCGGACTGCCGCGCGCGCGCACCCGGGTTCGCGCGCGTCGCGGCGCTGGGCGCGTACCGCTCGGGCGCGAACGGGACGTGGCTCCTGGCGCTGAAGTACGGCGGGCGCGCCGACCTGGCCGCGCCGCTGGGCGCGTTGCTCGCCGCGCGACTCGCCGCCGAGCCCGTCGCCGAGAGCTCACGCCAACGCTTGCTCGTGCCCGTGCCGCTGCACGCCGCGCG
Organism: Planctomycetota bacterium; assembly: GCA_031400875.1. Lineage (GTDB taxonomy): Bacteria > Planctomycetota > UBA1135 > UBA1135 > JAEUHZ01. The sequence continues at coordinate 12,546 of JANNQS010000120.1, read as the reverse complement.
GCGCTTCGAGCGCGGCTACGACCAAGCCTGGCAGCTCGCGCGGCATGCGGCCGAGGCGGCGGGGCTGACGGCACTGCGCGCGCTGCGGCGCGTCCGCTCGACCCCGATGCAAGGGGCGCTCGGCACCGTATCGAGAAGCGCCAACGTGCGCGGCGCGTTCGCACCGGCACGGTCGTGGCTGTCGCGGACCGGCCGTATCGCGGGCGCGGAAGTGTGGCTCGTCGACGACGTGGTGACGTCGGGCTCGACCGCCGCGGAGTGCGCGCGGATCCTGCGCCGGCTGGGCGCCGCGCACGTCGGCGTCCTGTGCGTGGCGCGCGCGTGATACGTTCACGCGCGTGACCTCCACGCTCTACATCGAGCCCTTCGCCGGCATGGCGGGGGACATGTTCCTGGCCGCGCTGCTCGATCTGAAGGATCCGCGCTTCACGATCGAGGACTTGCGCGCGCTAGCAGGCCGGCTCGTGCCGGGCGAGGCGCGCCTCACGGTCGAGACCGCCTGGCGCGGCAACCTCTCGGGCCAGATGCTGACCGTCACGACGCCCGAGTCCGCGCACCCGCCGCACCGCCGCATCGCCGACGTCGAGCGCATCGTGCGCGACGCCGACCTGCCGCCGCCGATCGTCGAGCGCGCGCTGGCCGTGTTCCGCCGCATCGCCGTGGCCGAGGGCACGGTGCACGGCTGCTCGCCCGACGAGGTCCACTTCCACGAGGTCGGCGCGGTCGACACGATCGTGGACGTCGTCGGCGCCGCGTTCGCGCTGCACAGGCTGGGCGTCGAGCGCGTGCACGCTTCCGTCCCGCGGACGGGCACGGGCACGGTGCGCTGCGCGCACGGCGAGATGCCCGTGCCGACGCCCGCGGTGGCCGAAATCCTGCGCGGCCGATCGATGCTGGTCTCCGGCGGCCATGGCGAGCGCTTGACGCCGACCGGCGCCGCGCTGCTGGCCGAGCTCGCGCCCGAGTTCGGCGCGCTGCACGCGTTCACACCGCAGCGGATCGGCTACGGCGCCGGCCACCGCGATCCCAAGGACGGCCCACCCAACGTGCTGCGCGTGCAGCTCGGCTCCGTGCCGGCGCAAGCAGCGGCGCGCGCGACTGCGTGGCTCGCCGAAGTGAACCTGGACGACATGACCGGCGAGGAGCTGGCCTGGGCCGCCGAACGCGCGTTCGCCGCCGGCGCGCTCGACGTGTGGACTGCGCCAGTCGTGATGAAGAAGGGTCGGCCGGGCGTGGTGCTGTCCGCGCTCGTGCGCAGCGACGCACGCGACGCGCTCGAGCGCGCGCTGCTCGAGCACACGAGCACGCTCGGCATCCGCTGGCGCGAGGTCGAGCGTACAGAGTGCGAGCGCCGCACGATCGAGGTCGTCGTGACCGGCGCGAAAGTGCGCGTCAAAGTGCGCCAGCGCCCCGGCGCGCCCGTGTCCGAGCGCGATTTGTCGCCCGAGCACGAGGACTTGGCGGCGCTGGCGCGCTCGACGGGGCTTTCGATTCGCGAACTCGAGCGTGCTGCGATCGCCGCCGCGCTGAGCCAGCTGAGCCGCGGCTGAAATCCCCGGGATGCCGCGCATTCGAGATCCTGGGGCGACGCGTGTTCGTGGAGGAGATGGAACATGTGGACGCCGCTGACGAGTCTCTGGGGGAAGTGATCGATATGGTGCCAGGGACGACTCCGACACCCTCGCGCCCCGCGGAGTCTCGTTGCCGACGCGAACCTGTCGGAGTCGTCCCTGGCACCGTATCGACGTGTTGTCGAGCGCCAACCTTGTCGGCGCGTGATCGGACCCCGGCGAGATTCTCGCGGAACGAGGGCGGCTGAGCGTCGCTTCACGCGTGCGCTGATCACGACGCGGGGCTCCCGTTGAAGAATGCCGGCTGGGCGAGCGCGATCGCGATCCGCGGCTAGACTGCATTCCTCCCGAGCGTGTCGCGCTCGCTCCGGGACCGGTGACGAGTTCGCGCAGGCGCGTTTCGACGACGGCATCGACGCTCGACGGAAACCACATGAATCGAAGACTCTTCTCCACGTTCCTGCTCTTCTCCTCCCTCGCGAGCACCGCGCTCGCCTCCGAGTCGACGGCGCCCAGCCCGCTGTCCGAGTTCGCGCACCACCGCGCGACGCAGTACCTGGAGCGCGTCCCGAACCTGGCGTACAACCCCACCGCGATCCTCGTGCGCTTCGACGACGACGCCAGCGCGGCCCACAAGGTCAACGTCCGCGCGCTGGTCGGCGACGGAAGCTTTCGCCGGATCGACGACGCGAACGGCATCGAGCGCGTGACCACGAGCCTGCGGCCCGAGGTCGCCATCGCGCGCATCGCGCCGCTCGTGCGCTACGCGGAGCGCGATTGGGTCGTGAGGCCCGACTCGACGCCGAACGACCCGAACTTCGGGCTGTGCTGGGGCCTCAACAACACCGGCCAGACGGTCAACGGCGATCCGGGCGTCGCCGGCGCGGACATCAACGCGCCGCAGGCCTGGGACACCACGACGGGCGACGCGAACTTCACGGTCGCGATCATCGACACCGGCGTGCAGTACACGCACCCCGATCTGGCCGTGAACATCTGGACGAACCCGGGCGAGATCGCCAGCAACGGCGTCGACGACGACGGCAACGGGTACGTGGACGACGTGCGCGGGTGGGATTTCTACAACGTCGACAACGATCCGATGGACATCGGCGGTCACGGCACGCACACGGCCGGCACCGTCGGCGCGGTCGGGAACAACGGCATCGGCGTCGCGGGCGTCAACTGGCGCTGCAAGCTCTTGCCCATGCGCTTTCTCGGCCCGCAAGGCGGCTTCACGTCCGACGCGATCCTGGCCATCAACTACTGCCGCGTGAAGGGCGTCAAGGTCTCGAACAACTCGTGGGGCGGCGGTGGCTTCTCGCAGGCCATGTACGACGCCATCAACGCCGCGAAGAGCGTCGGGCACGTCTTCTGCGCGGCAGCCGGCAATGCCGGGACGAACAACGACGCGAGCCCCTTCTATCCGGCCTCGTACAACCTCGACAACCTGATCTCCGTCGCGTCGACGACGAACAACGACACGCGCTCGTCCTTCTCGAACTACGGCGCGACGTCCGTCGACCTGGGCGCGCCGGGCTCGACGATCCTCTCGACGTATTTGAACAACGGGTACGCCTACATGTCGGGCACGTCGATGGCGACGCCGCACGTGGCCGGTGTCGCGTCGCTGGTCTACGCGCAGAATCCGAGCTGGACGTACGGCCAGGTCCGCAGCCGCCTGTTCACCACGGCGCGTCCGATCGCCGGGCTCTCGGGGCTGTGCGTCACCGGCGCGGTCCTCGACGCAGCTGCGGCGGTCGGAACGGGGGGCGGGAACACGGCGCCCACCGTCACGATCAGCTCGCCCGCGAACAACACGACGGTGACGGCGGGCACACTCGTGACGTTCTCGGGGTCGGCCAACGACGCCCAGCAGGGGATCCTCAGCGCGAGCCTCGTATGGAGCTCGAACCTGATGGGCCAGATCGGCACGGGCGCGACGTTCTCGCGCAGCGACATGACGGTCGGGACGCACACGATCACCGCTGCGGTGACGGACGCCGGCGGCCTGGGCGGCTCGGCCGCGGTCACGCTGATCGTGCAGAGCGCGGGATCTCCGCCCGCGGCGCCGGGAACGCCGACCATCACGGAACCGGGCGGCGGCCAGGCGCGGCTGGTCTGGGCGGACAACTCGAACAACGAGGCCAACTTCGAGATCCAGCGCCAGCAGCGCATCGGCGGGACGTGGACGAACACGACGAACCTCGGCCCGGTCGGCGCGAACGTGACGACGTACACCGACACGCCGGGGAGCGGACGCTTCCGCTACCGCGTCCGCGCCACGAACGCGTTCGGCGCTTCGGCCTGGACCGCCTGGCGGAGTGTGAACATCTGAGCACGGCGGAAGCGTCCAGGGCCGTGCGGACCGCGCGACTCTGGACGCTGCCGCTTCAGCGCGGCATCAGCTCCTCGTAGAGCTGCGCGAAGCGCTCCATGCGACGCGCGAACGAGAACTCGCGCTCGACGCGCTCGCGGCCGGCGCGAGCGAGGCGCGCGCGCAGGGCGGGATCGGCGGCCAGGCGTACCAGGCCGGATTCGAGCGCTTCCACGGATCCGGGTGCCACGAGCAGGCCCTCGACGTCGTCGCGCACGACGGCCTCGACGCCGCCACAACGCGTCGCGAGGACAGGCACCTCGCAGACCATCGCCTCGAGCACGACGTTGGGCAGGCCTTCGCGCAGCGAGGACAGCACGAACACGTCGAAGGCCTCCTGCAGCTCGCGCACGTCGGAGCGGTAGCCGAGCAGCCGCACGCGTCCCTGACCGCGCGCGGCGAGCGCTGCGAGCTGCGCCTGTTCGGGACCTTCGCCGGCGATCCACAGCTCGACGTCCGTGCCGCGCGCGACGGCGCGCGTGACGGCCTCGATCAAGAGGTCGAAGCCCTTCTCGTCCGACAGACGACCCACCGCGCCGACCACGAGTCTCCCGGCGGGAACGGCGGCGCGCAGCGCCGAAGCGGCCGGCGGTCCGCGCCGGCGCCAGGCGTCCACGTCGACGCCGTTGTCGATGCGCACGAGGCGATCGGCCGGCACGCCGATCCGCGCGCACTCGGCCTCGAGGTCCTGCGACACGGCGACCACGCGCTCGTACCGCTTCAACGACCAACGGTCGACGGCCCAGTAGAGCGGCGTGCGGCCCGTCTTCTGCACCCAGCCGTGCACCGTCGTCACCAGGCGCAAGCCGCAGGCGCGGCGTAGCAGCAGCCCGTACAGGTTCGACTTGTAGTCGTGGCCGTGCCACACGCGCACGTTCTCGCGCTTGCACAGCTGCGCGATCTGCCGCAGCACGCGCGGGTCGATCGGCAGGCTCTCGGGGACGGCGAAGAACGGACACTCGAGCTCTTTCGCGCGCGCCGCCAGCTCCACGATGCCCGGATCGCCCGGCGCGTGCAGGTAGAGCGCGATCTCGCGCCAGCGCGTGCCCTTCAGGAACCGCGGCGAGTTCAGGATCGTCTTCTCGGGGCCGCCGCCGCGCCCGCTGACGATGCGGGCGTGGAGCACGGTGACCTGCGGCGCGGCGTCCATGGCGTCAGGATCGGCGGATCCAGCGCTCGAAGAGGAGCGCCTTCGCCGACCACGTCTCGCCCTCCAGCCGCTCGCGAGCGCGGACCTGCGCGGGGGGCAGCGCGGCGCTGGCGCGCTCGCACACGAGGCGCGCGAACGTCTTCGGCTCGTCGGCCAGGTCGAGCGCGTCCTTCCATGCCCGGTTCGCGGGCAACGACGTCGCCACGACCGGCAGGCCCGTCGCCAGGTACTCCTTGAGCTTCAGGGGCTGCATTGCGCGCGTCACGGGCAGATCGGCGTAGGGCATCACGAGCACGTCGGCCTCGCGCGCCACGTCGGGCAGCGCGGAGTACGGGACCGCGCCCGGCCGCTCGACGCGCGCGTCGGCCAGGATGCGCGGGTCGGGATCCTGCTCGGGACCGACGAGCCGCACGTCGGCGTCGGCCGCGAGCCGCAGCACGATCTCGACGTCGAGCCGGCGGTCGATCGCGCCCCAGAACACGGCCAGCGGTCGCTCGCGCGGCGCCCGAACAGGACGGTCAGCGACGCCGGCCCAGTGCGCCGGATCGAGACCGTGCGTGAGCAGCTCGCTCTCGCGGCCCAGCGCGCGCAGCCGTTCGCGCAGGTGCTCCGACACCGCGACGATGCGCTGCGCGCGCGGCAGGAAATCCAGCTCGAGCGCGCGCAACGCCGCCGCGTCCAGGCCGGGCCACTCGGACAGGTCGTCGACGCAGTAGTAGATCCAGTTCGCAGCGGGCACGCGCGCCGCGAGGTCCGCGACGATCGGCGCGGTCGCGACGACGGCTTCGGCGCGCTCGATCAACGGCCGCAGCGCGCGGTCGAACAGCCGCGCGTTCACCGCGCGTTCCCAGCCGGCGCCGAACCCGGGCCAGTGCACCGGGGAATGGACCGTCAGATGCGGATGGAGCTCAGGCGTCTCCGCGCCGCCGCGCTCGGCGGGCTTCACCCAGCTGGTCAGCTTCGCCGCCACTTTCCTGGCGTCCGCGACGGAGAACGACGGCCGCCGCGTGCCGACCGTGTTGACCCAGTCGACGCGCCAGCGCGGCAGCAGCTCGCGCACCAGGTGCTGAGCGCTCGACGGATGCCGGCCCCAGTCGTCGGCGAACACGACCAGGTGGGGGAGATCGCCCATCCGCGCGCTAGAGGTTGCGCACGAAGCGGTTCTTCGCGTCGACGAGGATCTGCCGCGGCGGGTCGGGCTTGTCGGTCGTCTGGAACGTCATGACGATGATCTCGTCGCCTGTCCGGACCAGGTGCGCGGCCGCGCCGTTCATCTGGATCGTGCCGCTTTGCGGCGCGCCCGGGATCGCGTAGGTCTCGAGCCGGTTGCCGTTCGTGTTGTCGACGACGAGGACCTTCTCGAACGCCGCGATGTCGGCGCGCTCCATCAAGTCCGAGTCGATCGTGATCGAGCCGACGTAGGCCAGGTCGGCCGCCGTCACGCGCGCCTGGTGGATCTTGGAGCGGAGGAACGTGCGCATCGCGGCCGGAACCTAGCTCAAGGCGCCCGTGCCTGCCACGCAGCCAGGCCCGCGGTCAGCCGCGCCAGCGCCTCGTCCATCTGCGGCGCGGGCAGGCCGCAGCCCACCCGCACGTACCCGGGCAGCCCGAAGAACTCGCCCGGGACGACGCCGACGTCGTGCTCGGCCGCCAGGTAGCCCGCGAGGGCAAACGTGTCGGGCGCGCCCGCGATGCGCGGGAACGCGATCAAGCCGTGCGCGGGCACGACCGCCTTCACGCCGTCGGTCGTGTCGAGCCAGCGGGCCCAGGCCGGGCGGCTGGTCCGCGCCAGCTCCTCGTAGCCGGCGAAGAACTGCGGCAGGCGCTCGAGCGCGCGCAGCCCCAGGCGCAGCGCCGGGACGGGCGCGTCGACCCAGGAGAGGTACGTCGCGTCGCGCAGAGCGTCGACCTCGGCCGCGACGCCCTCGCCCAGCACGATCCAGCCGATGCGCAGCGCGCCCAGGCCGTAGGCCTTCGTCAGGGAGCCGATCGACACGGCGTTGGGCGCGCAGCGGAACGCGTCGACGCGCTCGGACGCCGGCTCGAACTCGCCGTACAGGTCGCACGAGACGAGCAGGCCGCCGGCGCGTTCGGCCTCGCGCGCGATCGCCGCGACGCGTTCGCGCCCGAGCTGGACGCCGGTCGGGTTGTGCGGATTCGCCAGGAACACGTGGCCGCGACCCGCGCCCTGGCCGAGCAGGCGGCGCACGTCGGCCGGGTCGATCTGCCAGCCGTCCTCGAGGCGGCGCTCCAGCACGTGCACCTGCGCACCCAGTCGGCGCGGCAGCGCGCGGAACGGCTCGTACGAGGGGACGTCGACGACGACGCGCGACGCCGGGCCGAACCAGGTCCAGGCGCAGGCGGCCAACCCGCCCGAAGCGCCGATCGTCGCCACGACGCGTCGCGCGGGCACGCCGAAACGCGCGGCGATGCGGGCCTCGAGCTCGGCCAGCACGGGCGCGGCGTGACCCAGATCGACGTCGGGCGCCGGTCCCATCCGGCGCGGATCGGCCGGCGGCATGCCCGACTGGGTCAGCGGCAGGCGCGCGGACCCGGAGCGCGTGCGCGCCCAGGCCATGTACGGAAAGCCGGGACCGCCCGGCGCGGTCGCATGGGAAGTGGGAGCTCCACGGGCCGACATGATCGGGATCGTGCCGGATCGACGGCGTGGGCGCCACGTCTCGCGCCGCATGACTCCTCGGGCGTGGCGAGCGCGGCGAAGAAACTGCACCGGGCGGGGATTTTCGACCCGCGCAGGCTTGTGGAACCGGCCTCGCGGGACCGCTAGAGTCCGGCCGGTCGATCGTCGAGGCATGAGCGAGGGGGGGCCGCGTCCGGCGCCACGCATCTGCCGCGCACGAACGAAGGTCCACCATGATTTCTTTTCAGCGCATTCCGGCCGCCCTGACGCTCGTCACGCTGGCCTCCGTTTCGACCGTCGCGCTCGCGACGCCATTCTCCACGCCGGCCACGAGCACGTTTGCGCAGGACGCGAAGCCCGTGCGCTACGTGCGCTCGGCGAGCGCGATGAAGCTCTTCAACGTGCCCGACAAGACCAACGGCCTGGCCGTCGCGCAGGTTCCGGCTGCGACGCTGCTCGCCGTCTACGACGACCGCAACGGCTGGCTCTCCGTCGAGCCGCCGCAGGGTCTGAACGTGTGGGTCTTCGGCGAGTTCCTGCGTCCCACCGCGCAACCCGGCATCGCCGAGGTCACCGGCGACGGCGTGCGCATGCGTCCGCTGCCGTCGTCCTCCAAGGACAGCTACCCGCTCGAGCACTGGCTGCACGACGGCGACCGCGTGCGCGTGCTCGGCCGCGACTCCGCGCAGAAGCCGTTGCGCGAGGACTGGGTCAAGATCGTCACGCCGCCCGGCGTGCGCGCCTGGGTGCACAGCACGGACACGACCGCGACGGAGACCGGCCTCGACGTGCAGCGCGCGTGGATGGACGCGGTCAAGACCGGAACGGCCGCCGTGGCGCTGGTCGACTTGAAGGACGGCCAGGCCGTCAAGGCTGGCACGTCGAGCGCGGCCGCCGCGGGCAGCGCCGCGGGCGCCGGTGTCGCCGTGGCCGACGCGAACGCGAAGACCGACGCCGCGCCGGCACAGAGCACGTGGGACGCGGCCGAAGCGCGCTACGAGCAGGCCAAGAGCGCGAGCGCGGCCGACTGGGCCGCGGTGCGCGCCGGATTCCAGAGCTACCTGGACAAGAATCCGAGCGGCGTGAACGCCGGCACGGCCAAGCTGCGCCTCGAGCAGATCGGCTACCACGAGGAGATCGCGCGCCTGAAGTCCGACGCGCAGATGCAGGAGTCGCAGCGCCAGGCGATGCTGGCCGACGCGCGCGCGCAGCTCGAGGAGGCCTCGCTGGCGCAGGATCCGCTGTGGGGCCGCTTCCAGGCGCGCGGCTGGCTGAAGCGCGACGAGAAGGACCCGACGCGCTGGACGGTGACCTGGGCCGGGCGCCCCGCGGCCGAGATCACGTGCGGCAACGGCCGCTACGACCTGACCCTGTACGAGGGCTCGGAGATCGGCGTGCTGGGCTCGATGACGCGTTCGTCGGGCAACGCCGAGAAGCCGATGCGCATCGACGCCAAGCGCATCGAGGTGATTTCGGCGCGCGCCGGGCGCTGACCGGGCGGGAAGGTGCCGCGCGCCTGCGTGCGGCGCCTGCTCGCGACTAGAATGGACGGACGCGCCGTTCCCAGGCGTGCCCCGGTCTGCGATGGCCAAGAAGGACCCCACGCGGGACATCCCGTTCACGCGCCGCCTGGTCGAGGCGCTGCGTCGTCTCTTCGCGCTGAAGAGCCAGCGCTACCTGTGCGACACGTGCAAGTGGGACTACGGCACGGCCTGCATCCGGCCCGAACGCCCGAACGCCGTGACGTGCCCCGACTACAAGCACAAGTGACGCTGCGCTGCGTGGTGCACGGTGTCTGACACCCGTGTACACCGCGCCTATGCGATCGTGGCCAGCACGTCCCGCCGCAGCTCGGTCAGCTTGTCGGCGAAGATCGCCGCGCGGATCCGGCGCATGAGCTCGAAGAAAAATGAAAGGTTGTGCAAGGTCAGCAGCATGCCGCCCAGCATCTCGTCGCTCGTGCACAGGTGGCGCAGCGCGCCGCGCGAGTAGCTGCGACAGCACGGGCAGCCACACGTCGGATCGAGGGGCGAGCGGTCCTCGCGCCACTGCGCGTTGCGCAGATTGATCTCGCCCTGGCTCGTGAACGCGCGGTGGTTGCGCGCGTGGCGCGTCGGCGTCACGCAGTCGAACAGGTCGACGCCGCGCTCGACGGCGTCGAAGAAGTCCTCGGGCGTGCCGACCCCCATCAGGTAGCGCGGGCGGTCGGGCGGCAGCAGCGGGGCGGAGAGCTCGACGGCCATCCGCGCCCATTCGCGCGATTCGCCCACGCTCACGCCGCCGATCGCGTGGCCGACGCAGTCGTGCTCGAGCGCGCTCGCGACCGACTCGCTACGCAGATCTTGGAACACGCCGCCCTGCACGATCGGGAAGAGCGCCTGGCCGGTCTCCTCGCCGCCGTGCTCGCGGTGGCGGCGCACGCAGCGCTCGAGCCAGGTGCGCGTGCGCGCGACGGCCGCGCTGACCTGGGCGCGGTCGGTCGGATCGGCGGGGCAGTGGTCGAACGCCATCGCGACGTCGGCGCCCAGCTTGCGCTCGATGTCGATGACGGACTCGGGTGTCAGGCGCACGGCCGATCCATCGACGACGCTCTTGAGCGACACGCCGTCCTCGTCGACCTTCGCCAGGTGGCCCAGGCTGAACACCTGGTAGCCGCCCGAGTCGGTCAGGATCGGGCCGTCCCAGGCCATCACCTTGTGCAGGCCGCCGAGGCGCGCGATGACGTCCTCGCCCGGCCGCAGGTGCAGGTGGTAGGTGTTCGCGAGGATCATCGTCGCGCCCAGCTCGCGCAGGTCGCGCGGCAGGACGCCCTTGACCGTCGCCTTCGTGCCGACGGGCATGAACGCCGGCGTCGGCACCTCGCCGTGCGGCGTCGTGAACACGCCGGCGCGCGCCTGGCCGGAGGTCTCGCGCGCCAGCAGCCGGAATCCGAAACCGGCGCGCGCGGAAGAGGCCAGCGGCGCGGGCGTCGGCGCGCTCAGGAGAAGAGCCCCGGCAGATCGGTGTGGATCGTGGCCGGGTCGACGCCGATCGCGCCGCAGCCGGCGCGCGTGACCACGCGGCCGCGGCCGGTCTTGTGCACGAAGCCCTGGCGCAGGAGGTGAGGCTCGAACACGTCCTCGATCGTGTCCTCGGTCTCGCCGACCGCCGCCGCGATCGTCTTGATGCCGACCGGCTGGCCGCCGCTCTGGACGAGCACGGCCAGGATGCGGCGGTCGAGCTCTTCCAGTCCGTTGTCGTCGACGCCCAGTGCCGCCAGCGCTTCGCGCGCCAGCGCGCCGCCGACGCGCTTCTCGCCGCGCACCTGCGCCAGGTCGCGCACGCGGCGCAGGAAGCGGTTGGCGATGCGCGGCGTGCCGCGCGAGCGCTCGGCGATCGTGCGCCCGGCTTCGGGCGAGAGCTCGACCCCCAGGATCTGGGCCGAACGCTGCAGGATCTTCTCGAGGTCCTCGACCGGGTAGGGCGCGAGGCGCTCGGCGATCCCGAAGCGCGAACGGAAGGGCGCCGAAAGGAGGCCCTCGCGCGTTGTCGCGCCGACCAGCGTGAAGGGTTGCAGCGGCAGCGGCAGGATGCGCGCGTGCGGCCCCTGGTCGAGCGTGAAGTCGACGGAGAAGTCCTCCATCGCCGAGTAGAGGAACTCCTCGACCGCGGCCGGCACGCGGTGCACCTCGTCGACGAACAGCACGTCGCCGCGCCCGAGCTGCGTCAAGATGCCGACCAGGTCGCGCGGGCGCTCGAGCGCCGGTCCACTCGTCGCATGCAGGCTCGAGCCCAGCTCGCGCGCCAGGATGCGCGCGAGGCTCGTCTTGCCCAGCCCCGGCGGCCCCGAGAACAGCACGTGGTCGAGCGGTTCCGAGCGTCCGAGCGCGGCCGCGACGGCGATGCGCAGGTTCGCGAGGACGCGCTCCTGCCCGACGAACTCGTCCAGCGAGCGCGGCCGCAGCCGGGACTCGACCTCGACCTCGGGCACGGCTCCGGCGACGTCGGCGTCGAGCGCGTGGGGGTCGAACACGTGCTCGGAGCGGGGCATGCGAGCCTGAGACTAGACTCCGGCCGGGGCTCGGATCCACCGTGCGCGGGCGCACGTGGGGTGCGCGGTCGTGAGGCACGTGAGGCGCCTTCAGGCACGTGAGGCGCCGTCAGGCGCCGAACCACCAGGGCGGATCGAGCGGGGTCCGGCTCCGTCACGCTCGGTTTCCGTCCGGTTGAAACCTGCCATCGCGCCCGTCCGGAGCCCCACGCCAGAAAATTCCCGGTCCTGCCCCATGTAGGGGCGCTCCGACAAGGGGGCAGCGCCGCCCGAGACCGGGCACGGTTCTTGAGCTTCGACTCGGTCGCGCCCGCGCTCCTTCGGGCCGGCGCGGGGCCGGCGAGCGTCCTGGTCGCCGACTGCCGCGCTTGGCAACCTGGAGGGTCGGCGAACCCGTCCAGGCACCCGCGTCCGCGCTCCCTTCCGGCCTTCCCCGACCTCGATCCGCTTGCGGTGCACCCGAGCATGACCCCGTCCAAATTCGCTCCGACCCTCGTGATCGGCACCGTGTTGCTCCTGCCCGCCTGCGGTGGAGGCGGCGGGTCGACCAGCTCGTCGAACCCGATGGACCTGGTGCAGGTCTCGAACGGGTTCGGGCAGCTCCTGCCGCACAAGGTCCTGCGGCTGAACCCGAACGGGACGCCGAGCGCGAACCTGATCAGCGTGCGCACGTTGGCCGACCTGGTGGCGAACGTGAACTCGGTCAACCCGGTGCAGGCTCCGCCGGAGTTCGCGACCGCCGCCTCGCTGCCGAACAACATGCCCGGCAACCACTTC
>JANNQS010000119.1:0-2841 GCA_031400875.1 Planctomycetota bacterium | reverse complement strand
CCCCGCGCGCCCAACAGAATGAGGGCGCGCGGTTCAAGCGCGCGCCCTACGCGCGCCCCTACGCCGTGACCGACGCCCCGAAACAGCACCGCCGACCTTGGCGCGAGAACATCGAAGCCCTGACGATGGCGATCGTCATGGCCGTGATGCTCAAGTACTTCCTCGTCGAGGCGTACAAGATCCCGACCGGCTCGATGCAGCCGACGTTGATGGGGAACACGGACACCGGGATCTTCGACCGCATCCTGGTCGACAAGCTCAGCTACCACTTCCGCGATCCCGATCGCTGGGAAGTCGCGGTCTTCAAGTACCCGCTCGACCGCTCGAAGAGCTTCATCAAGCGCATCGTCGGCATGCCCGGCGAGCACCTGTCGATCCAGAACGGCGACCCGTTCACGCGTCCGGACGAGACGCAGCCGTGGAAGATCCTGCGGCGCACGGATCCGGTGCAGGAGGTCACGTGGAAGCGGCTCGATCCCGGCGACGCGCGCTACTCGGCCTGGAAGGCGATCGAGGGGCGCGGATGGACGGTCGCAGGCCGCGATAGCGTGCAGGCGCGCGGCGACGGCGCCGTGCGCCTTCCCAACGACAACGGCACCGTGCTCGACAACTACCGCGACGGGTATCCCGGCCAGATGGGATCGCGCCTCGGGCGCGCGCAGGCGTTTCCGGGCGTGCATCCGGTCGCCGACCTGCGCCTCACCGGGGAGGCACGGGCGCTCGCGGGTTGCAAGCGCGTCGTCGTCGAGCTGCGTGAAGGGCGTCAGGTCCATCGCTTCGAGATCCCCGGCCCCGCCGCGCCGGCTGACGCGCGGCCGCTGATCACGTTCGAGGAGGTCGGGACGTCCAACGGCGCCCGCGGCGAGGCCAGCGGGGAGCCGTGGCGGCTGCCGGCCGGCGACAGCATCGAGTTCCGCGTGCAGAACGTGGACGATCAGCTGCGCCTCGAGATCGACGGCGACGTCGTCTCCACGCTCGACATCCCGCCTGCGTCGAACCAGGCCTCGAACTTCACGCTGCGCGCCGAGGGCGAGGGTTGCGACTTCGACGACCTCGAGCTGTGGCGCGACATCTACTACACCGCGGGCTCGAAGGGTCGCGACTTCAAGATCCCGCCCGGGCACTACGTGATGCTGGGCGACAACACGCAGGACTCGAGCGACAGCCGCGAGTGGCTGTTCACGAACTACAGCTGGGACGGTCCGGGCTCGGAGGGCAAGTGGGTGCGCGGGAACTTCTTCCCGCCCGGTCGGAACGAGCCGCTGAACGGCAACCCGATCGTGGTGCGGGGCGAACCCCAGGGTCAGCGCGTGTTCTTCCGCGACGAGTGGGGCGAGTTCCACAACTTCGTCGTCCCGCCCGGGTCGCTGGGTCCGCAGGAAGAAGCCCCCTACGTCGCGCGCGAGCTGGTCGTGGGCCGGGCGGTGCTCGTGTTCTGGCCCTTGTGGCCGTTCACGGGCGACATGGGGATCTGGCGCCTCAAATTCGTGCGCTGACGCGACTCTTGTCCACACTCGCGCCGTGGGCGGATCGGTGACGGATCCGCGCGCGTCCGGACCCTTCCCAGCACCGGGACGGTTTTTCCTCTGCGCGAGCGGACTGCAAGGGCTGCCGATCGGCAATCCGAACTGTCGTGCAGACCGGGGTTTGCGATCAGGCCGCGAGCCTCTCGACGGATGCTTCAACGGACTGGGTCGGACAGGCTCGGCGAAGAATCTCGCTCCTGAGTCTTGACGACTCCCGGCACGACCCTCCTCTCCACACGTTCCCCACACGACGCGAAGTCGCATATCGGCCTGCAGGCCCCGCACCCGGCCCCGATAGAGTGCGCGCGATGCCGATCTTCCGTGCCCCGCGCCGCGGAGACCTCCTCCTCGAGGCCCGCGGGCTCGTCAAGTCCTACCGCGGTCGTCGAGTTGTCGACCGTGTGAACTACCAGGTGGTGGCGGGCGAGATCGTGGGCCTCCTGGGTCCCAACGGGGCCGGCAAGACTACCAGCTTCCGCATGACCGTCGGCCTGGTGATCCCCGACGCGGGCACCGTTCTCTTGAGCGGCCAGGACTGCACGCGGCTGCCGATGTACAAGCGCGCGCGTCTCGGCATGGGCTACCTGCCGCAGGAACCGAGCATCTTCCGGCGCATGACCGTGCGCGACAACCTGCTCGCGGTGCTGGAGACGATGCCGTTCAACCGGCGCGAGCGGCGCCTCGAAGCCGAGCGCTTGATGGGCGATCTCGAGCTGACGCGCCTGGCCAAGAACACCGCCGAGACGCTCTCGGGCGGCGAGCGCCGGCGGCTCGAGATGTGCCGCGCGCTGGCGACGCGCCCGACGATCCTGCTCCTGGACGAGCCGTTCGCGGGCGTCGACCCGATCAACGTGCAGGAGATCCAGGGCCTCGTGCGCCAGATGCGCGAGCGCGACCTGGGCATCCTGATCACCGACCACAACGTGCGCGAGACGCTGCAGCTGACCGACCGCGCCGCGATCATCCACGAAGGCCACATCCTGCGCGAAGGCTCGGCCACGGACCTGATCGCCGACCCGCGCGTGCGCGAGGTCTACCTGGGCCACAGCTTCGATGCGCCCGTCGGGGCCGGCGCTCCCGGCACCGCCGTCAGCACGGCCGAGGAACGCGAGCTGTTCGGCCCGGAGGAAGAGGATCCAGGCCACGGCAGCGATCCGTTCGCCGGTCCGAGCCCGCCGCCAAAGAAGCCGCGGTGAACACGGGGGTCAGACACCGTCGCGCACCCTCGCGGGACAAGGGGTCAGAAACCCGTGTTATCCGCGTCGGCACGAGCCGCGCGACGGGCTCTTCGCCCCGGGCTAGGACCAGCGCGGCG
>JANNQS010000118.1:0-72065 GCA_031400875.1 Planctomycetota bacterium | reverse complement strand
GCCCGCTGCCGCTTGGCGCTGCCCTCCGGATGCTTGGCCAGCTCCGCGAGACGGAGCTTGCGCGAGTTGTGGAGGTCCTCGAGCTTCTCGCGCAGCGGGTCCTTCTCGGAGTCCAGCCGCGCGTCCTCTTCCGTGTAGGGCAGGGCCCGAGCGCGCAGCGTCGCCAGGTTCGCCGCGTGCTCGTGACCGCGATCGATGGTCTGCCGCGCATCAGCCAGCCATCGTTCGAGCGCCGGCACCGTGCGCGGATGGATCGGCCAGAGTCCCTGCGCCTCCCGCTCGAGCCGGTCCACGACGGCCGTGTCCGACAGCACCGCGACGCGCGCCGCGTACTCCAGCGCGATCTCGCGCTCCCGATCGGACTCGCGACGACCCTTCGCCTGCACCACTGCGACCGCGATCGCCAGCACGAACACGCTGCCGAGTGCGGCGGCCAGACCCGGATTCCGCCGCAGCCACTTCTTCGACTCGGCCATGGCGCCGGTCTCGTACGCGCGCACGACACGGTGCTCGACGTACGCGCGCAGGTCGGCGGCCATCTCCTGCATGTCGGCGTAGCGCCGCGCCGGATCGCGCGACATCGCCTTCTCGCAGATCGCGACGAGCTCGGCCGGCGCGTCCGGAGCCTGCGCCTGCACCGGGTGCGGCGGCCCCATCATCAGCATCGCCAGGACCGTGCGGCTCGAGGCCCGCCCCGTGCTGGGCGTGTACGGCACGCGTCCGGTGAGCACGTGGTAGAGCATCGCGCCGACCGCGTAGACGTCGGAACGCGGGCCCAGCTCGTCGACGCGCCCTTCGGCCTGCTCCGGCGGCATGTACGCCGGCGTGCCCATCACCTCGCCGTCCATCGTGACGAGCGGCGAGTCGGGCGTCTCCTCGCGATCCTCGTCGCGCAGCGTGTGGATCGACGATTCGGCCGGCATCGACGGCGCGCGCAGGCGCAGGTCGTGACGGTCGCGCGTGCCCAGGACGCGCGCCAGGCCCCAGTCCATCACGTAGACCTCGCCGAAGCGGCCGACCATCACATTGGCCGGCTTCAGGTCGCGGTGCACGACGCCCTTGGAGTGCGCGTAGGCCATCGAGTCGCACACCTTGAGCAGCACGTCCAGCACGCGCGTCTGGGTCCATTCCGCGTCGCCCTTGTGGATCAGGTCGATCACGCTCTTCAGCGTCTGGCCCTTGACGAGCCTCATCGTGAAGTAGAGGCGCCCGTCCGAACCCATGCCCAGCTCGTGCACCGGCACGATGCCGGGGTGGTCGAGCCGCCCCGTCACCTGCGCTTCCTCGATGAACATCGCCTCGGCGCGCGCACCCGCGCGCAGCATCACTTTCATGGCCAGCGCGCGCCGCAGGTGCTCGTCCCACACCTCGAGGATCGTGCCCATGCCGCCGCGCGCGATCTCCTCGTGACGCGCGTAGTGGCCGTGCTGCGCCTGTTGCGCACCGAGCACGCGCACGAGCTGCATGGACGGGCTGTCCGGATGCTCCGAGCCCGTACTGGTGCCGGAGTCCAAAGCCAGCGTCGCGCGTGCTCGTTCGGCGACGGCCTGTTCCAAGAGCGTCTCGTACTCCGCGCGCAGCAGGTCGGCGTGCTGCGGGTAGAGCGCTGCGTAGTCCTCGACGGAGCGCGGAGCCCCGCTGCTCAGATCATGGAGGAGCTGGGCGTAAAAACCGGTGAGCAGATCGCGGGGAAGATCGCCGTGCATCCTAGTGTTCCGGCGGCCGCGGGCCGCCGGGCAGCCACCCCAACCAGAACTCAACCTTGCGCGGTTCAGCTGGGGCTGTCCTCACATCTTGCACCTGTGCGGGAGCGAATTGCAGCGTGGCGTCGCGGGGAATCGCGCGGAGCGAGGCCGCTAGTTCTGCCAGATGACTTCCCAGCCGTTCGTCAGGTTGAAGGTGTCCGTCGTGCAGAACGCGGCGGCGTTGCGGTACCAGACCTGGTACGTGCGCACGTCGCCGGCCGCGTCGTTGCCGCGCACCGAAATGGGAAGGTCGCCGCCGGCTGGGTAGCTCGACGCGCCGCCTACGTTGGTCTTCGTGCCCAGCCGCACGGTCGTTCCGCCCGCGCAACGCAGGCCGTCGCCGAAGGCCGCGCCGGCACCGCCGGCGATTCGCGCGGTGCCTTGGAAGTAGAGAGCCGAGCTGTCCGGCATCGACGTGCCCTGCAGCACGAGCGTATCGGCCGAGATGCTGGGCGAGCCGATTGCGCTGAGCGCACCACCCGCTCCCAGCGAGTTGAGACAGCCGGCGTCGATGCTCGGGGGGCTGTTGTTGCCGCACGGACACGGCGCGCCGCTGCCGTCGCCGTGGCAGTAGCTCTGGCCCGATCCGCCCGCGGGCACGTCCGCTGCGGCGGCCGCACTCGCCGGAGCGCCGCTCTTCCACAGGCCCAGGTCTACGTTGCCGCTCACGGGACCTGCATCGGCGTCGAAGCGGAAGTTGTAGGTCGTACCCCAGCGGATGGCGTTGGCGCGGACGTTCTGCGCTTCCGTCTGCGTGCTCCACGTCAACGACCCGCCCGCGAGCGTCGCCGTCCAGTCCGTGCCGTCGATGCTCACGTTCCCGGGACCGTCACCGTTCCGGTGCGTGACGTCGTGGAAGCCGATGTTCGTGACCAGGACGCCGGCCGGGATCGGCACCGAGAACGTGCCGCCGTTGCGGTCGCTGTTCATGTTGTGGACGGCGTACTCGTAGTGGAACAGCCCGCCGCCCAGGCTCGTCGTGCGCGAACCGACCAGGAAACGGCCGTCCCCCGGGACGTGGACGTCGGTCAACGTCACGCCGGTCTGGAGAATCGGCCAGGCCTGGATCGCCGACAGCATCCGGGCGGTCGAGCCGACCAGGGTGAAGTCGTAGTTCGAGACGCCGCCCGTGACGGCGATCTCGCGGTAGCTCTCGTTGTTGTCGTGGTTGTCGGCCGTGACGTCGTCCTGCGTCACGTACTGGCCTTCGCAGAAGAAGCGGGTCGTGCCGCCCGTGGGCTCGAGGTCGCTCAGCGAGACCTCGCAGCGCCGCGCCGTCGTGCCGGACCAGCCCGGGTTCGCCGGCGGGTACGCGAACACGCCCGTCGAGGCGTCGATCTGCCAGCGCGGTCCCAACGGGGCCTGGGTGCCGTTCAGATCTGCGCTGTACGTGTCCGAGCAGCCGACGCCGAGCAACTGCGAGTTGTTGGGATTCTGGCAGGCGCAGCACAGGCTCTCGGTGGCGGCGCCGAAACCGTGCTTCAACCAGCTCAGCCCGATCTGCTCGAAGCGCGCGGCTCCGTCGACCACCTTGTAGCGGTAGAGGTTGTAGCCCACCACCGGGTGCAGGTTCGTGTTGGCCCACCAGTTCACGACCGTGTCACCGACGTTGCACGCACCGACGCCGACGGCGAACGCGTCGAGGCCGCCGCCGGCCGGAGCGTTCAGCACTCCCGTGAGGTCGCCGATGATGATGTCGGGCCCGATGCTCGGGGTCGGGCATCCGCCGGTGCCGGGGCCGAGCGTGAAGGTGCCGGTCCACGTCTCCAACGGGTTCCAGGAGCCGAGCTGCAGCATGTAGTCGTTGCCCGCGGTCACGGGGAACGAGATCGAGGACTGCAGACCGCAGGTGTCGTCGACGCAGGCCATCTGGGAGCCCGATGCCGGGCACACCGACCCGGCGTACGCGGCGATGACGCTGTCCGCGGTCGTGCCGCCGCAGGTCTGGAACAGGGCGGCACCGGTGTGCCCCGCCGTCCACCGGAACCAAACGTCGTTGTGCGCCGGGACGCACGAGTTCGACTGTTGCGGGCTGTCCGTCGCTCCAACGGTCGTGACCGAGAACGTGCCGTTGCCCGAGATCGGGGTCGCCACGGAACAATCGTTCGCGCCCTGGGCTCCGGCGTTACCGGTCGCGACGAACGAGGACGCGGAGCAGGCGAGGAACAGGCTGAGGCTGCTTTTCATGGAGCTCTCCGGGGGAACGAATTCGCGCCGTCGACGGCGGCGCGCCTTGCATCCTACTCTTGCCGTCGGAATCGCTCTGAAATGCCTCGTTCCGGGCGCAGAGGGGCTTTCGCGCTCCCCGCAGGGATCCTCCGGAGCGACGTGTCCTTCACGCAGCGGGCCTCGTCCGCTCATGCTCGCTCTCGAATCGAGGAAGCCCTCCACAACGCAGGCGTGAACCCCGGCAACCAACCCGCGAATATCAAACTGTCGACCGCCGAGAAGTGATCCGACACCACCGTCCTCGCTCCTCAATCCAGGAACCAGCTTGCTGCTGCGCTCGAGCGAACGAGGCTGACCGATCAGCGGCCAACCCCGCACAAGAAACCAGAGCGGAACCGTCAACTCAGGTGTTGACAGGGCCATCCATCTCAAGGCGCCCAGACGATCTCCAGCCCGTTGCTCAGGTTGAAGGTGGCGGCCGTGCAGAAGGCGGCCGCGTTGCGGTACCAGATCTGGTAGTTGAACGTGCCCCCGCCGATCGGGATGCCGCCGCGCACGGAGACGGGGATGTCGCCCTGCGAAGCCCCGTAGGCGGACGAGCCTGCCGAGTTCACGCGCGTCCCGATGCGCACGATCGAGCCGCCCATGCAGCGCAGGCCGTCACCGAACGTGACGCCGGCGCCGCCGCCAATCTGGCCCGAGCCCTGGAAGTAGAGGGCCGAGGACGTGCCCGGCATCAGCGAGCCCTGCAGGTCGACGGTGTCGAACGATACGGCGGGGTTGCCGATCGCGTCGAGGTGCGCGCCACCCGGCTGCGCGGAGTTCGCGCAGCCATTCCCGGACAGACCCGCGTTGCCGCACGGGCAGGCCGTGCCCGAGCCGTCGCCCGAGCAGAAGACCGTGCCGGTCGGTCCACCCACGAGGAACGTGATCGTGAACGAGCCGGGGCCCGGGGGCCAACCCAGCGCGCTGCCGATCTGCAGCAGGTATTCGGCCCCGCCGATGGTCTGCCACGTGACGGTGCTCTGGAATCCGCAACCGTTGTCGTCGCACACGAGCGCGGTGCTCGTCGGACAGCCGGCACCGGTGTACACGGCGACGCTCGTGTCGTCCGCGCTCTGGCCGCAGGTCTCGAGGGTCGCGGTTCCGGTGTTCGGCGCCGTCCACAGGAACCACAGGTCACGGTCGATCGTGCCGCACGGGTTCGCCTGACCCTGCGAGCCCGTGGTCGCCAGCGCGTTGTCGTACTGCGATCCGAGCTGCGTGCCGAGCACCAGCGGCGTCGCGCAGTTGTCGTGGGCCGGCGGCCCGATGACCTCGACCGTGAACGTGCCGGTCCCGGGCGCTGCTCCCCCGGAACCGCCGAGCTGCAGCATGTACGTCTCGTTGGCCAGGACGGGCCAGGTCACGAGGCTTTCCAGCCCGCAGGAGTCGTCGTCGCACACGATCGCGGGCACGCTCGGACACGTGTTCACGGGGTACACAGCGATATTCGAGTCCATCCCCGACGTCTGGCCGCACAGGCTGAACCGCGCCGTGCCTGCCGAAGGTGTCGTCCAGCGGTACCAGAGGTCGCTACCGATCCCAGGACAGAACGGGTTGCTCTGCCCATGCGTGCCCGTCGTGGCGGCGGTGTTGTCGAACGCGAACGTGCCCTGGCCGACCACGGTCGTGGGCGTCAGGCAGTTGTCGTTGATTTGCGCCGCCGCGAGACTGGCAGTGCTGGAGAACACCAGGAATCCGAACACGAATCGTTGCATGGCTGACCCTTTCGACGCGTGACCCATCCAGGATAGCGCACAGGTCGCAGGCCGGGGTTTCGGACGCGGGCTTCCGACCCTGCCCCGGTCGTGGTGCAATCGAAGGCTGTGCACGGGCAGCTCGGCCCCGCACTCATGGCGCGCCGCAGCCCGAGCCCGGTCCCTGCGACGCCCGCCGACAACGGCACGACTTCCCCGACCGGGCGCTCTCGAATCACCATGACCACAGCATCGCTTGCGCGAACGGTTGGGATGGCGTCGGGGATCCTGTTCCTCGGCGCGACGATCGGCGCTGCACAGGGATCCATCGTCGAGGACGAGGGACCCAGCTTCGCCAAGCGCTCGATGGGCTCGACCGCGGGCGGCAGCACGAGCAACCTGGTCGTGCCCAGCGCGGACTCGTGCAGCACGCCCGACATCATCGCGGGCACGGGCCTCTTCCCCTTCGACAACTCGGTCGCCACGACGGGCGCCGAGGGCCAGACGACCACGAACTGCCTGCTCTACAACCAGAACGGCATCGCCATCGACGTCTGGTTCCTGTGGACGGCCCCCCAGAACGGGCGCGTGCTGTTGACCACGTGCGGGCAGACGACCGTCGACACGAAGGTCGCCGTTTACGCCGGCTCGGCTTGCCCGGCCCCGTCCGCGACGGCCGTGGCCTGCAACGACGACATCACCTCGGCGGGCGTCGGCAACCTGACCTCGTGGGTCGAGTTCGACGTCCTGGCGGGGGCCCAGTTCCTGATCCAACTCGGCGCGTACCCGCTGGCCGCCTTGGGCGGCCTGGGCAACCTCTCGATCGAGTACGTGGGCCCGGCGCCGTGCCAGTACGACGACGGCACTACCGATTACGCCAGCCGCGTCGGAGCTGGCGGCACGGCGCGCTCGACGGGTTGGATGTACAGCATGGGCTCGATCGGCACGTTGACGAGCGTGGCCTCCGTCTCGAGCGCGTGGGGTTGGACGAGCACGGGCACACCTCTTCCGAACGGCCTGATCGCGCACGTGGACGTCTGGGAGGATCCGAACGACGACGGCGACCCGGCCGACGCGGTGCTTGTCGCGAGCGGCGCGGCCCAGATGGTCGGCCAGCACACCGACGCGCTGCAGTCGATCGCGGTGAACCCGCCCGCGATCCTGGACGGCAAGTTCTTCGTCGGCGCGTGGGTCCTGCATTCGACCGGTTTCCCCGTCCCGCGCGACATCCTGGGCTGCGACGGGCGGCCGGGCGTCGGCTGGCTCGTGGGCAACGCCGGCGGGCCGCTGAACACGACGAACCTGGGCGCGAACACCGATCCGCCGTTCCAGCCGCCGAACGGACAGACGTACATCTTCCTGTTGCGCGCGGACTGCCAGCCGGCCTCGGTCGGTACGGCGTTCTGCGCCGGTGACGGCGTGGCTCCGCACACGCCCTGTCCGTGTGCGAACCACAGCTCCCCCAACGCGCTGGCGGGCTGCCTCAACTCGTTCGGCGTCGGAGGCCGCCTGCGTGCCAGCGGTGTCGCCAGCTTGAGCGCCGACACGGTGGTCCTGCGCGCCGATCATCTGCCGGTTTCAAGCGTGCTCTTCTTCCAGGGCACGACGCAGCAGAGTGGTGGCAACGGCGCGCTGTTCGGCGACGGCCTGCGCTGCGCCGGCGGTGGCGTCATCCGCTTGCGGAACTACGGCGCGACGGGCACGCCCGGCGCGGCGTCGAGCACGTACCCGCAAGGCGCGGATCCGTCCGTGTCCCAGCGCGGCGGCGTGACGGTTCCCGGCACGCGCACGTACCAGGCGTGGTACCGCAACTCGGCAGCCTTCTGCACGTCGTCGCCCTTCAACCTGTCGAACGGCGTGGAGATCGCCTGGTCGATATGAGGTTTTCCGGCGGCCGCAGGCCGCCGGGCAGCCACCCCAACCAGAAGCCGACCCTGTCGCGTGTCCCGGTGGTTGCACCGATGCGCTGGGTACGGAGAGGTCCCCCTACGTGTGCAGCGCGCAGGTAGAGCTGGACGAAGCGCATGCTCCTGTCGGTATGTACTGCTCGTCAGCAGCGGGCGCAGCACGTGTAGCTGGTCCCAGCCGCGCCGACGGGCGCCACACCGCGGGCTGGGGCCGCGCCCTACGTCGCGGCCGCTCGTCATCTGGCTTTGCCGCGCTTCGCGGGCCGCGACTTCCGCGTCTTGCCGCGTTGCGCGGCACCGCCCGGGTGATACGTGGTCCCGCGGCGCTGGCCCATCGTGCGGACTCTCTTCTCGCCGATCAGCGCGCGCATCGGCAAGCGCATCGTCCCGACGTCCGTGCCCAGCGCCTCGGCGATCTGATCACCGCGCTGGCCCGGGTTCGATCGGACGTGGGCCAGCAGTCGCTCGCGCATCCGGTCGAGCTCAGCCGGCGTGCGCTTGCCCCCGCGTCGCGCAGGACTCCCGTCTTTGCGCGGGCGTCCCGGCGGCCGACCGCGCCTGGCGGGAGGCGAGCCACCCAATGCGCCGAGGACTTCTTGCAACGCCAGGCGCCTTGCGACGAGCTGGAGCTGATCCGTGAATCGCTCCACGAGAGCGCGAATGTCCGATTCTTGTGCCATGGGGGTCCCTAACAAGGGTGCGAGCCACATGGACATACGGATCGTGGCCTCGGGACGCAAGTCCGGGAGCGATCTCCCGATCAAGCCCGGCCGGATGCCCCGGAATCGTTCAGCGCTGGTCGCGCATTCCGCGTGATTCGGCCAGCACTTCGGCCCGCGCGCGGTGAATGACCTCAGGTGCCATTCGACGCAGGTCCCAAGTCAATCCGACGCGGGCCAAAGTCCAGACGAACCACTTCGTGGGGTCGAAATGGTACCAGCGCACGCCATTGCGATAGTCCGTCTGGAAGCGGTGGTGGTAGTTGTGATAGCCCTCGCCCAGCGTGATCAGGGCCGTCCAGAAGCTGTCGCGCGCGGAACTCTTGCGCGAATACGGACGGCTCCCCATCCAGTGCGCGACGGAGTTGACCGCGCCCGTGGCGTGCCACTGCACCGTGAGCCTCAGGAAGCAGGCCACCAACAGCGCGCCGATCGGATCGCCCCACGCGAAACCGATGAGCGTGGGCACGATCGCCGCGAAGATGACCGCGAGGAGGATGTAATGGCGGTCCTGCCAGCGGACGAGCCGGTCGTTCTCCAGATCCTTGACGCCGTGCACGATCTCCGGCTCGACTCTCTTGAAGAAGACCCAGCCCATGTGGGCCCACCAGAATCCGCGATTGATGTTGTACGGATCCTCGTCCTTGTCCGTCTTGGCGTGGTGGACCCGGTGGTCGGCGGACCACTTCAGCGCGGAATTCTGCACCGCAGCCGCGCCGAAGAGCAGATAGAAGAGGCGCAGCGCGATATTCGCCCGGTAGGTCGGGTGCGCGAAGAGACGGTGATAGCCGCCGGTGATCGCCAGACCGCAGAACGCGTACCAGAGCACCCCCAGGCCGATCGTCCAGGGCGAGGCCTCGACGAACACGAGCCAGGCGACGCCCCCCAGCGCCAGCGCATGCGAAGCGGCGATGAAGAGCGTGTTCGTCCAGTCACGCTGCATGACAGCGGAGTCGTCCTGGGTCGTGGCTGCAGGGACGGCCGCGTCGACGGCGTCCACCCGCGCTTGACCGGCTGCACTGGATGTCTGCTGCGAGGCCTTGTGCCTCGACCGAGTGCCCGGCATCGTCGTCACGTCGCGCATCGTAGCTCCCCTCACCACCGAGTCAGCCCCCTCAGTCGGGGTTCTTGAGTACTCTTCGACCGAGCGGGCAATCGGGTGGACTGGCAACCCGCCCGCGACACTTGGCGGCGGCGTGACGCGTTCCCGCGTCGCCTCCGTCGACTGGATTCTTACGCCGGCGTCTCAGCCGCGGGACCGCGTGATCCGCTTCGAGTTCTTCAGCGACTTGTACTCAGGCCGGCGCACCAGCACCTGATCGCGGCGGTTGTTCGCCCGCCCGGTCATCTCGGTGGCCAGGGTCGAGACGATCTTGCGGGCCGCCTGGGCCGCGGACTCGCGGTCGCCGTGCTCGCTGACGATCTCGCGGTCGAACCGCGGCTGGCCGGAGGTTTCGCCGGTCCAACGCGCGCGCAGGACGTGCCAGCGGTCCGAGGTCACGGCCGGGTTCTTCTTGCGCGACAGAGTGCTCTTGATCATGACCGATCCCCTTCGTGCGTCTCGATGGCGTTCAGATCGGGCATGGAGGACCTCACCTGAGGAGGCGGTCGTTCCGAAGGCGGGAGGCGCTTGATCTCCGCGCGCTCCTTGCGATCGGCTTCCTTCTTCTGCCTCTTCTCGACCTTGCGCCGCTCGCGGTCCCGCTTCTGGAAGGTATCGACCACGCGCTGCACCCCCGGGCTCGATGAATCAGGCCAAGCCTTCGTGCGGAGCCCGGCATGAAGGGTCGGAGCGTCCCCTTCCGAAGTGCATGGGACGTCGATTCCTGGCATTCTAGCATCGATGCGACAGGATTGCGAGCCCCTGGGGCGATCCTGAATCGCACTGCGCGGAATCGCGCGCCGAGCGCGGTCGCGCTGCCTCGACGTGCAACTCGGCGAGATCGTGCGTCCTGCGCACTTTCGAATCGGTAGTGCTATTCCGCGCAGTGTGAGCCGACCGGATCTGGCGGCATCCGCGCGCGACACACGATCCGGGATTTCAGGCCTTCGAGTACGTCATGCCGCGGCGCTCGCCGTGCGTGCGTACCTTGCCTTCCTCGATCAGCTTCCGCATGACCGGGCGCATCGTGTTCGATTCGGTGCCGAGCGCGGCCGCGATCTGCTCGCCGCGCTGGCCGGGGTGCGCCTGCACGTGCGCCAAGAGCGCCGCGGCGTCGACGACGCGTCGGGCCGGCACGAGGACCCCGGAGCCGCCGAGCGCGTCCCTCAATGCAGCCTGGGCCTCCGACAGCCGCTTGCGCAAGCCGGGGTCGGCCTCCATCGCGGACTCGAGGGCACTGAGCGCCTTCTCGAGGTGCCGCAGGGCGGGGTTCGACTTCGCTGCGGCCCTCGCCTTCAAGGCGGAGATGCGCGACTCGAGGTCGGCGATCAGTTGCGTTTCGCTGCGGCGGGTGCGGTTGTTCATTGGAGGCCGAAGAGTCTACGGTACGTACGCTCAGATTGCAGGGGGCATTGTGCGGGATCAGGCGGCGAATTGCCTCACGACCCCGTCTCGGCGCCGGGAGCACGCCGCAAGCGAGTCGCACTCGTGCTCCCGACTCCAGCTCACCCGTAGCTCAACACTTCAAGCGGCGTAGTACATCATCCCGCGACGCTGGCCCTTCGTCTTGACCTTCTTGTCACCGATCAGCTTGAGCATCGGGAGGCGCAGGCTCTTCGTGTCCGTCTTCATCGCCGCCGAGAGCTGCTCGCCACGCAGGCCGGGGTTCTTCTTCACGACGTCCAGGATCTTCGCGGCGAACGCGTCCACCTGCTCGGAGGATCGCTTGCCCGTGCCGCCCCGGGCGCGGCGAGCTCCGGACGCCGGGCGGCCGGGGCCGCGCGTCTTCCGGCCATTGGAGGTCGAGCCGCTCAGCGCGCTGTGGACCTGCTCGAGTGCCGTGCGCCTCACAAGAGCGGTCAGCTCCGTTGCGAAGGACTCGACGAGGTCGCGGATTTCATTCTGCATGTTCTGGTTCTGGTTCATGGTGGGTCGGGGATGATGTCGGGAGCGGCACGATGAATCAAGTGCGAATCATGAGAAGCCAGAGCCACATTTCGTGCTCACAGCCCCCGTTGCAAAGCGCGGAGATTGCCCCGCAGCGGCATTGAAGGCCGATTGCAAACTCATGTTCGTGCTGCTGGCCCCCTCACCTCACGGAATTGCGTACCGCGCAATCCGGTACAGGCGAGCCGCGAACCGATTCCGTTGGGCGCGTGAGGCGGGGCCTGTTTCGGCTCCATCGGGCCCTGCGCCAGCCATTTCCGAGCATGGAAGCCGCATCGACCCCCTCGCGAGTAGGATGCGCGCACCCTACGAGCTCGCTCCCAATCCCCGGGGTGGATCTGCATGCAACGCTCGCTCCTGATCGCGACAGTTCTCTGTGCCACGACCGTCTCGCTCCGAGCCGACACGCTCTGCCACACCGTTCCGTCGGTTTCCGCTCCGACGAATTGGAGCACAACCGTGACCTTGCCCCGCTTCGATCCCGCGCTGGGTCTGCTGCGAATAGTCCGGCTCGAGCTGACAGGCTCGATGCTCTTCGACTACGGGATGGAGAACATCGGTTCCCAGCCGAGTACGACGAGCCTCCTTCTCGCGGGATTGATGCATGTGTTCGAGCCGCAGGGCGGCGTCGTGTGGGTCACAGCCCACCCAGTGTTGCCGACGATCACCGTCACCTTGCCCCCCTTCGACGGGACGATCGACTTCGCCGGCCCGTCGGGCACGTCCGTGAACGATCTGCCCGCAACGGATACCGGCCAGGTGCTGTTCGCGTACCCGTCGTCCGCGCAGGCCGCGCTCTTCGTTGGCCTCCCGGACAACCCGGGCGTCGTCGTGCTCCCCTTGAGCGCCACAGGCAGCTCGAGCGCGAGCGGCGACGGCAGCGTGGTCACGTACTTCAGCTCGGCTGCCGCGGCCTCGGTGGCCGTGTGCTACGAGTTCGACCTGGACTGCAACGGCAACGGCACGGCCGACGCGAGCGACATCGCGAACGGCACGAGCCTCGACGCGAACGGCGACGGCATCCCCGACGAGTGCTTCGCGATCGACGCCGGCCTGTGTCCCGGTGACGGCAGCCTCGGCTCGTGTCCGTGCGGCAACACGAGCGCGCCGGGGAGCGGTGCGGGCTGCGCCAACTCGTTCGGCACCGGCGGGCTCCTCGCCGGCAGCGGCGTCGCGCGCGTCACGACGGATTCGCTGCTGCTCACCGCGAGCGGCCTGCCCCCGTCCTCGCCGATCCTCTTCTACCAGGGCACGAACGCGGTCGGCGGGCCTTCGGGCGCGCAGTTCGGAGACGGCCTGCGCTGTGTCGGCGGAACCGTCGTGCGCATGGGCCGCGAGACCGCCTCGTCGGGCATGGCCAGCTTCCCGCCGGCCGGATCCCCCGGGATCGCGATGCGAGGCGGCGTCGGACCAGGCCCCGCGACGCGCTACTACCAGTGCTGGTACCGCAACTCGGCCGCGTTCTGCACGCCCCAACCGTTCAACATGACGAACGGGATGCGGATCCTCTGGGGCGTCTGAACGACGCCGACCCTCAGGCCGGGCGGCGCATCATCTTCTTGATCTCGTGCAGGTGCTCCTGCTCGGAGGAGATCATCTCGCGCGCGTACTCCTCCAGCATGATGTCCTTGTCGCGCACCAGCTCGAGCAGCTCGCGGTAGGCCTCGAGCCCTTCCGTCTCGTGCCCGTGGCTCTCGGCCAGGATCTCGTCCACGGTGTGCTTGTGCGTCTCGAGCAGCTCGCCGATCCGCAGGCTCGGGTGGCCGCCCAGGTTCGTGACGTGCTCGCCGGCTTTCTCGGCGTGCTGCAACGACTCCGTCGCCTGGTCACGCAGCCACTTCACGATCGGGATCCGGTTGTGGCCGAAGATCATGAACGAGTAGTGCATGTAGCGCACGACTCCGGCCAGCTCGAGCTCGAGCGCCTTGTTCAGGACTCGGACGACGCCTTGCGAATCGAGCGCGGGACTCCCGTTCGCGACCGCCAGCGGCTTCTTCTCCTTGACCTTGTTCATCGTGTGACCCTTCTTTCTGGCGCGCCGGTCGAGGGCGCTACTTGGTTTTCTTCTTCTTGGTCGTGGTCGTCGTCTTCTTGGTGGCCGGGTTCTTCTTCGCCGTCGCCAGCGCCTTCTCCGCCTTGTTGCTGGCCGGCATGACGCGCGCCGGCTTCTTCGCGGAGGGAGCGCGCGGCGGCGTGATCGTCGCCTTGCTCGACGACCCGGCCGCAGCGCGCGGCTCGGCGGCGAAGGGCGCGCTGGGCTGGCCAGCGATCGCGGCCAGCACGGCGTCGACGTGTCCGGTCACCTTCACCGGCGACCAGATGCGCTCGACCTTGCCGTCCGCCCCGATCAGGAACGTCGAGCGGATCGTGCCCGTGACGGGCTTGCCGTACATCATCTTCTCGCCGTACGCGCCGTAGGCTTTGGCGATCGCGTTGTCGGGGTCCGACAGCAGCTCGAACGGCAGCGCGAACTTCTGCTGGAACTTCGCGTGGCTCGCGAGCGTGTCGCGCGAGACGCCGAAGACCAGCACGCCGGCGGTCTTCAGGCGCGCGAGGTTGTCGCGGAAATCGCAGGCTTCCTGCGTGCAGCCGGGCGTGTCGTCGCGCGGGTAGAAATACAGCACGAACCGCTCTCCGCGCAGATCGCGCGTCGAGACGGTGCGACCCGCCGTCGACGACAGCGAGAAGGCGGGGGCGGGGCTCTTCGGTTGCAACATGGCGGGATCCTCGTGCTGGGGCGCGTCTTGGGACGCGCAGGGTAACGCGGAGCGCAATCCGGCGCGGCCCCGGACCCGCACGCGCCCGCCCGGCCAGAGCCGGGTCTTCACAATCGCGAGCGCTTGTCGATCAGGTCCGCGATCAGCCCCACGGCCAGCACGTTCATCATGGCCATGAACAGCAAGGTCGTCTTGTCGCCCAAGTTCGGCGGATCGAGCAGGAAGATGTCGTGGTACAGCGACGCCACCAGCAGCACGAGCACGAGCCCCGCCACCGGGTAGATCACCTTGAGCGGGTTGAAGTACAGCACCGTCCTGACGATCAGCTGCGTGAACCCCAGCGTGTCCCGGATCGGCCGGATCTTCGATCGTCCGGCGCGCTTGGCGTAGTCGATCGGCACCCAGTCGACGCGGTGGTCGTTCGTCAGCGCCGCCAGGGTGATCGTCGTCGTGAAGCTGAAGCCGTCGGGCAGGATCGGACGGTAGCGCAGCACGAGATCGCGGCGCATCGCGCGCAGGCCCGAGTTCAGGTCCGGAATGCGCGTCCCTGACAGGTAGCTCGCCAGCCAGCGCAGGAACGCCTTGGCCGGCCGGCGCACGAGCGGGATGTTCACGTCCGCTCCCGTGCGCGAGCCGACGGCCATGTCGGCGCCGTCGTCGATGCAGGCCAGCAGCTCGCCGATCCGCGCCTCGGGGTACGTGCCGTCGCCGTCGGTGATCACGACGACCTCGTGACGCGCGCGCAGAAAACCCGTCTTGAGCGCGGCGCCGTAGCCCTTGTTGTGCGCGTGGCGCACGACCTGCAGCTGCGGAAGGCGCGCGCGCAGACCGTCCAACACGCCGGCCGTGCCGTCCTTCGAGCCGTCGTCGACGACCAGGATCTCGACCGGCACGCCGAGCCGCAGCTCGGAGAGGCGCTCGACGACGCCCGCGATGCCGCCCTGCTCGTCGTAGGCCGGCACGACGAACGTCACGCCGCGCGCCGTGGGGCGCCCGGTCGGATGGGTCGGCGAAGCAGGATCGAGCGCGGGCAGAACGGCCTTCCTGCCATACGTGGCTTCCGGCTTCAAACTCTGGGCTTCTCGGATCCGCCAGACAGAACCGAAAATCCGAACCGTTCTGGTGACTCCCCACGCAAGCGCGGGTCGTTCTGCCTGGCGAAACTCGCCCGCAGCACCTTGCGCGCGAGTCCAGTGAGGCCCAGCTCGCCCATTTCTTCCGCGCGCGCGAATCGCAAGGGCTGCAGCGCGTCCGTCTCCGTCCAGCGCGCCGCGAAGATGCGCGCGCGGATCCTGTGGCACGTGATCGAGTGCGCGACCGACCCGAGCTCGTCCCCCGCGATCAGCGCGCCGTCGCCGGGCCACTCAGCCGCGTGCAAGAGACCCGCTCCCGACGGCTCGATCGCCGGCAGCTCCCACAAGCCCTCCATGCGCCCGCCCGGCGGCCGCTGTGCGACCAGGATCCGGTCGCCGTCGCGGACGAGCGCGACGTGCACCTCGACGTCGATCGGCGGCACGCGCCGCTTGGGCACGGGCAGCTCGCGGGTCCGGCCGTCCGCGAACGCGCGACAGTGCGCCTTCACGGGACAGGCGAGGCAACGCGGATCGCGCGGCACGCACACGACGGCGCCGAGCTCCATCAACGCCTGGTTCCAGGCACCGGGCCCGCGCGGCGCGGCGATGCGCACGAGCTCGCCCGCCAGCCGCCACGTCTCGGCGCGGAAGCGTGCGGAATCCGAGGGCTGGTCGAGCACGAACAACCGCGACAGCACGCGCGCCACGTTGCCGTCAACCAGCGGCTCGGGCCGGTCGAAGGCGATGCTCGCGACGGCGCCGGCCGTGTAGGGACCGATGCCGGGCAGCGCCAGCAACGCCTCGGGCTCCGACGGCAGCACGCCGCCGTGGCGCTCGACGACGGCGCGCGCCGCAGCGTGCAGCGATCGCGCGCGACGGTAGTAGCCCAGCCCGCTCCATGTGGCCAGCACAGCCTCGATCGGCGCGGCGGCCAGGTCGGCGACGGTCGGGAAACGCGCCAGGAATCGCTCGAAGTACGGCACCGCGGCCTCGACGCGCGTCTGCTGCAGCATCGACTCGCTGATCCAGACGCGGTACCCGTCGCGGTCACGCCGCCAGGGCAGGTCGCGTCGCGCCGTGGCGAACCAGCCCAGCAGGTCGGCGACCAGCGCGGCGGCCTGCCGCGGCGACGCAGCGATGTCGGGGCGATCGGTCGTGGAGCGGGTCGTCATCGCGGGCGGCCTGGAATGCGTCCTTGTGGCCGCCGCCCCCACCCGCGTACCACATCGGGCATGCCGCGTCTCTCCCAGATCCTCCTCGGACTCGCGTGTGGATGGGTCCTCTCGCGTCTGCGCCTCGTCCCGGGCGAGTCCTGGCTCGACGGGCCGGCCGTCGCGGCCGAGAGCGCGCTGCTCGTGCGCGGTGCGGCTCTGGTGCTCGTCGGTCTCGCGGCGCAACCGCTCGTACGCGGCGCGAGCCTCTGGCTCCTCGTCGGAGTGGTGCTCGGTCACGCCGGGCACGGGCTCTTGCTCGGCTGGCCGCTTGGCCTGCCGGCTTGGGACGTCTTGCTTGTCGCGATCGTGATGGGGCTCGCGTCGTGGGGATCCACACGCAGAGACCAATCCGATTCCGTGGCGGGCGTGCCGCCCGCTGCGGCGGTCGTACCGCCCGCTGTGGCGGTCGTACCGCCCGCTGCCATCGGCGAGCGCATCGGCCTGTTCCTGGCCGGCGGCGCCGTCGCGCTCGTGCTCGAGGTCGTGGCGCGCCACCTGCGCCTGCTCGGCGGAGGCCTGGCGCAGGACGACTCGGCCTTCGGTGCCACGTTCCTCGTGCTCGTGGTCGTCGGCGCCGCGTGCTTCGGCTGGCTCGCCTCGCTGCGGCTGTTCGAGCGCTGGTCGTTGCCGTTCCTCCTGGCTGCCGCCGCGGCCTCCGGGTACGCCGGCATCGCGACGCTCGAGCGCATCGGGCAGCTGGGTGCCTTCGATCAGTTCCTGAGGCAGTACGGCCTCGACACGTCGTGGCACGCGACGTTGGGCGCCGACGCATTGCTGGCCGGCGCGAGCCTGGTCTTCCCGGCCTTCCTGGTCGGCATGGCGCTGCGCGGCGCACGCGGCGCGGGGAGCCTCTCGAGCACCCTCGTCGGCGCCGGCTTCGGGCTCGCGATCCTCCCCTGGCTGCTGCGTGGCGATCCGGCCGCTTCGACGGGCACGGCGGAGCTGTTCGCAGCGCAGCTCCTGCCGTTCGGCGTCCTGGTGGCCGTGCTGGGCGCCGGGCTCGCGCTGCTCTCCGTGCCCGGCCGCAGCGCGCGCGCGCGCTGGCTCACGTGCGCGGTCGCTTCGCCGCTGGTCCTCCCGGTCCTGCTCGCGCCGGCGAAGCCGCTCTTCCTGCTGTCGCCCTGGGAGAAGATGCCGACGCTGCCGTTCCTCGCGTTCGAGACGTCGGCCGGCCTCGCCACGGTCGAGTCCGGCAAGGGCGGCTTGAAGCTGGCGACGCTCGACCGGGTCGCGCTCTCGCCCGGCCTCGACGGCGTGCGCGCCGAGCAGCAGCAGATCCAGTCGGCGTTCGCTTCGCTGCCGCCGGGGGTGCGCGCTGGCCGCAGCGTGCGCGTGCTGCTCGTGGGACAGCTCACGCAGACGCGCGCGTCGCAGCTCATCCAGCAGGACGCCGCGCTGATCGACCGCACGGGCGCGTGGCACGCGGCGATGCCACGCCTCGAGGGCGAGCTGCTCGAGGACTTCGCGCTTCCGCCGGGCGAGGTCATCTCGCCGAGCGAGGCCCGGGAACGCTTGTTGGCGGGGCGCTACGACCTCGCGATCGCGCTCGCGGCGCGCGGCGATCCGCCCGCCTGGCGGTCGTTGGGGACGAGGCCCGAGTCGACCCTGGTCGCGCGCTGGTCGGCCGTTCGAGAGCCTTTTTTCGGCCGGTTGCCCGATTCGACGTTCGCGGGATCCACGGGCGGCGAGAGCCTCTACGCGCTGGCCGGCAGCGGCCTGCAGGACCTCGCGCTGGGCGTGTTCGACGGTGCCGTGCGCCCGGCGCCCGACGCGCCCGGCCGCACCGAGTTCGTGCGGCTCGATGGCGCGCCGCCTCGCCCGACCCCGCTCGCGCGTCTGCTGCTGCGCAAGACGTGGCGTCCCGACGTGGCGACGCGGGCGGTCACGGAGGCGCTGGCGCAGGACAACAGCACGGCGCTCACGCGCGGGCTGGCCGAGTTCTGGCGCGCGCAGATGCCCAGCTCGCCCTACGAGACCGAGTCCCAGCAGATCGAGCTGGATCCCGGCGTGCTGGCGCTCCTGCGCGAATCCGCGCTGGCCGCGCCGCCCTCTGCGTTCGTGCGCGGGGCTTGGGAGTGGCTTGCGCGCGTCCTCGTCGGCAAGCGCGACATCGCGGCGATCGAGGCCTACGTCGCGCCGGTCGCAGCCAGGTGGGCGCCTTGGCCGGAGCTCGAGGTGGCGCTCGCCCGCGCCGATCTCGAGGCGCTCGACCCGGACGCGGCCCGGCGCCGTCTGGAGCCATTCGCCGGCACGGCGCAGCCCAACGGCACGGCGCAGCCCAACGGCACCGCGCAGCCCAACGGCAGCGCGCAGCCCAACGGCTCCGCGCAGCCCAGCTTCGAGCTCCTGACGGTCCTGGGGCAGGCGCACGAGCAGACCGGGGACGGTCGCTCGGCGATCCGCGCCTACAAGGCGGCCCTGTCGGTGCGACCGATGGACCGCGGGGCCCGCAGTCGCCTGGCGATGGCGCAGGTCCGCGCAGGCGACGCCGAGGGCCTGCCGGCCATCCGTGCGCTCCTCCAGGAAGACCCCGGGGACGAGGGACTCAAGCCGTTCCTGGGACCGGGACCCTGGCCCCATGCGCAGGACGGGTACGCGCCGGATCCTCGGACCCACTAGGTTTCAGTCGGGTTATGCTTGGTCTAATCCTCAGGGCGGGGACGGACCATCCCCACCCACCCTCAGGGTGGTCTTTCTTTTCCTGGTACTTCCCGACCTTGGAACTTCCGCAAGTTCCAGGCCGTCTCAACAGAGCCCCTCGTCGTCGCGCAACGGAGTTCAGGCAGGCTCTCCGATCGACGGCCGCGTCGGGCGTTTCTGACCCTCTCTCAAGGAACGATTCGATGATGCAGAAGACCCTGACCGCCCTCGTGCTGGGCGGCGCCGCGATCTCGGCCGCGGCGATACTCGGCACGGCGCAGATCGAGCGACTCGATCTGACCCAGATGGTGCAGCGGGCCGACGATGCGGTCCTGGGCACGATCGTGGCGCGCAACGTGATCCGCATCGACCACCCGGTCGACGGTCCGGAGCTCTACTACACCTCGCTCACGGTCGAGGGTCGTTCCTTGTCGACCGACCAGCCGACCTCGGTCGACGTCTGGTTCGGCGGCGGCTTCGTCAACGAGACGGATGGCGTCTTCAACTCGGAAGCGCCGAGCATGGACGACCAGAAGGTCGGCAACCAGGTCGTCGCGTTCTACAAGTTCGAGGAGAACATGGGCGGCGACCTCTCGGGCAACGCGCTCATGTGCTGGCACGGCGGTCTCTACCGCACCTTCGAATCGCGCAATGCGACGATCGTGCAGGGTCGCGGCGAAGGCTACGCCATAGGCTCGAACGTGCGCCTCGAGGCGCTCGATCTGCAGATCAAGTCCCTCGCCAACGCCAAGAAGCAGAAGTGAGGACGCACACCATGAAGCCCCAGCACGTCCTTGGCTCAGTCTGCGCTCTCGGCATCGCCGCCGCGCTCGTCCTGCCCTCGCGCACCGAGGCCTGGAGCGTAATCGGCGGAAGTCTCGGCCTCACGCAACGCGACTACCGCGTGTTCAACAACTTCACCGACCCCACCGCCGACGACAACACCACGCCGGACGTCAACTTCCCGGGCTACGTGGGCGTCGAGCTGGCCATCTGGAAGGCTGACCTCGAGTGGGGCAGCCGGCTCCACGGGACCGGCAACGGCGACCCGCACCAACCCGCGGGCCTCGGCACCGGCGGCGCCAATTTCGACCCCTCCTGGCAAGGCAATGCCACCAGCGTCGGCGGAGTCAACGAGAACATCGCGTCGGAGATCTCGGGCAGCTCGGGCAACACCCTGGCCTACTGCGAGACGCCGATCTCGGACGGCTGGCGCATCCGCTTCTACGCCGGTGCGGCCACCTGGAACGACGGGCCGACGACGCCCAACAACCACTACGACATCCAGGGCATCGCCTGCCACGAGCTGGGACACGCTCTAGGCCTGGGTCACTCGGCGGTGAATGGCACGACCATGTTCGCGGGCGCGGCCAACCCGGCCGTCTCCCTGCGCTCGATCGCGGCCGACGACATCGCCGGCTTGCAGTCGATCTACGGTGTCGCCGCGGGCACGAAGCCGATCATCTCGGGCGTCGTCCCCAGCCTCGGCTCGGTGACGATCAACGGCTCGAACTTTTCGGCGGCCGGCAACGAGGTGTGGTTCACGCAGCTCGCGGCGGGCGGCAGCGGCACCCCGATCAAGGTGCTCAACGTGCCCTCGACCGGATCGCAGCTCACCGTAGCCCTGCCGGCGACCGCCGGACCGGGCGACGTGCTGGTCAAGATCAACGCCGGCACAGGTCACGCCACGCTGTCGAACGCGTGGCCCTTCCAGCCCGACACCGGGCCGGTCTGCCCGCCGCCGTACAACACGTGCTTCACGTCGCCGAACTCGGTGGACCCGATCGGCGCGGTGATGGGCTACAACGGCACGAACTCGATCGCGAACAACGACTTCATCCTGACGACGTCGGGATGCCCGCCGAACGCCTCGTGCCTGTATTTCTACGGCCCCGCGGAAACGTTCGCTCCGTTCGGCAACGGGTACCGCTGCGTGACGGGCGGCATCTCGCGCTTCTCGGTCCAGCAGATCACCGTCTTCGGGGATGCGAGCCGAGCCCTGGACTTCGGCAACCTGCCGAGCCCGATCGTGGCGGGCGACACGCGCTTCTTCCAGCTCTGGTACCGCAACCCGGCCGGCGGCGGCGCGGGCTTCAACCTGAGCGACGCGCTGGGCGTGCAGTTCTGCCCGTGAGCTTGTCCTAGCGGCGCGCAAGCGCGACACGTGCGGGGGAGTCATCCAGACGGATGGCTCCCCCGCGCACGTTCTCGCGTTGCCTGCGAAGGGGTGCGGGGGTAGGACTCGTTCCGTGGAGCCAAAGCCTTCCTCAACCTTCCCTGCGCCCGCCAAGTCGACCTGGACGCGCGGGCGGCGCGGCATCCACCTCGCGATCCTGATCCTGGCGGCCTGCGCCGCGTTCTGGCCGGCGTTGCGCGCGGGCTTCGTCTACGACGACAACGCCGTCGTGCTGCGCAACCCGGCAGTCGTGCAGTTCGAAGTCGTGGGCCACTGGACGAAGCCCATGTGGGAGTTCCAGGGCGCGCAGGACGAGCTCGCGGGCGGCCACTGGCGCCCCGTGACGATGCTGATCCTGTCCGCGGTGTACGCCGTCGCGGGACCGTCGCCGCTCTTCTTCCACGCCTTCACGCTCGCGCTGCACCTGATCGCCTGCGTCGCGGCCTGGGCCCTGGCGCGGCGCCTCACGGGCAGCGACGCGGTCGGCTGGTCCACGGCTCTGCTCTTCGCGCTGCACCCCGTGCACGTAGAAAGCGTGGCCTGGATCAGCGCGCTCGGCGATCCGGCCTGCGGGGCGCTGGCGCTCTTCGCGCTCGAGCGTCACCTGGCGTGGCGACAGCGCGGTTCCACGGGCTCGCCCTGGGCGGCTGCGGCGCTGCTCCTCGCGGCGCTGCTCGCCAAGGAGGTCGCGGCCGGAGCGTTCCTGGGCGTGATCGCGATTGATCTGGCGCTCGGGCTGCGGCCGCGCACGCTGCACGCCTATCGGCTGTACGTCGCGGTGTTCGCGCTGTGGTGGCTGACGCGCGTGCTCGTCTTCCAGAGCGCGTGGGGCGGACTCGACCGCGCCACGACCGAGTACGGCGTGCCGGCCTCGCGCCTCGTGCTGCTGCGCGGCGAGTTCCTCGGCCGCGCGCTCGAGCTGCTCGCCTGGCCCGCGGATCTGCGCTTGTTCCATCCGTTCGTGCCGGACGCGACACGCGCAGGGCTCGCGATCCCCTTCTCGTTTCTGGCGGCGTGGATCGTGCTGTGCATCTGGCTCGCGCGCCGGCGCGAGCGCGTGCTGCTCGCCACGGCGCTCCTGACACTCGCGCCGCTCCTCGTGCTGGTGGCACACGTCGGCTCGCTGGGCGTGTTCCCCTTCTCCGAACGCGGCCTGTACCTGGCCGTCTTCGGTTTCGCGGCGACGCTCGTCGTGGCCGCGCGACGCTGGCTGCCGGCGTCCCTCGCAACGGCCGGATTGCTGCTCGTGGCGGGCACGTGGGCAGTCCTGACGCAAGCCCAGACGCGCACCTGGCACGACGAGGAGACGCTGCTGCGCACCGCTGCCGAGCGCAGCCCGCGCGTGCCCTACGCGCGCTGGCAGCACGGGCGCGTGCTGCTCGAGCGATACCGCGCGACACGCGACATCGAGGCGTTGCAAGGCGCGGAACGCGAGTTCCAGGAAGCGGTGGCGCTGCTGGGCGCGGCGCGCACGGACGGGTCGCTCTTTGCTGTGCGCGAGGACCACGTGCAGGCCCACGTCGGTCTGGCCTGGGTCCTGCTCTCCCTGGCCGACGCCGAGGGTGACCACGACTACGATCCCGCCTCGAGTCTCTTCCGCATGGTGACGGCCACCTATCCCCGCAGCGCGGAGGGCTGGACCGGACTCGGCATCGCCGAGCTGAGCAGCGGCAACGTCGACGCGGCGCGCACGGCGCTCGAGCGCGCGCTGGCGGAGAACCGGCGCTCGGTCGAGGCGCACAGGAACCTGGGCCGCCTGTGGTTCCAGCAAGGCGACTGGACGCGCGCTCGAGCGTCCTTCGAGGAGGCGTTGCGATGGCAGCCGGACCAGGTCGACACGCTCCTGCTGCTGGGATCCGCGCTCGAGCGCGCGGGCGACGACGCGCAGGCGCAGCAGCACTTCGACCGCGCCGCCGAGCTGGCGCCGCTCGACGCGCGCCCGTGCGTCCAGCGCGCGATCCTCATGGCCAAGGCCGGGCGCTGGGAAGAGGCCGCAGGCGAGGCCGACCACGCGATCGAGCTCGACCCGCAGAGCGCCGAGGCCCACAGCGCCCGCGGCAAGATCCAGATCGCGCGCGGCGAGAAGCACGGCGCGTTGCTCTCGTTCCAGCGCGCGGCCGACCTGGCTCCGCTCTCGTTCGAGGCGCACTACAACGCCGGCGTGCTCGCGCACGAGCTCGAGGGCGTGCCGCAGGCGATGCCCTATCTCATTCGCGCTTACGAGAACCGTCCGGACGCGGCGACGGCGAAGAAGCTGGCCGATTTCATCCGCTCGCTCTCCCTGGCGAGCCCCGAAGCGTTCCTCATGCTGGCGACGGCCGACGCGGACAACGGCGACGCGGACAGTGCGCTCGCGTGGCTCGCGGACGTGCTGAAGATGCAGCCCGAGCACGGCGCGGCGCACTACCTGAAGGGCGGGATGCTGAAGAAGAAGGGCGACCTGGCCGGCGCGCGCGCGGCCTGGGAGAAAGCCGCCACGCTCTTGCCCGACAATTTCGCGGTGCACCAGTCGCTGGCCGAGGTGCTCGAGCAGATGGGCGACCGCGACGGCGCGATCCGGCACTTCGAGGCAGCGCTGCGCATCCTGGAGCGCGCCGCGGCCGGCGGCGCGAAGCTCGAGCAGCCGCTCGACGTCCTGCGCGGGCGGATCCTGAAGCTGCGCGAGAGGCGCTGAACCATGCGCCGGCTCGCCGCACTCGCCCTGGTGCTCTTGGGCGTCGTCGCGGCGCTCCTGCTCATGACCGGTGACGCGCGGCGACCCGACGACGTGGTGGCCCCGGTGACGATCGCGGAGCCATCGCCGGAGGACGACGCGGTCCTGGCAGAGATCCGGCGACGCGAGGGCGGCGGCTCCGAAGCCGCCGCGACGAGCATCGAGGCCTCGTCGGACTCGGAGCGCCGTCCCGTGCGCAAGCCCACGCTGCAGATCGCCGGCGTCGTGCGCCACGACGACGGTGAAGCGGCCGCGCACGCGATCGTCGGCCTCTTCGCGCCGGCGCCTGCGCTGGACCAGGACCAGAGTGCCTTCGGCCCCCAGGAGTTGCGCGATCGTCCGGGCGGCGACGAGATGCGCCTGGTCCACACCTGGACGCGCGCCGATGCGACCGGCCGGTTCCGCTTCGAATTCCCCGAGCCCGGGAACTGGATCGTGCGCGCCGACCTCGGTCCGCTGCTCGCGGCCGCGACGCCCTTGTTCGCGGTCGAAGCGGGCCGATCTCGGCCAGACCTGGTGCTCACGCTTCCGCCGGCGGCGTGGCTCGATGGTCGGCTGATCGCGCCCGTGGGCGCGAGGTTCGACGGCGTGGGCCTCGAGCTGCGCACGGAGGTCGTGCCCAAGCTCGGCCGCTGGTCGCCGCGGGTGGGCAGGCCCGAGATCGCGGTGCGCTGCACGCCCTCGGCCGACGGCACGTTCCGGGTCGGGCCGACCGAGGTCGGGCAGCACAGGCTGGGGCTCGTGCTCGATCCAGGTTCGCGCGTGCCCCAATACGCCGCGAGCGGCGGCCGGTTCGTGCCCCTGATCGACCTGAGGCTGCCGCAGGGCGAGACGCACCGCGAGATCGACCTGCGCGAGGGTTTCCCGGGCTCGATCGTCGTGGCGGTGACCGTGACGTTCGACCCCAACAGTCCGTACCTGCCCGAGAAATCCGCGCTCGCCAGCGGAATGCTGCGCGTCTCGGCCGAGCCGGTGCAGATCCAGTCGGAGAGCGGCCCCGTGTTCGCCACGTTTGGCAACGCGGGTTTCGAGCTCGGTCCGCTGCCGCCGGGACGGTGGCGAGTGCTCGTGCAGGTGCCCTCGTTCGCGCCGTGGTCGTGGCCACTCTCCGAGTCGGTCTACGTGGGCCCGGCTGAGCGCGTCGAGCGCTCGTTCGAGCTGGACATCGTCGGCGCCGTCTTCGAGATGCTCGACGCGCGCACGGGCGAGCCGCTCGCCGACTGCACGATCGAGGTGGGACGGCGCGAGCAGAACGGCATGCGG
Source organism: Planctomycetota bacterium (assembly GCA_031400875.1). Taxonomy (GTDB): domain Bacteria; phylum Planctomycetota; class UBA1135; order UBA1135; genus JAEUHZ01. Next base: position 46,941 of record JANNQS010000118.1, on the reverse strand, counting down.
ACGTTCCCGCGCGCGGTCCCGACCAACGGCCGGGTCTCGCTGGCGCTGCCGCCGGGCGACTACATGGTGACCGCACGCGAAGAAGGGCTCATCACCGTGGCCGACGATCCGCGCGCGTGGACGCCGCTCACGTGGGGCGCGTCAGGTCCCACCACGACCGTTCTGCGCGTGCCGCGGTGAAAACCCCAGCTCGACGCGGAACACGCCCGCCTCCACGCGGAACCTGAGGTCCAGCTCGAGCAGCGCCGCCAGGCGCGCGACCAGCGAGAGACCGAGCCCGGCGTGCGAGCGGTCGTCGCGCGCGGAGCTCATGCGCCAGAACGGCTCGGTCAGCTTGTCGACGTCCGCCGCCTTCAGGCCGTTCGCCCCGTTCGAGAGCACGAGGACGCCGCGCTCGCCCTCGGTGCCGAGCTCGCAGCGGATCTCGTCGCCGGCCGGGGCGTGCTCCACGGCGTTCGCGAGCAGGTTGGAGAGCAGGATGCTCAGCGCGGCGCGGTCCGCCCGCACGAACGGCCCGCCCGGTGGCGACGCGCCGTTCTCCGCGGAGAGCAGCGTGAAACGCTTCGACTCGGAGGCGGCCGGCATCGCGCTCCAGCAATCGCGCACCATCTCGGACAGGTCGATCGACTCGATCTCGAGTGGCACCTGACCGGACTCCATGCGGGCCAGCTCGAGCAACGTGGAGATCAAGGTCGACATCTGACCGCCGATCTCGCGCAGCTCGCGCAGCTTGCGCGCGGTCTTCTCGGGATCGTCGGACCAGCGCTCGGCCGCCTCGGACAGGATCACGAGCTCGGTGACCGGCGTGCGCAGCTCGTGCGCGATGTTGGCCGTCGTACGCCGCTCGCGCTCGAATGCGCGGCAGATGCGGTCCAGCATCTGGTTGTGGCTCTCGGCCAGCGGCGCGAGCTCCTCAGGGACCTGCGCGGCCGGGAAACGCGGCGCCTGCAGCGGATCGTCGACCGCGCTCACGTGGCGCGCGAGGTCCTCGAGCGGCAGGAGGCCGCTCCTCACCGCCGCGCGTACGACGAAGAAGCCCGCTCCGAGCAGGAGCAGGATGCCCGCAATCGTGCCGCCCAGGAGCAACGCCAGCGCGCGATCGAGCGTGCCGCGGTCCTTGGCCACCACGAGTACAAGGGGCGCGGGACCCGGATCCTCGACGCCCGGCTCGTAGCGGTGGACCTCGAACTCCGCCCCGATGGCACGCCCGGCCCGTCCGTCGGGCAGAGCGAGGTCCCACACCAGCGGCGCGGCCTTCGTGCCGAACGTGAACGGCAGGTCGTTTGTCGCCAGCGACGGGCTGCGGTAGAGCACTTCGCCGTCGCGCAGCCACAGCTCGAAGTACTCGGGCTTCTCGGCGGCGGAGTACTCGGGCATCGACTTCTCGACGAAGCCCAGGTCGATGTCGTAGCCGTCCTCCTCCATCAGCGTGGCAAAGGTCGCGAGCTTCTGCCGCAGCGTCGTGTCGAACTGCTCCGTCAGCAGCAGGCGCACGCCGGTGTCGAGCAGGATCGCCCCGACGATCATGAGCACGAGCGCGCCCAGGAACAGGCGCCGCAGGAGCGTCCGCCGGATGGATCTCACGGGGCTTCGGCGCTCAAGACGTAGCCCAGGCGCGGCCGCGTGTGGATGAGGGGCGTGACGCCGTGCTCCTTGAGCTTGGAGCGGATGTTGCAAACGGCCGAGTCGATCACGTTGCTGAGCGGCAGGCTGCGGGAGCCGTACAAGTGCTCCTCGATCTCCATGCGCGTCACCGTCTCGCCCTCGCGAAAGGCCAGCAGCTCGAGCAGCCTGTATTCGCGGTGCGTCAGCGTCACGAGCGCGCCGTTCCTGCGCACCGTGCGCCCCACGGAGTCGATCTCGAGGTCGCCGATGCGGATGACGGGCGCCTTGCGGCCGAACCGGCGCCGCGCCAGCGCTTGCACGCGCGCCAGCAGCTCGTCGAACGAGAAGGGCTTGCCCAGGTAGTCGTCCGCGCCAGCCTGCAACCCGCGCACGCGGTCCTCGACGGCTCCCAGCGCGGTCAGGATCAGGACGTGCGCGTCCGAGCCCGATTCACGCAACTGCCGCAGGATCTCGTGACCCGACACGCCGGGCAGCATCAGGTCGAGCACCACGAGGTCCCACGAGCCGCTGACCGCCATGCGCAGGCCGATCTCGCCGTCCGCGGCGCACGCGACCTCGTAGCCCGACTTCATGAGCCCCAGACGCAGGGAGTCCAGGAGCTTGCGCGAGTCTTCGATCAGGAGGATCCGCATGGCCGGGAGATCACGTCGTGCACAGCTCAGTGTATGCGGCCGCGCGAAATCAGGGCCAAGCCCCGATCCACTCTGTTGTAGGGGGCGCGGCGCAAGCCCGCATTACGCGGGGATGAGGGCACGTCGTCGCGCGGCGCGGTCCGCGGCCGGAGTCGAGCTTGAACCGGGGCCCGTGCATTCCCAGAGTGCCGGCATGAGCATTGGCGCCATGTTCGCCTGGTCGAGCTACCCCGGCCGACCCTCGTTCTCTCTTGCAGCGGGCCTTCTCGCAGCGGGCGCCGCGCAGGCGACGCCGGCGAGGGCGCAGGATTCGCTCCTCGGTCAGCACGGTCCTCCGCAGGTGAGCAGCAAGCCGCTTTTCGGCGTCACAGCACCCTCCGCGTTGCTGGCTCTCCTCCAGGACTCCGCGACGACCCCTGCGGGTGGCGCGCGCACCGACTACGCCGTCGTCGTGCACAAAGACAACCCGACTCAGACCATCTCCGAGACCGAGCTGCGTCGCATCTTCAAGGCCGACGTGCAGTTCTGGCCGCGCAGCGGCACGGTCGTCGAGTTGCTGCTTCCCCGCTCCGGAAGCAGCACGAAGAACTTCTTGCAAGAGCGCCTTTACCGGATGACCGATCTGCAGCTCAAGCGCTACTGGCTCGAGCTCATCTACCAGAACCGCATCGTCGAAGCTCCGCGCGCCGTCCCCTCGTCGCAGGTCGCGGTCCAGATGCTCGAGAGGTTGCGGGGTTCGATCACCATTCTGCCCGCCAAGGACGTGGTCGCCAACGTCAAGGTCGTGCCCATCGACGGCAAGCGCCCGGGTGAGGAGGCCTACCCACTCTGGACGGCCCAGACCGTTCAAGCCAACGTGCAGCCCCAGGACGGACGCGAACGTGCACACGTCAGCGAGGCCTCTGCCCCCGTCTCCGGCATCCCGCAGCAGGAGGCCGAAGCGCAGGCGCCCCCGTTCGCGGTCGATGCGTCGATGACCATGGACGAGTGGGATGGAGAGGGCTGGCCACCGCTGAACTTCCGTGTCTTCGCGCACGGACGCTTCGAATACGAAGAGGAGACCACAGCCGGCGTCGAGACGGAGAACAGCGACTTCACGATCGAGGTCGTCGATCTCCTGATGACTTCCGCACTGACCGAGCGCAGTTCCGTCCTGGCGGAGGTCACGTACGAGGCCCAGGACGAAGGCGACTTCGTCCTGGAGGTCGAACGCCTGCTGCTCAAGTACCGCGCCAACGACGCCTTCAGCGTGGAGGCCGGGCGCTTCCTGACCGGAATCGGCTACTGGAACACCCGCTACCACCACGGCGAGTGGTTGCAGACGAGCACCGATCGTCCCGAGGTCCTCGACTTCGAGGACGACACCGGACTGTTGCCGATCCACAACGTCGGCTTGAGCTTCAAGGGCGCCTTCCCGACCGAAGCTCTGGCCGTCGATTACACGCTCGAGATCGCCAATGGGCGTGGCCCGACTCCCGATACCTCGCAGGTGAAGATCGATGGCAACGACGTCAAGGCCATCAATGCATCGATCGGTGTGGAGCCGGGATTCCTGCCCGGCCTGCGCTTCGGCGGCGGCATCTACTTCGACGACATCCCCGAGAACACCGATGCGGGCGCGGGCACGGTCCACGGGCCGATCGACGAACAGATCGCGAGCCTCTACGGCGCCTACAACGACACTCGCTGGGAAGTCATGGGCGAGTACTTCTGGATCGATCACGAGGAAGCCGGCGTTTCCGCCGATTCGAGCGGCTGGTATGTTCAACTCGGGCGCCATCTCGGGGACTGGACGCCCTACGCGCGCGTCGATGCCGTCGACCGCAGCAACCTGGACACCTACTACGAGACGACCGACAACGGCTTCACGTACGCCGCGGGCTTGCGCTGGGACATCGGCAAGCACGTCGCGCTGACGGTCCAGTACGAGCACGCGGACACCGATGCACCGCCAGGCGACGAAGACTCCGACACGGACACGATCGTCTTCCAGTGGTCCGTCGTCTTCTAGTCCGACGCGCCGTCGGGCAAGGGACGCTCGGCCCCGATTCCCAGAGGGTGAGAAGAATGCGAACCCTCTCGCGCCGCGCGCGGTTCCGCGCGGCGCCACCAGGATAGGAGAGGCCGTAGGATCGATTTTTCCTCGGCCTCTCCTGGCCCGGCTCTGCCCGTGACGCGACCGCTTCTGCGGCCTCGCGCCCGCGCAGTCCCGTCTACGCCGCCGGAGCGAGCTCGAGCGGCAGCTCGAGCGTGAAAGTCGCCCCACGACCGGGGCCCGGGCTCTCCGCGGCGAGCGCGCCGCCCAGCTCGCGCGCGCTGTTGATGGATGCGTGCAACCCGAAGCCGTGACCGCCCGGCCTGGTGCTGAAGCCGTGGTGGAAGATCTTGACCATGTTCTGCGCGGGAATGCCCACTCCGTTGTCGGCCACCTGCAAGCGGATCGTTCCGCCGTCCGATGCAGTGATGCGGAGCGTCAGGACGGGCTCTGACCGGCGCGCTTCCTCGAGCGAGTGCCGCGCATTGTTGATCAAATTGACGAGGATCTCCATCACCCGGTGCTTCTCGATCAGCACGTCGGGCATCACGGCAAAGTCGCGCTCGATGCGGATGCCTTCAGGCGCTCCCAACACTTGGCCGCTGATGACGAGGGCGCCCTCCATCAGATCGCAGGGGGCCGTGTTTTCGCGGACGCTCGATCGCGTCACCAGCTTCTGCTGCGAGCTCACGAGGGTCGCGATGAGGTCGACATTGGTCCGCACACAGCCGATTTCGTCGCGCGCGCGAGCACGATCCGACTCCATCCTCCTCGTCAGTTCGGACAGGTACGCCAGGAAGGCGGGCCCCTTGGAGTGTCCGCGGATCACTTGGGCGAACTCGTCATCCTCTCGCTCGAGGTGTCCCACCAGGTGCCGGAGGTTCGCGAGACCGGCGTCCAGCAGGGCTTCGTCGACCTTGTGCGTCGCGGTGGTGAGGCTGTTCAGCGTGTTTCCTACGCTGTGCAGGATCCCCGTCGCGACCTCGGACATGCCCGCGATGCGAGCGGCCTTCACGAGGTCGGAACGCGATCGGTCCAGCTTCTGGTTCAGCAGTCCCAGCTCTCGTGCGCGATCCACCAGCCGGCCGATCAGACGGCCCTCGAAGCGCGAGAACAGGAGGACGAGCGCGAGCACGAGCCCGGCCGTCACAGAGGTCAACAGGACGACCATCTGTCGCAGGACGGTGGCTTCGACCAGGAGGTCGGAGTTGCACTGGGCGACAGCCACGCTCCACTGCAGGTCGTTGAGGCCGCGGGGCGTTTCCAGGGACACAGTCTTCGTCGCGAGATCCGGGTTGCCCCAGGCGTGCACGTGATCCGCGTGAATCTTGCCGCCGTCCGCCCGAGGCAGGGCATCCCCTCGCTCGGCCAGGACTTCGCCTTCCGCGGTGGTGATCCTCGAGAGCGAGCCACGCTCGTCGACGAGCAACGTGCTCAGGTCGCACTTCGCGCGGAAAAAACCGATGCACTCGAGCTCATCGAACTGGTAGTGGACCGGAACGGTGAGCGTGAAGAGCTGACCCTCGCGCTCCGCGTGGGCACGCCCACCCTCCGTGAACGCTCGACGCGCGCCCGCGGGCACGTCGAGCTTCGTTCCGATGTCGGGGTACCGCGTGCTGGCCACGACTTCACCGGCGTGATCGAGGCAGCTGAGCTCCGTGAAGCAGTCCCACTGCTCGATGGTCGTGCGCAGCGCCTTGCCGATCTCGTCGTCAGGATCCTTGGCGAGGATGGAGCGGTTCATCTCCTGGCCCGACAGCAGCTCGAGCACGCCGGTGATCTGCTCCAGCCGGTCGCGAACGGACGCCCTGCAAGCGTAGACCTGGAAGGTGAGCTCCGCGTCCGCGCGTTCCTCCAGCACCTGCATCCCGCCGCGGTAGACGAACAGGCTGGCGGTGCACACCACGCACATGATCGAGACGAGGAGGATCGATGTCCTGCGCGTGCGTCGACCCCTCTCGAGGACTTCTTCGCTCAAGCGCGCTTTCGCTGCCGGGTTGCCGTGGCGCAGTGGCTCGCATTCGAGGCCCAGGGCTCCGATCCGGTCGTCGTTGCAGGGCGCGGCAAAGTGGAGCTCCGCGCTGGTCTATCGACTCGCGCGGCGAGCAGGCTTGATCCTGGGCGTCAGGGCGCGGATCGCGCACGTTCCGGCGCCCCCGCGCTCCCGCGCGCAGCGCAGGAGCTCAGTGCGCGCCGACGAGCGTGATCGCGCTCGTCGCGAACACCGGGCCCTCGACGCAGCACTTCGCGTTGGGCCACGCGCCCATCGGTCCGGCGGGCACCGTCGGCACGGGGCAACCGTTGCAGATGCCGACGCCGCAACCCATCACGCTCTCGAGCGAGAGCCAGCACTCCAGGTTCCGCGCACGCGCCAGCTTCTCCGCGGCTTCGAGCATGCGCTCGGGACCGCAGGCCAGCAGACGCACTTCGCGCGGGAGCGAGCCCGAGCCCCACAGGCTCTCGAGCAGCTGGATCACGTTGCCGCGGAAACCGTGGCTGCCGTCGTCCGTGCAGGTCTCGACGCGCGCGCCGAGCTTCTGGAACGCGGCCAGGTCGTAGAGCAGGCCCGCACGCGCCGCGCCGTACAGGTAGACGAGCTGCTCGCGCCTCGCGGGCTTGCGCCCGTCCATGCCGGCCAGCCCCTGCTGGATGCCCATGTAGAACGGCGCGGAACCGATGCCGCCCGCCAGCATGACCCACGGCGGCCCGTCGCCGTCGAGCGTGGGCCAGCCGTTGCCGAGCGGACCGACGAGCCGCAGCGGCGTGCCGCGCGTGCAGCTCGCCAGCGCGCTGGTCCCCTCGCCCATCACCTTGATCAGGAATTCGAGGTCTTCGCCGACCTGGCGGTAGAGCGAGAATGGCCGCGGGATCGCCGGCGACAGACGATCCTCGCGCCGCAGCATGTAGAAGCGCGCGGCGCGGATCGGCGGCTGGCGCTGCTCGGGCCGCACGCGCAGGATGACTCCGTCGTCACCGCACTTCGTCACCGAGACGGTCGTGGCGGACAGGGAGCGCGCGTCGGGCGGCGGGGCGGGCATGGGGCCGAGAGGATACGGTCTGCGGCGCGCGCCGCCACGAGGTCGTGGCGCTCGTTAGGCTCTGCGCGATGGGCACATTCCAGGACGTGCTGAGCGGCGAGCGCGAGGTCGTGCGGCTGGCGGAGGACGAGCACCACCTGGCCTTCCTGAACCCCTCCCCCGTACGGCCGGGCCACGCGATCGTGGTGACGAAGCGGGTCGTGCCCTACCTCTTCGACCTGCCGCCGGACGAGCACGCGCGCTTGTGGGAGTTCACGCGCCAGCTGGCCGTGCGCATCCGGGAGCGCCTGCCGTGCGAACGGGTGTGCGTGGCCGTGATCGGCTGGCAGGTGCGGCACGTGCACGTGCACCTGATCCCGACCGATGCCGACGGGCAGTTCCCGCCGCTGCCCGGGACCGCGGTCACGCCCGAGGAACTGCGCCGGGTTGCGGCCCGCATCGGGCCTTTCGTGTCAGGCAGCACCTAGCGCGATCGCCCCGCGCGTACCACGATCGCCCACCGATGAAATCCCGCATCCAAAGACAACTGCCGAGCACCCTGGGCGAACTCCGTGAGACCGGCTGGAAGTCGCGCACGGTCAAGGAAGAGCTGCGCGCGAACCTGATCGAGCGCTTGCGCTCGGGCGCGCCCTTGTTCCCGGGCATCGTCGGCTACGACGAGACCGTGCTGCCGCAGGTCGTGAACGCGATCCTCTCGGGGCACGATTTCATCCTGCTGGGCCTGCGCGGTCAGGCCAAGACGCGGATCCTGCGCGGGCTGGTTGGCCTGCTCGACGAGCACATGCCGGCGGTCGCGGGCAGCGAGATCCGCGACGATCCGCTGCGGCCGGCCGAGGAGCGCACGCGGCGCATGCTGGCCGAGCTGGGCGACGATCTGCCCATCACGTGGGTGCCGCGCGAGGAGCGCTACCGCGAGAAGCTCGCGACGCCCGACGTGACGATCGCCGACCTGATCGGCGACGTCGACCCGATCAAGGCCGCGACGCGCAAGTTGACGCTGGCCGATCCCGAGGTCGTCCACTACGGCATCCTGCCGCGCGCGAATCGCGGCATCTTCGCGATCAACGAGCTGCCGGATCTGGCGGCGCGCATCCAGGTCGGGCTCTTGAACATCCTCGAGGAAGGCGACGTGCAGATCCGCGGCTTCCCGGTGCGCCTGCCGCTCGACGTGCAGCTCGTCTTCTCGGCCAACCCCGAGGACTACACGAACCGCGGGCGCATCATCACGCCGCTGCGCGACCGGATCAGCTCGCAGATCATGACGCACTACCCGCGCACGCTGGACGACGCGCTGGCGATCACGAGGCAGGAGGCTTGGATCGAGCGCGGTGCCGCCGTGCGCGTCGACCTGCCCGAGTGGTTGCGCCACGCCGTGGAGGAGGTCGCGTTCCGCGCGCGGGCCAGCGAGCTGGTCGACCAGAACTCGGGCGTCAGTGCGCGCATGACGATCTCGCTGTTGGAAGTGGTCGTGTCGAACGCCGAGCGACGGGCACTGCGCGCGGGGCACGAGCTCGTGACTGCGCGGCCGGGCGACCTGCACGCGGCGCTGCCGGCGATCATGGGCAAGCTCGAGCTCGTCTACGAAGGCGAGCGCGAAGGTCCGCAAAAGGTCGCGACCGGCCTGATCGCGCAGGCTTTGCAGGCGGTGTTTGCACGCCGTTTTCCCGACGCCTACCGCGACGGCGACGGGCCGGGCGCGGGCGAAGGCGTCTTCAAGCCGGTGCTCTCGCACTTCCAGGGCGGACGCACGGTCGAGGTGTCGGACGATCTCGACGACGAAGCGCTGCACGCGCGGTTGTCGGCCGTGCCGGGGCTGGCCGAAATCGCGACGAAACAGCTGAACGCGCGCACCAAGGGCGAGATCGCGGCCGGCATGGAGCTCGTGCTGGAAGGCCTGGCCGCCAGCTCGCTGCTCTCGCGCCAGGACACTGCGAACGGCCGCGCGTTCCGCGACATGTTCGAGGAGATGGTCAAGGGCCTCAAGAAGCCGGGCGAAGGCCCGCGCCGCGGCACGAAGGGCAAGTAGACGACGTGGACTGGCGCTATGCCGAGCACGACGCCTGGGCCGAGGGGCTGAAGAAGCTCCTCGAGCTCCTGAAGAACGTCTTCGACCAGCTCGTCGTCGCGCTCGACGGCGACGTCGAGGCGGCGTTCCGAGCGCTGGAGCAGCTCGGCCAGCGCTACAAGTGGTTCGACGAGCGCTTCGGCATCGAAGATTTCAAGGCCTGGCTGGAGCAGAAAGGCACCGTCGCGCGCGGCGCGGGCGGTGCACTGGCGCTGACGAAGAAGGGCGAGCAGGGTCTGCGCGCCACCGCATTGGAGCCCATGTTCACGGCACTGCGGCGCGACGTCGAAGGCGAGCACCGCGTCGCCGCGACCGGCTCGGGCGGCGAGCGCCAGGCCGAATCGCGCGCGTGGGAGTTCGGCGACGAGCTCGACCGGCTCGACGCCGTCGCCACGCTGAAGAACGCTGCCCTGCGCTCGGGCCTCGACGAGATCGAGATCGCCGAGGAGGACTTGCGGATCCACGAGAGCGAGCACGTCTCCTCGTGCGCGACCGTGCTCTTGATCGACGTGTCGCACAGCATGGTCCTGTACGGCGAGGACCGCATCACGCCCGCCAAGCGGGTCGCGCTGGCCCTGTGCGAGCTGATCACGACGCGCTTCCCCAAGGACTCGCTCGACGTCGTGCTTTTCGGCGATACGGCCTGGCGCGTGTCGATGGACGAGATCCCGTACCTGTCGGCCGGCCCCTACCACACGAACACGCGCGACGGGCTGCGCCTGGCGCGCGACATCCTGCGCAAGAAGCGCCAGGTGAACCGCCAGATCGTGATGCTGACGGACGGCAAGCCCTCGGCGCTGACGGAGCCCGACGGCGAGGTCTACAAGAACCCGTTCGGCCTCGACGCCCGGATCGTGAACAAGACGCTGGAGGAAGCCGAGGCCTGCCGCCGGGTCGGGATCCCGATCACGACGTTCATGCTGACCAGCGATCCGCTGCTGGTCGAATTCGTCGAGAACTTCACGCGCGTGAACCGCGGCCGCGCCTACTATTCCGAGCTCGACCGCCTGGGTTCCTTCGTCCTGGTCGACTTCGTGCGCAACCGCCGCAGCCACGTCCGTTGAAGCGCGGCCGCCCGCGCGGCACCCTGGTCTCCGCTCGATGGTCCGCACGCGCCTCGTCACCACGCCGCTCTGGTCCCAGGAACACCTGGTGGCCGCGCTCTCGCAAGTCGGGTTCGCGACGGTCGAGACGCACCGCGAGCCCGTGCCGCTCCTGTCGTGGCGCGGAAAGCCGTTGGGCACGGATGCAACGATCGTCATCCGCCGCGCGCACATCGGCTCGTCCGGCGACGACTTCGGTTTTGTGCGCAACGCGAGCGGCACGTTCGACGCGGTGATCTCGGAGATCCACTTCGGGCGCTTCGACCGGCGCTGGATGGAGGACTTGCGGCGGCGCCACGACCTGCTGACCAGCGCGGCAGGACTCAAGACTCCGACCGGCCTGCGGACCGACTACGAGAAGCACGAGCTGGCCGACGCGCCGCCGCCGCTGACCGGATCGGCGCGCGCGGCCTGGAACGACCCGCAGGCGAGACATTCCACGACGGCCCAGGGCATCGAGGCCACGCGCGCACGCAATGCGACCACGCTCGTGCTCGACGAGTTGCGCAAGAAGCAGCGCAAGGCGGACGGGCCGGGCTGCGTCGTCGCGCTGATCGGGCCCGTGCTCCTGTGGATCGTCGCCAGCGCGGCCGTGTCCGAGCTCGCGAACCCCGGCGGCTTCTTCCTCGTCGTCTTCCCGCTGTGGATCGCGCGGGGGATCGTGCGCGTCGTGCGGATGGCACGGCGTGCGCGGGTCGCCGGTCGCGAGTTGATGGCGCGCCTCCCCTCGGGCACGCACGCCCGCGCGATGGCGCTCGAGTTCCTCGAGGCGAAGGTGAAGCCCGCCGGCGCGAAGGCCGAGGACGCTGTCGTCAAGGAGCTCCTGAAGGCGCTGCGCGAGCCGGGGAAGTGACGTGCCCTCCGAGCCGATCGCGATCGACTGGTACGACGTCCCGCGCCTGTACGACGTGGTGTTCGACGTCGGCACCGCGCAGGAGGCGGATTTCCTCGAGGGCGTGGCGCGCGCCTACGGTCGCGCTGACGGCCGGCGCGTGCTCGAGCCCGCCTGCGGCACCGGGCGACTCGTCGCCGAGCTCGCGCGGCGCGGCTGGACCGCCCGCGGCTTCGATCGCAACCGCAACATGCTGGCCTACGCGCGCAAACGCCTGGCGACGACCGGAGTGCGGGCCAGCCTGGGCGTGGGCGAGATGGCGCACTTCGAGGTCGCGCGTCCGTACGACCTGGCGCACTGCCTGGTCAGCACCTTCAAGTACCTGCTCGACGAGGACTCGGCGCGATCGCACCTGGAGTCCGTCGCGCGCGCGCTCCGGCCGGGCGGCATCTACGTGCTGGGGCTGCACCTGACCGACTACGGTCGCGTCGTCGACGAGCGCGAGCGCTGGGTCGAGCGCCGCGGCGGCTTGACCGTGACGTCGGACATGCGCGTCGGCCCGCCCGACCGCCGCACGCGCCTGGAGGCTGTGCGCAATCGCCTGACGGAGAAGACCGCGCGGTCCGAGCGTCACTACGAATCGCGCTGGGATTTCCGCACGTACAGCGCGCGCGAAGTGGCGGCCCTGATCGGCTCCGTGCCGGCCTTCGAGCTGGCCGCCGTCCACGACTTCGACTACCAGCTGACGCGGCCACGGAAGCTGCACGACGATCGGCTCGACAAGGTCCTCGTGCTGCGGCGGGCCTGAGAACGAGGCGTTCCCCGCCCTTCGATCCGGTTGGTGGGAGCCTGGCTCGGTATATTTGCCGGCTTCATGACGCTCCTCCAGCTCGACAACGTGCAGAAGCACTTCGGGGCCCAGGCGGTCCTGCGCGGCGCTTCCCTGCGCATCGCGGCCGGAGAGAAGGTCGGCATGGTCGGCCGCAACGGCGCCGGCAAGACCACGCTGCTGCGCCTGATCGAGAAGCTCGACCAGCCCGATTGGGGCTCCGTGATGATCCCGGCCGGCGTGCGCGTCGCGCACGTCACGCAGCGCCCCGAGTTCCCGCCCGGCACGACGGTGCGCGCTTGGGTCGAGTCGGGGCTCGACGAGCTGCACGACGCGATGAAGGAGCTCGACGACGTCAACCACAGGACCAGCGAAGCGCAGGGCGACGAGCTCGACCGTCTGATGAAGCGCCACGACCAGCTGGCCGAGCGCATCGACGCGCTGGGCGGATGGGACACCGGGCGGCGCGTCGAGACCGTGCTCTCCGGCATCGGCCTGCCCGAGATGCTGTGGGACCGCGAGGCGCGCACGCTCTCGGGCGGCGAGGGCAGCCGCACGGCCCTGGCGCGCGAGCTGGTCGCGGGCAGTGATCTCCTTCTGCTCGACGAACCCACGAACCACCTCGACCTGGAAGGCATCGAGTGGCTCGAGTCGTACCTGCGCGAGATGAAGGGTGCCGTGCTGGTCGTGAGCCACGACCGACGCTTGCTGGGCCGCGCGGTCGACGCGATCGTCGAGCTCGAGCGCGGGGAGCTCGCGCGCTACCCGGGCAACTACGAGCGCTACATCCAGCTGAAGGCCGAGCGCTACGTATCGGACATGCGCGCTTACGAGCAGCAGCAGGATTACCTGCGCAAAGAGGAGGCTTTCATCCGCGCGCACATGGGGAGCCAGCGCTCGGTCGAAGCCAAAGGCCGGCAGAAGAAGCTCGAAGGCATCGTGCGGCTGCAACGCCCCCATCACGACGTGCGCAAGCCCGTGATCCGCGCGCCGAAGGCCGACCGCGCCGGCGAGATGGTGCTCGAAGCGCGCGACCTGGCCGGCGGCTACGACGGGAAGGCCGTGTTCAGCGGCGCGAACTTCCGGATCGCGCGCGGCGAGCGCATCGGCATCGTCGGACGCAATGGCGCGGGCAAGACGACGCTCCTGCGGATCCTGGCCGGACGCGCCGAGCCGATGTCGGGCTCGATCGACTTCGGGCACCGCGCCGCGTGCGGGTACCACGACCAGGACACGAGCGCGCTGTCCGACGACGCGACGCCGTTCCTCGAGATGCGCCGCGCGTGGCCGACGTTGAGCGACCAGGAGATCCGCGATCACCTGGCGAAGTTCCTGTTCCGCGGCAACGATGTCGATGCGGTGATCAACACGCTGTCGGGTGGCGAACGCGCGCGTCTGTGCCTCGCGAGGCTCGTGCTGTCGCAGCCTTCGTGGCTGGCGATGGACGAACCCACGAACCACCTCGATCTCGCTGCGCGCACCGCGCTCGAGGAGATGCTGAGCGACTTCCAGGGCGCGCTGGTCGTCGTGAGCCACGACCGCGAGTTCCTCGACGGCTTGTGCACCGTGATCCTCGAGGTCGATCGCTCGTCGGTGAAGCGCTACGAGGGCAACTACAGCGCCTGGCGCGCGCGCAAGCTCGCCGCCGTCGACTCCGCGCGTGCCGATGCGCGCGCCACCGCCGACGCCGCGAAATCTGCGAAGAAACCGGCCGCCAAGCTGCCCCTGAAGCCGGCCGAGAAGCCCGCCGCCAACAAGGTCCGCAACCCGTGGGCCTTCGAGAAGCTCGAGCAACGCATCATGAAGCTCGAGGCCGAGATGGCCGAGCTGCAGACGTCGCTAGCCAGCGAAGCCGTGTGGCGCGACGCACAGAAGCTCAAGGACGTCCAGATGCGCGCGGCCGAGGTCGAGCGCGACCTGGCGCAGGCGAACGAGGAATGGGCGAACTGGTAGCGGACGTTCGTGCCGCTACGGCTGCGCGCGCTTCCCGTTCTCGAACTTGACCCGCTCCTTCTCGGAGCCGTCCTCGTTCCAGTACGTCCACGCGCCGTGTGCGACGCCGTCGACGTACTCGCCGGCCGCGGCCTTCGTGCCGTTCTCGTGCCAGTGCGTCCACGCGCCGCTCGAGCGGCCGTTCGTGAAGGAGCCCTCTTCGGACTTCGCGCCGTTCTCGTGCCAGCACGTCCACAGGCCATTCTCCTTGCCCGCGCGGAACGAGCCCTGTTGCAGCGGCTTGCCGCCCGCGGCGAAGAACTTCCACTCGCCTTCTTCCAGGCCGTTCGCGAAGGCGCCCTCGCGCGCGACCGTGCCGTCTTCGTGCCAATACGTCCACGGACCGTCGCGCTCGCCGTCCTTGTAGTTGCCGCGGCTCGACAGCGCGCCGTTCGCGTGCCACGTCTGCCACGTGCCCGTCTTGAGGCCCTTCGCGTAGGTGCCGTCTTCCGTCGGCCGGCCCTGCTCGTCCCACCACGTCCACGTGCCGCTCTGCAGCCCGTCGACGAACTCGCCGCGCGTCGCCTCGCGGCCGTTCGAGCCCCAGAAGTAGAGCCATTCGCCGCGCGGCACGCCGTTCTCGAAGCTGCCGGTCTGGATGCAGCGGCCGCTCTCCTTGTAGAAGCGCCACGGACCCTGCGGCGCGCCGAGGACGTACGTGCCCTCGGCCTCGAGCCGCAGGTTCTTGAACCAGTACTTCCACGGGCCGTGCTTCTGGCCGTCGAGGTATTCGCCCTGGCTGTCGGACTCGCCGCCCGGGAACCACGTGCGCGCAGGGCCTTCGCTCACCCACGTGCCGTCGTCGCGGAGGCGCTCGGTGCGTTCGACCCGCGGCTTGCCGCTGCGGTAGTGCTCGACGCTCGTGCGCGCCTTGGCCGACGCACCGGACGTGGCAGCAAGCGCGGCAGGTTTCGGCGCGGCGGGCGCGGGGCTCGAGGCCACGTTCGACGCGAGCGCCGGAGGCGGCCGGATCACGGCTTGCGGCGCGGGCGCCGACGCGGCAGCGTGCGTCGTCGACTCCTTCCCGTACGGCTCGCTGCAGGCCGCGATCAGCGCCACGGCACAGACCGCACCGATCCGGCCAGCACGGATCACGCCAGGAAGCCCCGCACGGCCTCGAAGCGCGCACCCAGGATCGGCTCGCTCTCGACTCCGAACCAGCGCTCGAGCACGGAAGCGTAGACCGTGCGGAAGTCGGTCGTGTGGATCAGGTCGCCTTCGACCAGGTCCTGCAGCGACGGGTGCTTGCCGTAGAGCCCGCCCTTCACCGGCGTGCCGGCCACGAACATGGGTCCGGCGGTGCCGTGGTCGGTGCCGTTCGAGGCGTTGTCCGCCACGCGCCGGCCGAACTCCGAGAAGATCAACACGACCACGTTGTCGCCGGCGGCGGTGCCGCGCACGTCCTTCAGGAACGCCGACAGGCCGTTGTCGAGCTCGCCCATCAGGATGTCGTGACGCCGGCGCTGGTCCTCGTGCGTGTCGTAGCCGTAGTGCGTCACCGACATGACGCGCACGCCGATCCCGCTCGCGAGCAGCGCCGCGGCCGTCTTCAGGTCCTGGCCGATGTCGGAGCGCGGGTACTCGACGCGCGGCTGGTACTGCGCCGCGGCCTTGCGCACCTCGGCCGAGCTGACGCGTGCGTTCGAAGCGATGCCGCGGATCGTGTCCAGCGGCGACTTGCCGCCCATCGGCTTGTCCTCGGCGGCGCGCTTCGTCGCGACCTCGGCGATCGCCTGCCCGTTCTCGGCCCAGCGGTAGGCCGGCGGCGAGTCGAAGCACACGATCGGGTGCGTCGAGCTGTGCAGCGAGTAGGGCAGCGTCTGTCCGACGTGCACCGCGTGCGGCTGCGAGCGGTCCTGTGCGTACAAGGTCGCCATCAAGCGCCCGATCCAGCCGTCGCCCGAGTGTCGCCCGCCGGCGCGCGCCGTGTGCCAGATGTCCTGCGACGTGAAGTGCGAGTGGTTCGGATTCGCGTAGCCGGCGCCCTCGACGATCGCGAGCTTGCCTTCCTTCCACAGCTCGTTCGTGTGCGGCAGCAGCGGATGGAAGCCGCGCCGGTCGTCGAGGCGCAGGACGTCGGTGGCCGCGAGACCGACGCGACCGCGCGCCTGGTAGTAGACGTCGTCCGTGTACGGGACGATCGTGTCGAGGCCGTCGTTGCCGCCGTTCAGCTCGAGCAGGAGCAGCGTGCGCGGGGCCGCGTCCTCGCGCGAGCCGGCCCACGCGCGCGCGCGGCGCGGCAGCAGGAGGCCCGCGCCGAGCGCAGCACCGGCGGCGAGCACGCCGCGGCGATCGAAGCTGGGTTGGTTGGTCATGGCGTCGATCCGGGGCGAGGAGTCAGTGGAGCTGCGCAGTGCTAGTGGAGCTGCGCTTCGGGCAGGCTCAGGACGAGGTGGGCGAAGCGACGCATCAGGTCTTCGGACTTGTCGGAATTGAGCAGCATCCCGTCGGCGACGCCCAGCTTGGCTCGCTCGCTGGCGAGCCAGGCTTCGGGCCCGGCGACGGTCGCAGGATCGACCGGCATGGCCAGCAGGCGCTCGATCAGGAAGCGCGCGATCTGCGCGTCGGTGCGAGCGTTGCTCTGGCGGAGGACGGTGTCGGCCAGGTCGAGCGGCGGCGTCCAGCCGTACTCCTGGATCACGCGGATGTGGTTCAGCCCGTTCGTGCGGCTGGCGCGGTCGCGTTTCGACGTGCCGCCCTGCATCGCGGCCGGGTCGTCGCGCTCGAACTCCTCGTCGAACACGAGGCTGCGCATGTCGACCAGGCCGAGCATGGCGCCCGACACGTTGCTGCGGTTCATCAGCGTCGCGGTCGTGATCCAGGACATGCCGCCTTCCCAGCCCTTGACGCTAGGCGGCCAGAACAGGCGCTGCCCGAGCATGTCGGCGCCGTTCTGCAGCAGCTGACCCGGCACCTCGAGGCCCAGGCGCCGGCAGGATCCGACCAGGAACTCAACGGGGCCCTGCACGCGCGTGCCGACGACCGCGTCGCGGTAGAACGCCGGATCCAGGAACAGGCGCCGCAGCATCGCGCCGATGTCGTAGTCGTGCGTGCGCAGGAACTGGGCGTAGTCCTCGACGCGCTCGCGCGCCGGCGTGACCCCCTCGAAGTACGTGATCAGCTTGTCAGCCACGAAGCGTCCGCAGGCCGGCTGCATCAGCACGATGTCGACGCACAGATCGCCGTCGAGGTTGCCCGTGTAGCCCAGGAACGCCTTCTGGCCGAAGTCGTGGTCCAGGCGCTTGAACGTGAAGCGGCTCTCCTCGTCCGACCAACCCGTGAACGCGCGCGCCGATTCCTTGATGTCCGTCTCGGTGTAGTTGCCGTCGCCCAGCGAGAACAGCTCGAGCAGCTCGCGCGCCCAGTTCTCGTTCGGGTGCGCCTTCACGTTCTCGGCGTTGTCGAGGTACTCGAGCATCGCCGGCGTCTTGCCGATGCCGCGCGCCAGCGTCTCGAACGAGCCCAGCGCGTTGTCGCGCAGGAAGCGGATCTGCTCGATCATCTCGGCCGAGCTGCCCACTTCCTTGACGGAGCTGACGAAGTGCCCGTGCCAGAAGATCGTCACGTGGTCGCGCAGCGGGTCGTCGGCGCGCAGCATCCGCTCGACCCACCAGTCGCCGAACTTGTTCAGCGGGACGATCAGATCGGGCTGGTGCGCGGTGTAGCCCTCGCGGCGCGCGACGAGCGACGCGTGGCGGGCAGCCGGATCCTCCAGGCCGCCGTGGATGCTCGCTTCCGACAGGATCTCGGGCGGCGGGGTCAGCTTGGGGTCGGGGAAGAACGTCTCGACCGCGGCCGCATGTCCCAGCGCGACGAGGCGCTCGACCTCGGCTGGCGTGCCGCCGAAACCCGCGCGGTTCAAGAGGTGCTCGGCGCTGCGCGCGTCCCAACGGACCGCCAGCCGCTCATCACCCGCGGGGACGACGGAAACGACGAGGCCAACGGCCAGGGAGACGCCGAGAAGGAGGCGCATGCGGTTTGGGGCGGCGCGGTTTGGGGCAGCACGGGCGCGAGCAACCCGGCAGCCTTCACACCGAAGTGTCACCCCCCCTGGAAAACCTGTCAAGGCGCGCGGGAGATGCGTCGCGATCCCCTACAACCTCTCACCTGTCCATGAAGACCTTCACAGACGCCATCCGCCGAGCGATCGCCGACGCCACGGGCCTGGCGGCGGCCGATGTCAAGCTGGAGGCACCGCGCGACGCGGCCATGGGCGATTTGGCGTTCCCCTGCTTCCAGGTCGCGAAGGCCGCACGCAAGCCCCCGCCCGTCGTGGCCAGCGAACTCGCGCGCAGCTTGCCCGCGGAGCTCTCCGGCATCTCGGTCGTGGCGACCGGGCCGTACGTCAACTTCTCGATCGACAGGTCGGACCTGGCGCGCGCGGTCGTCGGCGACGTGCTGCACGCCGGCGCGCGCTACGGCGGGTCGGACGAGGGCGCGGGCCGCACGATCCTGATCGATTTCTCGAGCCCGAACATCGCCAAGCCGATGCACGTGGGCCACCTGCGCTCGACGATCCTGGGCGCGGCGCTCTCGCGCCTCTTCCGCCTGCTGGGCTACCGCGTCGTGGGCGTAAACCACATCGGCGACTGGGGCTCGCAATTCGGCGGGCTGGTCGTCGCGCTGCGGCGCTGGCGCGCCGAGGTCGACCTCGACCGCGATCCGGTGCGCGGGCTGCTCGAGCTCTACCAGCGCGGCAAGAAGGCGATCGAGGCCGACCCGCAGTTCGCGGCCGAGGCGCGCCTGGCCTGGCAGGAGCTCGAGAGCGGACGCGACGGCGAGGTGCGCGCGACCTGGCGCTGGGCCACGGAAGCCTCGTTGCGCGGTTTCGACCGCACCTATGCCCGTCTCGGGATCACGCACGACCTCGTGCGCGGCGAGAGCTTCTACGAGCCGTTCCTGGAGGACGCGATCCGCCGCTGCACGGCGGCCGAGGTGGCCGAGGTGTCGCAGGGCGCGTTGGTCGTGCAGCTCGGCGCGATCGAGAAGGCGCTGGCCGAGACGCCTTGCCTCCTGCGCCAGACCGACGGAACGACCTTGTATGCCACGCGCGACCTGGCGGCGGCGTTCCACCGCTTCGAGGAATTCCAGTTCGAGCGCGCGCTGTACGTCGTCGGGGGCGAACAGAAGCTGCATTTCCGCCAGCTCAAGGCCGTGCTGAAGCGCCTCGGGGTGCCCTGGGAACCGCGCGTCGAGCACGTCGAGTTCGGCCTCCTGCTGGGCAAGGACAGGAAGAAGCTGGCCAGCCGCAAGGGCGACGTCCTCGTGCTGGACGACCTCTTGGACGAAGTCGTCGACGAAGCGCGGCGCATCGTGCACGAGAAGAGCCCCGACGCCCCGGACGCCGACGCGATCGCGGAGGCCGTCGGCATCGGCGCGATCGTGTTCAACGACCTGAAGCGCGAGCGGATCAAGGACGTGCTGTTCGATCCGGCGGAGATCCTCTCCTTCGAGGGCGACACCGGCCCCTACCTGCAATACACGCACGCGCGCCTGGCCTCGATCGAACGCAAGGCGATCCAGGCCGGCGAGGGCGACGCGCAGCCTGATTGGTCCCAGCTCGGCGACGCGGCCCCGGTGCTCCTGCGCCTGGGTCGCTTCCCCGACGTCGTGCGCGCCGCGGCCGAGCACGCCGAGCCCTCGGAGGTCGCCACGGCGTTGCTGGCCCTTGGACGCGATCTGAACGCGTGGTATGTCCAGCACCGCGTGCTTGGACAGGAACCGGCCGTCACGGCCGCGCGCCTGACCCTCGTGCGCGCTTCGAAGACTGTGATCGGCAACGGCTTGCGCCTCCTGGGCTGCGCCGCCCCGGAAGCGATGTAGGGGCGGCCGCTGCATCGCTCCTCAAGAGCTTGGACGGTCGGGCCGAAAGACGACCGGCTGGCCCAGCGGCGGGCGGCGGAAAACCTTTCCGCGGCCCGTGCGCGCGGACGGTGCGAGAAGAGTCGAGTCTCTTGATCCAGACCTACATCCGCGACGTCCCCGACTTCCCCAAGCAGGGCATCCTGTTCAAGGACATCACGCCCCTGCTCTCGAACCCGCAGGGTCTGAGGGAAGCGATCACGGGGCTGGCTTCCAAGGTCGATCCCAGGACCTTCGACCTCGTGTGCGGCATCGAGTCGCGCGGGTTCATCTTCGGCACGGCGCTGGCGCTGCACCTGGGCAAGGGCTTCGTGCCGATCCGCAAGCCGGGCAAGCTGCCGTGGAAGACCGCGTCGGAGAGCTACCAGCTCGAGTACGGCACAGACCGCATCGAGATCCACCTCGACGCGTGCAAGCCGGGACAGGGCCTCCTGCTCGTCGACGACCTGCTGGCGACGGGCGGGACCATGGAAGCCGCGCTCAAGCTGGTCCGCCGCATCGGCGGCAAGGCCGTCGCCGCCGTCTTCGTGATCGAACTGGGCTTCCTTGAGGGTCGCAAGCGTCTCGGCGACCTGCCTGTGCACTCCCTGATGACGACCTGAGGTCGCGCAGGCGACCCACCCTTCGGAGAACCGTGAGCATGCCGAGTCCCAAGAAGTCCGCCGCCTCGCACAAGAGCGAGCCCCAAGCGGCGCCGCAGCGTGCGAGCGCAGCCGCAACGGGGAAGAGCCGCGTGGAGCCCTTGGCCGGAGCGCCGCAGCGCTCGCGCAGCCTGTCCGGGGCCGGCGAGCCGGGCGAGACGACGACCGAAGTGGTCTGGGCGCGCTATCACAAGGCGCGCAAGGCCAAGAAGGTCGAGGACCTCGAGGCGCTGCGCAACCTGCTGATGGAGCGCCACCAGCCGCTCGTGCGCTACATCGCCGAGCGCCTGCTGCAGACGCTGCCCAAGTCGATCGAGCTCGACGACCTGATCTCGTGGGGCAACTTCGGCCTCATGGACGCGATCCGCGGCTTCGAGCCCGAGCGCAACATCAAGTTCAAGACGTACTGCACGACGCGCATCCGCGGCGCGATCCTCGACCACCTGCGGTCGCAGGACTGGGTGCCGCGCCTCGTGCGCCTCAAGGCTTCGCGCATCGAGCGCGCCTACCAGAAGCTGACCGGCGAGTTCGGGCGCGAGCCGACGCACGCCGAGCTGGCCTCCGAGCTCGACATGGAGCACGAGGAGCTCGCGGTCGAGATCTCGAGCGCGAACGCCAAAGCCATGTTCTCGCTGTCGGAGAAGTGGGAGGACCGCGAGGACGACAGCTCGGTCGAGAAGGTCGACGTGCTCGAGGACCGGCGCGCGGTCGACCCGATCGGCGAGCTCAACAAGCGCGACATGATGCACTTCCTGACGCGTTCGCTGACGCACAAGGAACGCTTCATCATCGAGCAGTACTACCAGGTCGGCCACACGATGCGCGAGATCGGCGAGATGCTGGCGTTGACCGAGAGCCGCGTCTGCCAGATCCACTCGAACGTCATGCTGCGGCTGAAGGACCTGCTCGGGCAGAAGTCGGGCACGCTGCTGATGTGAGCGGCCGGGAGGCATGAGAAAACAAGCGAGGCGCCCCGAAAGGGACGCCTCGCGTGATTTCAACGACCCTGCGGAAACCGCGCGGTCGGGTACTTGTGGGACCCCGCGCAAGCGCGGGGTCCTGTGCGATCAGGGCTGCCAGACCGCCTGGTAGGCGTTGGTCAGGTTGAAGGTCGACGGCGTGCAGAAGTCGGCTGCGTTGCGGTACCACACCTGGTACGTGCGCACGTCGCCCGCGGCCGTGCCACCGCGGATGCTGACCGGCTGGTCGCCGGGGCCCGGGTAGGACGAGGAGCCGAGGAAGTTCACCAGCGTGCCGAGGCGCGTGATCGATCCGCCCGCGCAACGCAGGCCGTCGCCGAAGACCGCGCCCGCGCCGGCGGCGATCTGGGTCGTGCCCTGGAAGTACAGGGCCGAGCTGTCCGGCATGCTGTCGCCGTTGAGGGCGAACGTGTCCGCGCCGACGCTGGCCGCGCCGGAGACCGTCAGAGAGCCGGCCGTTCCGAGCGAGTTCAGGCAGCCGGCGTTGCCGCCGACGGTGCTGTTGTTGCCGCACGGGCAGGCCGTGCCGCTGCCGTCACCGAAGCAGTACGCGCCGCTGCCCGGACCGCTGGCGTTGCCCGGGACCTGGACCGCGGCCGTCTCGCTCGCGACCACCTTGAAGAGGCCGAACGTCGCCGTGCCGGCGATCGGGTCAGCGTTGGCGTCGAAACGGAAGTTGTAGGTCGTGCCCCAACGGATCGCGTTGGCGCTCGGGTTCTGGGCGTAGGTCTGCGCCGTGTTCCACGTCACGCTGCCGCCCGTTTCCGAGCCAACCCAGTCGGTGCCGTCGAACGCGACGTTGCCCGGGCCGTCACCCGAGTGGTAGCGGATGTCGTGGAAGCCGATGTTCGTGACCGTCACGCCGGGCGTGACCGGGATCGAGAACGAGCCGACCGACTTGTCGCAGTTCAGGTTCTGGACCGCGTACTCGTAGCGCCGCAGGCCCAGGCCCACGTCCGTCACGCGGCAGCCGACGATCACGAGGCCGTCACCGGTGGTCTGGACCTCCGAGAGGGTGACCGCGGGATCCGCGACGCGCCACGCCTTGAGGGCGTACTGAGCGCGCTGCGTGCCGCCCGTGAAGCCGAAGTTCCAGGCGGTGCCGCTGCCCGAGACGGTGACCTGACGGAAGCTCTCGTTGTTGTTCTGGTTGCCGGCCAGGGCGTCGTCCGGCGTCACGTAGTGGCCGCCGCCGTAGTAGCGGGTCGTGCTGCCGGACGTGGCCTCGAGGTCCGTGATCGCGACCTGGACGCGACGCGCGGTCGTGCCGCCCCACGCGGGGTCGGCCGGCGGGTAGGTGAAGGCGCCCGTGTGCGCGTTGACCTGCCACTTCGGCCCCAGGTCGTTCTGCGATCCGTTGCGCGAGGCGGTGTACGGGTCCGAGCAGTGGATGCCCAGGTGTTGGCCGTTCGTGCTCTGGCAACCCGAGCAGCACAGACCGTCGCTCAGGGCATAGAAGCCGTGCTTGAGCCAGCCCTGACCGACCTGCTCGAAGCGGCCCGCGCCGTCGACGAGTTTGTACCGGTAGAGCGTCTGCCCGATCACGGGGTGCTGGTTCGTGTTGGCGAACCAGTTCAGCCAGACGTTGCCGATGTTGCAGGACGTCGTGCCGATGGCCAGTGCTTCGTACGTGCCGTCGCTGGCGTAGTTCGCGGGACCCGTGAGGTCGCCGACGATCACGTCGGGCCCGTTCGTCGTTGCCGCCGGCGTGCACTGCGCGGTGGCGTGTGTAGTGAGTGCCGCGACGCCGAGGAAGGCCGCCGCGACGCCGAGGAACCGCTGCCTGAGTTGAATCATGATCGGAGAAGTCTTTGCTTGGGGCCCGATACGCGACGACGGAACCCGACCGGGTCGCGCGTGAGAGAGTTTCGCGGCGATCGATTCGCGCCACGAAACATCGAGCATACCGGTGGGGCTCGGAATGCGGGGTGAAAGAAGTGTGTAGCGGCGGGGCGCCACCGGGGAAGCGTAACCCGCCTCCGGAGGCCCGGTCGGGCCCTCCAGGGCTAGGGTCGGGGCTCGACGGCGGCCGCGCAGTGCACGCCTCCGGCCCGCCGCTGGGTCTCCCCGCAGGCGACCGGATCGATGCGGACCCCGGCCCCGAAGGCCCGGGTGAAGCTCTCGCGCGCGGCAGTATCCAGGGGGGCGAAGAGCCCGCCGTAGGCCGGCATCAGGTAGCGGCCGGCGAGCTGCAGCCCGTTCAGCGGGTTCAGGCTGCGGGTGCCGTCGGAGAGTCCCGGCACCGGTACGACCGTCCAGCCCAGGGCCTCCAGCGCGTTGGCCACCCGCATCCGGTCGAGCTCCCGCCGGCGCAGGGAATCGAGGTAGGCGAACGAGTCCGGGTCGACCCCCAGATCCTCCGCCGTGGCCTGCCCGATGCGGGCCGCGGCCCACAGGTCGAGGGCCAGCAGGAAGCGCTGCAGGTTGCCGACCCCGGAATCCGCCGGCCCGCTGGCGAAGCGCTCGGCGAATGTGAGCGCGAAGCGCCCGCCGGCGTGCTGGTGCGGCTGGAGCACCGGCCCGACGCGCGCGAAGAACTCGGCGTGGCGGTTCTGGTCCAGATCCGCGCGCGCGGCGCGCTTGGCTTCCGCGTCGAGGAAACCGGCCGATTCGAGCGCGTCCAAGCCGCACTGGATGATCGTGCGCGCCGCGCCGGTCGTGTCGAGCACGCAGGCGACCAGGCCGCCCTGCGTCGCGCGCACCGTGACCTCCAGATCGACGTGGAACGACACCGCCGGCAGCACGACGCATCGGTCGGCGCTGAACTCGGCGCGCAGCGCGGCCAGGACCTCCTCGAGCGTCAGTCCCAGGGCGCGGTTGCGCGCCACCTCGGACTCGCCCACGAGAAGGAAGCGCGTCCCGTCGCGCGGATCCTGCACGCACAGGATGTCACCGCCCTGGAAGAGCAGGCGCGACATCGCGACCGTGCGGCCGGTCGCGGCAAAGCCTTCGACGGCCAGGTTCTCGCCCGGCACGAAGGTCGTGCCGTCCTCGCCGCGGCTGGCGTAGCGCGGCGCGAGCCACGCGACCGTGCGCTGGCCGGCGGTCCCGACGAAGCCGGCCTTGGCGTTGTCCTGCGCCCACTGCGCCACCGGCAGCGGCTCCTCGATCAGCGTGATCGGCGCGCGCCGTGACCCAGCCAACGCGCGCGCCTCGCGCTCGAGCCCGGCCAGGTGCCTGGTCTCGACGGAAGCCACGATCTCTGCGTCGGGGAGCAGCCGCGCGAGCTCGCGGAACACGTCCATCGCGCCGCCTTCGCCCGGTTGCGCGTAGTCGCTGGCGCTCGAGACCTGCAGGCGCACGGCGCCGGCCTCGACCTCGCCGCTCTCGGTCGCGACGCGCCAGCCCGGGATCGTAGGGGCGAAGTCGAAGGTCAGCTCGTTCAGCCGGGCCGTGACGTCCTTGGCCGTCCAACCATCGTCGAGTTGGCGAACGACGCGCTCGTGCAGCGGCTCGGCGCCCGGCGGCGCCCAACAGGAAAGCAGGTCGACCGGGAAGCCGATGCTTTCGAGCCATGCGGCTCCGACCTCGCCCTTCGCGCGCTCGGAACCCACGTCCTGGATCGCCGCGACCAGCGTCGCGCGCAGCCCGTCGCGCGCGAGGCGCGTCGCCACGGTGCGCGCCGCGTTGAGCACCCGCGTGTCGGTTGCGTCTTTCGGCAACTCCAGGAAGAACTGACCCTCGGCACGGTTCAGGATCGGCACGCGAAAACCGCGCAGGGCCGGTCGTGCTTCCGGCAATGAGCGCCAGAGCTCGAGTCCCTTGGCCGGCTCGTGACGGAGGACGGCGACGGGCTCCTGCGCGCCGGCCAGGAGCAACAAGACGGCAACGATCATTCCTTGCGCCGGGAGCGCGCCCTCCAGGCGAAGAACCCGAGCACGGCCAGGACCGCCAGCGCGAGCAGCGCCAGCCCGTCGAGGATCGACTGGAAGACTCCGCGCGGCGCGCGTTCGGGCGCCTGCGACGTGGGCTCCGGCGCAGCGCTGTGGTCCACGGGCAGCGCGACGACGACGCGGAACTGGTCCTCGTACGAGCGCCGCAGGATGCGGTCCGCAAGCCGTCGCAGGAGGTCCTCGGGGATCGCCAGGTCTCCCACAGTGCCGGTTCCGAGCGGCTGAGCCTGCACGTTCGCGACCACTTCCTCCTGTCGCGTCATCGCGCGCGCCGGGGGCTCGCCCTGCTGCGCGAGCGCCAGGAGGCAACCATGGAGGACCTGCGCGGGCATGCGCGGCCCAGTGTGGCGCAGATCGGGCGACCTTGCACGCGCACAGCCTTGGCGCGGCATGGGCCGCGGCTCTAGAACGGTGGCGTGCACATGCGCCGGATCCGCCACGGGATCGTCGACTCGACTTCCGAGCGGGCCTTCGCCGAGATCGCCGCCGGGCGTGCGCTGCATTTCGACGTGCACGTGGCCGAGGGCCAGACGTCAGGACGTGGCCGGCTCGGGCGCACGTGGCACAGTTCTCCGGGCGAGGGCCTCTACGCCAGCGTGGTCCTGATGCCGGCCGCAGCCTGGAGCCCGGCCGCTCTGACGATGGCCCTGGGGCTCGCGACGCTCGACGCCGTGCGCGCGCTGGGCCTGACGCGCGCGACACTGAAGTGGCCGAACGACGTGGTCGTCGACGGCGCGAAGCTGGCCGGAGTGCTGGCCGAGACGCGCGACCTCGATCCGCGGCACCCCGCATACGTCGCCGGCATCGGCGTCAACGTGCGCCAGCGCAGCTTCGCGCCCGAGCTCGTCGCTGAGCGGTCGGTGACCAGCCTGCTCGCATGCGCAGTGCCGTGCTGGGTCGAGGACGTGCTGGGCGCCGTGCTCGCATCCGTGCCGGTCCGCTGCGCCCAGATCGAGCACGACGTGACGCGCCTCGAGCAGGATTTCGTGCGCGCCGCCGGGCTCGAGGGCCGCCCGCTGCGCGCCGAGGTCGCGGCCGGAGCGTTCGAGGGGCAAATGCAGAGCTTGACGGTGGCCGACGGCCTGCGCCTGCGCGGCGCGCGCGGCGAGAGTTGGCGCTGCGCGCTGGAGCACGTGCGCGCGCTCGCGCCCGTCTCTTGATGCGCGACGACCGGCTCCGCGATCGGGCCACTCTCCCCGGCCGCCGAGCGGGTAGAGTCCCATCTCCCCTTCCAGGAATTCCATGCCCCGCCAAGACGGACGCGCGCCCGGCGATCTGCGCCCCATCAGCTTCCAGCGTGCGTTCACGTCGCGCGCGCCCGGTTCCGTGCTGGCCAGCTTCGGGCAGACGCGCGTGCTGTGCACCGCGATGGCGCAGGACGGCGTGCCGCCCTTCCTCCAGGGCCGCGGCAAGGGCTGGTTGACCGCGGAGTACTCGATGCTCCCCTCCTCCACCGACTCGCGTAAGACGCGCGACCGCGTGGGCAACACCGACGGGCGCTCGGTCGAGATCCAGCGGCTGATCGGCCGCTCGCTGCGCGCGGTCGTCGACACGTCGCTGTTCGGCGAGCGCACCGTGTGGGTCGACTGCGACGTCATCCAGGCCGACGGCGGCACGCGCACCTGCGCCGTCACGGGCGCCTGGGTCGCCCTGCACGACCTGTTCACGCGCATGAACGAGAAGCGCCTCTTGCGCGCGTGGCCGTTGAAGAGCCAGGTCGCGGCCGTGTCGGTCGGCGTCTTCGAGAAGACCCCGATCGTCGACCTGAACTACGTCGAGGACAGCAAGGCCGAGACGGACATGAACCTCGTGCTGACCGGCGAGGGCAAGTTCATCGAGGTCCAGGGCTCGGCCGAGGGTGCGCCGTTCGACCGCGGCGAGCTCGACACCATGCTCGAGCTGGGTGCAGCGGCGTGTCGCCAGCTGTTCGAGATGCAGCGCGTGGCCTTGGTGCCCAGCTGACGTGCGACTGCTCCTGGCCAGCCAGAACAAGAAGAAGCTGCGGGAGCTGGCCGCGATCCTGGCCGGATTCGACGTCGAGCTCGTGACGCCCGACGCGATCGGCGGCCTGCCGGACGTCGTCGAGGACGAGCTCACGTTCCGCGGCAACGCGGCCAAGAAGGCGCGTGCGGCCGCCCGGCACACGGGGCTGTGGACGCTGGCCGACGACTCGGGGCTCGAGGTCGAGGTGCTGAACGGCGCACCCGGAATCTTCTCCGCACGCTTCGCCGGATCCCACGGCGACGACGCCGCGAACAACGGGCGGCTGCTCGAGGATCTGGCCCACGTCCCCGACGAACAGCGCGGCGCGCGCTTCGTCTGCGCCCTGGCCGTCGCCCGCCCCGACGGCACGATCGCTCTCGAGGTCGAGGGCGCGGCGAGCGGCCGGATCCTGCGCGAGCCGCGCGGCACGCACGACTTCGGCTACGACCCCCTGTTCCTGTTCACCGAGCCCGGGTTCGCGCAGACCGGCCGCGGCTTCGCCGAGCTCGACGCGCCGGACAAGGCAGCAGTGAGCCACCGCGGCCGCGCGCTGCGCCAGCTCGCGTCGAGCCTGCCGCAGCTCGTGCGCGAAGCCGCTCGCCAGCCCTAGGCCCGCTGCGCGCGGACGCGCTTCGTCTTCGTTCCGGCCTTCGCGCGCGCCGACGAGTTCTTCTTCTTGCGGACGATCGGTCTCGCCTTCGCCACCGCGGCCGGCGCGCCGTCGAGCTGTTTCACGAGCGTCTTGGGCGCGACGGCCCGGTAACTCTCGTCGATCCAGGCCTTCACGAGATCGAGCGGCAGCGGGTCACCGCGCTCGTACTGAGCCGTGACCCACCCGCTCTTCCCGAGTCCATAACCGGTCGGCTCGCACTCCGGCCGATCGAGAGCCGCGACAGCCGAACGCGGCAGCTTCACCGAGAACGACAAGGATTCGGGTCCGTGCGGCTTGCCGCAGAAGAGGAACACCTTCTTCCCCACCTTGGCGACGCGCTCTCCCCACGGATGGTCCTCCCACGCACCCGGCAACGCCAGCGCGTGAGCGATCAGATCATCAGCCGCTCGTACAAAGCTCATGGGCCGCGAGTCTATCCCTGGCCCGTTCGCCCTGAGAACCCGCGATGGCTCCTACCGACCCACGCAAGGTCGGCTTCCGGTTGGGGCGGCGGCCCGGCGGCCTGCGGCCGCCGGAACAACCTGTGGAGGCCAAATCCCGCGGCCGGATCCTGCGCGAGCCACGTGGCACGCAAGACTTCGGCTACGACCCTCAGTTCCTCTTCAACGAGCCCGGCTTCGCGCAAACCGGACACGGTTTCGCGGAGCTCGAGCCGCCCGAGAGAGCCCGGGCGAGCCGCCGTGGCCGGGTCCTCGCCCGACTGGTGGAGGCCTGGAACCAGTTGCGCTGACCATGTCGCGACAGCATCGCGGCTCCGGAGGCCGATGGGGCACGGCGATTGTCATCGATTCCTCCACGAAACAAGGTCGCCCTTCCTCTCCGCACAATGTTCCTTCTCTAGCAACGCAACCACCAATCGCATCCTCTCCTCCGCCCGCTTTGTCGCGCTCGTGTAGCCAAACATTCGGATGGTGGCGCGTGTGAGATCTCGGAATGGCAAGGAAAGTGCGGTTGAGAGGAACCATCGCGCCGCGTTCGCGAGCTCTTCGATGGGGATCTCTTCGAGATCTCTCGGCCCATCGCCTTCTTCAGGCACGCGGATCAGCTTCCACTGCGCGGGGTCCACACGCGCGGGCCAGGCGAACTCCTGGCGCACTTGAAGTCGCCCCTGACGTTCGAGGGCGTTCACTCGTTCGCCCACGGAAGATCGCACGCGATCTGTGATCCGCCCCACGCCGAAGCAGCGAGCAACCGTGGCGGTCAGGCCGCGCATGTGCAGGGGACCCTCCGTGTCGACCACCAGTTGGATCCGATTGTCGATCTCGCTTGCCCGCGAGGTTGAATGAATGTCGCCGCCGGCGCCTCGCGGTGAGGTCAGCTCCGCACACCGATACGGAACGGTTGGCGGGCCCGTTACTGCCACGGGAGCGACTTCGTGCACCTGCTCGATGCGTGGCGCCTCCGCCACCTGTGAACTTGCGCTCGGGGGCGTCTCCACCTTCGGTACGCCTGCGGTCGCGTGGGCGATCGCCTGTTCCACTGCCGTGATGAGTTTGTCGATCTCGCGATCGCGGTCGAACCACCAGTCACTGGACCAAACCCGGTGCATCCTCCATCCCAGACCCTCGAGCACCTGCTGCCGCAGCCGGTCGCGGTCGCGAGCCGTCGCCGCGGAGTGGTAAGGCGCGCCATCGCACTCCACGCCGAGCGCGTAGACGCCGGGCATCGTGGGGTGCCGAATCGCGAGGTCGATCCGATACCCTCCGCATCCGACCTGACAGTCGACCGTCTGTCCCCTCAACAAGAGCGCGTCGTGGACCTGGCGCTCAAACTCACTGTCGAACGCTCTCGCACTCGGACGTGTATCCGGCGTCAGCGTGCCTTGCTCCGCTGCATACTGCAGAAACGCGCGCAGGTGCCGGGCACCAACCTGGTTCGTACGCGTAAGATCGATCTGATCATGACGCAGCGTTGAGAAGACCCGGAGCATGCAACGCGCCCGGGTAATGGCCACGTTGAGACGCCGCTCGCCTCCGGTTCGGTTCAAAGGCCCGAAGTTCATGTAGACGCGACCGCGTTCGTCGGGCCCGTAGCACACACTCATCAGGATCTCGTCGCGCTCGTCGCCTTGGACGTTCTCGAGGTTCTTGACGAAGACGGGCTCGATCAGCTCTTCGGAGAAGTGCGCCTCGATCTCAGGGAACTGCACCCGCGCACGCTCCAGCCGGTCCTCGATCTCCGACTGTTGAGGAACGCTAAAGGTCACAACTCCGAAGGAGCGCGTCCCAGGCTTGGTTTTCCGCAGCGTCTCCACCAACACAGAGACCAGGCGTTCGGCTTCGAGAGGATTAGTTCGAGTGCGGCCGAGTTCGTACACGCCGTGTGGAACTGGATACCAGTGGATTCCAAGGTCGTCCGCGCGCCACCGCGCCGAAGCGTAGATCTGCAGTCGGTTCTCGTAGTAGTTGCGGTTGGAGAAGTCGATCAACGACTCGTGCCGGCTGCGGTAGTGCCAGCCGAGCCACTGACGCGGGATGCGGACCCGGCAGGCCTCGTCCAGCACGCTCTCGAGCTCGGTAATGTCGTTGTCGTCCGGGGGATCATCATCGTCGAGGGTCCGTTTGAAGAAGTTTGTCGGCGGAAGCTGCCGCGAATCTCCCACGACAATCACCTGCTCGCCCCGTCCGATGGCCCCGATCGCATCGTGTGTAGCGATCTGTGAAGCCTCGTCGAAGACGACGAGATCGAAGCGCCGGCCCGTCGCTGGAAGGTATTGCGCGACCGAGAGCGGGCTCATCAGCAGGCAGGGTTTCAACCGCGGCAGCAGATTCGGAATGCGATCGAAGAGCTTGCGGATGGCCATGTGCCTCGACTTCAAGAGGCTCTGACCGATCAGAACGCTTGCTTCCGAGCCACTCGTCGGCACTGCTAGAGTAGCGGGTCGGCGAGCATCGAGGCGGCTCAGCACGATGCGACGTCCACTGCCGAGGTGCTCGCGGTCTTCAGACTCGAACCTCGCCACCGCGTCGTTATGCTCCTCGCCTGAGAACTCCCGGAGTGTCGGTTCGGAGTCCCGTATTAACGGAATCCACACCTCGAGCAGGCTGCGCTCCAGTGCAGCCCGAAGATCCGCGGCCGCGACTCGTCCGCTGCGATGTGCGGCGACGAGTTCTCCGAATCCTCCGCGTTCGAGAGGAGCACACGCTTTTGCGTACAGACACCAGTCGCGCAGTCTCGGGATGGAGCGTTGCCAATTCTCGATGGCCGCACGGGCGATTGGAAACTGGCGTGGGTTCTCCGAGTTGGGTAGGGCGCCGTCCAAGTGGCCTACCGATCCGAGCTCACGGAGTGCGGCTCCCAGCGCGGACGCACACGACAAGGCTTCACGCGCCACCCGACTTGTGGCCTCGCCCGTCGGCGGCCCTTCGGCTCGGACTACAAGCCGCTCAGGCACGTCGACGCCCGCTATCCTGAGTCGAGCTGCTGCCGCTTGAACCGCCGAAGCCCTCTCAAGCAACGCGCGTAGCTCTGGAACACCACCCGGTGTTCTCCACGCTGTGCCCAGAGCGAGGCTCAGGCGTCGCTGCTGATCCTCCAGCGAAGGCTTGCGTCCCCGGCATGCGAGGGCGCGCTGCAGATCACTGCGGAGGGCCAAACGATCGGGGAGCCTGCCACTTGCAGTCGGACGCAGTGCGGCCCGAGCAGACCGCAAGCCAAACCAAGAAAGCAGCGCGTTCGAACTCGCGTACTTCGTGAATGGCGCGAGTCGTTCTTCGAGGTCCAGCTGCCAGAACGATTCGTTCCAACGCCGCCCCAGCTCGTTGCGCTCTCGCGCGTCCTCCTCCGCGAGCGCTGACCACTCCATGGCGAGCTTCGAGTGCTCCGCCCAGGTTGTCGCGTTCCACGCCGACTGAGGGATCTTGCCGACCGCGGCGCGTTCTACGGTCGTGGCCAGGGTTTCGAGGCGTTCGAGGTTCTGCACCGGCTCGATTCCGCAGACTTCACCAAGCGCCTGTGCAGATGCTTCTGCCTGCGACAGCGCCTCGAGAGCGCCGCGGAGCGAACCCTCGATGCTCGTCTGGGCTGCACCCGACCATTCGACGAGTTCGCTGGCTCGCCAAGGGTGAGCCGAAACGGGCTCGACGCGTCTTGCCGCGACGGCCATCGCGTCCGCGAGCTCGAGCCAGCCATGGAGTCGCTCCCGCGTGAGGTCTGCGCCGTCAGGCAGGGGAAGGTTAAGCTTGGGCTTGCCCCGCAGTTCCAGGAGCCTTGAGCTTGCCCGGAAGAAGTTCATCCCGAGCGGACGTGAGGCGTGGAGTGCCCGCGCGTAGCTGTTCAGGCGACTGCGCAGTTCCTGCAGTCGAGAAGATCGAGTGTCCCAATCCCCATCGCCCTGCTGGCGCTGGCGATCGTAGGAGCGCTTCAACGAGTCCAGTACTTGCCTCTTAATCGCCCGATTGCTGTGCAGCTCGAGGCAGTAATCCCCGAGCCCAACCTGTTCGAGCCGGCGGTGCACGACACCGAGCGCCGCCATCTTCTCCGAGACGAACAGCACGCTCCTGCCCGCAGCAAGCGTCGCGGCGATCAGGTTCGTGATGGTTTGGGACTTGCCCGTTCCCGGCGGACCTTCGAGGACGAAGCTGCGACCCCGTAACGCCGAAGCGACTGCAGCGAGCTGGGTGGAATCGGCATCGACGACCGTGGGAAGCTCAGCCGGCGGAACGGTGTCGTCGAGATCGTGCGGGGAGACATCGCCGACGGGATCGGGGAACGGAGCAAGTCCACCATCTGCGATGTGGCGAACGACCGGGTTGCGCAGAAGGACCTCGGAGTTGTCCTCGAGATCCTTCCACATCAGGAACTTCGCGAATGTGAAGTGCCCCACGTGCACGTCCTCGAGTACTTCCCAGCGAGGCATGCGCTGGATCCCCGCACGAACGTCCCGGAGAAGTCCGGGGATGTCGATCCCGCTTTGGTCCAGGTCTGGGTCCGCTAGGATCGATAGATCCAGCGCGAAGTCGCGACGCATCTTCTCTGCCAGCGTCACGTTGCCTAGCGATTCGTCCTCGGTTCGCGAGAGCAGCACGCGCTGCCCGCGAGCGTCGTACTCGATCTTGATCGGCGCCAAGAGCAGGGGCGCGAACCGCGCCATCTCGCTCGAGGGCGACTCGTACCACTTCAAGACACCGAGGGCGGCGTAGATCGTGATCACGCCGCCCTCTTCGAGATCCGTGCGTGCCTGGCGCGCCAACTCGCGCGCGCGAGAAAACAGCTCGCCCTCCGTGTACAGAGCGTGCAGCTTCTTCGCGCGCATGTCAGCGACGAGCTGCTCCTTGCGATCGTTGCTGGCTCCACGTTCATCCGCGAGCTCGCGAGATCGCGCGTCGGCCGTGTCCCGGGGAGGTCGGGGCAGGATCTGAAAGCGTTCGTGGCCGGCGAGAAGATCCTCAAACTCGGCTACTTGCGGCACGTCGAGCGGGATCGCCTGTCCGGCTCCGGGACGGAAGTTCAGCAGCCGGTTGTGCAGAGTTAGGTCGAGGAGCCGCTCCTTCCATGTTCGAAAGCGCGCGACAACTGTGTCGGGCGGAGGAGGTGCGGGCTGTTCGTCCGTAGCCGGCTCGGGGACATCGAAAGATTCTTCGAGGATTACGTCCGAGAGCTGGCGTGCGCCAGTTGGAGCGTGTGTGTCCGGAGCTGCCGCCTCGACCGACATCCGGATCGGAAGCGGTCGGTAGCGATCCCTGCGCGCCGCTCGCACGTCCAGCGCGTAGAGGAACTTTCCATCCTCCCTGAGGTGGCGATTCGCAACCTCGACTGCGGATTCCAGGGACGGACGGCCGGTGTCGACAGTTGTGCTCGAGTCGAACGCAAGGATCTGGTGGAGCTCGATTTGGTTGCGGATGCGCGCCGCGTCCGCGGCGAGCACTTCCGGGAACCGCTCATCGATCATCCACACGCCAGGGAACGCGTGGCCTTGGACGAGGATCAAGAGCGGTGCGAGTCCCATCTGTTCGAGGCACGCAGCGACGAGCAGGGAGACGTCGAGACAGTTGCCCATCTTCCCGTCGAGGACGATGTCGGGCAGGCGCACTTTCTGGCCGCTACGCTCGAAGCTCGCGGGGAGCCCTACGTACGTGATGCCCAGATCCTGCACTGTCGCGTAAACAGCGCGGACCTGTTCGATGACACGCTTGCCGGATCCCGCCTGGTAGCCCGAGATGCCGCCGTCCCCGGTGTCGGCGAGCAGTCGATCTCGCACGCGTTGGAGGATTCGGCCCACCACCGGGTGATTTGGTGCGACGAACGTTGCGAGCAGTGCACCCGGGCCGCGTGCGCCCGGCCATTCGTTGTAGGCCAGGACCTCGATGTCGCCGCGACCAGATGAAAGTGTGGTCTCGCCGTCGAGGACGCGCCAATTCAGGACGGCTCGCTCTGCCTCGAGAAGCTCGCGCAGACGCCCAGGAGGCAGGCGAACATCCAAGGGTCCAAACTCTGTGACCTCTCCACCGCGCAGCTCGGGGATCGGCACGAGCAACGGAGACACGAGGTCCGGGAGCAACTCTACCTGGAGCGTCAGTCCCGAGCGGGAAGCCGTAGCGGTGTTACGGATGCGGACGAGCGGAACGATCGGAACACCGACCTGCTCCATCGCAAAGCAAACGACCGAGGCGTGCTGCAGCTCGACTACGAGATTGGCCGCGAGTGGGGCGACCGGGGTCTCCCGAGTCTTGGACTCGATGGTTTCCTTGGGCTGAGACGCGGGCGGAGGGGTCCGTTCCCGAAGCGCGTGCAGAGCGTCGGTCCAGCGCTGGGCGTGGACAGGGAGATTCTGTAGTTCGCGGGTGAACGCGCCCACGCCAGCATTGAGGGCATCGAGAGCGCGATCGACTACCGATGTGTCACCTTCGGTACTGACGGATCCAGCAAACCCCGCCTCGGCTTCGCGCACGAGCAAATCCGCCAGGGAATCGAAGCGCCTGAGGTAGAGATCGGCGAGGAACGCGTGCACGCTCGCCCAGTTCGGGGACTCCTTCGCGCTCTCAAGCCCGGCGCCGCCGGCGCCCGAGTTGGCAATGCCCCAGCGAGAGGCGAGCGTCGCGATCTTCGTTAACCTTGGAACGCAGTGAGAAACCCGGAGAGCGTACAGAAGCGAGCGCTCTGCTTCCGGCAGTCCGTCACTTAGGCCGGCGTGCTCGGCACTGGCGATCTCTCCCTCGGTGATCTGATCGAAGCTGGCGAGGACTCGGGGTACAGGGGAAGGCTGCATGCTGAGGGGGATCACACGAGGGGCCGAGTATTCTTCCCGAGCCTCGAGGATCTGTCACGCACTGCCGCCCGAGCTGGGCGTAGGATCCCCAGAGAAGCGCCGCTACGCGGAGTGTGGCCGGAACACTTGGGATGCACCTCGCCTTACCGATACGCCGACGTGGTTGAGCTGCGCGCTCACTGACTGAGACGCTACCCTCTGCGAAGGACAGGGGACCCTCGGGCGATGCGCTTCCTCCATACGGCCGACTGGCAGCTCGGGATGACACGCCACTTCCTGGGCGACGAGGCGCAGGCACGCTTCACCGCTGCGCGTTTCGATGCAATCCGCGAGATCGGCCGCGTCGCGAAGGATCAACGCTGCGAGTTCGTCGTCGTCTGCGGCGACGTCTTCGAGACAAACCAAGTCGACCGCAAGACCGTCGCTCGCGCCTGCGAAGCTCTAGCGTCGATCGCCATCCCCGTCTTCCTCCTTCCAGGCAACCACGATCCGCTCGATGCGGGATCCGTCTTCCGCTCGCCGACGTTTGCCGCGAAGAAGCCGGCCAACGTCGTCGTCCTCGACGACCCGACACCGCGCGAAGTCCGTGCCGGCCTTGAGGTGGTCGGCGCTCCCTGGACCTCGAAGCGGCCGCTTCGCGACCTCGTCGCCGCAGCGACGGCCGCGCTCGAGCGGCGGCCCGGCGTCATCCGCGTCATGGCAGGCCATGGTGCAGTGAGCACCCTCTCCCCGGACCCGGACAACCCGGCCGTGATTTCCATTCCCGACGCGCAGGCAGCGATCACCGCGGGCAGCTACGACTACCTAGCACTTGGCGACCGTCATTCGCTCACGCAAGTCGACGAGGCAGGACGCATCTGGTATGCGGGAGCGCCTGTCGCGACCGACTTCGACGAGGTGCGGCCGGGCTTCGTCCTCGTCGTCGAATTGACCGACAGTACGGTCGCCGCAACGCACCACGAGATCGGCCCGTGGCACTTCCGCATCGAGACGCGCGACCTGATGAACGACGCCGACATCGACGCCTTCGAGCGATTGCTCCGCGAGGTGAACGCGAAGGACCGTACGGTGTTCCGCCTCTTGCTGCGTGGATCGGTCACGTTGCGCCAACGGTTGCGGCTAGACGCGTTCATCGAGGACCAGCGCGACATCTATGCAGCGCTGGACGTAAGGCTTACGGATCTCGTCGTCGTCCCCGAGGACGCCGACTTCTCAAACCTCGCGTTGAGCGGATTTGCCCAGACCGCCGTCGCAAAACTCCGTGCGCAGGCCGCGGGCGGCGGCGACGACGCCTCGATGGCCCGCGATGCGCTGGCGCTTCTGGTCCGTCTCGTTGGAAGTGACGCTTGAAGCTGCATCGACTACTGATGCGGAACTGGCGCGGCGTGGAGGAACGCGAGGTCCGCTTCTCCGAGACGGGTGTAACGGTTGTCGAAGGTCCGAACGAGACCGGGAAGTCGAGTCTCGTCGAGGCCTTGGACGCGCTGTTCACCCATCTCGACGACTCCAAGAAGCGCGAAGTTCTCGCGATCAAGCCGGTCCACAAGGACGTGGGAGCCGAGGTCGAGGCGGAGATCGAGTCAGGGCCGTACCGTTTCACGTTCTTCAAGCGCTTCCACCGAAGATCCGAGACGAAGCTCGTCATCTCTCGACCGGCGCCGGAGAACCTCACAGGAAGAGATGCTCACGAGCGCGCCCTTCAAATCCTCGAGGAGACGATGGATATGGCCCTCTGGTCCGCGCTCCGGATTGAGCAGGGCCAGGAGGTGACGCAGGCGAACCTCACCGATCAGAGGTCGCTGTCGGCCGCGCTCGACCGATCTGCGGGTATAGCGCGCACGGGCGAGGCCGAGCAGACCCTCTATCTCGCCGCGCAGGCCGAGTTCGAACGCTACTTCACGCCGACGGGCGCACCACGAAAAGAGGCGACCGCGGCGGAGGCCGAACTGAGGCGCCTTGAGGAAGCGCTCGTCCGGGACCGGGCGGAACTCGCACGGCTCGTCGCCGATGTCGAGCGCAGCGCACAGCTTGACCGGGATGTGGTCGATGCGGCGCGCATCGTCGCTGAGTCGGTGACGATTCAGGAGAAACATGACGAACGTCTGCGCGTCGTCGAGCGGCTCACGGGGAGCGTCCGCGAAATGAAGACCAAGCTGGATGCGGCGACGAGCGCCTCAACGGAGGCTGATCAACGGGCCGCAGACCGGACGGCAATCATCGAGGAGGCCCGCTTCGCCGCGGATGAGGCCGCGGACTCCACTTCCGGCGACGACCTCGTCGCCCCGGCGTTCGAGGAGGCTCGCCGCGAGTTTGAAGAAGCGGAGCAGTGCTTCGCGGCAGCGGCGAAGGCCACTCAAGACGTCGAGACCAATGCGGCCATAGTCCAGCAGGACTGCGACTTCCTTAGAGACACCTTCGATCTCCAATTGCTGAGCGAGCGCAGGCAGCGCGTTAGTGACGCCGATGCCACCGCGGCGGAGGCGGAAGCAATCCTGGCCGCGAGCACCCTTACGGACGAGGTCCTGAAGAAGCTCCATGCGGCGCACCTCGAT
This sequence comes from Planctomycetota bacterium, assembly GCA_031400875.1. Taxonomy (GTDB): domain Bacteria; phylum Planctomycetota; class UBA1135; order UBA1135; genus JAEUHZ01. The sequence goes on along the minus strand of JANNQS010000118.1, from coordinate 8,998 downwards.
CTTGAGAAGGCACGCGCCACGCTGGCGGCAGGCAGCCCGGAGCTGCGGATCAAGGCTCTCACCGACCTCAAGCCGAAGATCGACGGAACGACCCGAAAGCTCTCCGCGGGAAGCGAGTTGACGCTTCCTGTTGCGGGGTCGCTGGCGCTCAAGCTGCCTGGCGTAGCCGAGATTGAGGTCCGCACCGGCGCATCCACCACGGATCTGCGCGACGTGTTCGAGAAGAAGAGCCGCAAGTTCGAAGAGTTGTGCCGCGCAGCGGGTGTCGAGGATCTCGAACAGGCGGTGCTCGCTAATGAAGTACTGCGTGCGGCGCAAGCCGACGTCAAAGCGCGTGACCGTGTACTCGTCGCCGATCTCAGAGACCTCAGCCGTGAGCAGATCGCGCAGAAGGTTGCGGGCCTTGCGTTACGCGTCGGTAGCTATCCGTCGTCGCGTTCGGCGACGTTTGCTATCCCGTCGGATCTCGAAGCGGCCCAAAGGGCAGACCGGGCCGCCAAGTCGGAAACGGAAGCTGCGAAGAAGGTACGCACAGCGGCCGAGCGCCGTCGGGACGCCGCGCGCCGCGAGGATGAGCGCCTTCGCGCGGAGCGGGCCAAGACTGAAGTCGGTCGCGAGCGCGCCAAGACCGCGGCATCGATGACCGCAACGCGCCTAGAGCTGGCGCGGTCGAAGTTGTCCGATGAAGACGTCGAGAAGCGGGCGAGCGCGGCGCGAGAGGCGCTCAACACCGCCCAGTCCGTGCACACTGCAGAGTCGGACCGGCTCGCTAGCGCGCAACCAGACGCGGCCCGGCTTCTAGCTGAGAATGCCCGCGCCGCGCGGAAACGCGCCGATGACCGGCTGCGGGGCATTGACAACGAACGGATCGAGGTACGCGCGCGGCTTAACGAACGCGGCGAGGCGGGCCTCGCCGAACGCGCGGACGCGACCGAGGCGGAACTCTCGCGGGCGGCAGACGCTCTCGCCCGTCGCCGCGTTCACGCAACGGCGGCGCGGCTGCTGTTCGAAACGCTCGACCACGAGCGCGCCGAGTCCCGCAGAGCTTACGTAGCGCCGCTGCGCGGGCGGATCGAGCAGCTAGGCCGCATCGTCTACGGGGCCGACTTCTCCGTGGAGGTGAACGACGAGCTCCAGATCGCGAACCGGACTGTCGACGGCCGCACCATCCCGTTCGAGAGCCTCTCCGGTGGCGCGAAGGAGCAACTCGGCGTCATTACGCGCCTCGCCTGCGCGATGACGGTGGTGGAGGACGGCGGCGTGCCGATCGTGTTCGACGACACTCTCGGCAATACAGACCCGGCACGCATCGAGGCAATGTGCGCGCTGCTGGCGCTGGCAGGCCGCAAGTGCCAAGTGATCATCCTCACCTGCGTCCCCGACCGGTTTCGCCACGTTGGCGCAGCAACGATCGTTGCCTTCGCATAAGGCGAAGGGTTGCGGGCTCAGGGCGAAGGTCGACGAGAGCTTGCCGTTTCGCCCCATGACATGACCGCCGCACCATGAGCGGAGTCGGTGCGTGGGCCAGGAACGGCCCTCGCAGGTCACTGCGCCCCGATCGAGAGCGTCCAGTTCACCAACGTGCCGACGTCGGTCGACGCCAGGTCGCGCACGCGCAGCCGCCACGCTCCCTGGATCGCGCGCCCGGTGAAAGCCGCGAGCGACTGGTTCGGTGGGGTCAGGTCGGGGTATTCGGTCTGCACGTCGTTGGCCGAGCCGCCCGTGCGGTTGTGCAGCAGCACCGTCGTGTTGTCCGGGCCGATCAGCGCGATCTCCAGATCGCCCCGGTAGGTGTGCGTCACGTCGACGCGCACCTGGATCGACGACACGGTGCCGGTGCGCGTCACGTCTTGCGTGCTGGTCACGCCCGTCGCGTTGTTGTCGGGGATGGGCAGGTTGGGCGTCAGCCTCGACTCGCCGTTGAACGTGAGCCGCCACGAGTTCAGCGTGCCGACGTCGTCCGACGCCAGGTCCTGGACGCGCAACCGCCACGCTCCGGCCGTGCCGCGGCCCGTGAATGCGGTGAGCGCCTGGTTCGGCGCCGTCGCGATCGCGAACGTCGTCGTGAGGTTGTCGGCGGATCCGCCGCTGCGGTCGTGCAGGATCGCGCTGGTGTTGTCGGGCCCGATCAGCGTGACGACGAGGTCGCCCCTGTACGGGTGCGTCAGCACGGTGGACACCGACACCGAAGCGATCGTCATCACGTCGGGCACGTGGATCATGCTCGTGACGCCGGTTGCGTCGTCGTCGGGGATGCCCAGGTTCGGTGCGGTCGAGAGCGTCCTGACCGCGTTCCCGCCGCTGCCCGCCGCGCCGCCCGTGGCGTTGTAGGCCATGAGCGCGAAGTCCTGGTCCGTCGTGTCGCCGTTGCCCGGCACGCCGTCGCCGGCGACGTTCGTCGCGCGCACGACGATCGAGAACGATCCGCTCGTGCCGGACGGCAGGAACACGCTCTCGAGATTGTTGCGTGCGTCGGCCGCGCCGCCGGCGATCGAGCTGGCGCCGGCGAACACGTTGCCGCGGTAGAGCGTGCCGTTGACCGTCACCTCGAGGTCGAGGTTGTTCACGAACGCGTTGCCCGTCGTCGCGCCGGGAGCGTCGGTCCAGGCCAGCACGACGCGGAACGGGGCCGACGTCGACGCGATCGAGCCGCTGGCGGACCAGGTCGCGCCCGTCGCGGCCAGCAGCTGCGCCTGGTCCACGCGGATGCGCGGCACGGAGTCGAACGCGCGGCCCAGGTCGACGCGGCCCATGCCCTGGTTGTTCGACCACAGCGTGTCGTTCGCGCCGGTGCCCGTCATGTACGCGGCGCCGCTGACGAGGACTGCCTTCTGCATCGCGGGGCTCGGCACGCCCCAGGCGTGGTTGGCGAACCACTGGCGCACGAGCGCGCACGCGCCGGCGACGGCCGGCGTCGAGTGGCTCGTGCCCGACGACCACGTGTAGAGCGTCTGCCCCGTCGGCCAGTACGGGTTGCACACGCCCGTCCCGTCGTAGCCCGTAGCGCGGCTCGCGGCGCCCTGCACGTGCGTGCCCGGCGCGAGGATCTCGGGCTTCTTGCGCGCGTCGCCCGTCGGGCCGCGCGAGCTGAACGAGGCCACGTCGCGCGCGTTGTCCGCGCTCGCGTTGCCGAATCCGCAGCCGTCCGTGCCGGTCGGACGCCAGTTCTCGCCGGCGCCGGCCGTGATGATGTTCTTGGCCGTGCCGGGCGGGTGGATCGTCGACGCCCCCGAGCCGTCGTTGCCGGCCGCGAACACGATCGTCAGCTCCTGGTTGCCACTCGTCCCGCCCTGCGCGTCGCGCACGAGACGGTCGTGCAGCTGCGAGTCCGTGTCGTAGCCCGAGCCGCTCGTATAGCCCCACGAGTTGCTCGAGATGCGCGCGCCGGTCGCGTAAGCGCTCGACAATCGGACGTTCGCGGGCTGGTCGAAGTCGCCATTGCCGGCGTTGTCGAACACCTTCGTGTTGCCGAGCTTCACCCAGGGTGCGATGCCCAGGCCGTACTGGTAGCCGGCCGCGTCCTCGTAGGCCGTGCCGGTCGAGGCGTTGTACCCGCCGATGATCGACGCGTTGATATTGCCGTGCCCGCCACGGCCGTCGGCGGTCGCGTCGCTCGTGTAATCGTGGTTGTAGACGAGCCGGCTCGCTCCGCCGGCGACGCCGCCGACCCGGAACTCGACGTTCACGTCGCTCGTGCTGCCGCGGTCGACGCCGTCGTCCGTCACGTCCACGGCGAAGTCGAAGGGGTTCGCAGCGCCAGGAAAACCCTTGCCCGCCAGCCAGGAGAGGTACGCCGCACTCGCCGCCTGCGTGCCGGTCGCGTCGAGGTTGCCGGCCACAATCTGGCCCTGGCGCTCGTCGAGGAGGACCGGCTCCAGGAGCGGCTCGATCGCGAACACGCGCGGGTCGCGCGCCAGCTCGTGCAGGTTCGCGCCGTCGACCACGAGCGCGACGTTCCAGTACGACAGCACCGCGTTGGGTTCCGACAGCCGAGCGATCGCGCGCGCGCCGATGCGCTCGACGAAAGCTCGGCCCTCGTCGTCGGCGATCACCTGCACCACGACTGGATAGGCCTGCGTGCCGACGACGTCGCGCAGCTCGGGCCGCAGCTTGTAGGCCGGCTCGTACGGGCTGACCGCCAGCACGTACGGCTGCGACACGAGGCCCTGCACCCTGGCGTCCTGCTCGGGTCCACCCTTCACGACGTAGGCGTCGTGCGCCACGTAGGTCACGACGAACGCGCCCGTGCCGCGCAGCGCGTCGAGCCACTCGTCGCGTACGGGGCCGGCGAACTGCACGAGGCGCAGGCGCGATTCGCCCTCCGACGGCGGCGTGCGCGGCGCGAGCAGCTCCGCGGCGGGCCACGCGCCCGCGACCACGCGCCCGCCGGCCGTGCCGTCGACGACGAAGCCGTTCAGCTCGACGAGCGCCAGCTCGTCCGCCAGGCGCGCGCCGAGCTCGATCAGCCCGCGCAGGCCACCGGTCCTGCGCACGTCGACCTGCACGAGCCGGAACGAGCCGTAGTCCTCGACCGCCAGGACCGCGTCGAGCGCCAACAACCGCTCGAACGCGCCGTCGTCGTCGACGAGCGCACGGTGGAAGAAGCCCGGTGCGACGTACTCGGCGACCGCTTCGGGCGCCGCGGAACCCTGGGAAACAGGGGCTGCGGCAGCGACGGCGGCCAGGGGCAACGAGAACGCGAACGACAGGGCGGGCTGGAGACGGAGACAACGCATCGATGAGCTCCACGAGGAGAAACGGGCCGTAAGGGCGGCGTAACCAGGGCACACAGGCGCCACCATGGGTCAGGACGTCCGGGCTCCGCGCCGGTATCCACCCACGCCGCCACGAATCCCCCGAACGCGCGCAACACCGCTGGCGCCAAGACGCTGCCACCAAGGGCGGATCCGTCATTCCCGCCCAGGAGCTCCGCATGATCACGACACGTCGCATCCCCCTACTGGCCGGCCTCGTCGCCGGATTCCTTCTCACCCAGGCCCCGGCGGGCGCGACCGACCTGTACGTCGGCTCGCTCAACACGTTCTTCGCGCGCGGCAACACGACCAACGGGAACTTCCAGACCCTGGGCGCCTGTGGCGGTCAGATCCAGTCCATGGCCCAGGACGGCGACGACCTGTTCCTGGGCGACGTGGGCGGGAACGTGTACCGCTACGACATCGGCGACAGCTCGCTCGGTTACGCCTTCACGTCCGGCACCGACGCCTCGGCCCTGGCCCTGACCGGCCGCGACCTCTACATCGGCGGCTCGAACGGCATCGTCGAGCGCCGCGACGCGGTCACGCACGCGCTCGTCACGAGCTGGAACGTCGGCGGCCCGGTCACGGCGCTGATGGTGCGCGGCACGTTCCTGTACGCCGGCACGTCGTTCGGCTTCGTCGAGCGCGGCAGCCGCACGGCCGGCAACTTCGCCTTCTGGGGCACGTGCGGCGGACCGGTCACGTCGATCGCGTCCGATTCGACGCACATCATCCTGGGCACGCAAGCGGGCTGGATCTACCGCGTCTCGCTCGCGACCGGCCAGCTGTCGGGCAATTTCCAGGTGCCGAGCAACGCGACTGCCATGGCCGTCGAGGGCACGAGTCTCCTGGTCGGCGGCACGGACGGCATCGTGCGCCGCGTGAACCGCCTGACTGGCGCCCCGATCAGCAGCGTCACGTGGAGCTCCAACGCCATCCAGGCGATGAGCCTGGCCGCGACGGAAGTCGGCTCACGGTTCTGCTTCGGCGTGTCCTGTCCGTGCGGCAACGACGACCCGACGGCCGGCTGCCGCAACAGCACGGGCGTCGGTGCGCTGCTGCACGCGACGGGCAGCTCGAGCGCGACCGCCGACGACCTCGTGCTCGAGATCACGCAGATGCCGTTGAACTCGATGGGCCGCATGTACATGGGCGCGGGCCAGACGCACGTCCCGTTCGGCGACGGCTTCCAGTGCGCGGGCTCGGGCGGCTACGGCCTGTTCCGGTTCCCCGTGCAGTCCGCGACCGGCGTCGGCGCGTTCGCCTTCGGGCCGGGGATCAGCTCGTTCGCGGCCGGACACTTCGGCCCGACGGGTCAGATCTTCGCCGGACAGACGTGGAACTTCGAAGGCTGGTACCGCAACTCGCTCGGCCCGTGCGGCAGCGGCTTCAACACGACGAACGCGGTCAGCGTGGTCTTCTCGCCCTGACGAATTGGAGGAGGAATCGAGCCTGCAGTCTGTCCAACCGCAGAGTCCTCGAATCCTCCTTCGACTCTTACGCGCCGCGCGGTTCCGCGCGGCGCCAACGGGATCGGAGAGGCCGTACGATCGATTTCTTGTAGGCCTCTCCATGGATGAGCAGGGAGAAGTAGGGTTCTGGACAGCGGGGAAGAACCCGTGCCGGTAGGGCCGCGTCATGAGGGCGCGGCCCTACTCTCGTTCCGGGAGGCCCTATTCTCGTTCCAGGAGGATCGAGAGCCGCGCCAGCGCGCGCGACAGCAGGCTGCGCGTCGCCAGCGCCGTGCGCCCCATCTCGCGCGCCACGTCCTCGTGCGCGAGCCCCGCGACGCGCGCCAGCAGGATCACGCGGCGCTGGTCCTCGGAGAGCTCGGCGAACGCGCGCTCGAGGCGCGCGAGTTCCTCGTGGCCGATCGCCTCGCGGCTGGGCGTGGCCAGGCTCTGCAGCGCCTCCGCGACCGCGCGGTCCTCGGCCTCGTCGGCGGACAGGCCCACCTCGCGGCGCGGGTCCCGTCGCTCGCGCTTCCAGAAGCGGCCGCGGTCGCGGATCTTGTTCTCGGCCCGCGCCAGCAACCAGCGGCGGAAACCGCCCTCCCCGCGCGCTTCGAAACGCGGCAGGTCCTCGAGCGCCTCGCGCACGACGGATTGCGCCAGATCCACGCTCTCCTCGTGCGTCCGCAGGTGCCGGCCCAGCCGCAGGCGCACGTACGCGCGCAGGGCGTCGAGGTGCGCGGCGAACAGCTGGTCGCGCGCCGACGAGTCGCCGCGGGCGGCACGCGCGATCACCTCGTCGTCGGACGCGTCCATCGGACGCGACTGTACCCGCAGCGCGGCGCGCGGATACGGTGGATCGGACGCAGATGAGCACGGCCGACCAGGAACTCGAGGAACTGCTGGCACGCGTGCTCGAGGATCTCGAGACGCGCGGGCCCACGGCCCTCGAGGAAGCCTGCCGCGAGCGGCCCGACCTGGCCGTGCGCCTGCGCGAACGCGTCGGCACGCTGGCCCGGCTGGGCTTCGTCGAAGCCGCGGGCGCTGAGAAACCCGGCCCGATCGGTCCGTGGCGCCCGATCGCACGCCTGGGCCGCGGAGGGATGAGCATCGTGTGGCTGGCCGAGCGCGCCGACGGCACGCGCGCAGCGCTCAAGGTCCTGGCGACGCCGCCGGGGTTCGCCGAGCGCTCGCAGGCGCGCTTCCTGCGCGAGATCCGCGCCTTCGAGGGCATCGTGCACCCGGGCGTCGTGCGCCTGCTGGACGCGGGCGAGCACGAAGGCCGGCCCTGGTACGCGATGGAGTACGCGCCGGGCGTGACGCTCGCGGCGGTGATCGACGCGCTGCGCGCGCGCGGCGTCGCGCCCGACGCCGTCGATCCCGCAGCGGTCGAGCGACTCGTGCGCGAGCTCTTGCCGGTGTCGCCGCGCGACACCGATTCGCAGCAGCGCGGCGAATGGGGTCGCACGTGGATCGAATGCGCGGCGCGCATCGCGCTCGACGTGGCCGAGGGCCTGGCGCACCTGCACGCGCGCGGCATCGTGCACCGCGACGTGAAGCCCGGGAACGTGCTGCTGCGTCTCGACGGTCGCGCACAGATCTTCGACCTGGGCCTGGCGCACGTCGAGGACGAGCCGTCGCTCACGGACACCGGTGATTTCGCCGGCACGCCGTTCTACGTCTCGCCCGAGCAGGCGCGCGGGAAGCGCGGCACGGTCGACGGGCGCACGGACGTGTACGCGCTGGGCGCGACGCTCTACGAGCTGCTCACGCTGCGACGGCCGTTCGAGGGCGGCGGGACCGCCGACGTGCTCGTACGCATCCAGACCGAGGAGCCGCTCGCGCCGCGGCGCATCGCGCCGCACGTGCCGCGCGACCTCGAGACGCTGTGCCAGACGGCGCTCGAGAAGGACCCGCGTCAGCGTTACGCCGGCGCGCGAGAGATGGCCGACGATTTGCGGCGTTTCCTGGCCTGGCAACCGGTGCGCGCGCGGCCGCTGGGTCCGATCGCGCGCGCCGAGAAGTTCGCACGCCGCCGGCCCGGTGCCGCGACCGCGATCGTGCTCGCGGCGCTGATCGTGGTCGGCGTCCCGATCGGCCTGGTCATCGCCAATGCGCGCATCCGCGGCGAGCGCGACCGCGCCGAAGCCTCGGCCCTGGAAGCGGCGCGTCAGGCCAACCTGCGCGAGCGCGCGGCGGAGTTCCTCGTCGACCTGTTCCACGCCGCGGGCGGCGAGGGCACGAGCGCGCGGGACCTGCTCGCGACCGGCGCGCGCGCGGTGCAGTCGAGCTTCGAGGACCAGCCGCTGGCGCGCGCGCAACTGCTCGAGGCGCTGGGCCGCGGCTACATGAACCTGGGCGTGCCGGAGCAGGCGCTGCCGCTCTTCGACCGTGCGTTCGCGCTGCGCCAGCGCGAGCTGGGCGAGGACCATCCCGACACGGCGCGCGCACTGCTCGACCTGGGCACCGTTCAGGTCCGCCTCGAGCGGCCGATCGTGGCGCGCGCGCTGTTCGAGCGCAGCTTGTCGGCGCTCGAGCGCGCCACCGGGCGCGACACGATCGACTGGGCGCGCGGCGCGATCGCGCTGGCCGAGACCGAGGAGGCCGCCGGCGGAACGGAGCGGGCGCGCACGCTGTACGCCGGCGCACTCGGCTCCTTGGCTGCGATCCAGCGCGACGACGGACCGGACGCGGCGCGCGCGCTGGAACGGCTCGGCAACCTGGAGATGGCGCGCGACGACCTCAGGGCGGCGCGCGCGCGGCTCGAAGCGGCGCTGGCGCTGCACGCGC
>JANNQS010000117.1:0-88191 GCA_031400875.1 Planctomycetota bacterium | reverse complement strand
CGGCGGCGATGGCGCTCGTGTGCGCGGCGATGGTGCTCGTCCTCGGCGTGCTGCCGGGGTGGTTCCTCGAGAACGTGCGATAGCGCCGCGTCTAGCGGCGCCACCAGGACTTCTCTTTCTCCCGCTGCCCTTCAGCGGTCGCTGTCAAGAACAGCGTCGAGAGAGGGTTACGCGTCGAACTCGACCGCCCAACCGAAGCGATCGCCGCGCATGCGCTGCGCGCGGACCAACCGTCCCGGCCTGCGGGTCGTCGTCCCGGCCTCTTCGACCTCGATCGTCACACGCAGGTCCCCTTCGCTGAAGAAGAGGATGCCCGTCCCGGACACGTTGTCCGCGCGGCCCTCGAGCTCGCGGGTGTCGACGATGAGCTTCACGCGCCCGCGCTCGGTCTGCCGGCGTGCGCGGCGTCGCTCGCCAGTCTCGGTCGCGAACTCGTCGCCGGCGCGGGTCTGGAAAGGATCCATGGTCAGCTCGGGTCAGGGGGGGCCGCGCGTGTCCGCCGCGGGTGGGGCCTGGGAGCTATCGGCGCCGGAACTGCCCGAGCTTGATGGCCGTGAGCCGTCAGCTGTCCAGGCTGCGCTCCAGCCACTCGAGCTCCTGCTTGAGTGCCGTGGCCAGCTTGGGATCGATGTTCGTGCTGTTGGCGTACAGATCCCGGATCGCCTGGATCGCCTGCCGGCGCTCGTCCGGCGTGCTCCCGCCGTACTTCTTGTTCATGACGGGGTCGCTCTCGGACGTGTCGACCGCGCTGATCGCACCGAGCCCATCGATCGCGACGGGCACCGCCGCCTGCTCCGTCTGGGCCACGCTGGCCTTGGTCGGGGGCTTGGCGGCGATCGCGGGGGGCGCAACCGGCGGCACCTGGCTGCGCACCGCGTTGGACGTCTCGCCCCGGACCAGGTCCGCGGGAGCGCGGGTTCCCTCGGAAACCGGGGTCGCGCCGACAGCTGGCGAAACGCCGGCGGAGTCACCCGGAGGCGACCGCAGGATCAGGAAAGCGCCCAGGGCGACGGCGAGAACGAGGAAGAAGGCAGCGAAACGCATGGCGGTGAGGCCCCTGGCTGGCGGGAGAAGGGAAGCGGTCAAGGCAGTATAGGAGGTCGGCGCGATCGGGGCGCCCCACACCGGCGGGTGGGAGGAATGCAGGAAATCCCTTCCGAGCGGGACCCGACATTCCTCGAACCAACCACCTTGTCAGTTCTGTGAGTCCGGGTGGATAATTCGGTACCCCCCGGTCCCCGTCCCTCAGGCCCGAAGGTCCGTCTCCATCGGACCGACCGGGGATCGTCGGCTTTCGTCCCAATTCCAATCAGGTCAATCATGGCTTCCCCCCTCGCTTCGTGTTCCGCGCGTGCTCGCCGGACACTCACTGCGCTCGCAGTCCTCCTGGGTCTCGCCGCGTCGGCGCAAGCCCAGGGCACGGATGCCTGCACCACCCCCCAGGTCATCGCGGGTTTCGGCACGTTCGCCATCAACAACACCGCTGCGGCGGCGCCCGCTGACGTCGCAGCCTGCGGAGCGATGGGTCGCGACGTGTGGTTCACGTGGAACGCGCCGGTCAGCGGCAGCGTCACGCTCACCACGTGCGGCGGTGCGGGGTTCGACACCGTCCTCGCGGCCTACCTCGGCACGACCTGCCCGGGCGCTGCGATCACCTGCAACGACGACTCGTGCTTCCCCCAGTCCACGATCACGTTCGCTGCGACCGCGACCACGGACTACGTGTTCCAGGTCGGTGGGTTCGCCGGCGATTCTGGCTCGGGCACGATGACGCTCAGCGGTCCGCCCGTCCCGCCGGCCAACGACGGCTGTGCGACGCCGACGGTGATCGCCGGCACGGGCCTCTTCCCGTTCGACAACTCGACCGCCACTACGGGCGCGGAAGGCCAGTCTGAAGCCGCCTGCTTCGCGTTCGGCTCGGACGACATGCAAAAGGACGTGTGGTACACGTGGACGTCGCCCTCGACGGGCATCGCCACGCTCGAGACCTGCGCGCTGACCAGCGTGGACACGAAGATCGGGGCCTACGCCGGCGCCGGCTGTCCCAGCTCCGCCGCGTTGGCTTGCAACGACGACGTGTGCTTCTTCCAGTCGCGCATCCAGTTCGCGGTGCAGACGGGCGGGGTCTACACGATCCAGATCGGGACCTTCCCCAATAGCTCTGGCGGTACCGGCAACTTCAGCATCACGATCGGTCCGTCCCAGGTGAAACTGAGCCAGGTCTGGGGTTCGGGCGGCAACACGTCTGCGCCGCTGCGTCAGGACTACATCGAGATCTACAACGCGGGCCCCGTCGCCCAGCCCCTGAGCGGCTGGTCCGTGCAGTACGCCTCCTCCACGGGCTCGTTCACCGCCGCCAACACCGCCGCTCTGCCGGCGGTCACGCTGCTGCCCGGTCAGTACCTGCTCGTGCAGGAAGCCGCTGGCACGACCTTGCCGCTCGGCATGACCCCCGATCTGCCGACGCCGTCGGTAACCGGGACGGCCGCGATGGACTCGACCAATTTCAAGGTTGCCCTCGCCAGCTCGGTGACGTTCCTCCCGACCGGCACTCCGACCTACGCGGGCAACCCCACGCTGGTCGACTTCGTCGGTCTCGGCACGGCGAACTGGAGCGACGCGGCCGCTGCGGGGGCTGCACACCTGGCGGCGAACAATGCGCCGCCGGCCTCGGTCGGGCACGCCGTCTACCGCAACGGTTGCGGAGCCGTCGACACGAACAACAGCCGCACCGACTGGGCCGTCGGTTGGTCCGCGCCGCGCAACATCGCGACGCCGCCGAACCTCGGCTTGACCGTCATCGGCAGTGCTCTGCCGCTGACGCCCGAGATCGGTCAGACGGTTCGCCTGACGGCGACGCCGTTCCGCTGCGCGACGAGCGACCTGCTCCCCGGCACGAGTGTCGTCGTGGACGCGTCTTCGATCGGCGCAGGGGCAGCCACCCCGATGCTGGACAACGGCACGGGCGGTGACGAGATCGCGGGCGACGGGCTCTTCACCGCGCTCGTGACGGTCCTGGCCGCTCCTGGGACCGGCACCGGCAACCTGCCGGTGACGGCGACCAACGGGTCGAACTCCGGCGGCAGCTACATCAGCATCGTCGTGACGCCGGCCTCGACGCCGGACAACGACAACTGCTCCACGGCCCAGCCGGTCGGAGCCCTCCCGGCGGCGATCAGCGGTACGTTCACCGGCGCTTCGGCCGAAACGAACCCGATCATCACCGGCACGACGGGTGGCGCGTTCACGTCGGGCATGACCTCCCGACGCGGCCTCTGGTACTCGGTCACGGGCACCGGCAACAGCCTCACGGCGAATCTGTGCGTCCCGGTGACGGCGCTCGACAGCGTCATGATGGTCCTGGCCGGCACCTGTGATGGCCTCACGGTCATCGGCCTGGACGACGACGGCTGCCCGACGACCGGCTTCGACGAATCCACCGTGACGTGGTGCTCGCAACTGGGGACCACCTACTACGTCTGGATCGCCCCCTTCTCGACCGGCGCGGTCACGCTCGGGTTCACGTTGAACGTCACCGACGGCGCGCCGTGCACCACGGCCTTCCCGGTCACGATCTGCACCGGCACGCCCGGCCCCTTCACGGAGGTCGAGCCCGGTTACGGCACCCACACGAACGACGGCTGTTCGTCCACGCCGAACCAGTTCACGGACATCCCCGAGCCCACTCCGAGCGGTAGCCTCCTGCGCGGCACGGCCCGCGGCATGCTCGGCAACCGGGACGTGGACTGGTACCGCTTCCTGGCGACGGGCACCGGCCCGATCTCGATGACGTTGGACACGCTGGGTAGCCAGGCGCAGGCCCAGCTCTTCTCGCTGTCACCGGGCGGCGTGTGCCCCCCTGTGCCGGCCACTCCGCTGGTCTTCACGCCCCTCCTGGTGACGCGCTGCGCATCCGGTGTACAGACGGTCAGCGGCAGCGTGACGGCGGGTACCTGGTACGGGATCCTGGTCGTCGGTGGGGTCGGCCTGCAGGTGACTCCGGGCGGAACCATCTTCGGCGGTCAGATGCCCGGTGGAACGACGTACCAGTACGCGCTCAACGTGGTGATCGGCGCCCCGCCGGGCAACGACACCTGCGCCAATGCGTCACCCCTGACGGGCACCTCGGTCCTGGGCAGCACCAACACGGCGACGAACGACGGGTCGTCGACGTGCGATGCCACCGGCGATGACGTCTGGTACACGATCACGAACGGTCCGGACGCCGGCACGCTCAATCTGAACACGTGCGGAGCGACGTTCGACACGGTCGTCTCGGTGTACGGCGGTTGCCCCGGAACGCTGGGGAACGAGATCGCTTGCAACGACGACTGCGGCGGTACGCCGTGTGCGGGCCCGGGCTCGTGCCTGTCGGTCCCGATCGCGGCCGGCGAGACGCTCAAGGTCCGTGTCTCCGACAAGGGCGGAGCGGGCGGTGCGTTTACCCTCAACTTCGCGCTGATCGTCCCGCCGCCGGCGAACGACGAGTGCACGGGCGCGACGGTCGTCGCAGGGAGCGGCTCGTTCCCGGTGGACAACCGCTTCGCCACGCCGGTGGCGGCGGGTGCCCTGCCGGCCACGTGCGTCAGCGTCAGCCACGACGTCTGGTTCCAGTGGACGTCCGGTGATGCCGGGTCGGTGACGATCGCCACCTGTGGCGGCCAGACCAATGACTCGGTCATCACGGTCTACACGGGTGCCTGCGGGACCCTGACCGAAGTGGTCTGCAACGACGACTTCTGCGGCTTGCAGAGCACCGTGGGCTTCACGGCCACGTGCCTCACGCCCTACTACATCCGCATCTCGTCGTTCAGCGGCGGCGCGGGTTCGGCGGGCACGTTCTCCATCGCGGCGCCGGGCTTGACCGACACCGATGCGGACGGGACGCCGGACTGCAACGACGGCTGCCCGCTCGATCCGCTGAAGATCGCGCCGGGCATCTGCGGCTGCGGCATCGCCGACACGGACACCGACAGTGACGGCACGGCCGACTGCAACGACGGCTGCCCGCTCGATCCGCTGAAGACCGCTCCGGGCATCTGCGGCTGCGGCGTCTCCGACGCCGACACCGACGGGGACGGCACGGTCGACTGCCTCGACGGGTGCCCGCTCGATCCGCTGAAGGTCGCTCCGGGTGTCTGCGGTTGCGGTATCGCCGACACGGACTCCGACGGTGACCTGACGCCGGACTGCAACGACGGCTGCCCGAACGATCCGCTCAAGATCGCCCCGGGTATCTGCGGTTGCGGTATCGCCGACACGGACTCCGACGGTGACCTGGTCCCGGACTGCATCGACGGTTGCCCGAACGATCCGCTGAAGGTTGCTCCGGGCCAATGCGGCTGCGGTGTGGCCGACACGGATACCGACAGCGACACGGTCGCGGACTGCATCGACAACTGCGATGCGCTCCCGAACGCGGGCCAGGAAGACGCGGATGGAGATGGCGTGGGCGATGCCTGCGACAACTGCAACACGCAACCGAACCCGGGTCAGGGTGACTGCAACGGGGACGGCATCGGCGATGCCTGCGAGATCGCCGCTGGTGCTCCGGACTGCAACACGAACGGCATCCCGGACACGTGCGACATCGCCGGTGGCGGCAGCGCGGACGGCAACGGCAACGGCATCCCGGACGAGTGCGAAGGCGGCAACTTCACGCCGTACTGCTTCGGCTACACGGGCTGCCCGTGCGGCAACAACTCGCTGCCTGGCTCCGAGAAGGGTTGCACCAACTCGAGCGGCATCGGTGCCCGCCTCATCGGGAGCGGCAACTCGTCGATCTCGAACGACACGGTCGTGCTGTTCTGCGACGGCATGCAGCCGGTCGCGGGCTTCGCGCTGTTCTTCCAGGGCGACGTGCCGGTGCAGGTGCCGTTCCAGGACGGCTTCCGCTGCGTGGCTGGCAACGTGATCCGCCTGGGCATCAAGTCCCACGCGGGCTCGACGTTCTACCCGCAGTTCGGGGATCCGTCGGTGAGCGTGCGCGGTCTGGTCACCGTGCCGGGCGTGCGTTACTACCAGACCTGGTACCGCAACGTGAACGGTCCCTGCGGGACGGGCTCGAACCTCTCGGCCGGCCTCCAGGTGAACTGGGTCCCGTGACCTGAGTGAAACCGCGGGGACCGCTTCGGTCCCCGCGGATCGAAACAGCGGGCGGTGGCGCGACGAGCGCCGCCGCCCGCTACTTTGTGCGGGGAATCGACGGCCGGACCCGCGCTCGGGTTAGGCTGGAACCAGGGCTCCCCACGCGCCGTCTCAATCCTCCATGCACACCCTCTCCGGCTCCGCCCTCCTCGCCCTCGCGGCGTTCGTCTCCGGCCCGCTCGCTCCCCTCGCGGCGGCCTCCGAACGCGCCCAGGTCCCCTTCCCGATGCAGGCCGCCGGCAGCGAGCTCGCGCTGCGCGCCGACGTCGCGCTGGATCTGGCCGGCCTCGATCGCGCCCTCCTCACGGGCGTGCCCCTGCCGGGCGGAGCGGTCGACGTCCTCGTCGAGCGCGTGCGCGCCGATCTGTCCGAGCTCGAGCTGCAGGTCGACGGCGTCGAGGCGCGCTGGATCGACGATCCGCTCGCGAGCAGCTGGCGCGGCCGCATCGTGGGGTTGCCCGACAGCGGCGTGTTCCTGGGCTTCTCGAGCGCGGGCTCGCGCGGCTGGGTGCAGGCCGGCGGCGATCTGTGGCACCTGCTCGCGAGCCCGGGCACGGCCGGCGCGTGGAGCTCGAGCGTCTCGCGCTTCGCCACCGAAGGCGAGCTACTGCAGGCTGGCCGGCGCGCCCTGCCCGGCTGCGACGCGCGCCCGCGGCCGGGAGCGCAGCCCGCACCGGCCCCGCGCGGCTCGGGATCATCGCAATCGATCGTGCCGCCCTCGGGCGACACGCTCCTGTGTCGCATGTCGGTCGAGACGGACTTCCAGCTCTACCAGCGCTTCAACGACCTGGCGGCCGAGCAGTCCTACCTGAACCAGCTCTTCGCGGCCCTGAGCTCGCGCTTCGACCTCGACGTGGGCGTGCAGATCCAGCTCGCGTACCTGGGCCTGCACACGAACGCGAACGACGGCTGGACGTCGCCCGACACGGGCGCCGGATCGGGCGCGATGCTGGACGAGTTCCGCACGGCCTGGGCCGGGAACATCCCGAACTCCGGGAACCTGGCGCACTTCCTCTCCGGCGCGGGCCTGGGCGGCGGCGTGGCCTACGTCGACGTCCTCTGCGATTCGACCTGGGGCTTCGCCGTCAGCGGAGACCTGGCCGGCAATACGCCCTTTCCCGTGACGCAGGGCCCGCTGACCTGGGACTTCTTCGTCTTCGCGCACGAGACGGGCCACAACTTCGGCACGTGGCACACGCACGACTACTGCCCGCCACTCGACCAGTGCTCGGGGAGCTTCGGCCAGTGCCAGACCGCGCAGGTCTGCATCACGAACGGCACGATCATGAGCTACTGCCACGGGTGCCCGGGCGGGATGACCAACATCGTGCCGATCTTCCACCCGGAGACCGCGCAGGTGATGCGCTGGGAAGCGCTCGCGTCATGCCTGCCCGTCCTGTGCGCGGGCGCGCAGAACTACTGCACGACGCTGCCCAACTCGTACGAACCGTTCGGGGCGACGCTCACGAGCGGCGGGTCGAACCGCGTCTCGCTCAACGACCTGGAGCTCTTGACGAGCGGCGTTCCGCCGGGGACGAGCGCGATGTACTTCTACGGGCAGAACGCGGCCTTCGCGCCGTTCGGGAACGGCTACCGCTGCGTCGGCAACCCGCTGTTACGCCTTCCGATCCAGGTCGCCGGGATGTTCGGCGAAGTCCACTACCTCGTGGACTACAACGCGCTGCCCCCGGGCGGATCGATCGCGCCGGGACAGACGTGGAACTTCCAGCTCTGGTTCCGCAACCCGGCCGGCGGCGGAGCGGGCTTCAACCTGTCGGACGGTCTGCGGATCCAGTTCTGTCCGTAGTCGCGCGCAGCTTGCGTCGCAGTTCCTCGTAGGCCGCCCGCTCAGCTTCGGTTGGGCGCTCGGGGACGACGATCGAGACCTCCAGCAGTAGGTCGCCGCGTCCGCCGCCCGTTCGCGGCAGCCCCTGGCCGCGCAGGCGCAGCGTTCGCCCGCTCGAGGAGCCCGGCGGCAGGGTGACGACGATCTCGCCGCCGTCCGGCCCGCGGATCGGCACCTTCGCGCCCAGCACGGCGTCGGGCGGATCGACGCGCAGCAGGGTGTGCAGGTCGTCCTCGTGCATGTCGAAACCCGGGGGCGGCACGACGACGAGGCGCAGATGCAGGTCGCCGGGCGTGCCCGCGCCGCGCGCCGTGCGACCCTGGCCGCGCAGGCGCAGCACGCTGCCCGTCGTCGAGCCGGGCGGGATCTTCACCTCGATCTCGCGCGGCGTGCCGCTGCCGTCGTCGATCGAGAACCCGTGCCGACCGCCGCGCAGCGCGACTTCGAAGGGCACCGCCAGCTCGGCCTCGACGTTGCGCCCGACGCGCTCGTGCGCCGCGCGCGTGCGGCGGCCGCGTTGCGCGAGCTCGGGGTCGACGTCCTCGAACGGCGAGCCGCCGCGGCCCCCGAACATGCTCTCGAAGAAGTCGCTGAAGTCGCTGTACCCGCCGAACCCGCCGCCAGCGCCGGTGTCGGTGCCGCCGCCCGCGCTGCGCTGCTGCCAACCGGGCGGCGGCGTGAACTCCTGCCCGGCCTTCCAGTTCGCGCCGAGCGTGTCGTAGCGCTGGCGCGTCTCCGGGTCCTTGAGCACCTCGTAGGCCTCGGTGATCGCCTGGAAGTTCTTGGTCGCGTTGGGCGACTTGTCGACGTCGGGGTGCTTCTTGCGGGCGAGCTGCCGGTAGGCCTTCTGGATCTCGGCCTGGGTCGCGGTGCGGGGCACACCCAATGTCGCGTAGTAGTCCTGGAACTGGACGGCCATGGCTGGTTCACGCACGCAAACGGGCCAAGAGCTCGGGCGAAAGGGCACCGGCAGCGTCGTGGCGGGGCACGACGGCGCTCTCGCCCGTCTTCAAGGACTTCACCTGGCACGTGCCGGACGTCCACTCGTCGCTGCCGATGATGATCGCGTACGGAAAACCGCGGCGGTCGGCGTATTGGAGCTGCGCCTTGAGCTTCTTCGGCTCGGGGTAGAGCTCGACGCCGATGCCGGCCGCGCGCAGATTTCTGGCGAACGCGAGGTAGCCGCCCAGGCGCGTCTCGTCGAACCAGGGCAGGAAGACCGGCGCGGGCGCACGCGAGATCGGCAGCCGGCCGAGCTCCTCCATCGCCGTCAACAGGCGGTCCAGACCGAGTGACGCGCCGATGCCGGGCAGGCGCTCCTTCGTGTACAGGTTCGCGAGGTCGTCGTAGCGGCCGCCCGAGCACACGCTGCCGATCTCCGGCAGCTCGGCCAGCGACGTCTCGAGCACCGTGCCCGTGTAGTAGTCGAGCCCGCGCGCGATCGCGACGTCGATCTGCACCGCTCCCTCGGCGACGCCGGCCGCGTGCACTCCCTCGAGGATGCGCTCGAGCTCCTGCAAGCCCCGGCCGCCGGACTCCGTCGGATTGCAGAAGGCCTCCAGCTTTTCCAACAGCTCGGAACCACGCCCCGTGAGGCTCGCGAACTCCAGCAGCCTCTGCGTCTGCTGTGGGCTGGCCTGGGCGGTGCGTTGCATCTCCTCGGCGACCTTCAGCGGCCCGATCTTGTCGAGCTTGTCGAGCGCGCGCAGCACCGCAGCCGACCGGTCCTTCAGATCGACGCGCTCCAGCACGCCGGCCAGGAGCCGCCGGTTGTTGATGCGGACGACGGCGCCCTCGAAACCGATCGCGCGCATCAGGTCGTGCACAACAAGCACGGTTTCGATGTCGGCCGCGACGCTCTCGGTCCCGATCGTGTCGAAATCGCACTGCATGAACTCGCGGTACCGCCCGCGCTGCGTGTTCTCGCCGCGCCACACGGCCGCGATGTGGTAGCGCTTGAACGGCATCCCGAGCTGGTTCGAGTGCTGCGCCACGAAGCGCGCCAGCGGCACCGTCAGGTCAAACCTCAGGGCCACGCGCCGGCCGCCGTGGTCCTCGAACCGGTACATCTGCTTGTCGCTCTCCTCGCCGCCCTTGCCGGTCAGGATCTCCTCGTACTCGAGCGCCGGCGTGTCGATCGGCAGGAAGCCGTACGAGCGGTAGACCCGCCGCGCCGTGTCGATCAGCCACTCACGGGGGATCTGGGCCTCCGGCAGGTAGTCGCGGAAGCCCTTCAGGGTGCGCGGTTCGATGAGCGCCATCGCGGCATGCTACGGGATCGCGCCGTCGCGGCGATCCGCTCGTTGGCGGTACGGCGCCGCCGGGATAGCCTCGTCGGGATGGTGCGCCGACCTGCGATCTCCGCCGCTGCCTGCCTGGCGCTGGCAGCCTGCCGCGACGACGTAGGGCCCGCTCCGGCCGGGAGCTCCGGCGCCAGCGGGACACGCGTCGAGCGACCGAACGTGCTCGTGCTCACGCTCGACACGACCCGCGCCGACCGGCTGGGCTGCTACGGGCACACCGCGGCGCAGACGTCGGCCCTGGACCAGCTCGCGGCGCGCGGCACGCGCTTCGAGCGCGCCTACGCCCCCGTGCCGCTGACCCTGCCGACGCACACGACGCTGTGGACCGGCCTGCAGCCGCCCGAGCACGGGATCCACGACAACGGCCGCAACGCGCTGGGCGCCGAGGTCCCCCACCTAGCCGCGGCGTTGCGCGCCCAGGGTTGGAGCACGGGCGCGTTCGTCTCGTCCGCCGTCCTCGACTCGGCCTTCGGCCTGGCGCGCGGGTTCGACACGTACGACGACCGCATGTCGGCCGTCGATGCCGAGGGCGACGCCGAGCCGCCGCAGCGCACCGGCGACAAGACGACCGACGTCGCGGTCGAGTGGCTGCGCGGCGCGCGCGAACCGTTCCTCTCCTGGGTGCACTTCTACGATCCGCACTCGACGTACGAGCCGCCGTCGCCCTGGAAGGAGCGGCTGAAGGACCCGTACGACGGCGAGATCGCGTTCATGGACGCGCAGATCGCGCGCATCCTGGCCGCGCTGCAGGCGCGCGGCGCGCTCGAGCGCACGATCGTCGTCGCGGTCGCGGACCACGGCGAATCGCTGGGCGAGCACGGCGAGTCGACGCACGGCATCTTCGTGTACGACGCCACGCTGCGGATCCCGCTGATCGTGTCGGCGCCGGGTTTCGCGCCGCGCACTGCGACCACGCCGGTGCAGGTGGCGGACCTGGCTGCGACGATCCTGGAACTCTGCCGGCAGCCGCGCCTGGGCAGCGGGCGCAGCCTCGTGCCCGCGCTGCGCGGCGAGGCGCTCGCGCCCCAGCCGATCTACGGCGAGAGCGAGTACGCCTGGCTGGCCTTCGGCTGGAGTCCGCTGCACACGGTCCTCGACGGCGGCTGGCGCGCGATCCATTCGTCGGAGCCGGAGCTCTACGACCAGGCGCGCGACCCGCGCGAGCTCGTCGACCTGGCGCGCGACGAGCCTGAACGGGCTGCGAAGCTGTTGCGCGAGCTGGCCGATCTGTGCGCGACTTTCCGCCCGCTCGGCACGAGCGCGGCTGCGGTCGACGAGGAGCTGGCGAATCGACTCTCGAGCCTGGGCTACGCGCAATCGTCCGCCGGCGCATCCGGCACGCTGCCTGCGGACCTGAAGTCGCCGCGCGCGATGCTGCCGGTCTACGAGGACTTCACGCGCGGCGTCGGGTTCGCGCAGCACGGCCAGGCCGAGCGCGGCATCCCGCTGCTGCAGCGCGCCGTCGAAGCCTGGCCGCGCGGCGCCCAGATGCGGCTGCAGCTCGGCATGGCGCTGCACATGGCCGCGCGGCACGTCGAAGCACGGGCCGAGCTGGCGCGCGCGCTCGAGATCGATCCGACCCTCGACCAGGCGCACTACTTCGCCGGGCTGGCGCACGCCGCGGAAGGTGCCTACGCCGAAGCTGTCGCCGAGTTCGACCGCGCGATGGCGCTGCGACCCGCAGCCTATCTGCCGCTGGCCGCGAAGGCCTGGGCGCTCGTGCGCCTGGGCCGCGAGGACGACGCGATCGCGTGCATGGAGACGGTCGTGCGCCGCAAGCCCAAGTACGTGAACCACGCGTTGAGCCTGGCGCAGCTCCTGCGCGGCCGCGGGCGCGCGGTCGAGGCGATCGCGGTGCTCTCGTCGGCGCACGCGCAGCGGCCCGACGAGGCCGGGCTCACGCTCTACCTGGCCTGGGAGCTGGCCACGAACCCCGACGAGAAGGCACGCGACGGGAAGCGCGCCGTCGAGCTGGCGGAAGCAGCCGTGCGCGCGCGCGGGCGGACGCCGGACGACCTCGACACGCTCGCGGCGGCCTACGCCGAAGCCAGCCGGTTCGAGGAAGCCGTCGCGACGATCGAGGAAGCGCTGCGGACCGCCGGCCCGCACGCCGACGCGGCGCTGATCGCCGAGTGGAGCGCGCGGCGGGAGCTCTACCACTCGCGCCGGCCGTACCGCGACGCCTAGCGGCCCGCGCAGGGGGGTCTGCAGGCCGCACGCCGGTCCGGCGCGGATGCAGCCCTCGCAGCGGTGGTGAAGCTGACGAAGGCGAGCGATGATCCTCGCGGCCCCCATGGATCAGACATCGCTCCACGCGCAGCGCGCAGCTCGCGGCGAGCGCGACAGCCTCGCCTGGCTCGTCGCGCACCTGCAGCCGCTGGTCGCGGCGCAAGTGCGCTTGCGCCTCGGGTGGCGCGCGCGGACAGAGGACGTCGAGGACGTGTGCGCCGAAGTCTGGCTGGTCCTCGTGCGGCGGATCGGATCGCTCGAGCCGCGCGACGGCCGCTGGGCGCCCGTCGTCGCGCGCTTTCTCGGCACGACGGCGCTGCAGCTGTGCAACAACCACTTGCGCGGCCGCTTGAGGCGCGGCGGGCAGGCTGCGCCAGCCGGCGATGGCACGAGCATCGCGCGGCCCGAGGACCTGCTCGCGGACGAGACGCGTGGCCTCCTGACGCGCGCCGCCGACGACGACCTGGGCACGCGCGTGCGCGCGGCACTCGAGCGGCTGCCGCGCGACCAGCGCGAGGTGCTCGTTCTGCGCCTGCTCGAGCAGCGCACGAACCAGGAGATCGCCCAGATCCTGGAGGTGCCGCCCAACACGGTGGCCGTCCGCTACCGCCGGGCGATCGAGGAGCTCAGGGCGCGTTTGCCGCCGGGCGCCTTCGACGAGCTGTGGTCCGCGCGCAGGTGAGCGCAGGGAAGCGGTCGTCCGGGCGCGGGTGACGGGGCACCTTCCCGCCGGATTCCTGTCATCCCCGTGGGGGCCGCGACATCGGCCCTGTGTCCCCAGGATCGCCCCGGGGCCAGCACCCAACCCACGGAGGAAGCCATGCAACGCACCCACGGAATGCTCACGACCCTGCTCGCCACCCTCGTCCTTTGCCTCTCAGCGCCTGGCGCCAGAGCCGGCGACCTGCCGAATTGCAGCCAGAACCACCCCGGGCGTCAGAATCGCCTCGAGGACTCGATCAAGAAGGGCGACTCCGAGATCGCCAAGAAGGTCGCAAAGCACGTCGTCAAGTACTCGATCCAGCGCTTCGGGCTGGAGGGCCTCGTTTCGGAGGCCGAAATCGACAACGCCAAGAGCCGGATGTACTCGTTCCTGAAGTGGAAGCTCGGCAGCCCGTCGGCCGTCTGCGGCCAGTGGGTCTCCTCGGGCTACGGCCACTTCGACAAGGCCTACTCGGACGAGGCCGGCGCGTTGCTCATCGGGATCTTCCAGTTCGAGGACAAGGAACCGGAGCTCAAGGTGCCCACGTGGATGCAGAAGATGATCGTCGCGGAAGTCGGGTCGACCGGTCCGGCGATCGCTGCGGGGCTCGCCTACTGGGGCGTGCCCGAGGTCATCGCCGTGCCGCTCGGCGAAAAGATCGCGGCCGAGCTGGCCAAGGCGACCGAGCGCAACACGGTCGGCTACTACCTGCCGAAGGACTTCGACTTCGACAACCGGCTGCTGAACGCGGCTCTCAGAGCGCGCCGCGCGTACGAGGCGGAGCGCAAGACGGGCCCCGCCACGAAGGGCGACAAGGGCGGTGGACAGGGCGGCGCCGGACAGGGCCCGGCCGGGGGCAAGGGCACGGAAACCCCGGTGCCGGCGCCCAAGAAGAAGGGCTGATCCCAGCCGCTTCCGAGCCGCGAGGCCGCCCGATCGGGCGGCCTCGCTCGTTTTCCTGTCACCGCGTGGCGGCAGGCGACATGGGTCTCTCGTCCGGGCCGATGGCCCACAACCCAGGAGAACACGATGAACGCCAACTGCACTCTGCCGCTCGCCGCTCTGCTCTTCACCATGGCACCGCTCTGCACCGCGGAACCCCAGGCTGGTGACGCGAAGCCCGCCCCCTCGACCGCCCAGGAGCTCGAGCGCAAGGCGCGCGGGGTCCTGGGCGACGTGGTCGACAAGAAGGCCGACGAAATCGCTCGACGCCTGCGCGGACAGTCGGGCGTCACGGGAGACGTGCCGGCGGGCACGGACGAGGACGAAGACGTCATCGGCGAAGGCACCGACAGCGAGGACGACATGGAGGGCACGGACGATCCCGTGCTCGAGCGCTTGACGGCGATCGACGAACGGTTGTGCACGATCGAGGGCCTGCTGCTCGACCTGTCGGCGCGTCCGGGCCCGACGCCCGGCTCGGTCGCCGCACCGATGGTCCAGATGGCCGCGCCGCCGGTCGCCACGGTGGGCAGTCCGGTGACGACCGGCTTCGAGAAGGCGTTCGTGAAGGTCGCGCACAACGGCAAGTCGGCGACGGTCAAGCTCACGGTCAACGGCATCCCGGCCGGCCGCTTCGACACGAGCACGTACCTGGATCTGGCGCCGTTCCTCCAGCCGGGCCGGATGAATCAGTTCGCGTTCGCGATCGAGCCGTACGGCAAGGGCGACGGGATCGGGGTCGAGCTGCACGTCGAGGCGCAGATGCCGGGATCGGCCAGCTACGTCACCATCCTGCAGTTCTGGTCGACGAAGGAACGCCTGGTCGACACGCTCGACCTCCCGTGGGCGCCGCGATGAGAGACCGACCGGAAACCGATCCTACGGTCTCTCAGATCCTGATGGCGCCGCGCGGAACCACGCGCGGGGAGCCCGTAAAGAACCGATCGTACGGGCTCGCCAAACTTGTGGCGCCGCGCGGAACCACGCGCGGCGCGCGCGCGCGGGCCGGATCTCCGCCCGGCCCGCGATCCATGACAGAATCGGACCGGAAGCGATCGCGATGACCAGATCGACCCTGCCCCCCGAGGCCGCGCTCAACGATCTCCTGCGGATCCTGCTCGACGATCGCGCGGCAGGGCGGGAGCGCACGCTGGCCGAGTACCAGGCGCTGTTCCCCGGGCACGAGGCCCTCGTCGCACGCGAGTTCGGCGAGCAGCCGGACCCGCGCGCGGAAGCGGCGGGCGAGCAGCACTTCGGTCCGTACCGGCTGCTGCACCCGCTCGGGCGCGGCGGTCAGGGTCAGGTGTGGCTCGCGGTCGACACGCGCCTGGGGCGCACCGTCGCGCTCAAGGTGCTCGATCAGCTGGGGATCTCCAAGGAGGCGCTCGAGCGCTTCCGTCGCGAGGCGCAGATCGCATCGCGGCTCGACGATCCGGGCATCTGCGCCGTGTACGAGGCCGGCAGCGCGGATGGCGTCCCCTACATGGCGATGCGCTACGTCGCCGGACGGTCGCTTTCCGACCTGCTCGAGGAGGCGCGGCGCGCCGGTGCGCACGAATCGAGTTCGGTCTACCTGCCGGCCGTACGCGACGAAGAGGACGTGCGCGGCGCTCCGCTCGACGTCGCCCGCGTGCTGCGGCTCGTCGAGCGATTGGCGCGCAGCATCCACGCGGCGCACGAGCACGGCGTCGTCCACCGCGATGTCAAGCCCGGCAACGTGATCGTCGGCGAGGACGGTCAGCCGGTCATCCTCGACTTCGGGCTGGCCCAGGCGCAGGACGCCGCCTTCCCGACGGTTACGCGCACCGGCGACGTGTTCGGCACGCCGGCCTACATGGCGCCCGAGCAGATCCAGGGCGGAGCGGTCGACCGGCGCGCCGACGTCTGGGCGCTGGGCGTGATCCTGCACGAGTGCCTGACGCTCACGCGTCCTTTCGAAGCGCCGACGCGCGAATCGCTGTACGTCGCGATCCTCACGCGCGACCCGGCCGACCCGCGCGAGCGCAACGCCGCGATCCGCGCCGACCTGGCCCTCGTCATCGCGACCGCACTGGAGAAGCAGACCTTGCGGCGCTACCAGACAGCGCTCGACCTGGCCGAGGACGTGCGCCGGGTCCGCCGCGGCGAGCCGATCGTCGCGCGGCCACCGAGCCTGTTCTACCGCGCACAGCGCTTCGCCGCGCGCAACCGGGCTCTCGTCGGCGGGACGCTGGCCGTGATCGTGGCGCTCGGGATCGGACTCGGCGCGACGTTGCGCGCGCTCGAAGTCGCCGAGGAGAGCGCAGTGCTCGCGCGCGGCGAAACGCAAAAGGTGCTGCGCCTATCCGACGTCCGACGCCTGGACGACCTGGTCGATGAGAGCCGCAACCTGTGGCCTGCGGATCCCACGCGCGTGCCCGACTACGAGCGCTGGATCGGCGAGGCCGAGGCGCTCGTTGCGCGCCTGCCGGAGCACCGCGAACGCCTGGCCGAGCTGCGCACGAAGGCTGTGCGCTCCGCGGAACAGGTCCTGCCTGCCGCGCCCGCGCCGCCGACGCAGGAGGACACGGCAGCGGAGGCGCGCGAAACCTGGCACTTCGCGGACGCGGAGACGCAATGGCACCACGGCACGCTCGAGCAGCTGGTCGAGGACCTCGAGTTCTTCGGCGATTCCGACCCTCACGTCGGCCGCCTGGCGGACGTGCGCGCGCGGCTCGAGTTCGCGCGCGGAGTCGAGAAGCGCTCGATCGACGACGCCCACGCAGCGTGGGAAGAAGCGATCGCTTCCGTCCGCGACCGTTCGGCCTCTCCGGCCTACGCAGGGCTCGAGATGCGCCCGCAGCTCGGGCTCGTGCCGATCGGCCGCGATCCGAACAGCGGACTGCAGGAGTTCGCCCATCTGCAGACGGGCACCATGGCGCCGCGCGGGCCCGAGGGACGATTCGACCCCGGTCCCGAGTGGGGACTCGTATTCGTGCTGATCCCGGGCGGCAAGGCCTGGATCGGTTCCCAGCGCAGCGAGCCCGACGGCCCCAACTACGACCCGAACGCGTCCCTGCCGGATAGTCCGGTGACCGAAGTCGACTTCGAGCCCTTCTTCCTCTCGAAGTACGAGATGACGCAGGCGCAGTGGGAACGGATGACCGGGACGAACCCGAGTCAACACGTGGCCGGCCGCACGATCGGCGACATGCTCGTCAGCGCACTTCACCCCGTCGAGCAGATCAGTTGGACCCTGGCGGATGAGACCCTTCGGAATCTGGGCCTCGTGATGCCCAGCGACGCGCAGTGGGAGTACGCGGCGCGTGCCGGCACGGACACGATCTGGGCGACCGGCAATGCGAGCGCTTCGCTTGCCGGCTCGGCCAACCTGGCCGACGCGTACTGCCATGCGCACGGCGGCCCGCCGACGTGGAGCTACGAGATGGACATCGACGACGGACACCTGGTGCACGCGCCCGTCGGCAGCTTCACGCCGAACCGTTTCGGCTTGCACGACGTCCACGGCAACGTGTGGGAGTGGTGCCAGCACGATCGCGAGCACGCAGCCGCGCGCATTGACGTTTTCGGCGACAGCAACATCACGCGATCCGACCCTCGCACGCGCGTCCACCGCGGCGGGGGGTACGACAACACGGCGAGCCAGCTCCGTGTGGGCTTGCGCTACTATGCGCTGGCCGACTTCCGGCGCAGCATGGTCGGCGTGCGGCCAGCGCGCGCCCTCGTGCGCTGAGAGAGCGAGAAAAAATCGATCGTACGGTCTCTCAGATCTGGGTGGCGCCGCTTCGCGGCGCGAGAGGCTTCGAATTCTTCAGCCTCTGAGAGAGCGAGAAGAAATCGATCCTACGCTCTCTCATACCCTGTTGGCGCCGCGCGGGACCGCGCGCGGCGCGAGAGGCTTCGAATTCTTCTCAGCCTCTGAGCGCGCGAGGTGGGTGCGCTGGCGACGCGCCAGCTCTACCGCGTCTCCACTCGACGAGACCTCAGGGGTTCCACGTCACCGACAGGCCGTTCGTCAGATTGAACGTGGCCGCCGTGCAGAACACCGCGGCGTTGCGGTACCAGACCTGGTAGGTGCGCACGTCCCCCACGACGCACTGTCCGCGCACGGACACGGACGGATCCGCGCCGACCGGGTACTGCGACGCGCCGGCTGAGTTCGCCTTCGTTCCCAGGCGGATCACGTTGCCCCCCGCGCAGCGCAGGCCGTCGCCGAAGGTGATGCCCGCGCCGCCGCCGGTCGTCGTCGTGCCCTGGAAGTACAAGGCCGAGCTGTTCGGCATCTGCGAGCCCTGCAGCGCCAGCGTGTCGGACGAGATGCTGGGCGAACCCGTGCCGACGAGCTTGCCGCCCTGGGCGAACGAGTTCAGGCAGCCTTCCTCCGCGCCGACGGCGCTGTTGTTCCCGCACGGACAGGCGATGCCCGAGCCGTCTCCGAAGCAGAGCGGAGTGCCGATGCTGCCGACGAGCTCGACGACGGCCAGCGGGTTGGCGTGGAAGCCCGTCGGCGCGTTGGCCAGGTCGTTCCAGAAGGCGGCCGGGTTGTTCTTGCGCATCGCAGTGCAGTCCTCGCCGGTCCCGCCGTCGTTGGGCTCGTTCAAGTCCCAGTTCGTGTAGCCGACGGGCGTGCCGTCGGCCCACATGAACGCGCCCTCGAGGGCGGCGTCGTTGAACCCGATCCAAAGGTCGACGTCGACGCCCTGCCAGTTGTGCCACTGCGCCAGGACCCAGTCGTGCTCGGCCTGGTCGTCGATCGTCGCGAGGTGCCCGCCGAGCGAGATCGCGGTCGCTTCGGCGGTCGTCCACGAGCCGCCGCGGAGGAGGTGGTACGTGTGCCCGTTGGCCGGGTTCACGCGCGTGTCGAGGGGCACGTCCGGCAGGATGGTGAAGGTGCCGCTCCCGCCCGCGCTGCCCGGGAAGGTGCCGACGCGCACGATGTAGACGCTGCCGGCGGACGCCGCGAAGACGAGCGACGTCTGCAGGCTGCTGCACGCGTCGTCGTTGCAGGCCAGCACGGCGCCCGCGCACGATCCGTCGAGCACCGCGATCTTCGAGTCGATGCCCGTCAAGCCGCAGGTCGTAACGACGAACGGTCCGCCCGACGGCGCGGTCCACGAGAACCACACGTCGTTGTCGATGTCCGTCTGGCCGAAATAGTCGCAGAGCGCGTTGGGCACGCCGTCAGTCGTGGCCGCGCTGTTGTCGAAGGGGTACGCGCCGGTGCCGGTGATCGCTTGCGCGGTGGCGCAGAGATCGGAGCCCTGCGCGAGGGCGAGCCGGGCCGAAGCGAAGGATGCGACGAGGAGGGCGGCGACGAAGGTCCGGACGTGCATGAGGGGGCTCCAGGGAAACCGGGGGACCCTCAACGTACTCGGCGATTCGATTCCGCGCAGCAGGCGACGCCTTCCTGGCGGCATCCGGGGCGGGAGACTACGGTTTCTCAGAGGCTGAGAAGAATTCGAAGCCTCTCGCGCCGCGCGCGGTCCCGCGCGGCGCCAACAGGGTATGAGAGACCGTACGATCGGTTCATTCTCGGTCTCTCTCAGGGACTGCGCACACGGGGCGCAGCCTCGATCGAGTCACGCACGATGCTCATCGCCACGCTCGCCGCGATCGCCTGGATCGGTGCGCTCCAGGCTCCAGCCGGACGGATCGACGGTCGCGTGATCGGCGTCGACGCGCGGCCGGCCGCGGGCGTGCGCGTGATCCTGGGCGAGATCGGCCGCGCGACGCTGCACTACAACCGGCCCGAGGCGATGCTCGTGGCGACGCCCGGCATCCCCGACGCCGAGCGTGCGCGCTGGTCCGCCGAGCTGCGCACCGATGCCGAGGGCCGCTTCGCCGCGACCGGACTCGCGCCGGGCGAGTACTCGCTCCTCGCGGCCGACGAAACGCGCGGGATCGAGCTCGGCTCGCTGCGGGTCGGCGCGGAGCCGGCGCGCGTCGAGCTCGCGCTGCGCGCGCCGGCCTTCCTCGAGGCCGAGATCACCGGCATGCCCTTCGACCCGCAGAGCGACGTCATCCAGCTCGACGCGCTCGGCACGGGCTCGAACGTCCAGATCAACCCGACCCTCGTGCAGCCGCGAGGCCAGTGGAGCTTCCGCAGCGCGCCGTTGCCCCAGGGTCCCACCTGGCGTGTGCGCGGGACGTCGGTCGTCCGGCCGCAGGGGTTTCCCGCCACGAAGTTCGCGCTGACGATCGCGCTCCAGCCCGGCGAGCGCCGACGCATCGAGCTCGATCTGGGCCGCGGGCTCGCAGTGGCCGGCTCGGTTGTCGACGCGGCCGGCCGACCTCTCCCCTGCGTGTCGGTCGTCGCGCGCGCGAGCGGCGCGGGCGAGCCCGAGCGCGGAGCCGTGACCGACGCGCAGGGGCGCTACCAGATCCGCGGGCTGGCCGCGGGCCCGACGGTGCTCGAGGCATCGCGCTGGTCGATGCGCAGCCTGGCCGGCTGCGGCACCGGGCCGAGGGACGTCTCCGCGCTGCGCGAGCTCGTGTTGCCGCTCGAAAGCTCGGCCCTGGCCGACATCCGCATCGACGACCTGCTCGGAGCACCCGCGGTGGGCGATCCGGCGCCCGCGTTCAGCGTGCCGACGCTGGACGGCGGGACGATCGAGCTCGGCGCGCTGCGCGGCAAGGTCGTGCTGATCGACTTCTGGGCGACGTGGTGCGGGATGTGCCGCATGGAGATGCCGCGACTCGTCGAGACGTACGCGCGGCTTTCGGCCGGCGGGCGGTTCGAGGTCGTCGGCGTGAGCGTCGACAAGGACGTCGATCTCGTGCCGCGATTCGTCGCAAGCCGCGGCCTGCTCTGGAAGCAGACCGCGCTCGGGCCCGCGAGCGAGAACGCGATCGCGCGCCTCTACAACGTGAACTCGACGCCCGCGACGGTGCTCGTCGACGCGAGCGGCCGCATCGCGGCGCTCAACCTGACCGGCGAGGAGCTGGTGCGGAAGATCGACGAGCTGCTGCGTCCTTGAGAGAGCGCGTGCGCGGCGCGCAGGCGAGCGTGGCTACTTGGGCTTGCCCGCCTGCGGCGCCAGGACCGTCAACGTCGTGGAGTAGACCGGCCCGCCCTCTTGATCGCGGATCAACCACCCGCCGATGAAGCAGGGTTCCCGGGTCGTGTCCGCCAGCGCGCACGCGCCGTCGACCAACGCACGGTTCCAGGCCTCGGCGTAGCTTCTTCTTCGCCTTGCCCTTCTTCGGCGGCACTTCGACCAGGCCTCAGTGCGCCACGAGCTGCGGCCACCAGTCGCTGACGAAGGACGTCACGCCGTTCGTCACGCGCACCCGCGCCTGCAGAGCGTACTCGCCCCAGCCGATCTGGGACGCGTCGGGCGTGAGCGTCACGCTGTAGCGCATCACCGTGCCATCGAGCGGGACGTCCTGCACCCGGTAGCGGTCCAGGTCACCACCGGTCAACGGGTGGACCATGCGCACCTCGACGAGGTCAACGGTCATGTTCTTGCGGTCCGCGACGTAGACCGTGACGTCCAGCGAGCCGCCCGCATCGCTGATCTCGCCTGCAGCGATCGTGGGCACATCCGTCGTGACCTTGGCGATCGTCGGCGTGCTGCTCGCCGGTTGACCATTCGGCGGCGTGACGGGGTAGGTCGGATTCTCATGTCCCGGGCCGCCGTCCACCGTCAGGTACGGCCACCTCAGGCTGCGATTGCCGGCCAGATCCTGTGCGACCATCGTGTAGTGCGTCGCCGACCCCGGGCCCATGGCGCCGACGCCGAACGAGGTCTGCCACTTCGTCGCGGTCACCTGCCCGAGGCTCGCGACGAACGCGCCCTGCGCGTCGAACAGGTCCACGCCCGAGACGTCGCCGTTCGCGTCGTCGACGAACGCGGTGACCGTGACCGCGGCGTCGATGCCGGCGCTCAGGTAGGCACCTTCGAACCCGCCCGAGCTGATCCGCGGGCGCGGATCGGGCAGCGGGGTCCCCGTGCCCGCGTCGATCGCGATCCAGAAGCTCTTCACGATCGAATTCGGAGGCGACGCGCTGTCGGTGGCCCGCACTTCGATGCGCTGGGTGGTCATCTGCGTCGGCGTGCCCTTGAAGAACAGCACGGCGCCGTCGGGCACATCGGCCGGCGGCAGTTGCACGGCCGAGATCCCGGCCGGCAGCACGCCCGACTCGATCGAAAGCGTGCAGGTCCCCACTCCGCCCTCGACCGCGATCCCGGCTCCGTCGCGCAAGGGCAAGAGGCTCTGAACGAGCGATTTGTCCTGCTGGAATCCGTAGCTCTGGTTCGCCTTCCCGCGCGGCAGGTGCGTCGTGCGGAAGCGCATGCCGTCGAAGGACTCGAAGTCGACCGCCTGCGGCGAGTGGCCATCGGCGCGCCTCCGGTAGTCCAAGTACCGCCACGGCGTCGGTTGCGGCCGCGAGACCGACTGCGTGTCGCGCGCGACGAGCAGGTGGCTCTCCGTGTACGACTGCGTCGGCCCATGGAATGCGGAGTTGCGCGAGATCGCGATCTCCTCGCGCGAATCGCCGAACAGGTCGCGCGCGGTCGTGCCGTCCTGGAATCCGATGCGCTCGCCAGCACTCGTTGCGCGGGTCCAGTCGCTCACGGACGTCACGCTCCTGGGCTGCGTCGGTCCGTATCCGGGGTGCAGCACCCAGCGGAACGCCTGGTGTCGGACCGTCCCGCCCGTGCACCCCACACCCGTGAGGCTGTGGACCTCGATCGCGTCACGCGTGCCGAAGAAGTCCATCGGGAAGGTACCGTGGATCGTCGGGCTGACCGCGCTCGTGGCCGTGCTCTGCTCCCAACCCAGGGCCTTGAGCTTGACCGAGTCGTCGAAGAGGAAGTGGAGCTGCCCCGGCCCGCACGCATTGCCCATGTTCTTCAGCGAACCCTTCGAGAGGACGAAGAGCTCGCGCCCCGGGCTGATCTCCTGCAGCGTGCTGGGATCGACGGCATTCACCAGGTCGAGCGGTACGACGACCTGGCAGTTCGGGTTCTTGGACTCGATCGTGGATCCGTAGAGGGCGTTCCCGAAGTCGCTCCAACGGCTGTCCGGATCCGGTTGTTTCCAACCCAACGGGTTGTTCGACGGGAACCAGTGCTCGGCACCGTCGCCGGTGTCGTCGATGTTGATGACCTTGCGCGGCCAAGCGGCGGGAGACTGCTGCGTCCCGAACTGGTGCCCGGTGATCGCGCGATAAATCAGTGCCCCTGACGGGTCGGGCTTGTTCACCGAGCCGCCGTTCTGCGGCGCGGCGATCATCTCGATGCCGGGCGCAGGCACCTGCCGTCCCAAGGGATCGAGGTAGCTCGCGATGAAGTCGAGACCGCTGATGTGGTCAGGATGGCAGTCGTCGGACTCCCCCGGAAGAGTTGGGTCGGCCTTGAGAGACACGCCCCAGCGCACCTGTTTCGTCTGCGTGACCGGATCCCAAGTGACCACGTGTCGCCCGATGATCTCCTCGCGCCCGTCGTAGTCGATGTCCAGGCTGGACCACGTGTGCCCGGCCGCGCCCTCCCATTCGTTCGGCAGGGAGTCCTTGGTGAAATGCTCGAACAGCTTGACCAGCGTAGGAGTCCCGCCCGGGTTCGTGTCGTAGCCGAACACCATGCAGTTCTTGTTGTTCGGACCCCCGTGCGTCCAGACGAGGATGTCCTGCGGGAACGCGCGCCCGCGCACGTTCACGATGCGCATGTAGAGGGATTCGCCGCCGTTGTTGTTCTTCGTGGGATTCGTGCAGCTCGCGGAGAAGTAGCGTCCCGTGAGCAGCAGCCCGAGGAGGCTCGAGGAGGCCGGCAGCGTCGCGTGCGTGTCCGGGACCATGTCGAAGGGCGAAGTGGTCGAGAGACGGTAGACGCGCAGTTGCACTTGGCCCTTGTTGCTCCCCGAGGGCACATGCTCGAGGTAGATGAGCTCGTTCACTCCGTCGAGGTCGATGTCGTAGATCACGGGCGTGTCGATCCCCCACGGCGCCACGCTCAACATCCGTGCTCCGGTGCCCGTGCTCGCGCAGTCCGCGGCGACGAGACCGTAGGGCAGAACGTCGTCCCAGCCGGCGACCGACAGCGAGTTGCCGCTCGGCTGCATGAAGTACACGCGCACGAACGCCACCGCGTTGCTGAAGACGAGATCGGGGATGCCGTCCGCGTTGAGGTCGCCCACGGTGAGGCGGTAGCTCTCCAACGGTACGGGGCTCGGCCGATTCGGCGTCCCGGCCGTGTTGTTCGGCAACGTGGGATCCAAGTCGATCAGGGACTCGGTGACCTGCGCACGGGACGGCGCGCTCAGGGCAAGGGCGGCGCAGGCAGGAAGGAACAGGGCGAGCTGGGATCGCATGGTCACACCGGTGGAAAAGGCTCGAGTGGTTCGTGGACGCAGGAATCACGTCCACGCACTACCAGCCGGTTCTGGCTTTCCGGGAATCCACGCGGCGGCGGCGTGGTCGAGATTCGCCCGGAGGTGACCGCCTGACAACACGACTGCGGCCCGAATTGCGCGCGTCAGGGCAGGCCCGAGCCCAGCGCTCAGTCGGTCATCACAACGTCCAGGTGAACCGGACGCCGTTCGTCAGGTTGAGCGTCGCCGCCGTGCAGAAGGCCGCTGCGTCGCTCCCTCGGAAGCGTCACGCCGCCGCGCACGGAGACGGACAGATCCGCTGATCCGGGATAGTACGACATGCCGCCCGTGTTCATCTTCGTGTTGCAGGGATAGGGAGGCTCGGTGCTCCCCCACCTCGTGGCAGCTTCATGTGGTTCCCAGCCACCGAGCGGGCCGCAGCACGACTCAGAGCGTGATCGCGACGGCGGCGACGGCCGTCATCAGGTTCGACGCAAGGTCTCGCACGCCAGAGATCGCGATTGTCGTGGTGCCCGGCGTGATCGCAGCGGTCGTGTAGAGGCGCACGGTGCGACCGTCGAGCAGTAGCGTGGCGCTCTGCGTATTCGGCGTGCCCAAGATGTCGAAGTTCGCGGCGACCTGAGCGGTCGCTGCGCTGACCGCTTCGGAGAAGGTGACGTCGACGATGCGGCTGCCCGGGTCGGCGGTCTGATTCCTGTCGGCGACCACGACCGTCGGAGCGATCGCATCCCCGGATACCGTGCCGGAGAAGCTCGCAACGACGCCGATCAGGTTGCCCGCGACGTCGTGGATGCCGTTCGCGGCGAGGAAGTAGCTCACGCCCGTCGCCAGGTTCGTGTCGAGGGGCAGGGTGATCGCGACGGTGCGCGTCGAAGCGTCGTAGACGAACGAGGCGCTCGCCAGCGGCACGTCGGTGCCGATCGGGCTCTGCAGCGTCCAGCGCGCAGGATTCACGGCCTCCGCGGGGACGACTTGCTCGTCGAAGGTGGCCGTCGCGCGGTCGTTCGCGACGCCCGTGACAGTGCTCACGCTGGCCGCGATCAGGGCCGGGCCCGTCATGTCCGCCGTCGCGATCGCGAACGTCGCGGTCGCGGACGTGTTGCCGGCCGGATCGCGCAATCCCGCGACCTGAACCGTGCTCGTCCCCGGAGTGATTGGTACGTCGAACACGAGCCTGACGCCGGTAGAACCGCCGATCTCTTGCGTCGCGATCGGCGCGAGTCCGCCGTTCGCGGTGATCGTCGGGAGAGGATCGAGCAGGACCGGTTCGTCGAACGCGAGGTCGATCGTGCGCCCAAAGGGATCGAACAGCGTGTTCTGCTGCACGGAGGACGTCGCGGGAGCGACAGCGTCGCCCGCGACCACTCCGAACTGGCCCGCACCCGGGGCGATGGGGTTCCCGGCGAGGTCGCGCACGCCGGCGCACGTCAACGCGAAGACGCTGCCCGTCGCCAGATCCAGGTCCTGGAGCGTGATCGTCGTCGTGCGCAGGGCCGCGTTGTAGGCGATCGCGGATCCGACGAGGTCGATCTGCGCGCCTTGGAACAGCGCGAAGTGGGCGAGATCCGTCGCATCCGACGCCATGACGGATTCGCTGAAGCTCACGCTGAGGGTGTCGTTCTCGTAGCCGCTGACGGCCGTCGCGAGCACCGCGAGCAGGCTGGGTGGGATGTCGTCAGCGGGCGTGATCGACTGCGCGGGCAGGGCCGCGAGCTGGTTTCCGGCCAGGTCGAAGACGTTCTCGAGCGCCACCGTGTCGGTGCCGGGGAGGACGGGCGCATCGAAGGCCACGCGCACGACGTCGCCCGGCCAGAGCAGGCTCGCGTCCACGACGGACTGGCCACTCGAAGCGGACCACGTGGCGAGGGCGGAGACGAGATCCGACGCGACAACCTCGCTGAACGCGAGATCGACTACGCGTCCCCCGCCGTCGACGGACAGATTTTGCGTGGCGCCGAGCACGACCGGCGCCTGCGCGTCGCCGGTCACCACACCCGACACGACGGTCCCGGCCGCGAGTGAGTTGCCGCCCAGGTCGCGGATCGCATCGAGCGTGAGCATCCACTCGACGCCGGTCTGCAGGTTCACGGCCGTGCTTCCGCCGGCGGCAAAGTCGATCACGATCGTGCGGCTGTCGAGTACGTACTGGATCGACGCCCCGTCGAGCGCGACGAGCGTGCCGATCGGGTGCTCGAACTGAAAGCGCGCTGGATCCGTTGCTTCCGCGGGCACGAGATCGTCGTCGAAGGCGAGCTCGATCCGGTCGTTCGATGCCCCGGGCCAGCTCGTGGCCCCGACCGTGCTCGGCACGGGAGGCTGCACGTCGTCCGAAGTGATCGGAAAGAAGGCTACGGGCGCCGACGGATTCCCGGCCAGATCGAGCACGCCGTCGACGGCGAGCGTCGTGGCTCCGGGCAAGATCGGTGCATCGAAGAAGACGCGCAGCCGCGTCCCGTTGGCCAGCAACACCGCCCAGAGCGGCGAGGAGCCGTCACTGGTCGTGTAGTGGACGACGGCCTCGACCGACTCGGGGTCCATCGGCTCGTCGAAGTCGAGGTCGAGGGTCGCACCCTGCGGGTCGACGGAACGGTTCTGCACGGCGCCGGAGAGCCGCGGCGGAAGGAGATCGGTCGCAACGCCGGCCGCTGGTGCCGAGCCGGATTCCGAGCAGGCCGCGAGCGCCAGGAGAGTGGCGAGCGGCGCGAAGGTGAACGTGATTCGAGCCCGCGAAATGCAGCGGCACGCCGACGACGCGTCGGTGTTTTCGAAGATCATTCGGGTCCTTGGAGAGGGGCCTCAGCCGCGCGTGCTGAGGGGGGGCCAGAATTTGTCGGGTAGTGCCGGAGGCCCCTTGAGCACAAAGCAAAGATTCGGGCAGCACCCTGTCGGTAACGGCGCGGGCAGCTACTCGGACGCCGAAAGTCGGGCACGAGCGTGCGACGGGGCCGACGACACGATGGGCACGAATGCCTTAGCGTTCATCGCCGCCGGCGAGCAGCGCGTCGTACACCGCGTGGATGCCGGCCACCTCCGACGCGATCGCGTGCCGGGCCACGACGTGCCCGCGCGCCCAGGTGCCCATCGCGAGCAGCGCGTCGGGATCCGCCAGGAGCGGCTCCAAGGCCGCGATCAACGCGTCCCGATCGCCGGTGTCGAACAGGAAGCCGTTCCGGCCCGGCTCGATCATCTGCGGGAACGCGCCCTCGCGCGAGGCGACCGCGGCCGCGCCGCTGGCCATCGCCTCGAGCGGGGTGAGCCCGTAACCCTCGGAGCGCGAGGGCGCGACGCACAGGCTGACGCGCTGGTACCACAGCTTGATGTCGCGGTCCTTGAGGTCGCCCAGGAACACGATGCGCTCCACGAGGCCGGCCTCGCGGATGCGCCGATCCAGCTGGTCGCGAAAGGCCTGGTCCGACGGCTTGCACCAGCCGCTGACGACCGCCGTGAACTCGGGATGGCGCGGGAGGAGCGTGCACATCGCGTCGACGAACAGGTCGGTGCCCTTGTCGGGCCGGATGCGGCCGAAGACGCCGATGCCGTACTTACCGGGCAATCCGCTCGCCAGCCACGCCGCCCGCTTGTCCGCCGGCGGGTGGAACGCGTCGGTGTCGACGCCGTGCGGCACGATCGTCGTGTGACGGTCGAGGAACGAGGCGGCGTTCTGCGACACAGCGATGATCGCGTCGGCCCGGTTCACCACCGCGCGCCAGACGGCGCCGTGGCGGCGCGGCGACGGCGACGTGTACACGAAGCGCCAGGGTTGCCGCAGAACGCGCGCGAAGAGCAGCCCGAGCGCCAGGTCGCCCGCGCGGCGCGCGTGCCACACGCGGTACCTGTGCCCGCCGGGCGGACGCCAGCCGTGGCGGAGGATGTCGCGCAGGCGCACGCCGCCGGCCAGCCCGAGATTGCCGCGGTCGAGCACGGCGATGCGGCGCACGCGCTGCTGGACCGGCACCAGGGCCAGGATCGTGGCCGAGACCCCGGCGAAGCGTCGGTGCAGGTTGACCACCAGGACCGGGGCGTCGCTCAGCGCGGAGGGGCTCGACATGCTGGCCGGATAGCGCCGACTCGGGGCCTGGTCGGCGTCGTCGGACTTCTCGCCGGCAGTGTACCGGGAGCCCGCGCTCGAACCGAAGGGGCTCAAGGCAGCGGTTCGAGCGCGTCGAGCGCGAGCAGCGCCATCGCCGTACCGCAATCCCAGCCGAGGATCGGCGTGTCGCGGAAGCCGCCTTCCTCCGAGCGCAGTTGCATCAGCGACTCGACCAGCAGCGTGCGGTAGGGCGCGCGCTGCTTCTCGGGCAGCTCGTGCACCGCGAGCGCGGCCGTCCACAGGTCGAACAGGATGTAGTGGCAGCCCTGCCCCTCGGGCCCGCAGTGCATCAGCACCTTGCCGCGCTCGCGCAGGAGCGAGGGCGCGTGCCGGCGGAAGAGCTCGAGCGCGCGCGCGAGGCGCACCGGATCGCTGCGCTTGCCGCGGACCAGCGCCAGCTCGCAACCGGGACCCCGGCTCGTGTCGCCGGCCGGCGCGGCCGTCTCGCGCGGGGCGCTGGCTTCCGCGCCGATCATGTAGACGAAGACGCCGTCCTCCCCGCGCATCCGCTCCAGGCAGCCCAGCCCGCCGGCGACGAGTTCCTTGGCGTCCGCGAGCTTCGTCTCCTCGGCGCGCTGCAGCGCCAGCGTCACCGCGCCGACGACGAAGCTGATCGACTGCTGGTCCTGCGGGTTGCCGTCCGTCACGTCGGTCGTGAGGTAGTAGCTCCAGCCGCCGCCGGGGCGCAGCTTGCGGCGCAGCTCGCTCACGAGCCATTTCGCGGCGGTTCGCAGCTCCTCACGCTTCCCGACCTTCGTCTCGCTGCAGCGCGCGAGGAAGCGCAAGTTCATCGCGTAGCTCCACACCTCGTAATCCATGAACCCCAGGCTGTCGCCTGTCCCCTTCGAGCGCGCGATCGACTTCAGCAGGAAGTCGAGGGCCCGCTCCGCCGCCGCGCGGGCACGCTCGTCCGACGTGCCGCCCAACAACGCTTCGCCCGCCAGCGCGGTGCAGGCGACGACGAAGGGATCGGGGCGCTCGGTCTCGTAGACGCGGATCTCGGTCGGCGAGGTCCAGGATCCGTCGGCCTTCTGCTCGCGCAACAGGAACGCGACCGCGTCCGCGCGCGCCTCGCGCGCCCGATCGAGAGGGAGGGACTGCGCGGCGGGTGTGCGCGTCGAACGCAAGAGCTCGGGCTCGAAGAAGCGCGGCTTCCAGGTCACCTGCATGTCGAGCGCGACGCTCGTCAACACCGCGGCGGCGCCCCAGGCCCAGCGGTCCTCGGGATGCTCGCGCGCGAGCTTCTGGAAGGCCGCACGCGCCTCCTCGGTCTTCCCCATCACGAGCGCGCACGCGCCGCGCATGTAGTGAGCGGCCGTGTCGGCCGGATCCCGCGCGATCAGACGCGCGAAGCAGGCCGCGGACTCCTCGATCCGGCCCAGCCCGCCCAGGACACGACCGCGCTCGTGCTCGATCCGCGCCTCGTGTGCGGCCGCACCCTTGGCCTTCGCCGCCAGCTCGACCGCGGCCAGAGCCTCCGCTCCGCGCCCCTCGCGCCGCTCGAAGCTCGCGCGCAGCAGGCACGCACCGGCCGAAGTCGAGTCCCCGAGCGCTTTCAGGGCCCGCTCGAACTCACCGCGACGTCCATGCTCTTCGGCCTGCTCGAGCGCCGTCCCCGAGAACGCCTCGGGCTCCTTCTGCAGCTTGCGGTGCCGCTCCAGCCCGTCGCGCAGGAAGCGATCGGCGATCTGCGTCTGCAGCTGCTCGGTCTGCTCGAGCACCTGGCCCTCGGGCGAGACGATCAGGAGCGCCACGCCGAACGCGTTGGGGCCCATGCCGTAGCTCTGCTGCGACTTGAACGGCGCGTCGTCCCCGCGCCGCATCTTCCAGCACACGAAGCGCTCCTGCGCGAGCGCCACGATGTCCGCGTCCATGAACGTCCCGGTCTGCGCCTGATCCGCCAGCGCGAAGCCCTGCAGGAAGTTGGCCGACACGAGGATCAATTTGCCCTCCTTCTGCGCACGCCGCGCCGCATCGGCCCAGTCGTCCGCCCACTCGACCTCGGAGCCGCACTTCAGGGCCAGCGATTCCCAGGCGCGTTTCTCGCGCTCGGCCTTCGTCACGTCCACGAAGGCGAAGCTGTCGAGGATGCTCTCGAGCTCCTTCTCCCACGCGTCGAAGTCCTTGGCCGGCGCGTAGGCCTCGATCGTGTAGCGGATGTCGGCGTGGGCGAGCTGGAACTTGCGCACGAGGTAATCCCCGGCCTTGGCGTCGTGGTAGAGCACCTCGAGCGCTTTGGACGGCTCGCTCGCGATGCGCTTGTCGAACGTCCGGGCCTTGCCGTACAGCGCCTTGCCCTGCATGAAGTCGAGGTCCTGCTGGCGCGCCTGCTCGGGCGTCGGCGCTCCGGCCTCGGCCTTCGCGTGCACGGTCACGACGAGACCCTCGGCCATCTTGGGCGAGGCCAGCGTGACCTTCTCCCCGCCCTTGGCTGCGTCGCTTCCGCTGTCGACGATCCAATCGTCGCGGGGCGCCTGGATCCGGAAACCGTACTGCGCGCTCGAGTGGCTCGGCCGTTCCGGGCCCGGGGTCGCGCTCGCGACGAGCGAGACGGCGAGCGCCCACGCGCTGATCAGCCGGGTGCCGAGCGCGAGCGTCACGGCTCCTCCATCGCCACGTCGACCGTCGCCGCGGACTCGAAGAGAGCCGTGCGTCTCCCGCACGATTCGGCGCTCCGGACGTTCGTGTCCAACGGGAAGAATTTTAACCCTCGACGCATCCGACGCGGCGTCATGCGCTCGGAATCGAGCGCGACAGACGGGTTCCCGACCCCGCCCCTCGCGCGTGAATCGGGCCCGAGTCGAGCGTCGTCATCGCTCGCCGAGCAGAACCTCGTAGCGAGTGCGCTCCGCCGCGCTGAAATCGCGGAACGCGCGCTGGTCGGCCAGGCGGAGGAGCTTCTCGACATCCGCGATCCAGATCCTGGCCGTCTCGTCGGAGGAGCAGGTGAGGATGCGATCGCCCGACGGGGAGAACAGCGCCTCCCACACGATTCCACTGTGCCCGCGCAGGATGGCGAGCGAGCGGCCGTCGAGGTCCCACACGCGCGCGGTGCCGTCGCGGGAGCATGTCAGGATGCTCCGCTCGTCCGGCGAGAGGCTCGCGCGCAGGACCGACCCCTCGTGGCCGCGAAATACGCACAACTCCGTCCCCGCCGAGTCCCAGAGTCTCGCCGTCGTGTCGTCCGACGCCGTCAGGATCCGATCTCCGGTCGAGGAGTACGCAGCGGAACGGACCGCGGCTGCGTGACGGCACAGCACACCGAGGTCGTTGCCCGAGAAATCCCACGTCCGCACGGTGCCGTCGTCGGAAGCCGTCAGCACGCGATCCGCCCGGGGATGGAACACAGCCGAGCGGACCACGCCGGTGTGACCGCGGAACACCGCCAGCTGGGTGCCCGCTCGATCGTACATCTGGGCCGATCGGCTCTCGATGTCGATGCCGATCAGCCTCTCGCCCTTCGGATCGAAGCACACCCGCTCGCCGCCGGAGACGGGGAGCGTCATCTCGATGCGCGCTTCGCCGGCCGGGTTCCGAATGAGCACGACCCCCTCGGGCGGATCCTGAAAGCTGACGAGGAGCGCGTTCCCGAGCGGGGACCAGGCGATACCGACCGCCGGACACTCCTTCGCGACGAGGACACGGTGACCTCCGCCGGAGAGATCCCACAGGCGGACCGTTCCATCGCGCGAGGTCGTGGCGACGAAGTTGCCATCGGGCGAGAACACGCCGCCCTGGAGTCCTCCGCGGTGCCCGATCAACAACGCATGCGCACGATTCCCGACGTCCCAGACCCGTGCGGTGTGGTCGCGTGACGCCGTGGCGATCCGCTCTCCATCGGGGGAGAAGGCGGCCCACATCAGCGGGCCCTTGTGCCCTGCGAGCACGGCGAGCTGGTCCCCGAGCAGGTTGTAGACGCGGCACTTCTGGTCCCAGGAGGCGGTCAGGATCCGGGTCCCATCCGGGGAGAACGCGGTG
This sequence comes from Planctomycetota bacterium, assembly GCA_031400875.1. Taxonomy (GTDB): domain Bacteria; phylum Planctomycetota; class UBA1135; order UBA1135; genus JAEUHZ01. Next base: position 55,639 of record JANNQS010000117.1, on the reverse strand, counting down.
TGCTGGACGGAGCCGGTGCTGCCCTCGAGCACGAGTGAGCACGTCCCGTCGAGGTCCCACAGGCGCGCCGTCTTGTCCGACGACGCGGTGAGCACGCGCTCCCCATCGGGAGAGATCGTCGCGGAGTTGACCTCCCACTCCAGGTGGCCGGAGAGTCCTGTCAACGGACGACCGTCTCGGTCCCAGAGTCGAGCCAGATCGTCGTCGCCCGCAACGACGATCCGGTCTCCTCGCGGAGAGAAGGCGGCGTCACTCACGATCGTCCACCCGCCACGCAGGACTGCGAGCGGTCGAAGATCCAGATCCCAGAGCCGCGCCACTCCGTCCTCGTGCGCCGTGAGCAGCCGGTCCCCGGCCGGGGAAGCCGCCACACACGTGACCGCGGCGGCGGACTCGTCCGTGCGCGCAACCTCCTTGCCTTCCGACGTCCACAGCACGGCGGTCCCGGCCGCGCCCGCCGCGAGGACGCGACTCCCGTCGTGAAGGAACGTGGCGGCCTCTCGACTCTCCTTGATGGCCGGTGAAGTCGCCACATGCGGCCGCAGCGCCGCGGTCTCTCGACCGTCGAGGTCCCAGATGCGCGCCGAGCCGTCCAGCGAGGACGTGAGGACCCGGTCGCCGGCCGGCGAGAACTCGGCCCAGACCACGGGTCCCGTGTGGCCGCGCAGGACGGCCCGCGGCCGTCCGTCGACATCCCACAACCTGGCCGTGCCGTCGTGCGACGCGGTGAGCACGAGGTCTCCGCGCGGGGAGAAGGCCACCATGGTCACGACGTCCTCGTGGCCGACGAGGTCGGCGCGCTCGCGCAGTGCGGCGATGGCCGCCTGGAGCTGTCCCACGGTCTCCGCCGGAGGAATCCCTCCACCGGCCACTCGCGCGGCCTCCCGCGAGAGCAGCAGCGCGAGCATGGGATCGGACTCGACCACTTCGCCGGCGGCGCTCGTGAGACCGACGACTCGCGCGCCGCGCAGCGCGTTCTCCAGTCGAGCGAGAAGGACAAGCGAGACCCCGAGCCCAGCTCCGAGGGCCAGGATCACCGTGCCGAGCGACGCTGCAACTCCGGGGTTGCGCTCGACCCAGCGGCGCGAGCGCAGGAGCGGGCCTGCCGGACGCGCACGGATCGGCTCGCGCGTCCGCACGCGGCGCAGGTCCTCCGCCATGTCCCACGCAGTCTGGTAGCGGCGGTCCCTGTCTTTCTCGAGCGCCGTCACGAGCACGATCTCGAGGTCGCGGCCGATCGCCGCGTTGACCCGCCGCGCGCGCCTCGGCTCCTGCGCCACGATCGCCCGGTACAGCGCCTCGCGCGTCGGCGCCACGAACGGCCGGCGCAGCGTGAGCCGCTCGTAGAGTGCGACACCGAGCGAATACACGTCCGTCCTGCGGTCGAGCCGCGCGCCCTTCCCGATGAGCTGCTCGGGCGACATGTACGCCGGCGTCCCCATCAATACGCCCGTCAGCGTCAACGTCTCACCCGCCGATTCCTCGTCCCGCGCCAGACCGAAGTCCAGGATCACCGGCTCGCCCGACGCGGAGACCATGATGTTGCCCGGCTTCACGTCGCGGTGGATCAGGCCCGCCTCGTGCGCGGCGTGCAGGGCGCGCGCAGCCCTCTCGAAGAGCTCCACGATCGCGTCGATCTCCTCACGCCTCGTCGGGACCGGGGGCGGATCGCGATCGGACCTGGCTCGCGCGATGCACGCCGCGAGCGTCTCGCCCTCGACATGGCGCATCGCGATGTAGTGGCGGCCCTCGAACTCGCCCGCCTCGTACACCGCGCAGATCCCGGGGTGATCCAGGCGGCTCGCCACCTCCGCCTCGCGCTGGAAGCGGATCAGCGCATCGATCGATCCCTCCCCGAGCGGCTCGTTCAGGACCTTGAGCGCCACCTTGCGGCCCAGGCGCGCGTCCTCCGCAAGATGCACGACGGCCTGGCCGCCGCGGCCCAGCTCGCGCACGAGCGTGTAGGGACCGAGGTGATGGCCGGAACGATCCGCGGAGGATCCTGGGCGAGTGTCTGGCATCGGTGAATCGGGCGTCCATTTCACCCTCTCGCCAGCGCTGGTCCAGTCGAAGCGTGAATCCTCGTGGATCCCGGTACCCCCCTCAGGCAAGGGCGGCCGCCGAGTCGCGTGAAGTCGGATCGTCTTAGCCCGGATCAATCATCCTCAAGCGACGTTCAACGACACGCACGTGGTGACGGTCGATTTGGAGGCGTGAGAAGCGGGGCGAGCGTTCGCGGCGCCGCCCTCCCCACGCCCTTGCCGCGTGTGCAGCTCACGCTGCGTTGCTCTCGACTCGCACGGTGAATCCGTCGGGAGCACTCAAGGCAGGACGATCGTCGCGCTGCGTCCCGCTTCGACGACCACCTTGGTTGTGTAGGGCTTCCGCGCGACCACAGATTCGGATTGCGCTAGATTCGTGTGCATGCGTGCCCCCCTGCTGGCGTGCGCGGTCACGCTCGCGCTCGCCCCGACCACTCTCGCAGTCCAGAAGGCCACGAAGGCCGGGCCCGACAAGCTCCTCGGCGAGCTCTTCGCGCTCGATCGCTTCGAAGACCGCTCGGCCGAGCGCGAGCGGCTCGTCGCCGAGCTCGAGAAGACGTCGCTCGCGCCGGCTGACGTCGCCAAGTGGACCGCGACGTGCCTGAAGCTCTGGAACAAGGGTCCCGAGCTCGAGAAGAAGAGCGGACAGCACTTCTTCTGGGAGAAACCGCAGGAGCGCGGTCTCTACATCGTCGGCGGCGAAGCGAAGCAGCCCAAGGCGCTGCTGATCTGCATGCACGGCGGTGGCAAGGGTTCGGGCGACGCGTGGAGCGCGCAGGGTGCGTACAACACGGCGGTCAAGAAGCTCGACTGGCTCGGCATCTATCCCGAGGTGCTCGAGAAGACGGAGCACGGCTGGACCGACTCGGGCAGCGAGGAGTTCGTGATGCAGCTCGTCGACGCCGCGTTGCGCACGTGGAAGATCGACCGCGACAGGGTCTACTTCTCCGGGCATTCGATGGGCGGCTACGGCACATGGACGCTCGGCGCGCACCACGCCGACCGCGTCGCGGGGCTGGCTGCCTCCGCCGGTGCGCCGACGCCGATCATCGGAGCCGGCAACAAGTTCGTCGACGTCGTCCCGGGCGTCATCCCGAACCTGCGCAACGTCCCGATCGTCGTCTACCAGAGCGACGACGACCCCCAGGTGCCTCCCGAAGCGAACCAGGTCGCGGCGCAGAAGCTCCTGGAAGCCCAGAAGCAATGGGGCGGCTTCGTGCACGAATACTGGGAGGTTTCCGGCCGAGGGCACGGTGAGCCGCCAGGCGGGTACGACGCGCTGCTGGCGAAGATCAAGGATCGCAAGCGCGACACGCGCCCCACGCGCGTCGTCTGGCAGCCGACGAAGAAGTGGAAGCGCCAGTTCTACTGGCTGTACTGGAACGCGCCGAACTCGAGCACGGTCGTCGTCGCGGATTGCGACCGCGCGACGAACACCGTGAGCGTGACATCCACGAAGGATGCGAAGGGCCTCGAAGTCCTGCTCGATGACGAGCTGGTCGACACGTCGAAGGAGGTCGTCGTCAAGCTGGGCGACAAGGAGGTCTTCCGCGGCATCCCTGCGCGCGATCTGGGCACGCTGGCCAAGACGGCGCTGACGGGCGACGCCGCGCTCATGTTCGCCATGCGCGTCAAGCTCACCCCCTGAACCTCGGGAGTCACCGCGGAGCTGTCGACTCCTGCGAACGAGACGGCAAGCTCACCGCACGCAGCGCCTCGATGTCTGCCAGCACGATCCGCACGAGCCCCGCGCAGAGCTTCTCGCCCTTCTCCCGCGTCGCGAGCGTCGGATCGCCCCAGATCCCGGTCGGCGAGTACGTCCCCACTCCGGCGGGGTCGCGCGTCAAGCCACCCTGCCCCTTCTCGTCGCTGTCCTTGACCGCCTTCGCCATCTCGACGGTCTCCGGCGCGATCCAGAGCATCATCGACGTCTCGACTTCGTCCGCGTGCGAGCCGCGCTCCTGGCTGCACAGCTCCTTCTCGATCGGCGCGAGCGCAGCCAGGTCCGTGTAGCGCAACACGATCCCGTCCCGCGCCAGCACTTCTGCCGCCGGCGCGAGCGCACGGTTCGTCGAGATCCCCGTGTTCAGCGCGTAGAACCGCTTCGGTCCGTGGCGCGCGAGGCTGCGCACGATGTCGACGACGAGATCCCGCGCCGTCTCGAGGCGCAGCGTCGTAGACCCGGGGTACTCGACGAAGGCCGGATAGAAGTGGTAGGCGATCGTCGGCGCGACGACGACATCCGCCTGCTCGAGCACGCGCTGCGTGAAGTACTCGGCCAGCAGGAGGTCGTTCTTCAGCTTCAAGTGCGGTCCATGCTCCTTCGCCGCCGCACCGATCGGGATCACGATGACCGTCTCCGGCGTCAGGAGCTTCTCCGCCTCGAGCCAGGTCAGGTCTTCGAGACGCATTCCCCGTGACGCGTGCGTCTCCCGTCCCTCGACGGGCGTCCTGGTCTCCGGCGCGGTGCAGGAGACGAGCGCAGCGAACGCCGCGATCCAACTGGGGTTCCAGTTCATCGATTCTTGCCTTTCCCGCACGAGGTCGATCCCCAACCTCGGCGCTCCTGCATCCTTCCCCTTCGGCGTGGGGAGCGCAACCGACACGATCGAGCGCTGGTCGAGCCCGCGCGCGCCTAGCGGGGCGCACGCATCGTCGGCGTGCGGGGCGCGAACGTGCCCTCGAGTTGCCACACGACTGCGACCGGAGCAGCGGCACGGCCCGGAGCGAACGGTGCCGATCCGTCGAGCCCACGAAACGTATCCGACGTGAACGCGCGCGTGAGGCCGGGCACGTCGGGCTGCGCGGGGTCGGGCGATTTCCACAGCGCAAGCTCGATCGCGCCCGACGGGGATGTGGGATCCGCCGACAGGCCCGAGCCGAACGCCAGGCGCAGTCCGAGCGCGTTCATGCGCGCCACGAGGTCTTCGGCCGGCGCCTCACGCGTGAGCCGCAGCGCCTCGCGCACGGCTTCGGGCTGCGAGAACGCGGCGGAGCGGGAGGCGAACGCGGGGCGGCGCGCGTGGTAGGCGACCAGCTCGCCCCAGCGCGGGTCGACCAGCACGCCCCAGTCGCCGCGCGCGGACGAGCTGTTGAACGGACCGCCCGCGGCGATGTTCTCGCGGATCCAGCGCAGGCCTTGGACCAGCGCGATGCGCTGCTCGCGTTCGGCGGCGGTCGGTCGCGTCAGGAACGGCACGACGGCGTGTGGCACGAGCAGCAGCGCGCCGGCGATCACGACCCAACGCGAGGGTTTCGCGGCCAGCACGCCCGCGAGCGCGCAGGCGGCGCTCACGACGAAGAGCGGCGCGAACTCCGTGTCGGCCAGCGTGGCCAACCCGGCCACGCCCGTCAGCGCTGCAAGGTGAATCGATGCGGGCTCGCGCGTGCGCCATGCGCGCCTGCAAGCGAGGAACAGCGCGAAGATCGCGAGCCCCGTGACGGCGAAGGCGCTCCCCCACCACGGGATGTCCGCCGAATCAATCTGCTCGAGGAGCCCGCGCGCCGTCCACCAGGCTTCGATCGGCCCCGCTGCGGCGCGCACCGCGCGCGGCGCCTCGAACACGAGCAGGAGCAGCATCGCCGCCATCGCCGCCAGGCGCGCAAACGTGCGTTTGCCGCGCGCCGGGTCGCGCGGCGCGGTGAGCAGCAGGAACGCGAACGGCGCGGCGGCGAGGAGCAGCAGGTCGGACGTCGCCAGCGTCCAGCGTGCGACGAGCCCGTCGGGCAGCGTTTCCCACGGTCCGTCGGCCAGCGGCAGTCGCGCGACGAACGCGGCGACCAGCGCGAACAGGAGTCCCGCGCGCACGGCGATCGCGCGTACTTCGGGCGGGCCGCTGCGAGCGCGCAGGAACAGGGCGGCCGCTGTCGGCAGCGCCAGGAACGCGCCTGCCGCGCTGACCGAGGCCAGGAGACCGGCGACGACGCCGGCCAGCAGCGATTCGAGGATCGTCGAGAGCGCGTCGTTGGCGCGCGTCGCGACCTGCGTGCTGCGCACGAGCAGCGCGAGCAGCACGATCGCCAGCGCGGCCGCGTCGAGACGCCCGATCTCGGTGGCGCGCACGGTCGCCGGCGCGAGTGCCACGAGCGCCAGCGCGGCCAGCGTCGCGAGCCCTGCACCGCTGCCAGCGATGCTTGCGCCGCTGCTCGCGGTCCACGCCGCCCACGCGACCGCCAGCAATCCGAACAGCCCCAGGATCGGTCCGACGCGCGCCGCGAGCGCCTCGAGGTCGGACTCGTCGACGCCCGCCGTGGAAGGGTCGCCCAGCTCCCACGCCAGCCAGCGCTCGCTGGCGCCCGCGATCAGCGCGTCGAACACCGGCAGCGCCGGGATCTCGACCGCTTCGGGATGCGCCAGGAACGTGTCGTGCTGCGGCGCGCGGCCTTCGGCCAGCGTGAGCTGGATGCGCCGCAGGTGCAGCGCCGTGCCGGGATCGTCGACGAACCAGCGCGACGCGCCCAGGTCGCGCACTGCGGGCGGCAGCACGCGCTCGGCAATCGGCAGCAGGCGGATCGAGGCTCCGAGCAGCGCGACGAGCGCGAGCGCGAGCGGCAGGGCGATGCGGCCCACGCAGCGCTATTTCGTGGGGTAGGTCGCCAGGACCCACGCCTTCCAGATGCCCTCGAATTCGATCGGCGAGAACCCGAAGACCTCTTTTAGAGCGTCACGCGTCGGGATCTTGGCCTTGAGCTTCTTCCCGAGCTCGCTGAACTTGGCGCCGTCGCGGTTGATCAGGCACTCGACGTAGCTGAACGCGACCGCGTGCATCGGCAGCGTCAGCGTGTCCACGTTCTGCTCGAAGACCTCGGCGATCGGCGGGACCTTGCCCTCGGTGACCATCGTCCGCACCGCCAGCCGGAAGCGCCCGCCCTTGAAGTCGACGTTCGAGTTCGCCTCCTGGTAGCAGTACGTGTCGCAGATGCCCCAGTAGCGGTCCTCGAAGAAGTGCGCGAGGCCCTCGTCGTACCAGCCGGCCTTGAGGTTGCCGATCCAGGCGACGGGTTTCTGCGCCGAGAGCATCAGGTGCGCCACGCAGTGCACGATGTTGCGGTGGAGCTTCTCGTCGTCCTGGAAATTCTGCTTGTTGCCGCACACCGAGTAGCTGGGCGTGTTCCCCATCAGCTTCACGCCGCCCTTGGCGGACTGCTTGCAGAACCGCAGGCCGCCGTCGTGGTGGTCCTGCGGGAACTGCCACACGAATACGCGGAACTTCTCGAGGAACTCCTTGTCCGTGATCTGCATCCGCGCCAGGTAGTCCGGGTGCATCTTCTCGAGGCGGTCGAGGTAGAGGTGCATCGCGCGGTGCCCGTCGAGCCACTTCTTGTCGACCTTCAGGCGCTCCATCTCCCACACCAGGACGAAGTGCGCGGTCTCCGCCTTGCGCAGCGGGCGACCCATGGTCGTGTCGAGATACTCCAGCGCGACCCTGCGCGTCGCCACCTGCGCCTTGCGCTCCTCGATCCGCGTGCGCACTGCCTCGTTCTTGCAGTCGAGACAGGGCACGAAGCCCACGCCCGAGCACACTGCGCAGTCGGCGACGACGCTGCAGAAGATCGTGCTGTCCTCGAGCGGGCACTCGTCCTTGTCGTGCTCGGGACAGGGCAGCCGGCCGGTCGACTGGCACTTCTTGCAGACCGGGGCGTCCTGCGCCGCGCTGAGAGAGGCCGACGTGTGCGTGTGGGCCACCGGATCGGCGCCGACCGTCGTTGTGGCCCGCAGCTCGCGCGCCGTGGACGCGGCGGCGACGATCACGACGAGCACGAAGCACAGCCTGTTCATCCCGCCAGGAGCTCCTCGATGATCTGTTTCTTGGGATCGAAGTCTCGCAGCTTGACGCGCGCGGGCAGCCCAGGCGCGATCGCCTCGCGCGGCGCGAGCCCGACCAGCTCGCTCTCGCGGATCGTCACGCCGCGCGCGGACGCCAGCGACTCGATCTCGCGGTAGACGCGCTCGAGCCCGGTCGACTCGAAATCGCAGACGTTCATGCTGACCTGCGCGCACTTCAGGTCATCGAGCCAGAAGCCCATGGCCTTGATGCCCTTCAGGCCGCCGTCCTTCTCGCGGATCTTCTTGGCGATCTCCTTGGCGACCGCGATGTCAGGCGTCTCCAGGTTTACGTTGTAGGCGATCAGGAACGCGCGTGCGCCGATGACGACCGCGCCGGCCGTCGGGTGCAGGTGGTCCTTCGGCCCTTCGTCGGGCGTGCGCGCCGCATCCCCGGCGGCGACGGCGTCGCGCAGCTTCTCGAAGCCGATGTTGCGCACGTCGGGCAGGTTCTTGCGCTCCGGACGACGGGCCGCGGCCTCGTAGAAGTAGACCGGGATCTCGAGCTCGCGCCCGACGCGCGCGCCGAGCGCGTGCGCGAGCTTCACACAGGTCGCCATGTCGCTGCCCTCGAGCGGCACGAATGGCACGACGTCGGTCGCGCCGATGCGCGGGTGCTCGCCCTGGTGTTGCGTCAGGTCGATCAGGTCACGCGCGCGCGCGATGCCGCGGAACATGGCTTCGCCCGCGACATCCGGCGGCGCGACGAACGTCACGACGGCGCGGTTGTGGCTCGCATCGAGGCTGTGGTCGATGCGGCGCGCGCCGGGGACCGACGTGATCGCCGACAGGATCGAGTCGACGACCGCGGGCCGTCGGCCTTCGCTGAAGTTCGGGACGCACTCGACGAGTCTCATTCGATTCGGGGGCTCATGCGGTTCTGCGGCGACATTCAGGTGACATTGGACCCGCGCGGGCGCGCTCCGCCAAGGGCATCAGCCGCCGACTGGCGTTCGTGGACGACGCGCCCGGCCTTCACGACAGCCCGCACGGGATTGCGGCCCATCTCGTACACGAGATGCACGTGGTTGGGCTGGTCGAGCACGACGAAATCGGCCTCTTTTCCGGGCTCGATGGTCCCGATGCTCGCGCCGCGGCCGAGCGAGCAGGCCGCGTTCAGCGTCGCCGCCGTCAGCGTCTCGGCCGCGCTCATGTCGTAGCGCAAAGCGGCCCAGGCCAGAACCTGCGGCATGCTCTGCAGGTAGCAGGATCCGGGGTTGAAGTCGGTCGACAGCGCGACGGGCACGCCGGCGTCGATCAAGCGGCGCGCGGGCGCCTCGCGGTCGACGCGCAGGACGAGCGGCACGAGCGGGCACAGGACAGCGGTCACCCCTGCTCGCGCCAGCGCGTCCGCGCCGGCGGCGTCGACGAACTCGAGGTGGTCGGCGCTGGCGGCACCCAGGTCGGCGGCCAGCTGCGCCCCGCCGAGGAGCGAGAGCTGGTCGGCGTGCAGGCGCAGGCCGAGGCCCAGCGACCGCGCGCGCTCGAGGATGCGGCGCGAGGCCTCGATCCCGAACGTGTGGCCCTCGACGAACACGTCGCAGTAGGCGGCGAGCTTCTGCTCGGCGACGCGCGGCAGCATCGCGTCGACGACCAGATCGACGTAGGCCGCGGGCCGCGCGCGGTGCTCGGCCGGGACGTCGTGCGCGCCCAGGAACGTCGGCACGATCGAGACCGGGTGGCGGCGCGCCGCTGCGGCCAGGACCTCGAGCGACTTGAGCTCGTCCGAGACGGTGAGGCCGTAGCCGCTCTTGGCCTCGATCGTCGTCGTGCCCATCTCGAGGAAGCGGTCGAGCCGCACGAGCACGCGCTCGACGAGCTCCGCCTGCGACGCGGCGCGCACGCCGCGCACGCTGGAGAGGATGCCGCCGCCCTGCGCGGCGATCTCGAGGTACGTCGCGCCGCGCGTGCGCATCTCGAACTCGTCCTCGCGCGTGCCGGCGAAGACCGGGTGCGTGTGCGCGTCGACGAAACCGGGTACGATCGTGCCGCCGCGGGCGTCGAGCTCGGCCCGCGCGTCCCAGCGCGCGCGCAGCAGCTTCTCGTCCCCCACGTCGGCGATGCGGCCGCCGCGCACCACGATCGCGGCCGAGCGCAGGACCTGGATCTCCCCCAACGCCCGGCCCGTGCGCGGCGTCGCTCCGAGAGGCGTGGCGATTTCCGCCGCGCCGTGGACCAGCAGGTCGGCCGGCTCGCGCCCGCCGGGCGGACGGTCGGCCGGGGAGGGATCGGGACGCGGCGCCATGCAGCTCGTACGCGACTGTAGCGCGCGCCGCACGCCCCGTGCTCGGGCCCCTTGAACGGGCCCTCGCATTCCGTGGTTACGCTCGCAGGCTCGCGTACACGGGCCCCTTGAACCGGCCCTCGCATTTCGTGGTTGCGCTCGCAGGCTCGCGTGCACGGGCCCCTTGAACGGGCCCTCGCAATCCGTGGTTACGCTCGCAGGCTCGCTCCACCCGCGCCCCGCGCAGGCTATCCTCACTGGGAAGTGCGAGGTCGAGGGCCGCTGCAGTGGAGCGTCGACGTGGCCTTCGTGGCCGCGTTGGGGCTGGCGTGGTACGCCGGGCGCGCGCCCGAGGTCGTGCGCACGAACGCCTACGGGTTCCATCTGCGCGAGGTCGCGCGCGAGTCCGGCATCGAGTTCGTCCACCGGCCGCCCGTGCTCGATCCGCAGCTGGCCCACATCGAGACGCAGGTCGCGGGCGTCGGGGCGGCGGTGTCGGTCGTCGACGTCGACCAGGACGGCTGGCCCGACCTGTACGCCGTGAACGGGGCCGCCGGCTCGGCCAACGCTCTCTTCGTGAACCAGCGCGACGGCACGTTCCGCGACCGCGCTGGAGAAGCTGGCCTCGCCGACCTGAACCGCGCCGGCGACGGCAGCACGACGGGCTCGGTGTGGGGCGACTACGACGGCGACGGCGATCCGGACGCATTCCTCTACCGCTGGGGCCACCAGATCCTGATGCGCAACGACGGGAGCCTGCGCTTCAGCGACGTGACGAAGCAGGCCGGCCTGGACGTGCACATGAACTCGCACGGCGCCACGTGGTTCGACTTCGACAAGGACGGCGACCTCGACCTGTACGTGACCGGCTACTTCCGCAACGACGTCGACCTGTGGCACCTGACGACGACGCGGATCATGCAGGAGAGCTTCGAGTTCGCCGAGAACGGCGGGCAGAACCAGCTGTTCGAGAATCGCGGCGACGGGACCTTCGCGAACGTGACGGACAGGGCCGGGGTGGGCAGCACGCGCTGGGGACTGGCGGTCGTCGCGGCCGACCTGGACGGCGACGGCTGGCAGGACCTGTACGTCGCCAACGACTACGGGCCGGAGGAGTTCTTCCGCAACCGCGGCGACGGGACGTTCGAGCTGATGCTCGGCGTGGGCCTCGAGGAGAGCAGCAAGAGCGGCATGTGCGCCACGCTGGGCGATTTCGCCGGCGAGGGCTCGCTGGGCATCTTCGTGACGAACATCTCGAAGCGCGGGTACCTGTTCCAGGGCAACAACCTGCGCGTGAACCGGCTGGCGCAGGGCGGATCGCTGCGCAACGTCGCCTCGGGCCCCGAGGTCGACTGCGGCTGGGCCTGGGGCGCGCAGTTCGGCGACCTGAACAACGACGGGCGGCCCGACCTCTACGTCGCCAACGGCTTCGTCTCGGCCAGCCGGGAGCGCGATTACTGGTTCGCGATGACGAAGATCGCGGTCGGCGCCGGCGACCTGGCGCAGGACGCGCAGTGGTGGCCGCCGATGGAGGACCGCAGCCTGTCCGGCTACGAGCCCGCCTGCGTCCTCGTCAACGAGGGCCGGCTGCGCTTCGTGAACGCGGCTCAGGCAGTCGGCGCGACCGACGTGCTCGACGGGCGCGCGGTGGCGCTGGCCGACCTGTGGAACCGCGGCGTGCTCGACGTCGTCGTCGCGAACCAGCGCGGTCCCCTGCTCGTCTACAAGAACCAGGTCGAGCCCGCGCGCAGCTGGCTGCAGCTCGACCTCGTCGGCACGCGCGGGAACCACGAGGCCTACGGCGCGATCGTGCGGCTGGAAGCCGACGGCCGCGTGCAGTGCCAGGCGGTGCTAGCCGCCAGCGGTTTCTCGAGCCAGAACGACCGGCGCCTGCACTTCGGCCTAGGCGACGCGCAGCGTGCCGATCGCGTCGAGGTGCGCTGGCCGTCGGGCGCGGTCAGCACGCTCGAGAACGTCGCTGCCGGACAACGCCTGCGCGTCGAGGAGCCGGCGCCATGACCGCCGATCCGGGCCCGCCCGTCCGCAAGGGCATCGATCCGCGCTGGTACAGCTCGTCGCTGCTGACCGCATTCCTCGTCATCGGGCAGTGGCGCTTCCAAATCCTGGGCGACAGCTACCAGCCCTGGATCGTCGCGCTGGGCACGGCCGTCGTGGTCGAGCTCGTGCTGGGCAAGGTCTTCGCCGGCCGCTGGGTCAACCTGCTCTCGGCCTACATCAGCGGGAACAGCGTGGCGATCCTGCTCAAGCCGCAAGGGGCGATCCTGTGGCCCTTCGCGCTGTGCGCGTTCCTCTCGGTCGCCTCGAAGTACGTGCTGGCCTGGCGCGGAAAGCACCTTTGGAACCCGACGAACTTGGGCATCTGCGTGATGCTCCTGCTGGCCTCGAACGTGGTCTCGATGCTGAGCCACCAGTGGGGCAACGAGCTCTGGACCGTCGGCATCCTGTGGGCTCTCGGCGCGTTGACCGTGTGGCGCGCGCGCATCTGGCACGTGACGCTGGCCTGGCTGGTCGGCTTCTTCCTCTTCGCCGCGTTGCGTGCGGTGCTCCTCGACGGCGGCCACTTCCAGACCGAGATCGCGCCGATCACGGGGCCCATGTACACGCTGTTCATGTTCTTCATGATCACTGACCCGAAGACGGTCGTGCGCGGCCGCTGGCTGCAGGTCGCGATCGCGTTCACGGTCGCCGCGGCCGAGTGCGTCATCCGCCTGCTGGTCGAGTGGGACGTGATCGGCTCCGACACCGCGCTGGCCGTCGCGCCGCCCATGTTCGCGCTGTTCTTCGTGGGGCCGATCGCCCTCGCGCTGCAGCTGTGGCTCGCACCGCCGGCTACTGGACAGATCGCTTGCGCGCCACCGCCACGAGCGAAGTCCCCTGCCACGGCAGCACCGGATCGAGCCGCCGGATCGCCCACACGAGCGAGTTGAGCCCCTTGAGCTGCACGCGTCCGAAGTGACGCCGCTTCAGCACGCGCCCGTTCCACCACCAGGCCCACTTCGTCGCGCGGTTGAAGTCGAAGAGCGTCTCGACCTCGAAACCGGCCTGCTCCAGGGCCCTGGTGAGCGACGTGCGCGTGTAGCGGCGCACGTGCTCGAGCACTTCGTCCAGCGTGCCGTACAGCGCCGGATCCTGCGGCACGAGGACCACGAAGCGTCCCTCCGGCACCAGCGCGCGGCGCACGTTCGCGAGAGCCAACGCCTCCGCCTCGACGTGCTCGAGGACGTTGAGGCACACGACCGTGTCGTAGCGGCCCTCGAGCGGCTCGAAGTCGCGCGCATCGGCCAGGTCGCAGCGCCGCACGTCGAGGTACGCGCGCCCCTGGAACGCGCCGCCCAGGAAATCGAGGTAGAGCGGGTCGATGTCCGTCGCGGTGTAGCGCTCGCGCGGGCACAGGTGCAGCGTCATGTTGCCGATGCCGGCCCCGATCTCGAGCACGCGCTTGCCGCAGTGCGGGCGGATCGCGTCGGCCATCCAGCCGTTGAACTTGGGCACGTCGGACATGCTGACCAGGATGTTCGAGCCGTACATGTCCGGCCGGTACAGGTCGTCGATCAGCCACCAGTGCAGCATGGTGCCGAGCGCGCCCCAGCCGTCCGGGCCGCGCGTGCGGCCCGCGTCGCCGATCGCCACCTCGCGGATGCGCGCGCCGCGCTTGTGCAGTTTGAACGCCAGCTCGATCCCGATGCGCGCACCGTGGCTCCGCAGCGGAATCGACTGCAGCAACCGCGTGCGCACGGCCTGCGTGCGCGGCGCGACGTCGGAGAGCTCGAGGCCGCTCAGCCTGCGGTGGACGCCGCCCAGGAAGCGCGTCGATGGCCCGATCGGGCGCGATCCGAACACGGCGTCGGCCTCGCCGGAAAGCAGCGGCTCGATCAGCCGCACGACGTCCTCGGCGTCGCACTCCAGACCCGCGGCCTGCACGATCGTGACGTCGCCGGTGGCCAGCGCGATGCCGCTCGACACGGCCGCCATCCGATCGGGGCCCGTGCGGTGCTCGACGAGCCGCACGCGGCCGGGGCTCTCGCGCTCGAGCGCGCGCAGCGTCGCTCGCAGCCCCTCACTCGTGGTGGCGTCGGCGACGGCGATCAGCTCGAGCCGACCGAAGCGCGGATCCGCCGCAAGAAGGCGCCGCACGGATTCCGCCACGGGCGTCCGCTCGTCGAACGCGGCCACGACGAGGGACAGCGAGGGGCTCGGGACGGTCACGCGGGGCCTGCGAGGCGGCAGGGGCGCACCAGGATCCCACCTGCTCCGGCGGCCGGCCAGCAGAAGGTCGCGTGGTCAGCTTGCGCGGCGAACGGAATGCACAGACCGGACAGCGCGGGCGGACCGCTCCTGCGCGCCCACACCCCCCAGGTCGAGCGCGATCGCCGTGCGGATCCGGCGCCGGGCGCGGAAGAGGATCATCTTCAGGTTCGAGAGCCCGACGCGCAGCTCCTTGCACGCCTCCTGGTAGCTGCGCCCATCGACCTCGATCAGCGTCAGCGCCCGCTGGTCGCGCGCGGACAGCTTCTCGTACGCGGCCGCGTAGCGCGCGAGGAGCAGCATCCAGGCGCGCGCGACGACGCGGCGGTCCTCGCGCTCGACGAGCTCCTGGGACGGCCCGGCGCGGCCGTCGGTCGGCTCCTGCAAGCCCTCGGGCAGGTCCTGGGTCGAACGGTTGCGCTCGAAGCGCGCGCGCCGGACCAGGTTCCCCGCGATCGTGCGCGACCAGACCCGGAAGCTGCGCGGTCCCTGGTCCTTGAAGCCCGAGGCGTAGCGGTAGACGTTGACGAAGGTGTCCTGGAGCAGGTCCGTCGCGTCCAGGCCCGCCCGCCGGCCGGCCGCGAGCGAGGCGATCCAGACGATCAGGGAGCCGCGCGCGTAGTCGTAGAGGGCCTCGAAGTCGTCCGCCGCGCCGCCGTCGCGGAAGGCGACCATGAGCGCGGTCTCGAGGCGCGCCTCGAAGTCCTCCGGCCGCTCCCCGGATCGGGTCGCCAGGTCGACCCCGCGCGCCTCGAGGCGGCGCAGGGCGGGAACGTGGAGCGGGAGTCGGCGGGGACCAGGGAGGCTCTCGGGCAGTGTGACCACGGGCCGCCCCCAGGCTAGCCCCGTGCCGAGCCCGTTCGGGTTCCGGGCGGATCGCGGAAGACTTGTCCAGGAAACGACTTCCGTCGAATTTGGCCGGTCTGCACGGAGCGCCCAGCGAGGCCCGTCCCGGTCCTGGCGTTCCGGGCCCGTAACAGCCCTCGGTCCTTTGGTTCCGAAGCGGAAGGTACGATGACCACCGCCCGGCCTCGTCCGGATCGCCCCTGCGACTCCAAGACTTGCTCGCGCCCAGCCCACCGCCCGACGCGTTCCCGACCCTCGGCCCGGCGGCGGCCTGGGCCCTGACGCTCTTGCCCTTCGTCCTGGGCGCCGGCTTCGCCTTCGCGACCCTGCGGATCGCGCTCCAGCGCTCGACCCCCTCGCGGATCCTGTCCGACGTGCCCGAGCCGCGCCGCTCGCGGCTGGAGCCCCTGATCGCGCGCGCCGACACGCTCGCGACGAGCGCCGGCCTCCTCGAGGTGACCTGCCGGGCGGCGGTCCCGATCCTCCTCTACCGCGTCCTGGCGAACTCCGGAGCCGGCGGGTGGGCCGAGCTGGGCTTCACGCTGCTCCTGGCCGTCCCCGCGATCCTGGTCCTGTGCGAGGCCCTGCCGCACGCCGTCGCGTCCCACCGCGGCGACGCGATCGTGCGCCGCGTGCTGCCCACCTTCCACGCGCTCCAGCAGCCGGTCCACTGGGTCGTGCGCGCATTCGAGATCGTCAAGCTGGCCCTGCAGCGCGCCGTCGGCCTCGACACGAGCCCGACCGCCTCGCGCTCGATCGTCGAGGGCCTGCGTGAGGTCATCGAGGAGGCCGAGCTCTCCGGCGACCTGGACGCGACCGAGCGCGAGATCATCGGCAACGTGATCGAGTCGCGCGACGTGTCCGTCTCGACCGTCATGACGCCGCGCACCGAGATCTTCGGCGTCGAGGTGCGCGCCGGTCTCGTGGGCGCCGCGCGCGTGCTGGCCGAGTGCGGCCACAGCCGCCTGCCGGTCTACGACGGCAGCCTCGACACGATCCTCGGCATGGTCAGCGCGCGCGACGTCGTGCTGGCGGCGGCCGAGCACCGCCTGGAACGCGAGAGCCTGCGCGCGCTGGTCCGCGCCGCGCACTTCGTGCCCGAGACGAAGAGCGTGCGCGAGCTGCTGGCCGAGTTCCGCCGCGAGAAGATCAAGATCGCGATCGTGCTCGACGAGTACGGCGGCACCGCCGGGCTCGTGACGCTGGGCGACATCGTCCAGGAGATCGTGGGCGAGATCGAGGACGACCGCGACGAGGGCGCGCCGCAGTCGATCCGCCGGCTGCCGGACGGCTCGGCAGACGTCGACGCGGCGCTGCACGTGTCCGAGGTCAACGAGGAGCTCGGCACCGAGATCCCCGAGGAAGAGGGCTACGAAACGCTGGCCGGTTTCGTGCTGTCCGAGCTGGGCCACGTGCCCAAGCGCGGCGAGGTCGTGCGCGCCGCCGGGGCCGAGTTCCGCGTGCTCGAAGCCAGCGACCGGCGCGTCCTGCGCGTGGCGGTGCGCAAGATCGAGGCGCCGGAACGGGCGTTGACCTGAGCGACGGCTGGAAACCGGCCGCCGCCGGTTAGTTTGACCGCATGGTCGTGCGCGTCGATCGCGCGCTGGTCCTCCAGCGCTACCCCTGGAGCGAGTCGTCCCTCGTGGCCCACGTCGCCACGGCGGCGCACGGGCGTGTCCACCTCCTGGCGCGCGGCGCGTACCGGCCGACCTCGCGGTTCTTCAGCGTGCTCGACCTGTTCGACACGCTCGATCTGGAGTGGAACCAGTCGCCCGGGCGGGAGCTCTTCGACCTGCGCGCGGGCGACGTCCGGCGGCGGCGGCGCGGCATCCTGGACAGCTTGCCGGCCTACCGTGCGGCGACCACCGTGCTCGAGCTGGTCGACATGGCCGCGCGCTTCGGGCCGCCCGACGGGGTGCTGTTCGCGCGCACGGAGGCGGCGCTCGACGACCTCGACGCGGGCCAGCGTCCGGCCGACGTGGTGCTGGCCGCGTTCGAGCTCGACTACCTGGAGCACCTGGGCTTCGCTCCGGCCCTCGTCACCTGCGCGGCTTGCGGTGGTCCGGCACCGGCCCAGCCCCGGTCGGGCGGCGATCGCGCGGCGTTTTCGGCCGGCGCAGGCGGGCGCTTGTGCACGCGCTGCGCCCAGGAGGCCCGCGCGCGCGGCCTGCGCGTCGGGACCCTGCCCGTCCACGCGCTCGAGGACGCGCGCCTGCTCGCCGCCGGCACCTGGCCGGCCGACGCCGCGCCCGAGCGGATCGTCCGCGCGCGCGACTGGATCGAGCGCTTCCTCGACTACCATCTTGAGGCCCGGCCCCGGTCCCACCGCGCTTTCCTGTCCGTGCCCAACCGCAACGCCAGCCCGACGACGCGCTCGCGCCCGGAACAGTCCGCTCCGTGAGACACCTGCTCGCGTGCATCCTGGCCCTGGTCTTGGGCCTGGCCTCCTCGGGCTGCTCGAGCACAGGTTTGTTCAGCGGCCACGACGGGCTCGATCCCGAGGACGTCCCGCCGGCGCTGGTCGAGGCCGAGGCTGCTCTCGCGCGCGACGACGCGCAGAAGGCGCTCGAGATCCTGGGGCCGGCCTCGCGCTCGATCGGGCTCACGCCGGAAGTGCGCGACAACGTGCAGCTGCAGCTCGAGAAGGCCGCCCAGCGACGCATCGAGCAGCTCTCCGGGCCCGACTCCGACCCGGACGAGCTGGCCGACATGGTCGAGCTGGAGCTTCCGCGCCAGATCGCCGTGCAGGCCGGGCTGGCCGCCGCGCGCCGTTACGTCGACATGGGCGAGCCCATGGACGCCTACGACCTGCTCAAGAAGCTCGACGACAAGTTCCCGCTGCACCACGAGCGCGTCGCGTCGGGCAACCTGATGGCCGACGTCGGGCTGGCGCTGACGAACGACACGCCGACGTTGTTCGGGTGGTTCGACACGCTGGGCGAGGCGCAGGAAGTGCTCGAGTACGTGATCCTGAAGACGCCCTGGGCTAAGCGCTGTGACGAGGCGTACTGGGCGCTGTCTGCCTCGTACGAGGTAGACCAGAACTACCGCCTGGCGATCGAGCGCGCGCAAGGGCTCGTCCTGAACCACCCGGGCAGCCCGCTGGCGACGCCGGCGCAGGCGCGCGTGCCCCAGTTGCGCCTGAGCATGCTGGCCAGCACGGAGTACGACCGGCAGGAGCTCACGGTCACGCGGCAGGAGCTGCAGGAATGGCTCGTGCGCCACGGCGGTCACGAGCTCGAGCTCCAGGTGCGCATCGAGCTGGGCGACTGCCTGCGACGGATGTGCGAGAGCGACCTCTTGATCTCGCGCTTCTACGACACGGTCGACAACCCGTTCGGCGCACGGCGGCACGCACAGCGCGCGATCGAGGAGGCGCGCGACGCGGGCGACGCGGAGCGCGTGGCGAAGGCCGAGGCGTGGCTCGCGTCGCTGCCCAAGGCGGTGAACCCGCTGACGGGCACGGAGACCTTGCCGTGAGCGGCTGGAACGTCTTCGCCGGACGTCGGGCGGCGCTGCGGGCCGGCCTGGCCCTGGCCCTGGGCTGCCTTGCGGCCTGTGGCTACTCCACCGGGATCCGGGTGAAGGACCGCATCGGGGGGGTCGGGATCACCGTCTTCGGGAACAAGACGCTCGAGCGGGACCTGGAGCGCGACTTCCAGGACGAGATCTCGCACGCGATCCGGTCTTACACGGATGCACACATCCAGCCCCCCGAGACGGCCGAGATCCTCGTGCGCGGAACGGTGCTCGAGTATCAGCGCCGGGGGGGCATCCGCAGTGCCGACAACAAGCTCCTCGAGACGGGTGTCTACGTGGAGGCCGAAGCCGGTCTTTACGATCGCCTCAGCGACCGCGCCCTGGGACCCCAGAAGCGCGCGCGAGTCTGGGTCGGCTTCGTCCTCGACGAATTCGAGGGCGAGGCTTCGGCCCGGTCCCGGGCGATCCGTTTCGTCTCGGAGACGCTCGTCCTCGAGCTGTTTGCTCCGCTGGAGTAGTGTTCCGGCGGCCGCGGGGGAGTCGTGTTCCGGCGGCCGCGGGCCGCCGGGCAGCCGCCCCAACCAGAAGCCGACCTTTCTCGTGGCAATCGTCGGGCGGCTCATCCACTTGTGCTCGGACCCTGTGGGCTTGTCTGGCGGGCGTAGAGTGGGGTCTGGAGCGGTTTTCTGACGCCCCGCGCCCATCGAACCGGGGGCATCTCTATTTTATGGAGAGGGACTCCTCTGCCCCGTGAGTGCAGGACCTGCCCGCACCCGTCGATAGATCCTCCATGGCCGACCCGAAGACTCCCCAGAACGACAAGGCTCGCAAGACCCGCTCGTTCGGATCGTTCGCCCTCTTCCTGTTCGTCCTCGTGGCGATCTTCCTGGTGTGGGGTGGACGGAACCTGCGACCGCGCGAGACCCTGACCCAGGACCAGTACGAGTGGTACCTGTACGGCGGCGACGTCTACGCGCAGGAGTTCCTGGGCACGAACGTGATCGAGGGCACGCTCGAGGACAAGCGCCAGTTCACGGTCCGCTTCGCCGACCTCGGCCGGCGCGAGTCGCTCTACCGCGAGATCAAGGCCGCGCAGAACATCCGTCCGATCCGTCCGGCCGAGCTGCAGCGCGCGATCGAGGGCGGCTGGTACCAGCCGATCCTCGCGCGCCACTTGACGGCCTACTCCGAGGTCCTCGCCGAAGGTGTCGACACGAAGCTGGGCGAGTCGAAGGCCGGCGACGCGGCGGTGATCAAGCAGTCCGCGTCGAGCCATCCGCAGACCGACCGCTTGCTCGTGCAGGCCACGGCGCGGCCGCTCGCGGCCTGGAAGCAGACCGAGACCGGGGATCCGCCCTTCTACCTGCCGAACAGCTCGGGCACGGTCTGGCTCGAGGTCGAGGACGCGGACGACTACGCCGCTCTGACCGGGATGCTGCGCGGCCGCGCCGTGCCGGTCGAGACGCTCTCGTTCGACATCTCGAAGCTCAAGGGCACGAAGTCATCCGAGTCGAGCTCGATGCTGACGCAGGCCCTGTTCATCTGGGGCCCGTGGATCCTGATCTTCGTCGTGTTCCTGATCTTCATGCGTCTGATGCGCAACCAGGGCGGCGCCGGCGGGGTCATGAACTTCGGCCGCTCGCGCGCGCAGCTCTACAGCAAGGAGAGCCACGTCAACGTCACGTTCGACGACGTGGCCGGCGCCGACGAGGCCAAGGAAGAGGTCAAGGAGATCGTCGAGTTCCTGAAGAACCCGGGCCGCTTCACGCGCCTGGGCGGACGGATCCCGCGCGGCGTGCTGCTCGTCGGTCCCCCGGGCTGCGGCAAGACGCTGCTCGCCAAGGCGATCGCGGGCGAGGCCGAGGTGTCGTTCTTCTCGATCAGCGGCTCGGACTTCGTCGAGATGTTCGTGGGCGTCGGCGCGAGCCGCGTGCGCGACCTGTTCAAGCAGGCGCGCGAGAGTTCGCCCTGCATCATCTTCCTGGACGAGATCGACGCGGTCGGTCGCCGTCGCGGATCCGGCATGGGCGGCGGCCACGACGAGCGCGAGCAGACGCTCAACGCGATCCT
The DNA here is from genome assembly GCA_031400875.1 of Planctomycetota bacterium. Classification (GTDB taxonomy): domain Bacteria; phylum Planctomycetota; class UBA1135; order UBA1135; genus JAEUHZ01. The sequence continues at coordinate 34,887 of JANNQS010000117.1, read as the reverse complement.
GGTCGAGATGGACGGCTTCGGCACGGACGAGGGCATCATCGTCATCGCCGCGACGAACCGGCCGGACGTGCTCGACCCTGCGCTGCTGCGCCCCGGCCGCTTCGACCGCGAAGTGACGATCGACCTGCCAGACCTGAAGGGCCGCGAGCAGATCCTGAAGGTCCACCTGAAGAAGGTGAAGGTCGGCGGCGACGTCGACGTCGTGCGCCTAGCGCGCGGAACGCCGGGCTACTCGGGTGCGGATCTCGCTGCGATCATCAACGAGGCGGCGATCATGGCCGCGCTCCAGCGCAAGGACGAGATCTACATGGAGCACCTCGAGGAGGCGCGCGAGAAGGTCATGTTCGGGCGCCAGAAGCGCTCGCGCGAGATGGAGGAGGCCGACCGCAAGATCATCGCCTACCACGAGGCCGGTCACGCGGTGGTCGCGGCGCGCATCCCCGAAGTGGATCCGCCCTCGAAGGTCACGATCGTCCCGCGCGGCCGCGCGCTGGGCTTGACGACGTTCCTGCCCGAGAAGGAGCAGTACCACATGCAGCGCCGGCGCCTCGTCGGCATGCTCGCGGTCGGCTTCGGCGGACGCATCGCGGAAGCGGAATTCTGCGGCGACATCTCGGCCGGCGCGGCCAGCGACATCAAGCAGAACACCGAGCTGGCGCGGCGGATGGTCACCGAGCTCGGCATGAGCGACAAGATCGGCCCGATCAACTACGCCGAGCGCCAGGGCAGCGAGTTCCTGGGCACGGAGCTGATGAGCGCCAAGTGGCACTCCGAGGAGACCTCGCGCGAGATCGACCAGGAGATCCAGCGCTTCCTGTCCGATGCCTACGCCACGGCGGAGGTGTTGATCCGGGCCAACAAGGCCTACATCGAGGTCGTCGCCGACGCGCTCCTGAAGTACGAGACGGTGACGGGCGAGGAGATCAAGGAGATCCTGGCCGGCGCGTCGGTCGACACGCTGCGCCCGGGCGCGACGCCCACGCCGCCGCCGGCTCGTCCGCGCGCCGATGTCGGCAAGCAACCGGCCGCGAAGCCGCTGCCGGGCGAGCTGCCGGGCACGCCGGGCCTGTCGCCGGCTTGAGAGCCCTGCGGCAACGATGAGCCGCGACATCACGCGTGACCCCGTCTTCGGCGAGGTCGCGCGTGCTTTGCAGCCACGCGCCGAGCTGCTCGGTTTCCCGCAGCGGCCGTTCCCCAGAGCGGACGCGTTGAGCTGCACGTTCCGCTTCCACGGACTTTCGCGCGAGGACCGCGCAGCCCTGGAGGTCAGCAAGTTCACGCGGGTGGGCGCTCGCGGCAGCGGGCGCGACGGCGTGTTCGGCCCGCAGGCGGAGTTCGAGCGCCAGGCCGCCGACCGGCCCGCATTCCGCGCACTGCTCGAAGCGGAACGGCTCGTGCGTCAGCCCGTGCAACCGCCGCGGATACAGGGTGTCGTCAACGTGACGCCCGACAGCTTCTCGGACGGCGGACGCTTCCTCGATCCCGCGCGCGCGATCGAGCACGGTCTGCAGCTCGTCGCCGAAGGCGCGGACCTGCTCGACGTCGGCGGCGAGTCGTCGCGACCCGGATCCGAGCCGATCTCTGCGGACGAGGAGCGGCGCCGAATCCAACCCGTCATCGAAGGGCTGGCGCGCGCGACCATGGCCCCGATCAGCGTCGACACGACGAAGAGCGAGGTCGCGCGCGCCGCGCTCGACGCCGGCGCGACGATCGTGAACGACATCTCGGCCGGACGCCGGGATCCGGCCATCCTGGACGTCGTGGCCGCGCACGGCGCCAGTTACGTCGCGATGCACATGCGCGGTGAGCCGCGCACGATGCAGGCGGCGCCACAGTACGACGACGTCGTCACCGAGGTCGTCGAGTTCCTGCGCGAGCGCTGCGCCGTCGCGCTGGAGGCCGGCGTGGGCCGCGCGAAGCTCTGGATCGACCCAGGCATCGGCTTCGGCAAGTCGCTCGAGCACAACCTGGAGCTCCTGCGGCACCTGGGCGAGCTGCGCTCGCTCGGCCTGCCCATCCTGATCGGCGTGTCGCGCAAGGCGTTCATCCAGAAGATCACGGGCCGTGACTCCCCCGCCGCGGATCGCATCGGCGGCACGGCCGCAGCGGTCGCGCTGGCCATCCTGAACGGCGCCGAGATCCTGCGCGTGCACGACGTCGCCGTGATGCGCGAAGCCGCGCTGGTCGCGCGCGCGATCGGACAAGCGCGCTAGAACGCTTGCTGCGCGCACCCACGAGCGTGCACAATGCGCGCTGCACGACGAGCAGCGTGACGGAGGGGAACCTGGCAGGCGATCGCATCTTTGGAACGGACGGGATCCGCGGTCGCGCAGGCGACGGCTGGCTCTCGGTCCGCGCCGTGACCAGCCTCGGCGCAGCCGTGGGCGAAGTCCTGGGCGCGCGCATCGCGCGCGACAACGGTGCGAAGCCGCGCGCGCTCCTGGGCCATGACGGCCGGCGCTCCGGCCCCGAGCTCGAGGCGGCGCTGGCCCGCGGCCTCAGGCACGCCGGATTCGAGCCGACGAGCGCCGGATTGATCACGACGCCCGGCCTCGCGCTGCTGACGCGCCTCGAGCGCTTCGAGCTGGGCGCGATGGTCAGCGCGTCGCACAACCCGGCCGAGGACAATGGCATCAAGGTGTTCTCGGGCCAGGGCGACAAGCTCTCGGACGAGCTCGAGATGCAGATCGAGGTGCGGCTGCGCGAGCGCCCCGCGCTCGACCTGACGGGCCCCGGTCCGCGGCTCGATCCGCGCCTCGAGGAGCAGTACCTCGACTACCTGGTGCAAGGCCCGGGCGCCGGCTTGCGCCTCGACGGCCTCGTGATCGTGCTCGACTGCGCCAACGGCGGCGCGAGCCGCGTCGCACCGCGCGTGTTCGGGCTCCTTGGCGCGCAAGTGATCTCGATCGCGGCCGAGCCCGACGGCGAGAACATCAACCGCGGCGTCGGCGCGACGCACATCGAGGCTCTGCAGGCAGCCGTGCGTTCGCACGGACCCGATCTGGGCATCGCGCTCGACGGCGACGGCGACCGCTGCCTGCTCGTCGACGAGCGCGGCGAGGTCGTGCACGGCGACGGGATCCTGACGCTGCTGGCCGTCGACCAGATGCGCAAGAAGCCCTGGAAGGATCCGCGCCTCGTCGCGACCGTGATGAGCAACCGCGGGCTGCACCGCGCGTTGCGCCAGGTCGGCGTCGGCGTCGTCACGACCGACGTCGGCGACCGGCGCGTGGTCGAGGCGCTGCGGCGCGAGGGGCTGGGTCTAGGCGGCGAACAGTCCGGCCACGTCGTGTTCGGACCCGACCACCACTACATCGGCGACGGGATCTACACGGCGCTGCGCGTCCTGCGCGTGCTGCGCGACGCGGGGCGGCCGCTGTCGGAGCTGGCGGCCCCCTACCGGCCGTTCCCGCAGGTGCTCGTCAACGTGAACGTGACGCGCAAGCCGGCCTTGGCCGACATCCCGCGCATCGCGCGCGTCCGCCAGCGCTTCGAGGAGGAGCTGGGCGAGGACGGACGCATCCTGCTGCGCTACTCCGGCACGGAGCCGCTGGCGCGCGTCATGGTCGAGGGTCCCGACCTGGATCGGATCCGCGTGCAGGCGCAGGAGCTGGCGGACTTGATCGCGGCCGAGATCGGCGGGTAGCGCGTGGCCGGCCTGTCGGTCGCCATCGAGACCTCCACCCGGGTCGGCTCCGTCGCCGTGTCGTTCCGGGGCGAGCGGCGCCGGGCCGACCTGGGGGAAGCGCGCGCCCATGCCAGCGACCTGATGCCCGCGATCGACCGGCTCGTGCGCGAGCTGGGCGCCACCCCCGCAGACATCTCGGCCGTCCTGGTCGGCACGGGTCCCGGCAGCTACACCGGGCTGCGCGTCGGCATCGCGACCGCGCTCGGGCTGGCGCGGGCGGCGGGAGCGCCGGCGCGCGGCGTTCCGTCGGGCGAAGTCCTGGCGTTCGGCGCGCTCGACCCGGGCCAGTCGGCCTTCCACTTGATCGACGCGCGCTCGGGCGGGTTCTACCTGGCGCGGTTCGAGCGGACGGCAGAGGAGGTCCTTGTCCTCGAGCCGCCCTGCGTCGTCGGACGCGAGGAGGTCGAGGCACGGCTCACGGGTTCGATCCCGATCCTGTCCGATCCCGAGACGATCGCGGCTTCAGGACTCCATCCCGAGACGGCCGAGCGCGCGCGCGTCGACGTGCGGCCGGACGCGAACGCGCTACTCGCGCTCGGTCTCGCGCGACTGCAACGCTTCGGGCCGGAGCAGCTCGACAAGATCCTGCCGCTCTACTTGCGGCCGTTCGGAGTCCGACACGGCGCCTGATCGCGAGCGTTGCTCGCGCTGGGCGGGAAAAGGTGTCTGACACCTTTGTCCACCTGGAATCGTCGGCGGCGCGATGGCAGGCTCCGGGTGTGAATGCGTACCGGGCCTGGGCGGAGATCGATCTCGATGCGCTCGCGCACAACCTGGCGGTGATCCGCCAGCGCGCGGGGCCGGGCACACGCGTCATGCTGGTCGTCAAGGCCGACGCGTACGGGCACGGTGCCGTGCCGATCGCGCACCACGCGGTGCGCTGCGGCGTCGCGGCGTTCGGCGTCGGCTCGTCGGCCGAGGCGCTCGAGCTGCGCAAAGCGGGCATCCGGCTCCCCATCCTGGTGCTGGGCACGATCATCGACGACGAGGCGGTCGAGTGCCTGCGCAACGACGTCCACGTCGCGCTGCACTCCGCCGACCGGCGCGCGATGCTGCAGACGCTCGCGGCCCAGCTGGACCGGCGCGCCAAGGTCCACGTCAACATCGATACGGGGATGGGGCGGCTGGGCGTGCTGCCCAGCCGTGCGCTCGACCTGCTGCGCGAGGTGTCGACGTCGAAGAACCTCGAGCTGTGCGGGATCATGACGCACATCAGCGATCCTTGCGGCGCGCTGTCCTCCACCACGTTCGACCAGCAGCGGCTGTTCGAGTCCGTCCTGCGCGACGCGCGCGCGCACGGCGTCGCCGGCGGCTGGACGCACATGGCCAACTCGGCCGCGCTGTTCACGTCGTTGCGGCCGCGCTACGACACGGTCCGGCCGGGGATCAGCGCGTACGGCATCCTGCCCCACGACCTGCCCGGCTCCGACGACCTGCGGCCGGTGATGTCGCTGCGCACGCAGGTCGTGTTCCTGAAAGACATCCCGGCCGGCTACGCGGTCGGTTACGGGTCGACGTGGCGCTCGGAGCGCCCCACGCGCATCGCGACGCTGCCGGTGGGGTACAACGACGGCGTGTCCTGGCGTCTCGGCAACCGCGGCGAGGTGCTCGTGCGCGGCATCCGCGCGCGCGTCGCCGGGCGCGTGTCGATGGACTACACGACGATCGACGTGGGTCACATCCGCGGCGTGCAGGTCGGCGACGTCGTGACCTTGATCGGGACCGACGGCGCGCAGACGATCCCGGCCGAGGAGGTCGCGCGGAATGCCGACACGATCCCGTACGAGATCACGTGCTCGGTCGGCAAGCGCGTCGTGCGCGTCCCGCGCGGCGGCACGGACGTCGTGCTGCCGATGCAGGTGCCTCCCCGGGGTGATGTCGTGCACCCCACGGTGACTCGCGCCGAATCGTCGCGCAGCGAGACGTCGCACACGGACTCGACGCGCGGCGAGACAGCGCGCCCGCGCCCGGACTCGACGCGGCACGCGCCCTCCGACGACGCGGCCTTGCGCTGACCCATGAGCGTGCTGGCGCGGATGCTCCTGGGCCTCCTGGCCGTCGCGGGGTGGCTCGTGCTGGCGGCCGCACTGATCCTCTGGGTCGGCGAGGAATCAGGCCTGCTTTCGCGCCTCGTGCGCGGCGCCGTCGCGCGCGAGCTGGGCGCTCTGGGCGACGATTTGCGGCTCGACGGCGTGCGCTTCCGCTGGTTCGATCGCGCGATCGAGATCGACCACGCCTGGCTCGGGCCCGAGGGCGAGATGGCCGTGCTGAAAGGCGTGCGCGTCGAGCTCGCGCCCGCGCGCGAGGCCGGCTCGCTCCTGCGCCGCATCGACATCCGCTCGGGCCGCGTGCGCTTCTCGCCCGCGCTGGCCAACGGCCTGATGCGCTACTCCGAGCGCGTCGCCGGACAGCTGCCCGAGGCTCAGGGTCCCGCGGCGCTGCCGACGCTGCAGATCGAGGACCTCGACCTCGAGGTCGTCACGCAAGGCGCCGGCGTGCTGCCGATCGGTCGGCTGGACCTGCTGGCGCGCGCGAACGCGCGCGGCGCGCCGGAGATCTTCGGCCGCCTGGTGCCGACGCTCACGACGCGCGTCGGCGAGCCGGGCGAGATCTTCCTGGCGGGATCGATCGACCGCGACCGGACCCTGACGCTGCGCGCGAACGCGACGCGCCTGCCGCTGGGCGTCGACGGCCTGCCGTCGATCGAAGACCTCGATTTCCTGCGCGCGTTCGAGCCGCACGGGCTGGTCGAACTCGAGGTCGCGGCCACGCTGCCGCTCGACAGCGGCGCGCCGCGCGCCACCGTTCGCCTGGCCGTTCAACGTGGAGGCGCGCGGTTCGCGGGCGGCCGGCACGAGCTCGACGCCGTAAACCTCGACGTCGAGGCGCGCTGGACGCCGGAGAACATCGAGAGCTGGCGCGATCCGGCGACATGGCACGCGCTTTCGCGAGCGTCGGGCACGTGGAACGGGACGCCCTTCGACGCGACCGCGCTGCTGGGCGACGAAGCCGGGCCCGACTCCCTGCTCGAGGTCTGGACGCACATGCCGTCGCTGCGCATCGAGCGCGCGTTGCTGACGTCACTCGACGCCGGCGTGTTCGCCGGAAGGCTCTGGGACGGTCTCGACCCGCGCGGCGCGACCGAAGCGTGGGTCGCGGCCCGACTGCCGCGCGCGTCCAGCGGGGATCCGTCCGCGGCGCTGTCTGCATTCGCGCTGGCCCGGCCCGACGGCCAGCTCGCGGTCACGTACCACGGCACCTCGCGTGACGATCAGGGTCGCTACAGCGAAGGCTTCCCGATGCCGCTCGAGAAGGTCACGGGCGAGATCGCGTTCGCGTGGGGCCGCGAGCGCATCCACCCCTGGACCGTCGCGCTCCTCGACCTGACCGGTTCGACCGGCGCGTCCGCGATCCACGCGCACGGCATCGTCGAGTCCGTGCCGCGCGACACGGACCAAAGGCTGCCGACCGCGCACCTGGCCGAGCTCGACCTCGACCTCGCCAGCGATCGGATCGCGGTCGACGACCGCCTGCGCACCGTCCTCGAAGGGCTCTCGGGCCCGGTGCCGCCGGCGGACACGTGGAAGCCGTTCCGCCCCGACGAGGGCGAAATCGGCGTGAAACTGCGCCTTTTCCGCGAGGCCGCCATGTCGTGGCTCTCCACCGACCTCGAGCTCGCGCTGCGCGGCGTCTCGCTGGCCTGGGAGGATCTGCCGATCCCGCTGGTGCGCGCGAACGGGATGCTGCGCTTCCGCTCGGACGGTGTCGCGAACCGCGTGCTGTCGATCGCGCTCGACGGCAACCTGCGCACGGCGCAACGCGCGCGCTTCGCACTACGCGCGCACCACGGCGCGCGCGGCCGCGTCGAGGGACAGCCCGACGACCTGATGTTGATCGACCTGGCGGTCGACCGCCTGGCCCTGACGGGCGACGACCGCAAGATCCTGGTCGAGCGTGTGCCGGGCCTGGGCGCGGCCCTCGACGAGCTGTCGCCGCGCGGCTTCGCGCAGTTGAGCTACGGTCGCGTGCTCTGGGACCCCGCGCAGCCGCTCGACGTGCACGCCGAGGTGACGCCGCTCGAGCCGGCGCAGATCGTGCCCAAGCGCTTCCCGATGACGGCGACGAAAGTGCGCGGCCGCGCGCTCTACTCGGGCCGCGAGGGCGCGACGACGAGCGAGGCCGACGTGCGGCTCGCGCCACTCGTCGCGGAGCTGGGCGAGGGCGTCCAGATCGCGGTCACCGCGCAGCTGCCGGGCGGAAGCCTCTCGGTGCTGGCCGCGGGCCTCGAGCCGTCGAACAAGGCGCTGCTCGGCGCGGTCGGCAACCTGCTGGGCGCGCTGGACAGCAGCGCGCTGGGCTTCGCCGGCCGTCTCGACGTCTCGGGGGAGATCCCGCTCGCGCCCGAAGCCGAGAACGGATCGCCGGTCGGACCCGGGCGCTGGCGCTTCTTCCTGCGCGGTTCGCAGCTCTCGACGCAGACCGGCTTCCAACTCGAGGACCTGCGCGGCGAGCTCGAGTTCGCGGGCGACGTGCTCAGCGGCGACAGGCTCGAGGCGCGCCTGGCCAGCACGCCGGTCGAGCTGGACGACGTGCGTTTCGCGGCGCATGACGACGGTTGGCGCCTCGAGACGGGCTTCGCCGCGCGCGGCCTGCCGGTCGACGCCGCGCACCTCGGGCGCTTCTTCGACGCCGAGACGCTCGACGCGCTGCTCGGCCCGTTCGCCTGGAAAGGCAGCTTCGATTTCTCGGACGGGCAGCTGTCGCTCACGATCCCGCCGCAGGGCACGGGGCGGCTCGAGCTGTCGGGCGCGGTCGAGCCGCACGCCATGTCGATGCGCTTGGGGCTGCCGCTCGAAGTCGACGCGGCCGACGTGCGCCTCGATCGGCTGGTGCTCGAGAACGGACAGGTGCGCGCGCTGGCGACCGTCGAGAACTTCCAGGGCCAGCTCGCCGGCCGCGCGCTGCGCGACGGTCGCATGGTCCTCACGTACGTCGAGCCGGCGTTGTCGATCGAGAGCCTCTCGGGCGTGCTCGAGGGCGGCACGCTGCAGGCGCTGGGCGCGGGCGCGGAACGCGTCGGCACACCGTTCTCGATCGCGCTCGAGAAGCCCTACCCGTTCCAGCTGGCGCTCGACCTGCGCGACGTGCAGGTCGAAGGGCTCCTGCGCGGGCTCTTCCCCTCCGGCATCGCCACGCAGGGCGAAGTCGATGGCGAGCTGCGCCTCGCGGGCGACCTCGAGCACCTGCTGGGCATCACCGGCACAGGACTGATGCGTGTGCGGCAATCGCGCCTGTGGTCGGTGCCCGTGTTCCGCGCGCTGTTCGGCCAACTGGGCCTCGACGACACGGCCACGTTCGATTCCATGTACGCGAACCTGCGCATCGCGGACGGCGTGCTCAAGATGGACGACATCCTGCTGCGCAGCCCGCTGCTGCAGCTGGTGGGCGCGGGCGAGCTGGATTTCGACGGCCGACTCTGGCACGAGCTCGAGGTGCGCTACGCGCTCGTCGACCAGCTCGGGCCGCTCACGCGCATGATCTACTGGATCCAGAACGAGCTCTTGTCGGTCAGCATCCGCGGCGACATGGGCCGGCCCGTCGTCGTGATCCAGAATCCGCTGCGCCGTCTGTTCGGCGCGCCGGCCGACTACCGCGCGCTCCCGGCGCCGGGCTACGCTGCGCTGCCCCCCAGGTTCTGAACATGAGCGTCGACGTCGAGATGTGGGCCGTGATCATGGCCGGGGGCTCGGGCACGCGCTTCTGGCCCGCCAGCCGGCGCGCGGTTCCGAAGCAGTTCCTGCGCGTCGCCGGGAGCCGCACGCTGATCCAGGAGACGGCCACGCGGCTCGGCGACCTGATCCCGCCCGAACGCCGGCTCGTCGTCGCGGGGCGCGACCACGTCGCGCTCGTGCGCAAGCAGCTGCCGAAGATCCCGCCCGAGAACGTGCTGGCCGAGCCGACGGGCCGCAACACGGCGCCGTGCGTCGCGTGGGCCGCGCTCGAGATCGCGCGGCGCAGTCCGAACTCGGTGCAGGTCGTCCTGCCGAGCGACCACGTGATCAAGCCCGCGGCCGAGTTCCGCAAGCTCTTGCGTGCCGCGGGCGAGGAGGCGGCGGGGTCGCAATCGCTCGTCACGTTCGGGATCCGGCCGACGTTCCCGGCCACGGGCTACGGCTACATCGAGCTGGGCGAGACGCACGGCCGACGCGGGAAGGCCGACGTGTTCGCCGTGCGGCGCTTCGTCGAGAAGCCCGACCGCGCGCGGGCCGAGGAGTTCCTTTCGACCGGTCGCTACCTGTGGAACTCGGGGATGTTCGTGTGGAGCACGGCCGCGATCCTGGCCGCGCTGCGCGAGCACGCGCCGCAGGTGCTGACGCCGCTCGCGGGCTGCCGCACGAGCGAGGAGGTCGCCGCGATCTACCCGACGATCCCGTCGGTGTCGATCGACGTCGGCCTGATGGAGAAGGCGCGCGACGTGCGCGTGATTCCGTTCGGCATCTCGTGGAGCGACGTGGGCGCGTGGCCCGCGCTGCCCGAAGTGCTCCCGGCCGACGCCGACGGCAACGTGACGGGCGGAGGCGCGAAACTGGTGGCCGAGGACTCGCGCGGCAACGTCGTGCACGCGCCGAAGGGCGAGATCGTCGCGCTCGTGGGCGTCAGCGACCTGGTCGTCGTGCGTGCCGGCAAGGCGATCCTCGTGTGCCCGAAGGACCGCGCGCAGGACGTGAAGAAGATCGTGGACCGGCTGTCGCGCGAGGATCCGGGCTGGGTGTGAGCGCCGCGGGCTCGTGCGGCGAGACCCTGCTGTAGGATTCGATCTGGAGCCCCCCCCCGCTTGGCGCGCCGCAAAGACAAGCCCTCCTCGACGCCGCCGAAGACGGCGAACGAGCCGCCGAGCACAGCGAAAGGCGATCGGCTGGATTTCCTCTTCCGTGTGGCGACCATCCTGATCGCGCTCGGCGGGCTCCTGCTCGGCGCCTACAACTACCTCGATCAGAGGGGGATGCGCGAGCAGCAGGAGAAGCTCACGCAATCCGTCGCGCAATCGAAGCTCGACCAGGCCTGGGACCTGCTCGGCGGCCGCCCGCTGTCCGATTTCGTCGTCGACGGTGCCTGGAACAGGGATCCCGACGACATCCGCGCGGCGAACGACCTGATCCGGGACGTGAAGAGCACCTGCCCCGAGCTCCTCCCCCAGTGCCTGCGTCTCGAAGCGTGCGTCCTCGACGCGACGGGACGGCCGGAGGAGGCGCTGCAGAAGCTGGAGCAGGCGCGCACGGCGGCTCCGACGAACGTGCGCATCCACCTGACGCGCGGAGGGATCCTGGGTGCTCTCGGTCGCCACGCGGACGCGCTGCTCGCGTACGACCGGGCGATCGAGCTGGACCCGCAGTACGCGGCTGCTCACCTCAGTCGCGGATCCGTGCTCCAGCGCATGGGTCGCTACGAGGAGTCGCTCGCGGCGACCGATCACGCGATCACACTCGACTTGCGCGACGCGCAGACGTACTTCAATCGCGGGTTCGCGCTGCAGGACCTGGGGCGGAACGAGGAGGCCCTCGGTGCGTACGCGCAAGCGCTCACGGTCGATGCGAAGCACGCTGCGTCGCACCGCGGGCGAGGCGTCGTGCTGCAGCGCATGAGCCGCACGGACGAGGCCCTGGCCGCCCTCGACGCTTCGATCGCGATCGATCCCGACCAGGCCTTGTCGCATTTCCACCGCGCAAACGTGCTGTTCGAGATCGGGCGCACGGGCGAGGCGCTCGAGGCCATCGACAAGTCCGTCGCGCTCGATCCGAACTCCGCGCCAGCGTGGAACAACCGCGGGGTCTTCCTGAGCCGGTCGGGCCGGCAAGTCGAAGCCATCGACGCGTACCTGCGCTCCTTCGCGCTGAAAAACGCCGACGCGGGACACAACGGCGCGCTCTTGATGCTCGGATCGGGTCGGTACGACGATGCGCTCGCGACCTACGACCGGCTCGTCGCGCTCGACGCGCGGGACGTCCTGGCGCGCCACGGCCGCGGGAACGCGCTCCTCGCCCTGGGCCGCAACGAGGAAGCCCTGGCCGCGTACGACGCTGCAACCGCGATCGATCCGAAGTTCGCGCTCGCGCACCGCAACCGCGGCCTGGTCCTCGACGCGCTCGGCCGCGAGGCCGAAGCCGCAGACGCGCACCGGCGCTCGCGCGAGTTGGATCCGTCGCTACCCGCGCGAGAGTGAACACCGGTGTCAGACACCTTGTCCCCGGTACAAGGTGTCTGACACCGTTGTCTACCGCTTGGCCTTGCCCTGCGACGCGACCGCGTGTTGCGCGGCGGCGATCTCCTCGGCGCTGGCCAGGTAGCGGTTGGAGATCGGGTTCAGGTCGCGATCGAGCTCGTACACGAGCGGGATCCCGGTCGGCACGTTCACGGCCACGATCTTGTCGTCGGGAATCCTGTCGAAGTGCTTGATCAGCGCGCGCAAGGAGTTGCCGTGCGCGACGACGAGCACGCGTTCGCCGGCGCGGACGCGCGGCGCGATGCGCTCGTTCCAGTACGGCACGACGCGCGCCACCGTGTCCTTCAACGATTCCGTGCGCGGCTTCTGGGCGGGGGACAGCGCGGCGTATCGCCGATCCTCGGCCGGGTTCGCCGGATCACCGGGCGCGTACGCCGGCGGCGGGATGTCGTAGCTGCGGCGCCACACGAGCACCTGCTCTTCGCCGTGCTGCGCGGCCGTCTCGGCCTTGTCGAGGCCGGTCAATGCACCGTAGTGACGCTCGTTCAAGCGCCAGTCGCGTTCCACGTCGAGCCACAGCCGGTCCATCGTTTCCTGCACGAGGCACAGCGTGTGGATCGCGCGCGTCAGACGGCTCGTGTACGTGCAATCGAAGTCGAACCCGGCGTCGAGGAGCTTGCGCCCGGACTGGCGCGCTTCGGCGATCCCCTTCTCGGACAGCGGCACGTCGCGCCAGCCGGTGAAGCGGTTCTCGCGGTTCCACGTGCTCTCGCCGTGGCGGATCAGAACGAGTCGGTGCATCCGTGTCGGTCTCCGATGTGTCTCAGGCGCTCATCCGGCGCGCGACGATCTCCGCGGCGCGCGTGAGCAGCGTGCGCGCCTCGTCGCGCTGGCGCTCGGCGCGCGCCAGACGCTCGCCGGCCCAGGCCTTGTCCGTGATCGAGCCGGCGTTCGTGCGCACGTTGAGCAACGCCGCCTCGCACGCGGCCATCAAGCAGTGCGCGCCGCTGGCCGCGTCGGACGCGAGGTTCGCGTTCGCGTCGGGCAGACCGTCGACCGCGGTGCGCAAGGCCTCGAGCGCCAGCGCGACCGTCTCGGCCGGCACTTCGAGCGCTCCGCGCAAGCCGGCCTGCACGGCCTGCGAGCGCGCCGCCTTCTCCGCGTCCGTGCCCTTCGGCAGCTTGTACGCGCCCGTCACGGCCTCGTACGAGCGCGAATCCAGGTCGACGAGGTCGAGCCCGCGCACGCGCACGCGCTCGAGCTCCTCGACGCGCCGCGCCATCGCACCCTCGACCGCGGCGAACTTCTCCCCCGAGCTGAACCGGAACGCCATCGCCGCCAGCGCGCTCCCGGTCGCGACCAGGTACGCCGCCATGCTGCCCCCGCCCGGCGTAGGCGTGCGCGCCGCGAGGCTCGCGCAGAAGTCGCGCAAGGAGAGCTCGACCAGGGCCGTAGGTGTGCTCATGGGCGCGTCAGTCTCCGGTTCCCCGCCTCATCTTGGTAGACAGCGGTGTCAGACACCTTGCACCGCCGTCCCCGGTGGCCACGCGCGGAACGCCCGGTTCCCGGTACAAGGTGTCTGACACCGCTGTCTACCCTGCCGGCTTGGGTACCGAGTCCCCCACGATCCATCCGCGCCTGGACGCCTGGCTGACGCCGGCTCGGGCGCGGATTGCGTTCTGGCTCGTGCTCGTGGCGGCGGCGGTCCTGCGGGTCGTCTTCGTGCTGCAGATGCGCGCGAACCCGTACTTCGACGACCCGCAGCTCGACGCGCGCTTCTTCGTCGAGTGGGGCCGGCGCGTCGCGGCGGGCGAGCTCGTGCCCGACGGCGTCTTCCCGCGCGCGCCGCTGTACGCCTGGTTCCTGGGCGCGATCTTCCGCGTGTTCGGCGAGGGCTGGCTTGCCCCGCGCCTCGTCCAGGTGGCGCTGGGCGTCGCGACCGTAGCGGCAGCAGCGTGGCTCGGTCGCGCGCTCGTGTCGCGCAGCGCGGGCCTGGGCGCGGCGCTGCTGACGGCGTTCGCCTGGCCGCTGGCGTACTACGAGACCGAGCTCGTGCGCGAGTCGCTGACGGTCACGCTGCTCCTGGCCGCGACGGCCATGGTCGTGCGCGCCGTCCGGCGCACGAGCCTCGGAGCGTGGATCGGCGCGGGTCTCGTGTTCGGCGTCGCGGCGCTGGCGCGCCCGCAGGTGCTCGTCGTGCTCGCGGCCGTGCTGGCCTGGGCGCTGGCTACGCGGCGCGCCCGCTGGAAGCCGGTCGCCCTCGCGGCGCTGGCCGCGTGGGCTCTTCTCGCCCCGCTTGCGGTCCACAACGCGCGCGCCGCAGCGGGTTTCGTGCTGGTCGGCGCCGAGGGCGGGCAAGCGCTGTGGATCGGCAACAACCCGGCCGCGGACGGCGTGCGCGCCACGGCGCCCGGCACGCGCGCCGGCTTCGAGGAGCAGATGGCCGACGCGCGCGCGGCGGCCGAGCGGGCCGAAGGGCGTTCGCTGAGCCCGGCCGAGGTGTCCCGCCACTACTCCCGCCGCGCGCTGGGCTGGGTCGTGGAGCATCCGCTCGACGCCCTGCGGCTCTACGGGCGCAAGCTGGCGCTGCTCGCGAGCCGGGCCGAGTTCGGCGCGAACCCCGAGGAGCCGCGCTTCTTCGCGGAGCGCTTCGCGCCGATCGTCCACTTCTTGCCCATCGGATTCGGGCTGCTCTTCGCGCTGCTCGCACCGGGGGTCGTCGTCCTGTTGCGCGCGCGCGGCGAGCACCGGCTGCTCCTCGTCGTCGCCGGCGCGTACGCGGCCACGGTGCTGCTCGTCGTCGTCAGCGCGCGCCACCGCCTGCCGCTCGTGCCCCTGGCCGCGATCCTGGCGGCGACGGGCGGCGCGAGCCTGCTCGAAGCCGCCGTCGCACGCGCCTGGGGCAACGTCGCGCGGCTCGCGGGGCTGGCGCTGCTGGGCGCCGCCGTGACGTGGATCGCCGCCTGGCCGGCGGACGCGTCGCGCGCGAACGGACTGCTGTGGCTCGGGACCGCGGAGGTCCGGCGCGGCGACGCGGTCGCGGGCCTGCGCCTGCTCGACGAGGCCGCGGCGCTCCGACCTGATTTTGCCGACGTGCAGCGCGCGCGCGGCGCTGCGCTCGCGCGACTCGGGCGGCTCGAAGCAGCGCGCGACGCGTTCGCGGCCGCCGTGCGCGTGGCGCCGGACGACGTCGACGCACTCGACGGTCTGGCGGAGACCGAGCTGCGCCTCGGACACCACGCCGCGGCGCTGCCCGCGGCCGAGCGCTCGATCGCGCTCCATCCGCACCGCGCGCGGCCCTGGATCCTGCGCGGTCGCGCGCGCTACGCCGCGGGCGACGTGGCCGGCTCGGCCGACGATTTCCGGGCGTCGCTCAAGCGTGATGCGGGTTCCTTCACGGCGGCCTATTCGCTCGGCGCGGCGCTCGTGCTCCTCGCGCGCGAGCCCGAGGCCATCGACGCGTTCCAGCGCGCGATCCGCAACGACACCGGCGCAGATCCCGGGTTCTTGCGCTCGGCCCACGACGAGTTGGTACGCCTCCTGCGCGCTGCCGGCCGCGACGCGGAAGCACAGGATTGGGCCCGTCGCGCGGCTGGTCTGCCGCCGGACGCTCCCAGCCCTGGGAAGGAGAGAGGAACCCTCCGGTAACCGGGTAGGCGGCTTCCGAGGGCCGCAGGACCGTGAGCATGATCAGGCCACAACCTGAGTTGCCGCAGACACTTGCGAAATCCTACAGGCTTCGAATTGGGCCGTTCCTGCGGGCTTGACTAGTTTGGCGCCCACCCGACGGATGCGCTCGACGCGCTTCCACCCTCGGGTGCTCCCGTTCTTCGCACACGACCGTACGACGAATGCGCCCGCAGGGGCTGCCACCCTCGGACTCCTGCGGCAGGTTGCCGGGGCCGAGGATCCCCTGACCGGTCGCATTCGCGGACGCCTCGCGGAATTGAGAATCGCCTTCGCAACCCCTGAACTCGGGTCCTTGGTCCGGCGCACGAGCCTGGCCGAGATCGCCGAGTCCCTGCCCCGGACGCTGCGCCAGGAGGGCGCGGACGTCCGTGTGTTCATCCCCTGGACACTCGGGCTCGACTCGTCGCCGCTGCAAGGGTTGCGCGAGCTGGGCGAGGTGCGCGTCAAGGACGGCACCGCGAAGACCGTCCTCAAGATCCACGGCGGGACGCTGGGCGATCTGCCGGTCTACCTGATCGACCATCCGACCCTGTTCCGCTCGCGCCATCCGTACGGCGACGAGGAGGGACCCTACGCCGACAACTGGCGCCGCTTTGCCGTGTTCGCGCGCGCGGTGCTCGAAGCGCTGCCGGTCGTGCAATTCGCGCCCGACGTGATCCACGGTCTCGACTGGACGACGGGGCTCATTCCCGTCATCCGCGAGCTCGAATACGCCTCGAAGCAGCCCGGTCATCCCGCGGCCAACGCCGGCACGTTCTTCGGCATCCACAACGTCGCCATTCAGGGCGCGTTCGAGCGCGAGATCCTGCCGCAGATCGGATTGCCCCACCGCATCTTCACGAACGTGCACGGCGTCGAGCTGGGCGGCAAGGTCAATTACCTCAAGGCCGGCGCCGAATTCGCCACGATCGTGGGCACGAGTTCTCCGGCGCACGCGCAGCGCGTTCAGCACTCGGACCGCTCGTCGGGCCTGGCGGAGACGTTTCGCCGGCGCGCCAAGGAGCTGATCGGGATCTCGAACGGCATCGACTACAAGGCCTGGGATCCGGGCAACGACCCGATGCTGCCGCAGCCCTTCTCCGTGAAGGACAAGGAGCTGCTGGGCAAGAAGAAGTGCAAGGCGTCGCTGCAGGAGAAGCTCAACCTCGATTCCGGTGCGCGCGTCATGGTCGCGGCGGTCATCGGCCGGCTCGACGCCGACAGCGGCTTCGAGGTGCTGGCCGAGGTGTTGACGTTCATCCTCGAGCGCAACATCGAGGTCGTGCTCCTCGGCACGGGCAAGATGGAGATCCTCGAGCGCGTGCGCACGATCGAGCAGACGTTTGCGGGGCGCTGCCGACTGATCGATTCGCTGCACCCGGGCGCGGCGCACACGCTGCTGGGCGGCGCGGACATGATCATCCTGCCGTCGCACTACCACGCTTCGAACCAGCTGTGCGCGATCGGCCTGCGTTACGGCGTCGTGCCGCTCGTCTACGGCGGCAGCGGGCTCGACGACACGGTCATCGACATCGAGAAGGATCCCAAGCGCGGCACGGGCTTCACGTTCAAGTCCTACAACGGCGACAGCCTGCTCGACGGCCTCGACGCGGCACGCAAGGTGTTCAAGGACCCGGCCGAGTGGCGCACCTTGGCGTTGCGCTGCATGAAGCAGGATTTCTCGTGGCAGGCGACGGCCGAGAACTACTTGAAGGCCTACCGCCGGGTGACGCGGCGTGCGAAGAGCACGGCGGTCGAAGAGTAACGGCGCGGGCCGCCCGCATGCGACGCGTCGGCATCGACCTGGGCGGCACGGCGATCAAGGCCGGCGCCGTGGACGAGCGGGGCCGCGTGCTGGATCGGCGCTCGGTCCCGACGGGCCTGGAGCACGGCTCCGCGTCGGTCATCGACCGCATGGCCGATCTCGCGCGCGAGTTGGGCGCGGAAGGCCGCGTGGGCGTCGGATCGCCAGGCCTGATCGACCACGCCGCGGGCCGCGTGCTCCAGAGCCCGAACTTGAAGGTCATGGAGAACGTGCCGCTGCGCGACGAGCTCGCGCGCCGGCTGGGCTTCGCGACGCAGGCCGTCACGCTCGAGAACGACGCCAACGCAGCGGCGATTGGCGAAGCCTGGCTGGGCGCGGGCCGCACGCACCAGGATCTGCTGCTCGTGACGCTCGGAACCGGCGTCGGCGGCGGGTTCGTGCTCAAGGGCGAGCTGTACGACGGCGAGGGCGGCATGGGCGGCGAGATCGGGCACGTCTGCATCGATCCCGAGGGCCCCTGGTGCGGCTGCGGGCGGCGCGGCTGCGTCGAGCAGTACGCGTCGGCCACGGCTGCGAAGCGGCGCGCCGTGACGCTCGGCCTCCCGGCCGAGTCACCCGGCGACCTGAGGCTCTTGGCTGCGGTCGCGCGGCGCGCGCCGGGACCCGAGCGCGACCTGTGCACGGCGATCGGCCGCGATCTGGGCCGCGGGCTGGGCGTCGTCGTGACGCTTCTCGACCTGCGTTGCTTCGTGATCGGCGGCGGGTTCGGCGCGGCGCTCGACGTGCTCTTGCCGGGCGTGCGCGCCGGCATCGACGAACGGTCCTACGGCAGCCGGCTGGCCGACGTCCTGGTGCTGCCGGCCGAGCTCGGGCCGGACGCCGGCTGGATCGGCGCGGCGCGGCTCTCGGACCGCGCGGGCGCGCCGCGATGAGTGTCAGCTCGCCCGCGCCGCTATCCTGCCGCCGATGACCGACTCGATCCTGAGCGTGCGCGACCTGCGCAAGGTCTACCGCAAGACCTTCCAGCGCCGCGGAGGCATCGCCGCGCTGGACGGCATCTCGCTCGAGGTCGGGCGCGGCACGATCTTCGGCCTGCTCGGCCCGAACGGCGCGGGCAAGACGACGCTGCTCAAGGTGCTGCTCGACCTCGTGCGCGGCTACGAGGGCGAAGCGCGCGTGTTCGGCCTCGCGCCGTCCGATCCGCGCTCGCGCCGCAAGGTCGGCTACCTGCCCGAGGCGCACCGCCTGCCGGGCCACCTGACCGGTCGCCAGCTGCTGCGGCTCTTCGGCGGGCTCTCCGGCTGCTCGCCGCAGGACCTCGACAAGCGCATCGACCCGCTGCTCGACCGCGTCGGCATGACGGTCGCCGCCGACCGCAAGGTGAAGGAGTACAGCAAGGGCATGCAGCAGCGCATCGGCCTGGCGCAGGCGCTCGTGCACCAGCCCGAGCTCGTCTTCCTCGACGAGCCGACCGACGGCGTCGACCCGGTCGGGCGCGCGCAGATCCGCGAGCTCGTGCTGGAGCTCAAGAAGAGCGGCGTGACCCTGTTCCTGAACTCGCACCTCCTCCTGGAGGTCGAGCTCATGTGCGACCGCGTCGTGATCATGGACAAGGGCCGCATCCTCCGCGAGGGCACGATCGCGGACTTGACGCCGTCGACGGGCGTCGTGCACTTCGAGATCGGCGCGCCGCGCCCGGACCTCGACCGCGTGCTGGCCGGCGTCGGACGCAACTTGAAGGTCGATGGCGTGCGCTTCGAGCTGGGGCTCGATCCGGTCGAGGTCGACCTGGCGATCGACCGCTTGCGTGCGGCCGGTATCTCGATCCGTGCGGTCGATCCGCGGCACTTGAACCTGGAGCAGTCGTTCCTGGGCCTCGTGAAGAGCACCACGGCGGGCGGGGTGAGCCGATGAACCGCTACGTCCTGCGCGCGCTGTTCGAGGACGCGTTCCGGCAAGTCCTCGACGACAAGGTGTTCCGGCTGCTCGTCGTGCTGGCGATCGTGCTGATCCTGCCGACGTTCCTGATCGGGATCCGACCCGAAGGCATCTCGCTGCTGTTCGGGTGGAAGGTGTACACGTACGCCGAGGTGTCGGGCGCGTTCGGTCAGGCGGCGGCGCAGTCGCCGGACATCCAGGTGCGCTTCATCCAAGGCCTCCAGGACGGCATCGTCGGGGGTCTGGCGGGCACGGTCGGGCTCCTCTTCTGCATCGCCGCCACCGCGTTCTTCGTGCCGCGCATGCTGGAGAAGGGCGCCGCCGACACGCTGTTCTCGCGGCCGGTCGGCCGCTTCACGCTGCTCTTGGCGCGCTATTGCGCCGGCGTGCTGTTCGTCGCCGTGCTTTCGTTCCTTCTGGTCCTGGGCATGCACATCGGTTTCCGGCTCGTGTCGGGCTGGAGCGACCCGGCTTTCCTGTGGAGCGCGCTGACGCTCACCTACGTGTTCGCGCTGGTGCACTCCGTGTCGGTGGCCGTCGCCGTCTTCACGCGCAGCAGCATCGCGGCGATCCTGACCACACTGCTGTTCTTCGTGTTCACGGGTTGCGTCCACCAGGGTTGGATCAGCCTCGAGCACACCCGCGCCGTGCAGGCGGAGGACATCGCCCGCGGCGAGAGCGAAGTCGAGGGAGCCAAGGGGTTCAAGCTCCTCAAGGACACGCTCGACGCGTTCCACTGGACCCTGCCGAAGACGACTGACTCCGATTTCATCGTCGCCGGGCTGCGCAAGAGCCTGACCGAGTCCGAGCCGGCGCTGACAGACTCGAACGGTCTGCTCTCCGTGGTCGGCTCGCCCGACGGGTTCGAGCGCGAGGACGCGTCGAGCAGCGATCTGGGCTCCAACCCGGCCGTGTGGATCGCGCGCGACGCCGCCGGCCAGGAGAAGGCGCGCATCGAGCTGTCGCGGCGCTCGCGCCGCGACGGTGACGTGATCGACGCCAAGGGCAAGCCCAAGCTGCGCGCGCCGGGCTCGTACAGCCTGGACGACTCCAAGCTGCTCGAGAAGGATCCGTCGACGCGCGACAAACCCGTGCGCGGGTCGCGACCCGGAGCCGATGGTCTGCCTTTCGCGTGGGTGCGCTGGCGCACCCAGGGCGAGACCACGGACGTGAACCGAGCGCGCGGTTTCACAGGCCTCGACGAGCACCTGTACGTCGTCGACGCGTCGTTCCAGCCCCACTTCGGGACGGAGGACGACCGCGACCGAGCCCTGGATCGCTTCCTCGACCAGTTGCGCGTCGAGCGCAAGAGCGCGACGAACCTGAACGCGCAGGACTGGTACATGCGCACGTTCGGCTGGTCGTCGCCCTGGCGACACAACGCGTTCGTCTCGATCGGGACGTCGCTCCTCTTCGCGGCCGTGCTCCTCCTGCTCGCGCGCTGGCGCCTGTCGCGCATCGATTTCTGATGGACGCGCGCGTCGTCGAAGAGCTGGGCCGCGTGCTCGGCCCGGGCGGCGTGCTGACGGGACGCACGCGGCGCACGCCGTACGAATCGGACGGGTTGACGTTCGAGCGGCGGCTGCCCGACCTGGTCGTGCTGCCGCGCAACACGCGCGAGGCGTCGCAGGTCCTGCGCATCCTGCACGCGAACGGCGTGCCGGTCGTGCCGCGCGGCGCGGGCACGGGGCTCTCCGGCGGCGCCACGCCCGTCGAGGGCGGCGTCGTCATCGGCACGGGGCGCATGCGCGACGTGATCGAGGTCGATCCGCAGAACCGCTTTGCGCGCGTGCAGGCCGGCGTCGTCAACGCGGATCTGACCTTGGCCGTGTCGAAGCACGGGCTCTTCTACGCGCCCGATCCGTCGAGCCAGAAGGCCTGCACGATCGGCGGGAACGTGGCCGAGAACTCGGGCGGGCCGCACTGCTTCCGCCACGGGGCCACGACGCGCCACGTGCTGGGCCTCGTGATCGTCCTGCCCGACGGCGAGGTGCTCGACTTGTCGCGCCCCGAGGTCGATCCGCACGGTTACGACCTGCTCGGCCTGTTCGTCGGCAGCGAAGGCATGTTCGGCATCGCGACCGAGGTCACGGTGCGGCTCCTGCGCGTCCCACCCACCGTCGAGACGCTGCTGGCGATCTTCCGCGACCTCGACGAGGCCTGCGACGCCGTCACCGACCTGATCGCAGCGCGGCTCGAGCCGTCGGCGATCGAGATCCTCGACGAGTTGACGATCCAGGCGGTCGAGGCCAGCGTGCTGGCGGCGGGCTACCCCAAGGACGCCGGCGCCGTGCTGCTCGTCGAGGCCGAAGGCACGGACGCCGAGGTCTCCGCGACGATGCGCGCGATCGAGCCGATCGTGCGCGCGCACGGTGCGTTCGAGCTGCGGCGCGCGCGCGACGAGGGCGAGCGCGCGCGCCTGTGGGCCGGCCGCAAGGGCGCGTTCGGCGCGATGGGGCGCATCGCGCCGGATTTGTACGTGTGCGACGCGGTCGTGCCGCGCACGCGCTTGCGCGAGCTGGTGCGCGCGACGACCGAGATCTGCCGCGCGCGCGGCCTGAAGATCGCGAACGTCTTCCACGCCGGCGACGGGAACCTGCACCCGAACATCTCCTACGACCGCCGCGACGAGGACCAGCTGCGCCGCGTGCTCGAAGCCGGCGACGAGATCATGCGCGCCTGCATCGCGGCCGGCGGCTCGCTGACCGGCGAGCACGGCGTCGGCCTCGAGAAGATGGGCGCGATGGAGTGGCTCTTCGGCCCCGACGACCTGGCCGCGATGTGCCGCGTGCGCGAGGCCTGGGATCCGGATCGGCGCATGAATCCCGGCAAGCTACTCCCGGTGCACGCCTGCCGCGAGACGCGCATGCGCCCGCCGGTCGCGCGCGCAGGACGGCTGCCGTGACGCCGTCGGCGGAGACGGCCGTGGAGCGCGTTGCGCCGCACACATTGGACGAGGCCGTCGACGTCGTGTGCCGCGCCGCGCGCGAGCAGCGCGTCCTGTTGCCGCTGGGCCAGGGCTCGAAATCGAGCTGGACGCGCACGCCGCGCCACGTCGACCTCGAGCTCACGACGCGCGCGTTGGCCGGCGTCGTGGCCTACGAGCCGGGCGACGGCACGATCACGGCGCTGGCCGGCACGCGCTGGGGCGATCTCTCGCGCATCGCGGCCGAGCAGGGTCACCACCTCTCGCCCGAGGTCCCGAATGCGGACGACGCCACGGTCGGGGGCGTGATCGCCGCGGGACAAAGCGGTCTCGATCGCCTGCGCTACGGGCCGGTGCGGCACCACGTGCTCGGCATGCGCGTGCTGCTCGCCGACGGCACGGTCGCGCGCACGGGCGGCCGTCTCGTCAAGAACGTGACCGGCTTCGACCTCCACCGCCTGCACACCGGGGCGCACGGCACGCTGGGCCTCGTCGTCGAGGTTTCGCTGCGCCTGCACGCGCGTCCGGACGCGCGCGCGATCGCGATGGGGATCACGGCGACGCGCGCGGAAGCGATGGGCG
The DNA here is from genome assembly GCA_031400875.1 of Planctomycetota bacterium. Classification (GTDB taxonomy): domain Bacteria; phylum Planctomycetota; class UBA1135; order UBA1135; genus JAEUHZ01. The sequence goes on along the minus strand of JANNQS010000117.1, from coordinate 12,098 downwards.
CAGCACGCGCGGCGCTGGCGGCTCCGCGTGAGCCCTGGGCCGTTCTCGTGCACGACCTGAGCCGGGACGGGGACACGCGTTTCTTCGTGACGGTGTTGCTGGCCGGCCGCGCCGAGGCGCTCGAGCAGGAGGCGCGCGCCGCCAACTCGACCTTCGCGGGCTTGCCGCTCGTCGTGGGAAGCCCCGGAACGGCGGAGGAAAAGCGCGTCGCGGACGTATGGAACGCTCACTGCGCGATGGAGCAGGCACCGGGCTCGAGCTCGTGGCCCGCGCTGCGCGCGACCTGCCTGCCGAGCGAGCTCGAGCGGGTCTGGAGCTCGCTCGCGGACGCCTGTGCGGCGCTGTCGATTCCCGTGCGCGTGCTGACGCACCCCGGACTCGCGACGCTCGACGCCTTCTTGCGGCCGCCCTTCGACGCGCGTGGCCTGCTTGCGATCGAGCGCGCGCTGCGTGCGGCCGGCGCACGCGTGCACTGGCGCGGCCTCGACGCCGCGCTGCGAACCGAGATCGCGACGCGCAGCGGCGACGAGCCCCTCGGCGCCGCGCTGATGCAGCGCTTGAAGCACAAGCTCGATCCTCACGGCCTGTGGGCCGGCGGGCGACTCGCGGGAGGACTCTGACGTGGACCCGCGCGATCCCGTGCAGCTCGTCGACTACACGAAGAGCCTCGACTGCATCCACTGCGGCCTGTGCCTGAACTCGTGCCCGACGTACCGGCTGACCGGCGAGGAATCGTCGAGCCCGCGCGGTCGCATCCACCTGATGCGCTCCCTGGCCGAAGGCCAGATCGAGGCCGACGCGGTCTACGCGGAAGAACTCGACTTCTGCCTGCTGTGCCGCAACTGCGAGACGGTCTGCCCCTCCGGCGTGCAGTTCGGACGCTTGATGGAGCACGCGCGCGGCGGGCTGGAGCCGCAGCGCGATCGCAGTGCCTTCCAGCGGCTAGCGCGCCGCATCGGATTCGACCTCTTGCTGCGCGACCGCACGGCGTTGCGCGCGACGGCGGCGCTGGGACGCTTCGCGCAGGTCTCGGGGCTGCTCGCGCTGACGGCGCGTATCGCCGGCCGCGCGGGACGCGGGCTGCGCTCGGCTCCGCCCGTCCCGCCCGCGCACGAGCGCACCCGCTTGCCGGAGTTCACGCCGGCGCGCGGTGAGCGTCGCGGCGCCGTCGCGCTGCTCGAAGGCTGCGTGATGCCCGAGCTCTTGGGCCGCACGAACCGCGCGACGGTGCGGCTGCTCGCGGCCTGCGGCTTCGACGTCCACGTCGCGCGCCAGCACGTGTGCTGCGGATCGCTGCACGCGCACAACGGAGAGACGGCCGGCGCGCGCGCGCTGGCGCTCGAGACGATCGCCGCGTTCGACGCGCTCGCCGGCAAGGAGGGTGCGCAGCTGCCGCTGATCGTGAACAGCGCCGGCTGCGGCTCGCACCTGAAGGAGCTGGCGCACGCGATCCCGGACGACGCCGAGCAGCAGGCACGGGCACGCGAGCTCTCGCGCCGCACTTTCGACCTGTCCGAGTTCCTGGCGCGCGGTCCGGGCGCCGAGGGCTTGCGCACGGCGCTGGCTGCGACCGCAGCGCCCGCGCAGCCGGTCCGCGCAACGTGGGACGATCCGTGCCACCTCGTGCACGGCCAGCGGATCAAGCGCGAGCCGCGCGAGCTCCTGCGGCGCGTGCCCGGCCTCGAGCTGGTCGAGATGCCCGACGCCGAGAGCTGCTGCGGTTCGGCCGGGATCTACGCGCTCACGCGGCCCGACGACGCGCAGCGCGTGCTCGATCCCAAGATCGAGTCGTTGCGAGCGACGGGCGCGTCCGTGCTCGTGACGGCCAACCCGGGTTGCCAGATCCAGTGGGAGTCGGGCGTGCACCGCGCAGGCCTCGCTGTGCGTGTGCTGCACCTGGCGGAAGTGCTCGACGAAGCGCTCCACCCTGGAATCCGCTAAGGGGAGCCGATCTCGGCCCGACCTTGCTGCTGGCATGGATCGTTGCGATCGCCATGCCGAACTTGATTCGGCATGGAAGATTTCTGCGCGTCGATCGCTGCGAAATCGAACCTTGCGAACCGATTCCGACGGATCCCCGCGGACGCGCCGTCGTCTCGCCAGAGCTCTTTCGTCCCGCCCCGTTCGCGATACCACGCGTAGCTCGCCCGCCGCCTCTTCCGTGCGGCCCGCGTCGGGCGCCAAGCGCGCCATCGTCAGGTGCACGTCGGTCAGCTGCGCCTCGCACGTCAGGGCTTGCCTCTGCGGAGAGCCAGGTCGCTGCGGATTCTCTGCCCAATCAATTTTCGACCGACGGCCCCGACGCCCCGACTTCACGAGCGGCCCGACAGGGCATGGACGCTGAAGAGCGGGGCGGACGAACAATCACTCAGCGCAGCGGCTTCAGCAGCTCGTCGAGCATCTCCCGCGTGGCCGGGCTGCCGCGCGGCCACGTCGCGGTCAGCACGACGGGTTGATCGGGCGTCGAGATCGAGATCCGCATCGCGTCGCGGAACGTGCCGCCGGCCTCGAAAGTGCGCAGGTGGACCCAGTCGGACTCCCAGCCGCGGAAATCGGCGCGGCCGCGCTCGATCAGGACGATGCCCCCTTCCGGACCGAGACCCTTCGTGTCGGGCGTGTGCAGGTTGCGGACCATCGCGTTGATCACCGTCCGTCCGCTCGCACCGTCAACGATCAGAAACGTGGCCTGGCGCGGCGGCTCGCGTGTCGCGGGGATCGCGACCGCGGACCAGTCGACGCGCGGTCCCATGACGCCCGGCTGCGGCGGCGGCGTCTCGACGCGCGCCGGTTCGGGCGCGGCGTCCGTCGCGGCGTAGGCCACGAGCTTCTCGCCGCTCGGCATCACGGTCGCCGACGCGATCTGCAAGCCGAAGGGCAGGTCGGCGACGCCGAACACGCGCACCATCTCGGCCCGTCCGTCGATCGGACCGCCCCGGCCGAGCAACAAGAACGCGGCCGCGGCGGCCAGCACCATCAGCCCCAGCGCGATCCCGAGGAGCCCCGCCGCGGTGAGACGGGTGGGCGCGGGCACGGTGGTGCTCACCGGTGCGACAGCCTGGGGTTCAGCGGTTCGGGCCGACATGGAATGGCTTCAGCAGATCGCGCACCTCGTCGTCCGTGATCATCTCGACACCGCTCGTGCGCAGGAGCTGCAGCACGATCATCTTCCCGCCCGACTCGGGGCCGATGTCGAGCACGATGCCCGGGCCCTCTCCCGATCCGGCCTGGCCATCCGATGCGCCGTGCTGGCGGTAGCGCAAACCCTTCACCTCGCGGCCCTGAACCTGCACGATCGCCTCCTCGAGTTCTTCGCGGTTGCCGTTGCCCATGAAGCCGCCCTTGAACTCCGGGTTCAGGATCGTGTCGCGCAACTCGGACGACTTGCTGGGCGGCACGACGATGAACACGAGCGCGAACCCGCGGTCGTCGGTGAAGACGAACCAGTCGAACGGGAAGCGGATCGCCATCTGGAACTCGGTCCCGGGCGGCAGGGGTTCGTCGAACGGCAGCGCCTCCGCCAGCGCGGGAAGCTGCTTCTCCGCGTTGCCCCAGCCCTTGAAGTAGTCGAACGCGAACACGGCCGCGACCACGGTCAGGATCACGGCCAGCAGGCACCCGCCGCCGCAGAACCACAGCCAGGTCGGGATGCGCTTCTGCTTGGGCGGCAGCGTCTCGTCGCCCCAGGTCGTGTCGGTCATCGCGCTCTCCCTCGCGGAGTGTTCTTGGTCTTGGTCTGAGTGCGGGGAGTCGCGGCGATCCGGCGCGCGGAAACGGCGAGCCGTTCGGATTCGCGCGACCAGCTACGCAGCAGGCGCGCGCGGATTCCCGCGGCCGAGGATACGCCGCGACCGGCCTCCGCGTCGAAGCCGCGCGCCGTCTCGACCAGCAGGGCCACGAGGCCTTCGAGGTCGTTCCAGTCGACGAACTCGGGCGCGATGCGGCCGTCTCCGGCGTTGTGGTAGTTGCCCAGCGCGAGGCATGCACCGCCGGCTGGCACGCCCCAGGCGTTGTAGGCCGTCGATTCGCAGCTGCCGCCGTCCATGAGCGCGCGCTGGGCCGCGAAGGCCGGCACGCGGGATCGAAGGCGCGCAGCCGCGGCCTGCAGACCGTGCGTCAGCTCGGGATCGAAGACCGACAAGCGGTCTCCGACCCGCACGACCGGGCCGTGACCGACGCGCGCGGTGGCTCGACGCGGCGAGCACTCGAGGCCGATCACGGCCGCGTCCTTCGGCAGCGCGCGCGCTTCGAGCAGGCCGATGCAGCCCACGAAGCCGGTCTCCTCGGCGCGCGTGAAGATGCCGGCCAGCGGACGCGGATGACCCTCGCGCGCCAGGATCGAGAGCGCCACGAGGATCGCCGCGGCACCCAGCAGGTCGTCGCAGACGCGCGCCGTGAGCCGCGAGCCGCGCACGATGCCGTCGGTCAGGTCGAACACGCCGAACGAGCCGCCGGCGACGGTTCCGCGCACGTCGGCCAGCTCGACCTCGACGCGGCCGTCCTCTTGCTTCGCAGCCGAGGCGATGCGCGCCGTCGCGATCGGGTCCGGCGACCCCGGCCGGAAGAAACGCAACGGAGCGCCGGGCAGGAGCCTCTCGGGCACGCCTCCGTGGAGTTCCGCAGCGGGCGCGCGCCCGCGCCGCATCAACGCGTGGAAACCGGGGTGATCGAGGTGCGCGCTGAAGGCCAGCGTGCGCGTGCCGCTCTCCTTGCGCTGCGTGACCAGGTTCCCGTGGCGGTCCGCGCGCAGCGCGAGCCCGGGGATCTGCGCCGCGAGCGCGCGCACGACCGCCAACATGCCGTCCTCGAAGTACGGCGCCGTGGGCGTCGACAGCAGCGCGCGGACGGTGTCGAGCAGGAGTTCGCGGTCGCGATCCTCGATCACGCCCGTGTGCGCGCGCGGCAGCACGAAGCGTGACGAAGGCGGCGGTGCGAGCTCGGCGGATGCACGCGCGCGCCGCGTTGGAGGCGCCATCACGGCCTCAAGTCTTCCAGACATAGAAGCCCTGGCCAGTCTTCTTGCCCAGCTCCCCGCGCATCACCTTGTCGCGCAGGAGCTGCGGTGCGGCGAAGCGCGGCCCGAGCTCGCGCTCGAGGTAGTCGGCGATCGACAGGCGCACGTCGAGCCCGACGACGTCGGTCAGCTCGAGCGGCCCCATAGGGAAGCCGTAGCCGAGCTTCATCGCCTTGTCGATGTCCTCAGGGCTGCCGACGCCGGCCTCGACCATGCGGATCGCTTCGAGGCCGATCGCGAGGCCGAGCCGCGAGCTGGCGAACCCGGGCGCGTCCTTCACGCGAATCGGGTCCTTGCCCAGGCGCTTGCCCAGGTCGATCGCGGCCTGCACGGCCTCGTTCGAGCTCTTGGGCGTCTCGACGACCTCGACCAGCTTCATGATGTGGACCGGGTTGAAGAAGTGCATCCCGACGACGCGCTCCGGCCGCGCCGTGACGTTGGCGATGCGCGTGATCGACAGCGAGCTCGTGTTCGTCGCCAGCAGCACCTCCGGACCCAGACGGCGGCCGAGCGATTCGAAGATCTGCTGCTTGAGCTCGAGCTTCTCGGGCACGGCCTCGATCACGACGTCGACGTTCGCGATCGCGTCCTCGAAGCGCGTCGTGCCCGAAAGACGAGTCAAGGCCGCGTCGCGGTCGGCCGCCGAGACCTTGCCCTTCTCGACGCCCTTGTCGAGGTTGACGCGCACGGCCACGAGGCCCTTCTCGACCTGCGCGTCGGCCACGTCGTACAGCCGAGTCTCGATGCCGGCGGTCGCGAGCACGTGCGCGATCCCCTGGCCCATCGTCCCGGCGCCGATCACGGCGGCGCGCGCCATCTGAGTTGCGTCCATCGTCTCCTAGCTCCCGGGCGTCAGCACGATCTTGCCGTGGACCTGGCGCGATTCGAGCAGCTCGTGCGCCAGCTTCACCTGCGACATGGGCAGCACACGGTCGACGACCGGCCGGTACGCGCCCGCCGCGACCTTGCGCAGGATCTCGGGGAACGCGCTGCGCGGGCCCATCGTCGAGCCCAGGATCGACTGGTTCTTGATGAACAGGTGCGGCAGCGCGAGGGTCGCGCTCGGCCCGGTCGTGGCGCCGCACGTGACGAGCCGGCCGTTGCGCGCCAGCACGCGCATGGAACCGTCCCACGTGGCCGGCCCGACGTGCTCGACGACGACGTCGAAGCCGCGGCCGCCGGACAGCTTACGCGCCTGGCTGGGCCAGTCGGCCTGCGAGTGGTCGACGGTCGCGTGCGCGCCGAGCTCGGAGCACAAACCACGCTTCGATTCCGATCCGGCGGTCGCGACGACGCGGCAGCCCCTGTCCTTCGCCATCTGGATCGCCGCCGAGCCGACGCCGCTCGTGCCGGCGATCACGAGCACGCTCTCGCCGGGCTTCGCCTGCGCGCGCGTGACGAGCATCCCCCACGCGGTCAGGAACACGAGCGGCACGGCCGCGGTCTGGATCGGATCCAGGCCGTCGGGCAGCGGCACGACGTGGCGCGCGGGAACGGCGACGAACTCGCGCGCGAGCCCGTCGAAGTGCTCGCCGCGGATCTGGTAGTCGTCGGACAGGTGGTCGTTGCCGGCCAGATCGTGCGGCGACGCGCCGGACGAATAGCCCGGCTCGACCAGAACCTTGGTGCCGACGCGCGGGCCGGCGACGCCCGGACCGAGCTTCGCGATCTCGCCCGTGCCGTCGCAGCCGGGGATCAGCGGCAGCGGCAGCTTCACGCCCGGCATGCCGCGCCGCGCCCACAGGTCGAGGTGGTTGACCGACACGCCCAGCATGCGCACGAGCACTTCGCCGTGCGCCGGCTCGGGCACCGGCAGCTCGACGACGCGCAGCACGGACGGATCGCCGTGAACCGGGACCTGGACGACCTGCACGTCAGCGACCCTCGAAGCGAGCGCTGCGCTTTTCGACGAACGCCGCGATGCCCTCTTTCGCATCGGCGCTGGCGAAGAGCCGTGCCTGCAGCTCACGCTCGAGCGCGAGACCCTGCTCGAGCGGGATCTCGGATCCGGTCTGGACCGCGCGCTTGATCAGGCCGACCGCCAGGGGCGCCTTGCCCGGCGCGCAGAACGAGCGCGCGTAGTCGAGGACGCTCGCGATGAACTGCGTCTCGTCGCCCGCGTCACGCACTTCGTCCACGAGGCCCAGCGTCGACGCTTCCTCGTACGTCATGAGGCGCCCGGTGGCCATGAGCTCGATCGCGCGGCTCTTGCCGACGACGCGCGCCAGCCGCTGCGTGCCGCCGGTGCCGGGCAGGACGCCCAGCGAGACCTCGGGCAGCCCGAGCTTGCCCGAGCCGCGCCGCGCCACGCGCAGGTCGCAGGCCAGCGCGATCTCGAGCCCGCCGCCGACGCAGTGGCCGCCCAGCGCTCCGATGACGAGCTTCGGCGTGTGCTCGAGACGCAGCAGCGTCTCGTTGGCGTGCAGGCAGAACTGGTACTTGAAGGCCGGCGTAACCGCGTCGAGCATCCCGATGTCGGCGCCGGCGCAGAAGAACTTCTCGCCCGCCCCGGCCAGCACGATCACGAAGACGTCGTCGTCGAAGCGCGCGCGCAGGATCGCCTCGTCGAGGTCGCGCATCATCGCGTGGCTGTAGCCGTTCGCGGGCGGGTTCGTCAGCGTGATCAGCGCGACGCCGGAGCCCGACGCGTAGGTTGCCTTGCCGTTGGGCAGCGCCTGCGCCGGACCCGGCTGGGAGGTCTTGGTGGCGGTCATGGGGCGAAGATCCTAGCGAACAACGGTGTCAGACACTTTGTCCTCGGTACAAGGTGTCTGACACCGTTGTCTACAGCTCGACGGGCAGCATCCGGCCGCCGGTCTCCTCGCACCATTTCTCCCACTTCGAGCGCAGGAAACCCTTCGCGTCCACGAGCACCGCGTCGAGCACGACGTGCCGGAAGCGGTTGCGCTCGACGTAGCGCGCGTGCATCAGGTGCAGGTTCCAGCGCGTGCCCCCGGTCGGCGCGCCGTCGGTCAGGACCAGGATCGTGTCGACGGCCGGGTCGGCCAGCGCCAGCTCGATCGCGCCCCAGGCGTTGCCCTTCCCGCTGGCCTTGCAGCCCGTGAAGAACTTCAACGCGCGGGCGACGTTGGCCGGCGTGGCCGGCTGAAGCGACTTCTCCCACGGAATCGACACGTCCGTGTACGGGATCACGTTGAACGACGTGTCGGGCGGAAGCGCGGCGAGCGTCTTCGCGAGTTCCTCGTCCATCCGGTCCTTGGCGGTGCGGCCGTCTGGTCGCTTGGCCCACGTCGAACCTGAGAAATCCACGAGGATCGCCAGCGATCCGGAGAGGATCGGCAGGCCGACGAGCTTCGGCCCTTCCGTGCTGCCGGCCGGCGCAGCTCGACGCGGGTCGCCCGTGATGGGTTTCCACTCGGGCCCCAGGTTCGCGACCCAACCCTGCCAAAACTCCGCCTTGCCACCGCCCGCGAGCCCCGACAGCCGCTCGAACTGCGCGTCGATCGTCCAGTACAGACGACGGTTCTTCTCGGTCGCGAGCAGGTCGGCTAGGAGCTGTAGGTTCGCCGCGTTCGGCGCAGCCGCGAGGCACTCGACCGTCTGCGCGCGCACCGCGCGATCGGGGTGCGCGGCGCCGAACTCGAGCGCGCGCCGTGCGACGTCGCCGCCGCGACCGGCTGCGATGCGCACGACAGCGCAGGCCAGCGGCGCCGGCATCGCGGCGTCGAGGCGCTCCGCCATCTGCGACGCCGCCGGGCTCCGCAGCTGGTCGAGCGCGATCAACGCCGCGGCCTGCACTTCGGCGCCGGCGTTCTTCTGCGACACGATCGCTTCGACCGCTTTCGCCAGCGATCCGTCCGGATCGGCCGCGAGCCGGCTCTCGAAAGCCATGCGCTCGACGCCGCGCAGCAGGATCGCGCGCGCTTCGGCCGACTTCGTGCCCAGGGCCTGCTTGAGGGTCGCGGCCGGAACGTCCTTGGCCGTGGACCCGGCCAGCGCGCCGGCCGCGTGCACGGCGATGCGCTCCTCGCTGGCCAGAGCGCCGCGACGTCCGGCCAGCTCAACCAGGATCGCCGGATCCTGCGCGGCGGCGAGCGCGATCTCCGCCTGGTCCGCGACGCGCGGCGACGGGTCCTTGAGCACGTCCAGGAGGAGCAGCCAGGCCTCCTTCTGGTTCAGCTCGGCCAGGTCGTCGACGGCCTTCTGCCGCGCCACGTCGTCGCCTGTCTTGAGCTTCTTCTGCAGCGTGGCGAAGTCCTCGCCCGCGACGAACGCCAACCCGATCAGCGCCAGGGCGATCACGGCACGCGGCTCACCTGGTAGCGCTGCTCTGCGTTCGGCTCGACACGCTTCTGCGTGCGGAACACCGCCTCGATCAGGTCGCGCATGAGGATCAGGTCGTCCTTGCGCCGCGGTCCCGGCGGCACCTTCTCGATGTAGGCGTCGCCGCCGTCGGCCAGGAACGAGTTCAGGGCGACGCGGTACTCCTTCGCCGGGTCGTAGGGCACGCCGCCGACGCGGAAGCCCTTGAACCGGCGCTTCCCCTCCGCGTCCACGGCCGCCTCGATCACGATCCCGCTGACCTCGAGGCCCGAGTGTGCGGTGCCCTCGACCGACTTCGTCAGCATCGAGGCGAGCTCCGCCCCCGTCAGGGTGAGCACGGTCAGGTTGTTCTCGAACGGGCACAGCTCGAAGGCCATGCGTCGCGTCACCGGACCCGCGTCCAGGTCGGTGCGGATCCCGCCGCGGTTCATGAACCCGACGTCGGCCAGCGCGCGCTCGCGCACGGCGTCGGCCATGAAGTTGCCGGCCGACGACGACGCCAGCGGATCCTTCGAGCGCGTCAGCGGCCCGGCTAGCTCGCCCACGACCTCGTTCATGCGCGCTTCGCTGCGCGTGGCGAGCTTGGCGCAGATCGTGTCGACCAGATCGACGCGGTCCTCTGCCGCCGGTTCCTCGTCCAGGTCGATCAGCCGCGCGCGGCTCTCGACGACCTGCTTCGTGGCGCGGTCGAACCACAGGTCGACGCGACCCAGCGCCGAGGCCTTGGCGCCCGTCTGCACGATTAGCGTCTGGCCCTCGCGCACGCCTTCCTTCAGGAACGTGTGGCTGTGCCCGCCGACGATCAGCGGCAGCGACGGGTGCGCGCGCGCCACCGCGCGGTCGTCGTCGACGCCCAGGTGCGTGACCGGCAGGATCCAGTCGACCTTGCCCGCGAACGCCTTCGCGATCTGCGCCAGCGACCGCGCCGGATCGCGGAATTCGAACTTCCCCGCGTCGGGGTGCGTGATCTCGGGCGTCTCGACCGACAGCAACCCGACCAACGCGATCTTGAGCGGGCCCTTCTCGACGATGCGCAAGGGCGGCGCCCACGTCGGCGCTTGACCGCTCTCGCGTTCAAAGACGTTGGCGAGGATCGCCGGGAGCTTCGACTCGCGCACGAGCTTGACGAGCGCCGGCACGCCGAAGTCGAACTCGTGGTTCCCGACGCACACGGCGTCGTAGCCGATCGCCGACATCGCGTTCAGGAACGGCAGCCCGCCGTCGATCACGCCCTCGGGCGTGCCCTGGAACCAGTCGCCCGCGTCGAGGACCAGGACGAGGCCGCCGTCCTGCTCGACCGTGGACTTCTCGCGCCGGATACGCGCCGCGACGCGCGCGAGCCCGCCGACCATCGGCGGATCGGCGCGCTTCAGCCACGTGGCCTTGCGCGGCAGGACCTGCCCGTGCATGTCGTTCGTGTGCAGCACGACGACGTGCAGACGGTCTTCGGACGCGCGCGAGGCGCAGGAGATCGCCGCCAGGGCTGCGACGAGGAGGAACGTGCGGGATCGACCGGCCATCGTGCGCATAGCCTGACGCAGCCCCACGCGCTTGGGTAGACAGCGGTGTCAGACACCTTGTCCCACCTTCCCGACGCGACCGCTGCGCGAGCTCGGGGCGCGCGCGTCGTCAGAGTTCCTCAGGGATTCGTTGGCCCACCGGGCACGGGGCGACGCGCGCTGCGGGCCCTCGAGCACGGTGCAAGGTGTCGGACACGAACGTTCACCGGCGCAGGACGCGCTCGCCCTTCGGGTAGGTCACGGTGCTCTCCCACACGATGTCGGTGGCGCCGTTGCGCGGCACGTTCACCATCCAGGTCAGGATCCCCTTCTCGTCCCGGTCCTGCTGGCGCTTCTCGTCCTTCCACGTCTTGGGCTCCTCGGCGGTCAGCTCGACCTCGATCCGCTCGTCGCTCGAGCGCGGCAGGACCTCGAGCACGATCACGCGGACGGAGCCGCTGGCAAGGGGCGACGGCGCGTCGTGGTTCTCGAGGTGGATGCGCCAGCCCTCGACCTTGGACGAGCGCGACGACAGGAATCCCGGGCCCTTCTCGAGGTCCTGCGTGCGCGTGCGCTCGACCGTGACGTGCGGATCGGCGCCCAGGTGCAGCGTGAGCTCCTGTCCGGGCTGCACCAGCTCGACTTGCGCGCGACCCAGGAAATCCTGCCCCAGGAACACGGACGCCGGGCCCGGCAGCAGCGTCCACACGCTCGTGTTCTTGGTGCGGCCGCGCATCCAGACCGTCGGGTCGATCGCGGGCACGCACGTGCGCTCGACGTCGACGGCGAGCTGGCTCTGGCCGACCAGCACCGACGTCGGCTGCTCGCGCGACTGCACGGTCTCGCGGCGCGGCAGCTGGAAGCGCACGGAGAGACCCTGCGCGTCGACCGTGGCGAAAGACTCCGCGCGATCGGCGTCCTTGTCGACAGCCTTGCGATCGACGGCCATGTCGCCGGCGTAGCCGAGCGCCTCGGGCTTGGCCGATGCAGGCGCGTTGACGCTGCCTCTCCTCCCCTCCGGCTTCCACAGCGACAACCACACCGGCTCGGGCTCGGGACCTTGCGCGCCGCGGTGCGGCTGCGCGGTCGAGAGCGCGAGCGACACGCCCTCCCAATCCTCGCCCGAGGCCTGGTGGACTTCCGCGCGGTACGTCAAGTCGACCTGCGCCAGGTTGCTCGCGCAGCGCAGCTCGTAGAGCGGACGCCAGCCGGCGCCGGTGACGAGGTACTCGACGTCGAGACGCGACGCGCCGTCGCCTTCCAGGCTGACGAGCACGTCCTGCACGGGCACGGATCCACCGGCC
>JANNQS010000116.1:0-72248 GCA_031400875.1 Planctomycetota bacterium | reverse complement strand
CACTCGCCGCGTGCAGACCTCACCCGGCGCCCGCATCGCGATCCTGCCCGAGCGCGTGCGCAACCAGATCGCGGCCGGCGAGGTCGTCGAGCGGCCGGCGTCGGTCGTCAAGGAGCTGGTCGAGAACGCGCTCGACGCCGGGGCCACGTCGATCACCGTGGACCTCGAGGAGGGCGGCGTCCGTCTCGTGCGCGTCGTCGACGACGGCGGTGGCATGGGGCGCGAGGACGTCGAGCTGGCGTTCCTGGCGCACGCCACGAGCAAGTTGCGCGACGTGCAGGACCTCGAGCACATCGCCTCGCTCGGGTTCCGCGGCGAGGCGCTGGCCTCGATCGGCGCGGTCGCGCGCTGCACGATCCTGTCGAAGCAGGGGGACGACGCGACCGGGTGGAGCATCGCCTGCGAAGGCGGAGCGCTCGGGCCCGCGACCGAAGCCGGCGCGCCGCGCGGCACGCGCATCGAAGCGCGCGATCTCTTCTACAACGTCCCGGCGCGCCGGCGTTTCCTGCGGCAGACCGCGACGGAGCTCGGGCGCTGCCTGGATGTGCTGCAGCGGCTTGCGCTGGCTCACGAGGGTGTTGCGTTCCGCGTCACGCACGACGGCAAGCGCGCGCTCGACGTCGAAGCGGGAATGGACATGCGTGCGCGCGTGCGGCGACTCTTCGGCGCGGACCTGGCCGACGAGCTCGTCGAAGTGCGCGCGCTGGACGGCGACGTGCGCTTGACGGGCCTCGTCGCGCCGCCGCGCTTCGCGCGCGGGGACTCGGCGCGCCAGATGTGGTTTCTGAACGGGCGCACGGTGCGCGACAAGGTCCTCTTGCGCGCGCTGAAGGACGGCTACCACGGCTTCGTGTTCGACCACCGCCAGCCGGTCGCGTTCCTGCACCTCGCGATGGATCCGGCGCGCGTCGACGTCAACGTGCACCCGCAGAAGAGCGACGTGCGCTTCCGCGACGAGCGGCGACTGTTCGGGTTCCTGGTGAACTCGATCCGCGAAGCGGTGGCGCGGACGGACATGGCGACGCCGGGCACGCGCCTCGTCGACTTCGCGGCGCGCCGCGAGGAGCGCGAGGCGATTCTGCCGTTTCGCGGCGGATTCGTGGGCGGCGGCGCACCGCGCGCGGCGCCCGAGCCGTTCAGCGTGCACGAAGTGCCGGCGGGACCCGGATGGAAACTTGATTCGGCAGAGATTCGTGTCCCCGCGTCGCGCGCACCGCTGCCGCTCGCGGCCGCGCCGCTCGTGCAGGTCGCGTTGACCTACATCCTGCGCGCGCTCGAGGACGGCTTCGAGATCGTCGACCAGCACGCGCTGCACGAGCGCATCACGTTCGAATCCCTGCGCGCCGAGCTCGCGCGCGGCGAGGTCGAGGTGCAGCGCCTGCTCGTGCCCGAGCTGGTCGAGGTCGACCGCGCGCAGGTCGCCGTGATCGCGGCGCGCTCGGACGAGCTGGCGCGCGCTGGCATCCTGATCGAGCCGTTCGGCGACGCGACGCTGGCCGTCCACGGCCTGCCGGCGCGCCTGCAGCGCCCGCGCCCGGCGCTGATCGTGCGCGACATCGTCGCGCTGCTCGAGGAGGAGAAGACGCTGGCCGGCGAGAAGCTCCTCGAGGAGGTTCTCCACCGCGCCGCCTGTCGCGCGTCGGTGATGGCCGGCGACGCGCTCTCCCAAGAGGAGATGCGCGCCCTGCTCGAGCGCGGCCGCCACCTCGAATCCGACCAGACCTGCGTGCACGGCCGCCCGACGCGCGTGCGCTTCGCGCTGGCCGACCTGGAGCGCGCCTTCCACCGCCGGTAGACAATGGTGTCAGACACCTTGCACCGCGTTCACCGCCGCGGAGCCCGGTACAAGGTGTCTGACACCGTTGTCTACCGATCGTCGGGCTTCGGCTGAAGCGTGGCCGGATCCGGGGGCAGGAAGTTCTCGGGTTTCAGCGTGTTCTTGAGCGATCCCGAGCGCACGAAGAGGTCCATGCCCGGCTCCTTGCGCCAGCCGTCGGCGACGCGCGAGGTCGCTCCGCCGGCGCCGGCCTGCTCGACGATCCGCGGCAGGAACACCAGGATCTTGCGCGGCAGCATCCAGCCGTCGAGCGGCTTCCACTCGTTCAGGTCGACCGTCGTCGTCGTCGGGTTCACGCGCTGCGGTGCGCGCGCGTCGTCGGCGATCGCCATGGCGGGCAGCCCCGTGTCGGGCGACATCCCGAGCAGGATGCGCGCTCCGGCCTGGTTCTGCGCGCCGGGGCGGACGTCGGGCGTCTGCAGCTCGAACCACGTGAGCTTCTTCGCGTCCTCGACGCGCGACGGCGGCAGCAGCGCCTCCGGCACGGCGCGCGCCTCGAAACGGATCACGCGCACGCTGCGCGCGTCGACGACGCTGACGAACAGGCGCGCGACGTCGAGCCCGTCCTCGATCTGACGCCGGTCCTGCGCGTTCTCGCGGCCGACGTCCAGCTTCACGTGCGCGCGCCCCTCGCCGGCCTTCGAGTCGAGGAGCCAATCGCCCTTCGGGCCGCGCAACTGCGTGCGGCCCTTGCCCGTGTCGAACAGCAGGTAGTTCGGCGCCAAGTACGCGTAGCGCGCCTCCGGGAAGTCGTTGCTGCGGTTCTCCTCGATCTTCAGGCGCAGGTCGAGCGACAGGTCGAACCCGGCGACGGGCGTGCGCGACTCGCCCGCCGGCGATCCGGCCGCGACGAGCCGCTCCCAGGCCGCGCGCGCCTCGGGCGTCGTGCTCTTGGGGAGCTTCCCGGGAACGACCGGCTCGCCGTCCGCGTCCAGAACGGGCGCCGCGGCCTTGGGCGCGTCGGGCAGCGGCGGCAGCGGCGGCGGGGCGTCCTGGATCAGGCACACGGCGAGCGCGACGGCGGCGATCATGCGCAGAAGCTAGGCCCCCGTCCGGCCGCGCGCCAGCCGGGCCCTTGCCAGCGCGTGCGGCGGCGTGTTCCCTGGCTCGCCCCATGGACCGCACCGTGCAAGACCCGGGTTCGGATAGCGACCCGCTGGCGGGCGAGGAGCTCGTCGCGCTGATCGGCCCGACCGCCAGCGGCAAGAGCGACGTCGCGCTGCTCGTGGCCGAAGCGACGGGGGCCGAGATCGTCTGCCTCGACTCGATGCAGGTCTACCGCGGCATGGACGTCGGCACCGCGAAGCCCACGCCCGAGGAGCGCGCGCGCGTCGTGCACCACATGCTCGACCTGGCCGACCCGAACGAGCGCTACGACGTGACGCGCTTCCTGGCCGAGCTCGCTCCGGCACTCGCGCAGGTCCGCGCGCGCGGCCGGCGTGCGCTCTTCGTCGGTGGCACGGGCTTCTACCTGAAGGTGCTCTCGGCCGGGCTCTTCCGCGGGCCCGACGTCGACCCGGAATTGCGCGCCGGCTTCGAGGCGCGCGCGCGCGACGCAGGCGGCGCGGCGCTGCACGCCGAGCTGATGCGCGTCGATCCGCGCTCGGCGGCGCGGCTGCATCCGAACGACGTGAAGCGCGTCGTGCGCGCGCTCGAGGTCCAGGCGCAGACCGGGCGTCCGCTCAGCGAATGGCAGACGCAGTGGTCGAGCTCGCCGTCGCGCGCGCGCCGGCTCGTGGGTCTCGAAGTGGGCGTGCCCGAGCTCGACCGGCGCATCGCGGCGCGCGCGACGCGCATGCTCGCGGCCGGCTGGCCGGCCGAAGCGGCGCGGATCCGCGAGACGACCGGGTTCGGTCCCACGGCCGTGCAGGCGCTGGGTTACGCCGAAGCGCTTGCCGTCCATGACGGAAAGCTCGAGCCTGCGGTCGCCGCCCAACGCATCGCCCAGGCCACGCGGCAGTTCGCGCGGCGTCAGCGCACCTGGTACCGCAAGTTCCCCGACGTGATCTGGATCCCGGCCGAAAACCGCGCGCCCGCCGACCTCGCGAGCGAGGTCCGGCGGGCGCTGTGCTGGTGAACGTGGTGACGCGGCCGCGGCCGCGATCCGTCGCGGTCAGTCCTGCTTCGGTGCCGTCAGGCCCACCGCGGTCCGCAGCGAGCTGGCCGTCTTCGGCGCCGCGTCCTCGTCGTCATGCTCGCGGAACAGGTCGTCGCCGACCATGTTGTGGCCGCGGCTGGCTTCGTCGCGGCCGCCTTCCGAGAACCCGCCGATGACCGAGGAGATCGGGTCCTGCACGTAGTTCAACGTGTCCGGCACGATCGCCAGCGGGTACCGCTCCTTGTAGTAGTGCGGGTCGTAGACCTCGAACGGGTTGTCCGGGTTGTGGTGGAAGAAGTAGCGCCGGATCGTGAGGTTGAACTCGCGCTTCTTCCGGTCCTGGAACTCGATGTAGTCCCCATCGCGCTCCTGCTCGTACCCCAGCCACGCTCGCCCGAGCGAGTTCGAGATCGAGCGCTGGCTCCAGTGGTCGTTGCCGTGGGCACCCTGCGTGGTGCAGCCGGCGGCCAGGGGGAGGACCGCGCAGGCCAGGAGGGGGATGAACTTCATCATGAGAGGGGGGCTCGGTGGCCGGGGCCGCGCAACCAGGCGCGGCCGAGGGGCGGTGAGTTTGTCCGGGTCCCGGGCTCGTGTCCAGGGTCCCAGCGGGCAGGTCGGGTCGGCGGCGCTCGGGGGTCACGCGCCCCGGTCCGCTAGCTACCCCGGTGCGGGACGGGGTAACGTCCGCCCCGCCCCCGATGGCCCAGCAAGCGCCCCACGACCCGCCCGGACGACCCCGCCGGATCGGGCTCTTCGGGGGGTCCTTCGACCCGATCCACGCCGGCCACCTGCACGCGGCGCGCGCGGCCCGCGACAGTTTCCAGCTCGACCGGGTGGTCTTCGTGCCGGCCTCGCGCTCGCCCTTCAAGGCCGGGCACGTCCCGGCGCCCGGGCCCGACCGGCTGCGGATGGTCGAGATCGCGATCGCGGGCGAGAAGGGCTTCGAGGTCAGCGACCTGGAGCTTGCACGCGGCGGCCCGTCCTTCACGATCGACACGGTGCGCGCGCTGCCGGCGGCGATCGGGGAGCGGCCCGACGTCGCGCTGTTCCTCGTGCTCGGGAGCGACAACTTGGCGCAGCTGGGCGAGTGGCGCGAGGCGCGCGCGCTGCTCGAGCGCGTTCAGCCGGTCGTCGTGCACCGCGACGGGCAGCCCGACGCAGCGCTCGAGGGCGTGCGGCGCGCGCTGGGCGACGCGCTGGCCGACAAGGTCGAGCGCGGCTACGTGCGCCTGCCGCCGGTCGACGTGTCGTCGACGGATCTGCGCGACGAATTGGGACTGGGAGTCGCGCGCGAGCACGAGATTCCGCGCGCCGTGCTCGAGTACATCCGCGCGCGCGGGTTGTACGGAGCGCGACGGTGATCGTCGCGCGCAAGCAGCACGGAGCGCCACGTTGATCGTGCCGTCGCCGCGCGGGTTCGCCGTCGCCGCCGCGACCGCGCTCGTCGCGCTCCTCGTCTTGCGCGCGCTCGCCCGTCGTCTCGGCTGGGTCGACGACGGACGCGACGCACCCGAGCGCAAGCTGCAGCGCGGGGGCGTGCCGTTCGTCGGCGGGCTGGCGCTCCTCCTCGCAGCGATCGTGCTCCTCGGCGTATTCCGGGACGAGCGTTGGGCCGCGACCGATCCGCCCCGGGTCTGGTCGTTCGATCTGCTCCCGTTCCTCGCGAGCCTGCTCTGCGCCTTCGTCACGGGCTTCGTGGACGACGTGCGCGATCGCGGTCTCTCACCGGCGGCGAAGTTCGTCGGCCAGTGCGCCGCCGCCGCGCTGCTGGCGTCGGGGCTGCACGTCGCCAGCGGCGCTGCATCCCACGGCGAGCGTATGCTCGTGTTCGTGCTGGCGGTCGCTGCGCAGAACATCGCGAACGCCTTCGACCACGCCGACGGCGCGTTGGGTTCCGTCGCGCTCATCGGGCTCACGGCCGCCGGCGCGAGCCTGGCTGGAGCGGTCCTGGCGTTCCTGCCCTTCAACCTGATCCGCAAGCGCGCCGACGGGCCGCCGCTCGTGTACCTGGGGGATTCCGGCTCGCACCTGCTCGGCCTCCTGCTTCTCACGAGCACGTGGGGCTGGTCGGCCCTGACGCTGCCGGCGCTGGACCTTGCGCGCGTCGTCGTCGAGCGTGCGCGCGCCGACCAGCCGGTCTGGCGCGGCGACCGTCGCCACCTCGCGCACCGCCTCCAGGCCGCCGGCCGCCCGCCTCTCGTCGTGGTCGCGATCGTCCTGGCCTGCGCGGCCCCGGCCTTCGCTGCGCACTTCCTCCCGTCCGCGGCCCGCCTCACGTCCGGCACGGCCCTGGGCCTCGGCGCGGTGGGCTCAGCGCTCGCCCTGCTCGTCGTGCTGCGGTTGCATCCGGCGCTCCCGGACGGCACCGCCGCGCGTAAGCCGTGAGCACTTCGGCCGGCCATGCTTGCCGCGCTCCGCGCGCGACCCGATAATCCCGCGCCCATTTCCGGCCGCGCTGCCCGCCAGCGTCCCGGACCGGAACCCCGTGGACGCACCGCTGACCGCCATCATTTCCGACCTGCACGCGAACCTGCCCGCGTTGCAGACGGCGCTCGCGGACGCCCGGGCGCGCGGGGCCCAGCGCTTCTGGTGCCTGGGCGACATGCTGGGCTACGGCGCGCAGCCGCGCGAGTGCCTCGAGCTCGTCATGGCCCTGTGCGTGCCCGAGCCGACGGATCCCGCGCCCGCACCCGTGTCGGGTGCGCCAGGAACGGCGCCGCCGCTCCTGCCCGGCCTCTGCCTGCGTGGGAACCACGAGGAGGCACTCTTCGACTCGGCCGCCGGCTTCAACCCGATCGCGCGCGCCGCGATCGAGTGGACGCAGGAGCAGCTCGGCGCGGGCGGCGACCGCCAGCGGTCGATGGCCTACTGGGACTTCCTCGACGGGCTCGTGCCCGAGCACGTCGACGAGATCGCGCACCTCGTTCACGCCAGCCCGCGCGATCCGCTGCGTGAATACCTGCTGCCGCGCGATGTACACGACGGCCCCAAGATGCGCGCGAACTTCGCCGCGCTGAAGCGCGACGTGTGCTTCCTGGGACACAGCCACGTGCCCGCGGTCTACTACGAAGATGGACGCTTCTTCCGGCCGACGCGCACGGAGGGGCCGTACGAGCTGGGCTTCGCGCCGGGCCAGCGCTGCATCGTGAACGTGGGCTCCGTGGGCCAGCCGCGCGACGGCGACGCACGGCTCTCCTACGTCCTCTTCGACGGGCTGCGCGTCACGTTCGTGCGCCTCGACTACGACCACGCCGCCGCCGCCGCGGCGATCCGCGCCGTGCCCAGCCTGCCCGAGCGGCTGGCGGCGCGGCTCGCCGAAGGACGCTGAGGAAAACTTGGACAAACGACTGCTCTACGTCCTGCCGCTGTGCCTGGCGATCGTGCTGGGCTGGGGGATGCTGGCCGAGAAGATGGGCTGGGCCAAGAAGCCGCCCGCTCCGGTCAAGACGGAGGCGCCCGCCGCAGCGACCGAGTCGAGCGCGACGACCTCCGCCGCCGACGCGATCCTGCCGGTGGCCAAGCCCGCGGCCGACGTGCCCCCGCCGGTCGGACCGGTCGTCGTCGACGACGCCGAGCGCGTCGAGACGCTGCTCTTCGGCACACCGGGCGCGCCGGGCTCCTACCGCGCGACGTTTTCGAACCGCGGCGCGGTGATCCTGGAGCTGCGCTCGGGCAACCACTTCGACGTGGCCGGGCTCACGGACGAGCAGAAGAAGGATCCGGCGCACTGGCGCATCCTGGCCGGCGAGCGCCAGTCGTCCGAACAGCCGGGCTCGTTCGCGTTGCGCGCCACGTTGTCGAGCCAGCCGCTCGTGCGCGACGCGCTCGAGAGCGCGCTGTGGAAGCCGCGCCTCCTGGGCGCCGAGGGGGCGCGCGAGGGCATCGAGTACGAGCTCGCGCCGGGCACCGGCGTCACGTTCAAGAAGCGCTTCCTGTTTCGTCCGGGCTCGGACACGGTGCGGCTCGAGATCGAGATCGCCAACGGCTCCCTGCCGGACACCGGTGGTTTCCGCGGCTTCGTGCTGACGCCCGCGGCCGGCGTGCCGAACGACTCGGGCGACTCCTTCTACCTGGAGCCGCAGGTGATCGTGGCCTCGCGCGCGCCCGGCGAGTACGAGGCCGAGCCGATCGTGCAGCCGCCCGATCCGAGCGGCCAGACGCGCGGCGGCACGATGCCGGCCGCCGCGCCGATCGTCTTCGCGGGCGTCTACAACAAGTACTACGCCGTGCTCGTGCACGCGGCCGATGCGGAGACGCTCCCGACGCTGTCCGGCGCGAGCTGGCGCGCGCTGCGCGACGAGGCCTGGCTCGCGCGGCACCCGGGCAAGGACGGCGATGCCTGGCGCAGCCTGCTGCTCGACATCGACCTGCAGCTCTCGCTGCCGCCGCCCGGCACGTCGCGCACGTGGCGCTACGAGGCCTATGCCGGGCCGAAGCAGCGCGACGCGCTCGTGGCCTCGCTGCCGGATCACCGCGTGCTGCTCGAGTACGACCTGGGCTTCGTCAGCGGCATCGCGCGCGTGCTGCTGGCGGTCATGGGCTTCTTCCACTCGATCACGCAAAGCTGGGGCTTCGCGATCGTGCTGCTGACGCTGCTCGTGCGCGTGATCCTGTTCCCGATCAACCGCCGCTCGCAGACGGCCATGGCGCGCTACCAGGTCAAGATGAAGCGGATCCAACCGCGCATCGAGGAGCTCAAGAAGCGCTACGAGAAGGACCCCAAGAAGCTGCGCGAGGAACAGGCCCGGATCATGCAGGAGGAGGGCGCGTTCCCGCCGCTGGGCGGTTGCCTGCCGCCGCTGCTGCAGCTGCCGATCTTCATCGGCCTCTTCCGCGCGATCGGCGTCAGCTACGACCTGCACCAGGCGCAGTTCCTGGGGATCATCCGCGACCTCTCGCTGCCGGATCAGCTGTTGCCGCTCGACGTGACGCTGCCGCTCTTGGGACACATCACGGCGATCAACGTGCTGCCGCCGATCATGGTGGTCATGTGGATCCTGCAGCAGCGCGCGATGCCGAAGCCGACGGAGGAGCAGGCGCTCCTCATGTACAAGATGATGATGTGGATGCCGATCGTGATGGGCATCTTCCTGTACAGCTACGCGGCCGGTCTCTCGATCTACATGATCACGACGTCGGCGCTGGGGATCATCGAGCAGAAGTACATCAAGAAGCACTGGCCGATCGACGACACCGAGCTGGCGCCCAAGAAGAGCAAGGGATTCATGGCCAAGCTCATGGCGGCGCAGGAGCAGCGCATGAAGCAGGTCCAGGTCGAGCGCGCCGGCGACGCCAAGCGCAAGAAGAAGCGGTGAACGGCTCGACGATCGCCGCGATCGCCTCGCCTCCGGGCCCGGGCGCGCGCGGGATCGTGCGGCTCTCGGGGCCGGCCGCGCGCGCGATCGTGCAGGCCGCGTGGACGGGTGAGCGGCCGCCGCTGCGCGAACGCGCGCTCGCGACGGGCCGCATCGACGACGGGCGCGGCACGCAGCCGTGCTTGCTCCTGTGGATGCCCGGTCCGCGCTCGCACACGGGCGAAGACGTGGCCGAGCTGCACGTGCCAGGCTCGCCGCCGCTGCTCGCAGCCGTGCTGGCGCGCGTTCTGCAACTCGGCGCGGAGCCGGCGCGGCCGGGCGAGTTCACGCGCCGTGCGTTCCAGAACGGGCGGATCGATCTGACGCGCGCCGAGGGCGTGCTGGCGCTCGTCGCGGCGCGCAACGCGGCCGAAGCGCGCGCGGCCGGTGCGCTTCTGCTGGGCGGTCTCGCGGATCGCGTGGCGGCACTGCGCGAGGCGCTCGACGACCTGCGCGCGCTGTGCGAGGCCAGCCTCGACTTCGACGCGGCCGACACGGGTCACGTCGACCCGGCCGAGCTCGAGGCGCGCGCGCTCGACGTGCTCGCGCGCGTGCACACAGCGCAAAGCTTCGAGTCGGCGCGCTCGCGCTCCGCCGGCGCGCCGCGCGTCGTCTTGTGCGGCGCGCCGAACGCGGGCAAGAGCGCGCTCTACAACGCGCTCGTCGGCCGCGACGACGCGATCGTGAGCGACGTCGCGGGCACGACGCGCGATGCGCTGGAGGCCGACGTCGTGCTGGACGGGCAGTCGGCGCGGCTGCTGGACATGCCCGGCTTCGACGCCGCGGCGGCCGGCATCGACCGCGCCGCGCAGGATCGCGCCCGCGAGCGGCTGGCGGGCGCGGACCTCGTCGTCTGGGTCGTCGACGCGACGCGGTCCCAAGAAGAGCTGGCCGCCGAGCGCGCGTCGCTGCCGGCCGGCGTCCCGATCGTGCTGTCCTGGAGCAAGACGGACCTCGCGCCGCGGGCAGTGCCTCCGTCGGTCGACGCCGCGGGCACCGACGCGGTCGTGGCGACATCGGCGCGGACCGGCGCCGGGCTGGCCGAGCTGCGACGGGTGATGTCCGAGCAGCTCGAACGTGGCGAGGGCGGGGGTCAGGAAGGGGAGTCGCCGACCCTGGAGCGCGAGCTCACCCAACGCCACCAGCGGGGTCTGGAGATCGCCGCGCGCGAGCTCGGGCGCGCGCTCGAGCTGAGCCGCAGCGGCGCGCCGCTGGACCTCGTCGCCGAGCACCTGCGCGCCGCGACGCTCGGGCTGGACGAGATCCGCGGCACGACGACGCCCGAGGACCTGCTCGATCGGATCTTCGCCCGGTTCTGCCTGGGGAAGTGACTCCCGCAGGGACGCGGGAGGGGAGTCGGTGAAGATCGGCGCCGGACGCGCAGCTTCCGTCCGCTCGTGATCGGAGCGAGGCTCGCGGACGACACCTTGAATGATCGCGGAGGGCCACTAACCTCCCGCGCGCATGCACGCAACGACCTTCGCCCTTCCCGCCCTCGCCGTCCGCTCGGTCCCCGGCCGCGGCCGCGGCGTGTTCGCGGCCCAGGACATCCCCGGCGGCACCCTGGTATTGGCCGACCCGATCGTGCTCGTCCCGAAGGCCGAATCGCACCACGCGGACGCCTGCGTGGTCGGGCGCTACGTCTTCGATTGGAGCGACGACGGCGACGTGTGCGTCGTGCTCGGGCTCGGGAGCCTCGTCAACCACGGGCTGCCGGCCAACGTTTCCCTCGACTCGAACGAGGAGGACCAGACGATGGAGTTCCGCGCGCTGCGCGACATCGCGGCCCGGGAGGAGCTCGTCTACGACTACGGTCACGATCCGGAGGAGCTCGCGGCCTACTACGGGATTTCGGAGCCCGTCGGGTCCGGTGGAACGAGGCGCACGCCGTCCTGACCCGCCCGACGGCGAACCGGCGCCGGACGCGGTCAGCGGGCACCTCACCGGCGGTGCGGCCGGAGGTCGGCGGAGGGCCCGATCGGCGCGTTGACTCGCTACATCAAGCGTGTTGGGATCTCCCGGGCCCAACCTCTTGGGGGGCCCCCCCATGCGATGCCTCCGCTGCAAGCAGGACAACGACCGCGTCGTCGACTCGAGAACGAGCTCCGACGGGTCGGTGATCCGCCGGCGCCGGGAGTGCCTCGCCTGCTTCCTGCGCTACACGACTTACGAGCGGGTCGAGGAGACGCCGCTGCGGGTCATCAAGAAGAGCGGGGAGCGGGTGCGCTTCGAGCGCGACCGGATCCTGGCCGGGATGGTCCGCGCCTGCGAGAAGCTGCCGGTGGCGATCGAGGACCTCGAGGCGGCCACGTCGCGGGTCGAGGCGCGCTGCCAGGAGGAGTACGACCGCGAGGTGCCGAGCTCGGTGATCGGCACGATGGTCATGGAGGAGCTGCGCCGGGCCAACCAGGTCGCCTACGTGCGCTTCGCCAGCGTCTACCGCGAGTTCAAGGACGTGTCGCAGTTCCTCGAGGAGCTGAAGCCGATCCTCGAGTCGCGCCAGAAGGGACCGGAGCGCACGTGAAGTCGCGCGCGGGAGTGACGGCTTGAAGGTCGCACGCGTGAAGAGCCGCGACGGCACGATCGTGCCGTTCGAGCGGAAGCGGATCGAGGCCGCGGTGGCGCGCGCCGCCGAGCGCACCGGCGAAGAGGATCCGCACGCCGCGATCGAGGTCGCTGACCTGGTCGAGATGGCGCTGGGGCGACGCTACGCCGTCGGCCGCGCGCGCGCCGGCGAGCAGTCCGTCCCCGACGTCGCGGAGATCGAGGACCTGATCGAGGAGGCGCTGGTCGAGCTGGGACACGCCGGCATCGCCAAGGCCTACATCCTCGAGCGCGCGCGCGACGCGCGCGTGCGAGCGGTTCTCGAGGACGGGGACGAGGATGCACCCGCACCCGAGCGTAGCGAGGGTGTTCTGGGAGAACGCAACGAGGGAGCTTCGACCGACCGCAGCGAAAACGCGTCTCAAGCCCGCCGCGATGCCGCACAGAAGGCACGCCGCGCCCCGCGCGTCCTCGTCGCCGGCGGCGTCGAAGCCTGGAGCCGCGCGCGCATCGTCGCCGCGCTCGTCTCGGAAGCCGACGTCCCGCGCGCGCTGGCCGAGGAGGTCGCCGCGAACGTCGAGGAGCGCGTCTTCGCGAGCGGCTTGAAGCGCGTGTCGACCGCGCTCGTGCGCGAGCTCGTCGACAACGACCTCGTCGAGCGCGGCCTGGCCGAAGCGCTGCGGCGCACGCGGCCGGTCGGCATGC
Source organism: Planctomycetota bacterium (assembly GCA_031400875.1). Lineage (GTDB taxonomy): Bacteria > Planctomycetota > UBA1135 > UBA1135 > JAEUHZ01. The sequence continues at coordinate 59,710 of JANNQS010000116.1, read as the reverse complement.
CGCGGCACGACCTGTCGCGCTGGATCGCGGCCGGCGAGCCCGAAGCGGAACCGGGCGCGGCCGCGCCGCGCGCGCTCGAAGCGCGCGTCGCCGGCGAGCTCCTACGCCGTTTCGCGCACGAGGACGTGCTGCCCGAGGCGCTGCAGGAAGCGCTGGCGGACGGAGAATTCGGCCTCGAGGACCTCGACCGCGTGCACCTGGATCTCGCGGTCGCGCTGCCTTGCGAGCTGCTCGCGGCGGGCGAGTTCGAGCCGCTGCGCGGGTTCGAGCTGCTCGAGGACCTGGCGCGCGCCGCGGCGCGCACGGCGCGCGGCGTCGTGCTCGAGGACTGCGGCACGCTGCTCTCCGTGCTGACGCGTACGCCGCGCAGCGTCGCGCCGGATCGGCTCGCGAGCTGGCTCGTCGCGCTGGCCGCCGTCGCGCGCGCTTCCGGCCGCACGATCGACCTGGCCCCGCGCCTGCGCGCGCGCGAGCGTGGCCCGGCCGTGCCGCCCTGGCTCGAGCGCACCGTCGAGGACCTCGTCGAGGCCGAGGCCGACGGTCCGCGCACCGGTCTCGCGCGCGTGTTCGTCGACGCCAGCGAGCTCGTGGCGGCCGCGGCCTCGAGCCCGGCGCTCGAGCGCGGCGTGGAATTGCTGCTCGCCCGCGGCCGCATCGTGCCCACGTTCGGCTCGGCCACGGAGCGCGCGGTGGCGCCCGGCCTCGTGCGCGGCGCGCGCGAGCGCGGGGCGCTGGCCCTGCGCGCCGCGGTCACGCTCAACCTGCCGCGCGCCGCGCGGCGCGCCGGTCCGTGGCGCGAGGACGCGCTGTTCGAGGACCTGCACGGCGCCGTGGCGCGCGGGCTCGACGCGTTGTGCGCGCTGCGCGACCTGCGCCGCGGCGCGAGCGGATCCGGCCCGCGCGCGCGCGTGGCGTACGCGCTCGTGCCCGTCGGCCTGCGCGAGGCGTTGGCCTGGCTCGGCGACGGCGAAGTCCGGCCCGAAGCGGCCGCGCGCCTGCTGGCGTTCCTCTCCGAGGCGGCCAAGCGCCTGGGGCAGGAACGCGGGCTGGCGGTCGCGTTGTGCGGCACGTACGGCGAGCGCGACGCGCAGCGTTTCGCGGCGCTCGACGCGCGCAGGCAGCAGGTCGTGCAGCCCAGCCTGTTCCAGGCCGGCGAGAGCGCGCGCTCCGACGCGGCCTACTCCACGGGGCTCGACCTGGTCTCGATCGCCGCGAACCCGAGCGAGAGGATCGAGGCGGCGGCCGACGCCGCGGCGTCGCTCTCGTGCGGCGTGCTCGACGCGCCCGGATTCCTGCGCTCGATCGCGCTGCCGGGCGAAGGGCGCGCGCCGCTCCTGGCCGGCCTCGAGGCCTTCGAGCGCGAGCGCGTCCGCCGGCGCGTGCGCACCGGCGGCCTGTACGCGCTGCCGCCCACCGTCGAGAGCTCGCTGTACTCCGACGAAGTTCCCACCGCCGAACGCTGAGAGAGCGTGCAGAAAAACAATCCTACGCTCTCTCCGATCCCGTTGGCGCCGCTCCGCGGCGCGCAGAGGCTTCGGATGCTCCTCACCCTCTGAACCATCATGCGACTGAAACGACTCCAGCTCTTCGGCTTCAAGTCCTTCGCCGACCGCACCGCGTTCGAATTCGGCGAGGACACGCTCACCGGCGTCGTCGGGCCGAACGGCTGCGGCAAGAGCAACGTCGTCGACGCAGTGCGCTGGGTGCTGGGCGAGCAGCGCCCGACGTCGATGCGCGGCGGCGAGATGACCGACGTCATCTTCAAGGGCTCGGCCAGCCGGCCGGCGCTCTCCGTCGCCGAAGTCACGCTGATCATCGACAACGCCTCGAACACGTTCGACGGCCACGGGCCCGAGGTCGCGATCACGCGCCGCGTGTTCCAGAGCGGCGAGGGCGAGTACCTGGTCGACGGCCAGAAGGTGCGTCTCAAGGACGTGCGCGAGATGCTGTTCGACACGGGCCTGGGCAGCCGCGGCTACAGCGTGCTCGAGCAGGGCAAGATCGACGCCGTGCTGTCGGCCAACCCGGTCGAGCGCCGGCGCATCTTCGAGGAAGCGGCCGGCGTGTCGCGCTACCGCCAGCGCCGCCAGGAGACCGAGCTGCGCCTGAAGTGCGTGGCCGACGACCTGGCGCGGCTCGACGACATCCTGGGCGAGCTCTCGAGCCGCGTGCGCAGCCTGAAGATCCAGGCCGGCAAGGCCGAGCGCTGGACCGCCGCGCGCGAGGAATGGCTCGCATCGCGCGCGCGTCACGCCAAGCACGGGCTGTGGATCCACGGCGAGCGGCTGGCGCAGCTGGCTGCGGAAGCGGCTGCGCTCGAAGCGTCCGCGAACGAAATGCGCGCGTCGCGCACGTCGGCCGAGGGCGACCGCACGCTGCGCGAGCGCGAGCGCGGCGCGCTGTCGTCGGAGCTTGAACGCGTGACGGCCGAGTCCTCGCGGCTGTCGGGCGAATCGCGCGCGGTCGACGAGCGCGTCGGCGCGCTGCGCACCCGGATCTCCGAGGCGCGCAACGCGGCGCGCGACGAGGGTCAGCGCGCGCAGGTGCTGGCGGTCGCGCTCGAAGCACGCCGCGGCGAGTCGGAGGCGCTCGGACAGCGGGTGAGAGAGCTCGAGGCGGCGGCACGCGAAGCGCACGCGGTCGCGATGGCGCGCGCGCAAGAGCTGTCCCACGTGAACGCGCGCGCGCAGGAGCTGCGCGGCGTGCTGGAAGCGCGCGGGCGCACCCTCTTGCGGCTGGTCGAGCAGCGCACGCAAGCCGAGAACCGCATCGCGGCGCTCGACGGCGCCCGCAACCAGGCACGCGAGCGCGACGCGCGGCACGCCGAACGGTTCGAGGCCGCGCGCGCGACCGTCGCCACGCAACGCTCGCAGGAACAGGAGCTCGAAGAGCGCGCGCGCGCCTCGGCGCAGGCGCAACAGGAGCACGAAGGCACGCGCCGCGGGCTGGCGCAGGCCATGAGCGACGCCGGCGCGCAGGTGTCGCGCGACGAGGCCGAGAAGAAGACGCTCGAGCTGGAGCGCGCGCGCGTCGCCAGCCGCATCGACGTCCTGCTCGACCGCGAGCGCGACCTGGAGGACCTTTCGGAAGGCGGCAAGAAGGTGTTCGACGCCGTCGGACGCCGCGCCGAGCCGGTCGCGACCGGCGAGCTGCTCGGCCTGCTGGCCGACCACCTGCGCACGGACACGGCGCACGCCAAGGCGCTCGACGCGGCGCTCGGCGCACGCGGCAGCGCGCTCGTCGCGGTCGACCAGGACGCGATCGAGAAGGTCCTGGCCTGGCTGCGCGCGCAGGAGGCGGGCTCGGCCGGCCTCGTGCTGCCGCAGGGCCTCGTGCCCGTCGCCGAGCGCGAGTTGGTGCACGACGACGAACGCGTGCTCGGGCCGCTCTCGCAGTTCGTGCGCTGCCAGCCCAGCTTCCACGCGCTGCGGCGCGCGCTGATCGGCGACGTCGTGCTGGCGCGCGACCTCGACGCGGCGCTCGCGCTGATCGCCGAGCGCCCCGACTTGCGCTTCGTGACGCCCGACGGCGAGTTGGTCGACGCGGCCGGCGTTTGCGGCGGTCACCGCGCGTTGACGCAAGGCGCCGTCGGACGCCGTTCGAGCGCCGAGGAGCTGCAGGTGCGCGCGGCCGAGCTGAGCGCCGGCATCGAGGCGATCGACGTGCGGCGCGCGGAGGTCGTGGCGCACCGGATCGCGCTGCAGAAGGAGTGGGAGCGCTCGAGCCAGGAGCTCGAGCTGCGCCGCGGTGCGCGCGGGCAGGCCGAGAGCGCGCTGGCGACGGCGCGCGCGCGGCTGCGCGACCAGGAGGCGCTGCTGGCGGCGCTCGAGCAGGAAGGACGGGCCGCGCAGATGGAAGCGGCACGCCTCGAGCGCGAGCTCGAGACGGCGCGCGCCGCACAGTCGGGCGCGCTGGCCGGTCACGCCGAGGAGCGCGAGGCGCACTCGGCCCTCGAGGACGAGCACGGCGGCTTGGAGGCGCGCCGCGGCGAGCTCTCCGGCCAGGAAGCAGAAGCACGCTCGACCGCCGCGCGCGCGCGCGCCGAGCACGAGGGCGAGGCGCGGCGCCAGGCCGACCTGGCGCGCGTGCTCGACGAGAACGGACGCGAGCACGAGCGCGCCGCGCGGCTCGCCGCCGAGTACGCCGGACAGGTCGAACGCTCGGAAACGGAGCTGGAAACGCTGCAGGAACGCAGCGCGGAGCTGCTCGAGCTGCGCGCCGAATCCGACGCACGCGTGGCCGAGCTGCGCGGCGCGCTGGAAGCCGGCACGGACGGCATCGAGCTGGCGCGGGCGCGAGAGATGACCGTGTCGCGCGAGCTCGAGGAGATCGTCGCGCGACTGGCCGACCAACGCCTTGCGGAACAACGCGAACGCCTGGCACGCGAGGAGATCGCGCGCCGAGCCCTCGAGGAGCTCTCCCAGGACGAAGCGACGCTGCTCACGGACTTCGCGCCCGACGACGAGCTGCGAGATCCGCAAGCCCTGGCGGCGCTGGACGCCGAAGTGCGCGAGCTCAAGGCGCGCCTCGACAAGATCGGCCCGGTGAACACCGAGGCCGTGGCCGAGCTCTCGGAGTCGGGCGCGCGCCTCGAGTTCCTCGAGAACCAGCGCCGCGACCTGATCCAGTCGCGCGACATGCTGGCCGAGGCGATCCGCGAGATCGACGGCGAGTCGAAGCGCCTCTTCCACGAGACGTTCGAAGCCGTGCGCGCCAACTTCCAGCGCATCTTCCGCCAGCTCTTCGGCGGCGGAAAGGCCGACGTGACGCTGCAGGAAGGCGACGACCCACTCGACTCCGGCGTCGAGATCGTCGCGCGACCGCCGGGACGCGAGCTCCTGCCGATCGGTCTCCTGTCCGGCGGACAGCGCACGCTGACGGCGCTCGCATTGCTCTTCGCCGTGTTCGAAGCGCGCCCCAGCCCGTTCTGCATCCTGGACGAAGTCGACGCCGCGCTCGACGACGTGAACGTCGGCCGCTTCCTGGCGATGCTCGACGGCTACCGCACGAGCACGCAGTTCGTGATCGTGACGCACAACAAGGTCACGATGGCCGCCTGCCAGCGCCTGTACGGCGTGACGATGGAGACGAAGGGCGTGTCGCGGCAGGTCAGCGTCGAGATCGCCGACGTCGACCACTGGGCCGACCGGGCCGCCAACGCTGGGCGCGAGGAGATGCTGCGCACGGTCGAAATGGTCCCGCAGTCACCCCCGCTGGCCCGTCCCGAAGCCCCCGCGGCGCACCCGGCGCCGTCGATGAACGAGCCGGCGACCTGAGCGTCGGTACGGTGCCAGGGACGACTCCGACAGCTTCGCGCCGCGGCCGGCGGGGAGGTCGATTTCGTCCCCCAAGGTGTCGGAGTTGTCCCTGGCACCGTATCCCCGGGTTGGCGCACGCGCGGTTTTCGCACCGGCAGCCGGATCCGGGCTGCCTTTCCCGCCCGGCGGGTGCTCGAGGTCTCGGAGTAGGATCCGTAAACGGGGCTCAAGCGGCATCCAGGGGATGCGCGATCCTGTTCTGGGGACGAGAGAGGCAGCGTGGCGTTTTTCCGGGCGGCAGGGGCGGTGACGGTGGCGGTGGCGTGCGGGCTCTTCCCGCGCGCCGCGCGCGCCCAGGAGCCGGATCCGCAGCCGCCTGTCGCCGACGCGCCGGCCGTCGTCGCGCCGACCACGGCCCAGGCACCCGTCGTCGCGACGCCGCCGGCCGAGCCGCCGATCTGGACGCCGCGCTACCACACGCTCGACGAGGTCGCCGCGTGGGCGCGCGCGTGGGTCGAGTCGGGTGGCGCGCAAGCGTTGGCGCTACCGCAATCGCGCGCCGGGCGCGACGTGCCCGGTCTCGCGTTCGGAGCGGACGGCCCGTTGCCGCTGGCGGAACGTCCGACCATCTTCCTGCTCGGCGGTCTCGACGGCGTGTCGCTGTCGGGTTGCGAGGCCGCGCTGCGCGTCGCCGACGAGCTCCTGCGCGCGCGCGCGATGTTGCCAGCGCACCTGACGTTCGTCGCGATCCCGTGGGCCGCACCCGACGGGCTTGCGCGCACGCTGGCCGGCGATCCGTGCGACGGTCGTGATTCCCTGCCGGTCGACGACGACAACGACCTCGCGATCGACGAGGACCCGCCCGACGACGCCGACGGCGACGGGCAGATCCTCGAGATGCTGATCGAGGATCCGCGCGGCGCGTGGGCGCGCGGCGCGGACGCGCGCTTCCTCGTGCCCGCGAAGAGCGGCGACCGCGTTCGCTACGCGCGCGCCAAGGAAGGCCGCGACGACGACGAGGACGGGCGCTTCAACGAGGATCCGGTCGGCGGCGTCGTGCTCGACCTCGCGTTCCCCGTCGGATGGCGGGGCGAAGCGGGCGGGCTGGGCGGTCCGTTGCCGCTCGACGATGCGCTGTCGCGCGCGCTGGCGGATCTGCTGCTGGCGCGGCCGCGATTGGCTTGCCTCGTCTTCCAGGGCAATCACGGGCTCGTCGCTCACGCCGGCGCGAGCGCGGCGTCGCCGGCCAACGAAGCGGTCGTGCGGCTCTTCGCCGAATCGACCGCGCGGCCGCAGCGTGCGCCGGTCGCGCTGACCGCAGCACGCGGCGAAGCGCGGCCGGGCGCGGCGATCGAGTGGGCGCACGCGGTCGTCGGCACTTTGGCGCTGGAGGTGGCGGCGTGGGGGCCTTTCCAAGAGGCCGAGGGCGCCCGCGGCACGATCGACGCGCGCGCCGATGCGCGCGGCACGGCTGCCACGGCGGCCGCGCCCGATCCCGAGACCGCGTGGGCGCGCTGGCTCGACGACGTGCGCGGCGGCATCGGCTTCCAGGACTGGCACCCGGTCGACCTGGGCGACGGGCGCACGCTGCTCGTCGGCGGCTGGCTGCCGTTCGCGCGCGCGAACCCGCCGGCCGAGAGCCTCGACGCGGCGACGCACGGGCTGGCCGGGTTCGTGCGCAAGCTCGCGGCCGGCGCGCCGTCGCTCGAGCTGCGCGTGCTCGAGGCCTCGCGCGACGGCGAGGTCGTGACCGTGCGCGCGCGCGTCGAGAACCCGGGGCGGTTCCCGACCGGGCTCGGGCCCGAGGGCGCGCGCGTCGAGCTCGAGCTGCCGGCGGGCGCGCGACTCCTGTGGGGCGAGAGCGAAGCGCGCCTGGGCGTGCTCGGTCCGGGCGAGACGAGCCGCGAGGTGACGGCGGTCGCGCTCGTGCCGAGCGGCGCGACGCTCAAGCTGCGCGCCGCGGCGCCGTGGGCCACGCGCGTCGAGCGCGAGGTGAAGCCGTGATGCGGCGCGCGCTGCCCGTCGCACTCGTCGTCACGCTGCTGGGCGCATCGGCCAGCGCGCAGATGTCGTTCCGGGTGCCGGGCGCGCGCGCGCTGCGCCAGGATCCCGCACCCGCGCCCGTTCCGCCGCCCGAGCCTGTACCGGAGCCGTCGCCCGAGCCCGCTCCCGTGTCGGTCGAGCCCACGACGATCGCGCCGCCCGCACCGGCCGCGACGACAACGCCGCTGGACTACGCGCAGCCGTGGAGCGAGAGCTCGTTCGAGGCCGAGCTCGCGCGCTTGGCCGCGGCGCACCCGACGTTCCTGCGCATCGACACGCTGGGCACGAGCCGGCAGGGGCGGCGCCTCGCGCTGCTGACGGTGGGGGACGTCGCGAACGGCGTCGACGGCAAGCCCGCGGCGCTGCTCGCGACCGACCTGGGCGTCGCCAGCGGCAAGGCGCCCGAGGGCCCGCAAGCCGTGCTGTTCGCCGTGCGCACGCTGCTCGAGCGCGCCGAGCGCGAGCCGGCCGTCGCGCAGCTCCTGGCCGGCACGACGCTGTACGCGGTGCCGGCGCCGGATCCGGACGGGCTCTTCGCGCCGGAGGCCACGACCGCGCGCGCCTGCCGTCTCGACCGCAATTTCCCGGCCGGTTGGCAGCCTTCGGATGCGATCGACTGCCCGCAGGGGCCGTATCCGTGCTCGGAACCGGAGACGCGCGAGCTGGCGCGGCTCGTGGCGCAGCGCACGAACGTCGCCGCGCTGGCCCTGTTCACGCGCGACGATCACGCGCGGCCCGTGAGCCCGAGCGCGACCGACACGCCGCTCGCGCGCATCGCCGGCGCCGCCGGGCTCGACGTCGCGCAGCTCCAGGCCGACCAGGCCGCAGCCGTGGCCGAGCCCGGCAGCCTGGCCGCGTTCGCGCGCGCGCGCGCCGGAGCGTGCGTGCTCGTGCTCGACCCGTGGACCGGCGCCGGCGCCGCAACCACCGGAGAACGCGCCGCTGCCGCGCCTCCGGCGGGATTCCTGCCGCTCGCACCGGCGGTCGAGGGTCTTCTGCGCGAGCTGCCGCGACTGGGCGGCCGCATCGTGCGCGCCGAGCGGCTGCGCGAGCGCCTGTGGCTGGTCGAGGTCGAGCTGCGCGTCGCCGGTGGCCTGCCGACCGCCAGCGTCGACGAGCACCAGAAGAGCCCGGCCAGCGTGTGGCTCGACGTCGACGGCGCGCGCGTGTCGAAGATCGGCCTGGGGCGCGAGGGTCAGCCGGTGGGGAACCTCGACGTACCGCGCAGCGCGACGTGGCGCATCGGTCACCTGAAGGGCGCCGAGTCCGCGCGCTTGCACCTGGCGGTCGAGGGCGAAGCCGGCGGCGTGCTGCGCCTCGTGTTCCGCTCGCTGCGCGGCGGGCGCGTCGAGCTCGAAGTGGCGCTGCAGGGCTGAGTGGACGAGCTCGTCAGGGCTTGGCGCCCGACAAGCCGAGCATCTCCGGGTTCTTCAGCACGACGAACGCCGCGATCGCGATGACCGCGACGATCGCGAGCACGAGGACGACGAGGGCGCCGCTCGGCAGGCGAAATCGCACGCGGCGCCTCCGGTCCTGGTATTCCAGGTCGCTCGTCGTGCGCGGGTTGATCTTGCGGCGTTCCATGGCTGGCCCGGAAGGCGGCCAGGAGTCGCGGCAGTTCGTGGGGGGCGCCGTTCGCCGGAGGCCGTTTCGCCTTCCGTTCCATGTTTCGGCACCCGCGCGTGCGAGCCTGGAGTCGGGGTGGGAATCCCTTTCCGGGGCCCGTCGACATCCCTGCCCGTCGAGGCCGCGATTGGATTTCCGCGGGGAGGCCGGTTGCAATCGAGGGTGGCATTCCGATCGATGCCGCACTTCGTGAGCAGCCTGACGATCCTTCGAGACGCGGCGCACAGCGCTCGGAAGCCGCACTGGTCCTCGTGAAGTGGAGGGAGGTGTACCGATGGCTCGACGACTACTGGTCGTCGTACTGGGTCATCGCGGCGTTGCCAACGATCCTGCTGATCATCTGCCTCGTGCGCACGCTGCGCGCCGCGGACGGCACGGGGCCGCTCGCGCCGCGCCGGGTGGATTGGCGCTTCGCGTTGCTGATGCTCGTGTTCCTGCTCGGCTGGCGCTGGACGCCGCTCTTCGAGATCAGGGACCTCAACCCCGACGAGAGCGGGATGCTCGCCGGTGCGATCACGCTGCGCCACGATCCCGTGTTCTGGCGCTCCGTGGACGGCCTCACGTCCGGGCCGCTCAACTTCTACGCCCTGCTGCCGCTCAACCTGCTCGGCGTCCCGCTCAACTACTTCGGTGCGCGCCTGACGGCGCTGCTGATGGTCTTTGGAGCGCTGTCGGCGATCTACGCGATGCTGCGCTCGACGTACGGCACGCGGATCGCGCGGGTGGCGATCCTGCCGGCGCTGGTGTTCTTCGCGGCGGCGACCGACGTCGATTTCGTGCACTACTCGTCCGAGCACCCCTCGCTCCTGTTCGCGGGCGTGGGCTCGTGGCTCTTGTGGAGCTACCGGCCTCGTCCGGACGATGCGCCCGGCGCGGTGCGCTGGCCGTGGCTCGTGGGCGGCGCGGTGGTCGGACTGATGCCGTGGGCGAAGCTCCAGTCCTCGCCGCCGGCTCTGGCCCTCGCGTTGTGGGGCGCCTGGCTGGCATTCTCCAACTTCGGGCAGCCGCTCCGAGCGCGCATCGTGCAGATCGCGAAGCTCGCTGCGGCGACCATCGCTCCGAGCCTGGTCTTCCTGCTCGCCGTGGCGACGGCGGGAGTGTTCGAGCACTTCTACCGGAGCTACCTGCTCGACAACCTCACCTTCGTCGACCGAGGCCTCGGCTACGGCGAGGTCACCAGCCTGCTCCTGCGTGTCTGGCAGTTCACGTGGCACTATCCGATCTTCTTCCTGGGGGCGCTCGTCCTGGTGGTCGTCGCCGCGGTCGAGCGCCTGGTCCGCCGCAAGCCACCCGGGCCGATCGTCAGGGCGAGCCTCGCGTTCACGCTCGTCGCCTTCTGGGTGACGCTCACGCCCGGACGCGGCTTCCATCACTACGTGCTCTACACCGTCCTGCCGCTCGCGACGTGGACGGGCGCGGCCTACGCAGACATGGCCGTCGCGCTCACGCGCCGCCGGGCGCAGATCGCGCTCGCCGTGGTGTTCATCGCCCTCGCCGCCGCGCCGATGCTGGTCGTGCGCGTGGTGTACGCCCGGATACCGCTGATCTACGGGCACTTCGAGGATTACTGGCGCCACCCCTACGACGCAGTCGGCCAGGTCCTCGTGAAGTACCGGCGCGACGGCGACACGCTGGGCTTGTGGGGCTGGTACAGCCACGCCTATGTGCAGGCGGGACTACCCCAGGCGCAACGCGAGGCGGAGAGCGAGCACCAGCTGCGGAACTGGCCGCTGCGCGACACCTACTTCCGGCCGAAGTACATGGAGGATCTCCAGCGCAACAACCCGGCGCTCTTCGTCGACGCGGTCGGGCCCGGCGCGTTCTGCTTCACGGACCGGGCCAAGGAAGCGCACGAGACCTTCCGGCAGCTGCGCAGGTTCGTCCGGGAGAACTACACGCTGGCGGCCGACGAGGGCCACGCGCGCGTCTACGTGCGCAACGACCGGTACGCTGAGATGGGGCCCGCGGCTCCGCGCTGAGCGCGGATCACGGCGAACCCCTCCGCATCCTCGATGGCGACAACCCTCTTTGGCTGGCTCGACGAGAACCACTGGTCGTACTGGGCCATCGCCGCGCTGCCGACGATCCTGATGCTGATCTGCATCGTCCGCACGCTGCGCGCGGCGGACGGCACGGGACCGCTCGCCCCGCGCCGTCTCGATTGGCGCTACGGATCGTTGATGTTCGCGTTCCTGCTGGCCTGGCGCTGGCCGCCGCTGTTCGACATCCGCGAGTTCAACCCCGACGAAGGCTGGATGCTCGCCGGCGCGATCACGCTGCGCCATGATCCGGTGTTCTGGCGCTCCGTGGACGGCATCACGTCCGGGCCGATCAACTTCTACGCCCTGCTGCCGCTCAACCTGCTCGGCGTTCCGCTCGGCTATTTCGGTGCGCGCCTTACGGGATTGCTGATGGTCTGGGGAGCGGTCACGGCGACCTACGCTCTGCTGCGCTCGGCCTACGGCACGCGGATCGCGCGCGTGGCGATCCTGCCGGCGCTGGTGTTCTTCGCGGCCGCGACCGACGGCGATTTCGTCCACTACTCGTCCGAGCATCCGTCGCTCCTGTTCGAGGGCGTCGGCATGTGGCTTCTGTGGAGCTACCGGCCGCGCCCCGACGACGCGCCCGGCGCGGTGCGCTGGCCTTGGCTCCTGGGCGGCGCCGTGATCGGGTTGATGCCTTGGGCGAAGCTCCAGTCCTCACCGCCGGCACTCGCCCTGGCTGTGTGGGGAGCCTGGCTGGCCTGGGCAAACTTCCCACAGCCGATCGGCGCGCGCGCGGCGCAGATCGCGAAGCTCGCCGTTGCGACCATCGCTCCGAGCCTGATCATCCTGCTCGCAGTCTCCGCTGCCGGCGTGTTCCCGGACTTCTACCGCAGCTACCTGCTCGACAACCTGACCTACGTCGAGCGGGGCGAGAGCTACGCCAGGACCGCGTTGGAGCTGCTGCGTCTCTCGAAGTTCACGTGGCACTCCGTGGTCTTCCTCGTGGGCGTGGCCGCCGTGGGGGTCCTCGCCGCAGTCGACCGGCTGGTCCGGCGCAAGGCTCCCGGCCCGCTCACCTGGACGAGCCTCCTGTTCGGGCTCGTCGGTTGCTGGGTGGCGGTCGCGCCCGGCCGCGGTTTCCACCACTACGTGCTCTACACCGTGCTGCCGCTCGCGACGTGGGCGGGCGCGGCCTACGGTGACATGGCCGGCGCGCTCGCGCGCCGCTCGGCGCACGTGGCGCTCGCCGTGATGTTCGTCGCGTTGACGGCCGCACCCATGCTGTTCGTGCGCGTGAAGAAGGTCGGGCAGCCGGAGATGTACGGGCGCTTCCTCGAGTCCTGGCTCGACCCCTACGACGCGGTCGGCAAGGTCCTCGTGAAGTACCGCCGCGACGGCGACACGATGGGGTTGTGGGGCTGGTACAGCCGCGCCTACGTCCAGGCGAACCTGCCCCAGGCTCAGCGCGAGGCGGAGAGCGAACACCAGCTGCGCGACTGGCCGCTGCGCGACTCCTATTTCCGGCCGCAGTACATGGCGGACCTCGAGCGCAACCGCCCGGCGCTCTTCGTCGACGCGGTCGGGTCCGGCGCGTTCTACTACACGGAGCGGGACAAGTACGCGCACGAGACCTTCCGGCAGCTGCGCCGGTACATCCGGGAGAACTACACGCTGGCGGCCGACGAGGGCCACGCGCGAGTCTACGTGCGCAACGACCGCTACGCTGAAATCGCGCCCGCGGCTCCTCGCTGAGGGCGGACCGCGACGGCTGCGAGCCCGGCACGAGCTCCTGCTTGCGACGTACCGCGCCCGCGACACAATGATCCTGGCTCCAGGAGGAGTTGGCCATGCTTCCCGACCGAATGGCTCACGCGTGGCTCGCGACGTTGTTCGTCGTGGGCTCGACGATGACCGACGTCCGCGCGCAGGTTCCGAAGCCCGAGCGCGAAGCACCGGCGAAGATCGGAATCGCCGGCGCAAGAGCGGGCGATCCGCACGACGAGATGCTCAAGCTCCTCGGTCAGGTCGAGGTGCGCCTGCGCGAGATCGACCGGCTGTTGTTCGACGCGGCTGCCGGCGGCCGGAACGCGCGCGGGCAGGCGGATCCGGCCGGGATGGGCGAGCTGCTCGTGCGGAGCCGCGACCGAGCGCAACAGGTGGTCCGGGACTTCGACCGCATCCTCGAGCTCGCCGATCACGAACACGAGCCCGGCGGATCGTGAATGTCGAGCGGGGGCTTGTGAAAAGCCTCCCCGAAGTCCGGCCGTGCGCCGGAAAAACAGGCTGGGCAAGGGAATCGACCATCACCCGACGAAGCTCGGAATCGTCCGAGCCCTCTCGACCGTCAGGGTGGGACGAGCGCGCAGCGCGAGGCGACGCCGGATGCACCCGAGAAGTTGGCTGAGGGCGGGCAGCAGCCCGAGCCGGGCACGGAGAAGAAGCCGGGATCAGCCGCTGAGGTCCCGAAGAACCCGCTGGCCTCCGACGCGCCTGCGGAAAACGTCGCGGGCCAGCCTCCGGCGCGGTCCGCAACCGCGCCGGTGAAGACAACCGACGTCAACGATCGCTGGGGCGACCTGCCGGTGTACGCGCGCGACGTGTTCCGCGCGCAAGGTGGCGCCGAGCTGCCGGTGCAGTACCGCGAGTGGATCGACGCGTACTACAAACGGCTCAACCGGCCTCGATGATTCTCCACGGAGTGCGGACCCTTCGCCCGCCTGGCTCCGAAGGGGCGGGGATCACCTCGCGCAGTGTCCTCTGCGCAAATCGTTCGCGAAATCCAGGGTGGTCTGCGATACGCGCGGCCTTCTGCATGCGCAGCCCATGCGCGCTGTTCGGCTCGCGCATGCCTACGGGGGCTCTTCACTCAGGAGCGTCGCCAGGCGCTTCATCCCCGGGCTGAGCTTCGGCTCCTCTCGCCTGGCCTGGTCGAGAAAAGCGTGGCCGTAGAACACGAGGATCATTCCCGCGGCGGCCAGAGCGGCGACGAGGACCCCGAAAATGAACACCGCAGCGTCGAGAGTCGTCATGACATCCGGTCCTTGCTAGCGCAACTCGTTCGGCTGTCTCGCCTGGGTCCCCGGGCTTGCCGTCGCCCCGCCAGCCCGGCTCCTCTGCAGTGGGTTCAACAGGCAGCCCAGGGCTAGAACCGAGGGAACCCACAGACCGATGTAGAGGCCCGTCTGTTTGTCCACGAAGAACCAGCACCCGACGGAGGCGAGGAAGGAGAGGAAGGCCGCAGTCATCCAGAGGATCACGGGCAAGTTCACTCGGGTCATGCTTGGAAATTCGCCCCGAGTGCGCGGCCGGATGCAGCGGAACCTGCTTTCGGGATCGGCGTTCCAAGCGGTCGATCGGTCTCCCGCCGTGCCAGGTCCGCAGCACGCCGACGCGCTGGATCCAAGGGTCATTGCCCTGCGAAACGCAGGCATGAAGCCCGTCGCCGCGCTGTTCTCCCGCCTCCGGAACTCGATCACCCAGCCTTCTGCCGGAGGCCCGCGTGGCGGCCGTGCGTGACCTCGAGGCCGGCTTCACCCGCCGCCGGGCCCGGCACGCTCGAGGACCACCGGCGCGTGATGATGGCGATCGAGACCGACCTCGAATTCGCTCCCGTCGTCGGAGCCGTTCGCCGCGGTGCCACGCGTCTCGCTTGGGGACCCCTCCACGAGGGAAAGGGCTCCGGTTGCATCCGAGACGGGTGGATCGGCGAATCAACGCAGTGCTAGGGCGGCCGACGTGGCATTCTCACGACGCCCGGCACGACCCTCTTCTCCTTCCGCAGCTCTCCTCCATGAGAATCCGTGCGACGAGATGGACTGCGCTCGCCGTCCTGGCCTCTGCCCTGCTGGCAGCGACGATGGGGTCCTGCAGATCGACCGTCGAAAACCGCGATCCGCTGCAGCAGCCCTTTCCGCAGGTACGGGGCCAATCCCTGGCGGGGGAGGCGGTGACGCTTCCGGTCCCCGGTGAGCCCGTCCTCGTGCTCCTCGGGTACGCGCAGGACGCGCAGTTCGACGCCGACCGCTGGCTCTACGGACTGCTCCAAGCGCAGTTCCCCGTGCGCATCCTCGAGGTGCCGACCATTCCGGGCCTCTTCCCGCGCCTGATCTCGGGCACGATCGACTCCGGGATGCGCAGCGGCATTCCGAGCGAGGACTGGAGCTCCGTCGTCACGGTGTTCGGATCCGACGCGGGCACTCTCGTCGCGTTCACGGGCGATCAGCAACCGAGCAACATGCGGGTCCTCCTCCTCGACGAGGAAGGGCGCGTGCACTGGTTCCACGACCGGGGCTTCTCCGCTGCCAAACTGTTGGAGTTGGAGCGCTCGGCGCGCTTGCTGATCGACGGAGGCTGAGACGCAGAGCGAGTGCGCATCCTGCCGACCGATCATGACCACTCCGCCCAATGGGCGCGCGGAGCAGAGGAAGATCCTGCAGACCGGTGCGACCGGGTACGTCAGCTGGAGGTTGAGAATCCACCTCGAATCGCGCGGAGAAGTCGTGCGCTGCCTCGCGCGGCGGCCACTCCACGCGCTGGTCTTCGCCGGCATGCTGAGGGGGATTGCGAGTCGCGCGGTCCACTCCTGCGATGACGGCTCGACAAGCGGATGAGGCGTTCAGGACAGGCAGGGGATCAGGCCCCGAGTAGCGCCACAAGCCGCTGGGCACGGTAGTCGAAGATGCGTTCGACATCCGGACGGACCAGGAAGCGGTCGACGAGAGCACCTCCGAGCACGGAATAGCGCACGAAGTCGCCCACGCGCGTCCGGCCCTCCAGGTCCACGAACGAGTGCTCGTGGATCCAACGGCGGTAGGGACCGATCACCTGCTCGTCCACGAATCGGAGCGGCGGATCCCAGCCCCGGATCACACTGCGCCAGCGGACGGGGATGCCCCGGACTCGCAGGCTGTAGTCGATCACCGTGCCTTCGCCGATGGATGCGGTGGAGCAGGCATCGATGTGAAAGTGCAGCCAGGGTGGAGTGATCTCACCGAGATTGCGCGGATCCGAGAAGAAGCGGAATACCTCGTCGATCCCTGATCCCAGGGTCTGGTCTCGGCGAATCAGCAAATCCTTCATGGGGCAGCCTTCCGCTCCGGTCGCCTGCGCTCACTGGATTTGGCGACTACCGGTGCTTTGAGTGAGCGAAGCGACATGGGCCCTTTCGCTCCTTGAGCATTCGACCGCTGGCACAGCTCGGATGCACCGTTCTCGGCAGGCAAGAACGGCGAGGCGATGGGTTTCGTTCTGACAGACCTGCATCCGAGAGCGCGTGCGCGGCGAATCCGATTCCGAGTATCAACCGTCAACCTCCCGACACCGCCACAGAAGGAAAACACACATGCTCCTCAGTTCATTCTGCCTGCTCGCCGCGTCGCTCTCGCCCGCGGCAGCATTCCCGGGGGACACCTGCTCCTCCACCGCCTTGGCCACCGCGGTCTCGGTTCATCCCGGCGGCCAGGACATCGTCGACACGGCAGTGGCAGCCGGCTCCTTCAAGACCCTCGCGGCTGCGCTCGGCGCGGCCGACCTGGTCGAAGCCCTCAAGGGCAAGGGACCGTTCACGGTCTTCGCCCCCACGGATGCAGCGTTCGCCGCTCTGCCCGAGGGCACCTTGAAGAGCCTGCTCGAGCCCAAGAACAAGGCCACCCTGCAGGCGATTCTGACGTATCACGTCGTGCCCGGTGTGGTCGCCTCCACGGACGTCGTCAAGCTGAAGAGCGCGGTGACCCTGAACGGCCAGCGGATCGAGGTCCTGGCCTCTGACGCAGGCGTCCAGATCGACGGCGCCAAGGTGACGCGGACCGACATCCGTTGCTCCAACGGCATCATCCACGTGATCGACGCGGTGATCCTGCCGAGCTCGAAGGACATCGTCGCGACCGCGGTCGAGGCCGGGAAGTTCAAGACCCTCGCCGCGGCCCTCGAAGCAGCCGGTCTGGTCGCGGCCCTCCAGGGCAAGGGACCGTTCACGGTCTTCGCGCCCACGGACGAGGCATTCGCCAAGCTCCCGAAGGGCACGGTCGAGAACCTGCTCAAGCCGGAGAACAAGGAACAACTGGCCGCGATCCTGAAGTACCACGTCGTCCCGGGCCGGATCTTCTCCGACGCAGCGGCCAAGGGTGCGACCGTCGCTTCACTGAACGGGCAAGAGCTCCGGACCCGCAGCGAGAAGGGCCAGGTCTTCGTGAACGATGCGCGCGTGATCCTTGCGGATGTCGACACCGCGAACGGGGTCGTGCACGCGATCGATTCGGTGCTGCTCCCCAAGTAAGGGACTGTATCTCGAGCAGCGGGGGGGCCGTCGGTTGGCCGACGGTCCCCTCATTTCTTCCTTGGCTGAGTCTCCACGCCCGTCGAAGCCGTTGGTCAGGAACCCGTCGGCATGCCGTCGGGCCGGGAGTTTGCAAGGACCGTGCACGCCACAGAAACACTGCCCCGTACGTTCGGAGCGAGAACCTCGGGTCACCCTGGTCGATGCGAGGCTCTGCCTGATAGAGTCCGCCGGTTACCGCAGCGGCAGGCGATACCGCCCGGCGTGAGTCGGAGACCTCCCTCGCCACCGCACGCCCGAGACCGCATGCACGATGTCCGCGCCAGTTCCGACCTGCTCCTGCCGCGCGTCGCGCGCGGAGAGGCGGACGCGTTGCAAGCCTGCATCGCGCGCTACAGCGCGCTCGTCTGGTCGCTCGCCAAGAAACTCTCGCGCGACGCTGCGGCCCTGGAAGACCTCGTCCAGGAGATCTTCATCGACATCTGGAAAAGCGCGAAGGACTTCGACCCCGCCCGGGGTTCGGAGATCACCTTCATCGCGATCATCGCCCGGCGCCGTGTGATCGATCGCCAGCGCCAGGTTTCGCGCACGCCCAAGCTCGAGGGGGTCGACGCGGCCAGCGCGAGCGGCGACGAGCCCGGCTACTCCGAGGTCGACATGGGGGACGAGGCGCATCGCGCGCACGCCGTGCTCGCGACGCTCAAGCCCGAGCAACGCCGTCTGATTTTGATGTCCGTGGTCGATGGGCTGACGCACCAGGAGATCGCGGCGACGACAGGCATTCCCCTGGGCACGGTCAAGAGCCACATCCGGCGCGGGCTCGAGCAGACGGAACAGGTACTGCGAGCCTCGCGTGGAGGGGAGTTGCCGTGAGTCGGCCCTTCCGCGAGTGGGACGAGCGCACGCAGGCGCTGGCCGTGGAGGAGGTCACGCTCGGCCTCGCGCACGAGGAGCGCGACGAGCTGATGGCGCGTGTGGGCCCGGATGGCCTCGAACATCTCGAACAGAGCGTCGCCGCGCTGAACCTGGCCGGGCTGGGCCGGCTGAAGAGGCCTTCGGCCGAGTTGAGTCTCCGGCTCCAGGCCGACGCGCGCTCCCACTGCGGCCTCGCAGGCCATGCGCCCGCGACCCGATTGCGCGCGGCAGAGACGAAGCGTACGAGGCCCTCTCTTCTGGCTCTGTCGGGCTGGCTCGCCGCGGCGGTGGTGTTCGCGGTCTTCTGGCTGCAGCGCGCGCCGGAGCGATCGCGGGACTCCGCAACCGGCCGCGAGATCCTGGTGGCGAGCGCTACCGATCTGGTGCGCGCGGCGTGGGTCGCGGCCGCGGATCCTCTGGCCGGCAACGTGAGCGGTGACGTGGTCTGGAGCCGCGCGCGCCAGGAGGGCTACCTGCGCTTCCGGGACCTGCCTCCCAACGACGCCGAGCGCGTCCAGTACCAGCTCTGGATTTTCGACAAGGCGCGCGACGCATGGGAGGCGAAGCCCGTCGACGGGGGCGTCTTCGACGTCGGTCCGGATGCAGAGGTCGTCGTCCGCATCGATGCCAAGCTCGAGGTGCGCGAGGCGGCACTCTTCGCGGTGACGCTGGAGCCGGCCGGCGGGGTCGTGGTCTCCGCGCGCGAGCACCTGCTCGCGACCGCGACGCCCTGATCCACGTTGCGTCCGTTCGCGGCCCTTCGCGCCGGTGCGAACGCTACGAACCCGCGAGCTTTCGGGCGAGCTCCACCGCCTCTGCCGCCGAGCGGGCGTAGCCGTTGGCACCGATCCGGCGCCACAGCGCCGCGTCGCCCGCGAACGCCGCGCCGCCCACGAGCACGCGCTGGCCGGGTCGCGCCGCGCGCAGGGCTTCGATCGTGCGCGCCGTGACCTCGCGCTGCTCGTCCAGCGTCGCACCCAGGGCCACCAGATCGGCGTCGAAGCGGGCGACGAACTGCACGAGATCCTCGATCGGGGTGTTCCCGCCGAGACAGATCGATCGCCAGCCGTCGAGCACGAAGAAGGCCGAGACGACGTGCACGCCAAGGTCGTGGGCGTCCCGCGCGACCGAGGCCACGACGACCGTGCGGCTGTTGGACACGATCGCAGGAGCGTGAGCCAGCGCGCGCGCGAGGACCTTGGCGGTGACGATCGAACCGAAGTGCTCTTCGGCGACGCCGATCAAACCCTGGTGCCACATGCGGCCGAGCTCCCGCTGCGCCGGCAAGAGCACTCCATCCAGCGCGTCCCGAACCGAGAGACGTCCTGCTTTCAGGGCGTCGATCACGAGCGCCACGGCCCTGCGCTCGTCGCACTCCAGCAGGGCGGAGACGTAGTCGAGCGCGAGCTGACCGTGGGGGTGCAGGCCCGGCAGATCGCTCGGCTGCGGGGTCCAGGGATGCGCCAGCTCGTCGTGGGCACGATCGAAGTACACGGGCAGAGCAGCCCAGGCCGAACCCGGCAGGGATTCCTCGAGGACCTCGCGCAAGCGGCACAGCGCGGTGCCTAGAACGGCCGCGGACTGTTCGCGCGCGGCGAACGAGTCCCGAGCCCATCCCACTTGCGCGGCGAACATCTCCGGCGCCCCGTCCTCGACGGCGGCGGCGAGCGCCGTAAGCTGACCTCGAAGGTGGAGGCGCCAGGCATCGAACCCGCCCGGGCCAGCGAGCGCGGGATCGCCCTCGATCAAGCGGCTGGCGGCGAGCCCGGCGAAGCCCTCCGCGCTGGCCCGCAGCAGATTGGCCGTGAACAAGCTTGTACTCATCGCGACTTGTATTCCAACGTGCCCGATGGCCCCGCGCCAGCCCATGCCGGTCCGCGCCCCGCGGGTTCCCGTGACGTGCGCATCCAGGGAGCGGGCTTGAGCGAACGAACCACTATGCCGCTCTCCGACGCTTTGCTGCCTGTGTGGGGCCTGATCGTCCTCGCGGTCGTCATGCTGGCGGGCTGGGCTCGCCAGCGCAGGACGCGCAACGCCGGCATCGTGGACGTGCTGTGGGCCGCAGGCCTCGGCGGTCTGGCCCTCCTCTACGCCGCGCTAGCATCGGGCTGGCTCCCGCGGCGAGTCCTCGTCGCGGTCCTGGCGAGCATCTGGGCGCTGCGCCTGAGCCTGCACCTGGCGGCGCGCGTGCGGCGCGAGCCCGAGGACGGCCGCTATGCGGATCTTCGCCGGCGGCTCGGGCCAGGTTTCGACGGTGCTCTTCTGTGGTACTTCCTGGGCCAGGCGGCGCTGGCCGTCGTGCTGTCGCTCGCCTTCCTGGTTCCAAGCGCCGCCGCGAGCGAGGGCTTCGCCTGGCGCGACGTCCTGGCCGTCGCGATCTGGATGGTCGCGCTGGCCGGAGAGGCTCTCGCCGATCGTCAGCTGCGGGCCTGGCGCGCTTCTCCCGCAAGCGCGGGCAAGACGTGCCGCGTCGGCCTGTGGCGCTACTCGCGTCACCCGAACTACTTCTTCGAGTGGTTGCACTGGCTCGCCTATCCCGTGCTCTCGATCGGCCTGCCCCTCGGCTGGGCGGTTTGGCTCGCGCCCGCGCTGATGCTCTTCCTGGTGCTGAAGGTGACGGGCATCCCTCCGACGGAGAAGCAGTCGCTGCGCAGCCGGGGCGAGGACTACCGCTCGTACCAGGAGACGACGAACGCCTTCTTCCCCGGACCTACGCGGGCGCGAACGAAGGACGCACCGCTCACGTCATGAATGGCGTCATCCGATTCGTCGAGAAGGGATACGTCCCCGAGGCGCTGCTGCGACACGGCATCCGCAAGCTGTTGCGCGAGCGTCTGCGTGAGCAGCAGGCGGTCTTCGGCCCGGACCCCGAGCGCGCGCTGGCGCAGTGGATCGAGCTCATGCGCCGCAGCCCCGTGGCCCTGGTGCCGGAGAAGGCCAACGAGCAGCACTACGAGGTTCCGCCGGCCTTCTTCCAGCTCGTGCTCGGTCCTCGTCTGAAGTACAGCAGCGCTCACTACGCGCACGACGGCGCGTCGCTGGGGGAGGCCGAGGAGTCCATGCTCGCCTTGACCGCGCAGCGTGCGCGACTGGCCGACGGCCAGAACGTGCTCGAGCTCGGCTGCGGTTGGGGGTCACTGACGCTGTGGATGGCCGAGCGCTACCCGCGCAGCCGGATCGTGGCCGTCTCCAATTCCGCACCGCAGCGCGCGCACATCCAGGCCGAGGCGCGCCGGCTCGGTCTCGAGAACGTGACGGTGGTCACGTGCGACATGAACGACTTCACGATCTTCGAGCGCTTCGATCGGATCGTCTCGGTCGAGATGTTCGAGCACATGCGCAATTGGGAGGAGCTCTTGTGCCGCGCGGCCGGCTGGATGCGCCCCGACGCGCTCTTCTTCCTGCACGTCTTCGCGCACCGGCGCTACGCCTATCCCTTCGAGGTCCGCGACGAGTCGGACTGGATGAGCCGCCACTTCTTCAGCGGCGGGATGATGCCGTGCCACGAGCTGGTCGAGCACCTCGCCGTGCCGTTCGACAGCGAAGCGAGCTGGATCGTGCCCGGTACGCACTACGCCCGCACGGCGGAAGGCTGGTTGTCGAACCTGGAACGGCAGCGCGAAGCCGTTCTCGCGCTCTTCCGGCAGACCTACGGGGAACGGCAGGCCGAGCTCTGGTATCAGCGCTGGAGGGTCTTCTTCCTGGCCTGCTCGGAGCTCTTCGGCTACGCCGAAGGGTCGGAGTGGATCGTGTCCCACCGCCTGATGCGCCTGCGCCCGGCGGAAGCGGTGAAAGCATGAGGGCCACCTCCTCCGCCGCCAGCCTCGTGCGCTGGTTCGACTCCTGGGCGCCGAACCCGCGCGACGCCGGCCGTGGACCGCGCGAGATCGACTGGCTCAGGATCAGCCCGTTCCTGGCGATCCACGCCGGGTGCCTGCTCATCCCGTGGGTCGGCTGGGGCTGGACGGCGATCGCGGTCGCCGTGGCCTTCTACGTGCTGCGAATGTTCGCGATCACCGCCTTCTACCACCGCTTCTTCTCCCACGCCGCCTTCCGCACGTCGCGGGCGCTCCAGTTCGTGTTCGCAGTGCTGGGCGCGAGCGCGATCCAGCGCGGGCCGCTGTGGTGGGCTTCGCACCACCGCGCTCACCATCGCCACGCGGACCAGGAAGGCGACGCGCACTCGCCCGCTCGTCAGGGCTTCTGGTGGAGCCACGTCGGGTGGCTGATGGCGCAGGGCAACTTCCGCACGCGGCACGAGCTCGTGCGCGATCTGGCGCGCTTCCCCGAGCTGCGCTTCCTCGACCGGTTCGACTCTCTCGTGCCGATCCTGCTCCTGCCGGCCTTCTACGGAGCGGGCGAGCTCCTGGCCGCCGTCGCTCCGGGACTGGGCACGAGCGGTCCGCAGCTCCTGGTGTTCGGCGTGTGCATCTCCACGGTCCTGCTCTACCACATGACGTTCTCGATCAACTCCGTCGCCCATCGCTTCGGGTCGCGGCGCTTCGAGACGAATGACCAGAGCCGTAACAACGCTCTGCTTGCCCTGTTCACCTTGGGCGAGGGCTGGCACAACAACCACCATCGCCATCCGTCGTCGGCGCGACAGGGCCTGCGTTGGTGGGAGCTCGACGCCAGCTGGTACGTGCTGTTGGCGATGCGGTCGATGGGTCTCGTCTGGGACCTCAAGCCGCGTCCGGCCCGAGTGCCGGAGCGAGGGGGTGGGCGGTGAAGGTCGCCGTCGTCGGGACCGGCATCGCGGGGATGGTCGCGGCCCGCCGGCTGCAACGCGACAACGAGCTCACCGTGTACGAAGCGGGCGAGTGGATCGGAGGCCACACGAACACGGTCGAGGTCGAGGCCGGCGGCCGGAGCCTGGCGATCGACACGGGCTTCATCGTCTTCAACGCGAAGACCTACCCGCACTTCTGCGCGCTGCTCGCCGAGCTGGGCGTGGCTTCGCAGGCGAGTGAGATGAGCTTCTCGGTGCGCTGCGAGCGCAGCGGCCTGGAATACAACGGCACGTCCCTGGACGGGCTCCTGGCCCAGCGCAGCAACGCGCTGCGCCCGTCCTTCTGGCGCATGGTGCGCGACATCCTGCGCTTCTACCGGGAGGCGCCGGCCCTGCTCAGGGAGCCCGACGAGGGGCTGACCCTGGGCGCGTTCCTTCTGCGCGGCCGCTACTCGCGCGAGTTCGTCGAGCAACACCTGCTGCCGATGGGTGCCGCGATCTGGTCGGCCAGGCCGGAGGACATGCGCACCATCCCCCTGCGCTTCCTGCTGCAGTTCTTCGAGAACCACGGCTTTCTCCAGGTCGACGGCCGTCCGCAGTGGCTCGTGGTCCGCGGCGGCTCGGCCCGCTACGTCGAGGCGCTGGTGGCGCCGTTCCGCGACAGGATCCGGCTGCGGACACCCGTCGTGCGCGTCGAGCGCGTGCCGTCCGGAGTGCGCGTGCAGACCGCGGCGGGCGAGGCCGCGATCTACGACCGCGTCGTCCTGGCGGCGCACGCCGACCAGAGCCTGCAGATGCTGGCCGACGCGACGTCGCTCGAACGCAAGGTCCTCGGGGCCTTCGCGTACCAGAAGAACGAGGCCGTGCTGCACACCGACGTCTCGCTCATGCCACGCCAGCGTCGCGCCTGGGCCAGCTGGAACTACCACGTCACCGACCCGGCCTCGGATCTGCCGACCGTGACGTACTGGATGAACAACCTGCAGGGCTTGCCCGAGCAGGGACCGGACGGTGAGCGGCAATTCCTGGTCACGCTGAATCGCGCCGCCGCGATCGACCCCGCGCAGGTGCTGCGCACGTTCGTCTACCACCACCCGATCTATTCTTCCGAAGCCGTGCGCGCCCAGAGCCGTCACGCGGAGATCGACGGGGCGCACGGCGTGCACTTCTGCGGCGCCTACTGGGGCTACGGATTCCACGAGGACGGCGTGAAGAGCGGGCTGGCGGTCGCGCGCCGCCTGGGTCAGGCCTTGGCCGCGTGATGAAGAGCGCGATCTACGAAGGCGAAGTCTTCCACTGCCGGCTCGAGCCCCGGCCGCACGAGTTCCGCTACCGGATCTTCCTGATGTACCTGGACCTGGACGAGCTGCCGGAGCTCTTCCAGGGTCGTTGGCTCTGGTCGGCGTCGCGACCGTCTTTCGCCTGGTTCCGGCGCGCCGACTACATGGGCGCGCCGCGGACCGCGTTGCGCGACGCCGTGCTCGACCGCGTCGAGCGGGACCTCGGCCGCCGCCCGGCGGGCGCGGTGCGCGTCCTCACGCACCTGCGCACGCTCGGCTACGTCTTCAATCCGGTCACCTTCTACTACTGCTTCGACGAGGATGACGAGCTCGAGGCGATCGCGGCCGAGATCACGAACACGCCCTGGGGCGAGCGACACACGTACGTGCTGGACGCGCGCCGCCGCGCGGGAGATGGCCAGCTCCGCTGGCGCTTTCCCAAGGTCTTCCACGTCTCGCCGTTCCACGGCATGGACGTCGACTACGAGTGGGGCTTCAACGGGCCGAGCGAGCAGCTCGACGTCAACATGACCAGCCTCGCAGGAGGCCGCGCCGTCTTCCACGCCGGGCTCGCCTGCCGGCGACACGCCATCACGGGACGCAACCTGGCGCTCGTCCTGCTGCGTCATCCGCTGCTCACGGCGCGCCTCCACGCGGCCATCTACTGGCAGGCCGCGCGCCTGTTCCTGAAGCGCGTGCCCTTCCACGCGCACCCGCAGAAGTCCTCGAGCCGCACGAAGGCGAGCACCACATGAGCCCCGAGATCTCCTCCGCCGCCGTGATCAGCGCGCGACCCGCGCGCGTTGCGCGCACGCCGCTTGCAGCGCGACTCGTGCTCGCGCGCCTCGAGCGCATCGCGTCGGGCTCGCTGGTCGTGCTCGAGGGAGACCGGCAGCAGGTCTTCGGCAGCGCACACCCCGCGCTGCCACAGTCCACGGTGCACGTGCTCGATCCGCGCTTCTGGGGCGCCGTCGCAGCGCGGGGCGGCGTCGGGGCGGGTGAGGCCTACGCGCGCGGCTGGTGGTCGAGCGACGACCCTACGGCGGTGGTGCGGCTCTTCTTGCGCAATCGCGCGGCCCTGGCGGGCGTCGAGGGCGGCCTGGCGCGCGTTTCGCAGACCGTGCTGGCGCTGCTCCACGCCCTGCGCCGCAACACGCGCAGCGGGAGCCGCGCCAACATCGCGGCGCACTACGACCTCTCGAACGAGTTCTTCGGCCTGTTCCTGGACGAGACGATGACGTACTCGTGCGGGATCTTCGCGCGACCCGATGCGACCCTGCGCGAGGCGTCGCTGGCCAAGATCGACCTCATCTGCCGCAAGCTGGAGCTGGGGCCGGCCGACCATCTGCTCGAGGTGGGGACGGGCTGGGGGGCGCTGGCGATCCACGCCGCGCGCGAGTACGGCTGCCGCGTGACGACGACGACGATCTCTCACCAGCAGCGCGCCCTGGCTGCCGAGCGCATCCGCGCGGCGGGGCTCGAGCGTCGCGTCGTGCTCCTCCAGGACGATTACCGGAGCCTGCACGGCACGTACGACAAGCTGGTCTCGGTCGAGATGATCGAGGCCGTCGGGCACCAGTACTTCGACGAGTTCTTCCGTCGTTGCTCGGCGCTCCTGCGCCCCGACGGCCGCATGTGCCTGCAGGCGATCACGATCGCCGACCAGCACTACGAGTCCGCGCTGCGTTCGGTCGATTTCATCCAACGCCACATCTTCCCCGGCTCCTGCATCCCCTCGATCACCGCGCTGTGCTCGTCGATGACCAGGGCCAGCGACCTGAGGCTCGTGCACCTCGAGGACATCGGGGCGCACTACGTGCGCACGCTGGCCGAGTGGCGCCGCAACCTGCGCGAACGCTGGACCGAGGCGCGAGCCCTGGGTTTCAGCGAGGAACACCTGCGTCTGTGGGAGTTCTACTTCTGCTATTGCGAAGGGGGGTTCGCGGAGCGGCACATCGGTGACGTGCAGATGCTCCTGGAACGTCCGCTGGCACGGACCGGACAGCCCGCGCCGGCGCCGTGAAGAATCTGGCGAACTTCCTGCTCTTCCAAGGCGCCTGGTTCGTGGCGATCGAGGGCGCTGCGCGGGGCGCGATCTGGCCCGGCCCGGCGGCGATGGCCGTGGTCGTCGCCGTGCACCTGGCCCTGTCGCCGGACCGTGCACGCGAGCTGCGATTCCTCCTGCTGGCGGGCGTTGTCGGCACGGTCGCCGACACCGCCCTCGCGACCCTGGGAGCAACGGCCTACCCGAGCTCGCAGGCGGCCTGGCCCCATGCGCTCGTCCCACCCTGGATCACCGCACTCTGGATCGGCTTCGCCACCTTGCCGCGCTTCTCGCTCGCCTGGCTCGCGCATCGCCCGTGGCTCGCGGCCATCCTGGGTGGCGTGGGCGGTCCGCTCTCGTACCTGGCCGGTGTTCGCCTGGGAGCCGTGGCCGTGAGCCCTGAGCCCCTGCTGACGTGGGTCGCGCTAGCCGGCGAGTACGCGCTGGCCACACCGCTCCTGCTGCGCCTCGCCCCGGTGCGGAGCGATCGAAGCGCGCCGCCGTCGTCAGGGTCGACTCGCGCCGCCCCCCTGGCTCGAGCCGGACCCCCCACTCCATGAGAGACCGAGAAAAAATCGATCGTACGGTCTCTCATACCCTGTTGGCGCCGCGCGGAACCGCGCGCGGCGCGCAGAGGCTTCGAATTCTTCTCAGCCTCTGAGCGCCCTCGCGTGGACGAGTTCGAGGTTCGTCCGCATCCAGGCATGCACTCGGCGCGAAAAGAGCTGTATACGGACAGGGCCTGCATCCGGCGCTCCGTCCGGAAACCGGCGCCGGGTGCGGCGCCTCTGCGCCCTACCCTTTCCGAAGTCCTGAACCCCGCCGATGCGCCGCGCGACCACACTCCTCCTCGTCCTGATCGTGGCCGGAGCCGGCGCGCTCGCCGTCGGAGGCTGCTCGTCCATGAAGAAGTCCGAGGTCGAGTCGCGGCTCCTGGCGCTCGAGAAGAACCGCCCCGTGCGCGCGGCCGGCCTGCACGTGCGCGCCTCCGAGGCGATCCTCGCGGGCCAGCGCATCGCGGTCGAGTACCGCTGGCACCAGGCCGGCACGAGCGGGCCGGTCGTCGTGCTCGTGCATGGCACGCCCGCTTCGCTCGTCACGTGGACCGAGGTCGTGCACGGGGGGGCCGGGTACGAGGGGCTCGCGCAGAGCTGTCGCGTGTACGCGCTCGACGTGCTCGGACACGGCACGACGCGCACCGAGTTCTCGCCCTGTTCCTTCCAGGCCTGCGCCGACTGGGTGAGCGGGTTCCTCGACATGCTCGACCTGCGGGACGTCACGCTGGTCGGCCAGAGCTACGGCGGCGAGTTCGCCTGGCGCTGCGCGCTCGATCGCGAGGAGCGCGTGTCACGCCTCGTCCTCATGAGCAGCTCGGGCTTTGCGCGCCGCGACGACGAGTGGCTGCCCGAAGAAATCAAGATGCGCGAGATGAGCCTGGCGCGGTTCGGCTGGCTCTTGAACTCGCGCGATCGCCTGCGCCCGGCCGTCGACCTGCACTTCGGGGCTCCGAGTCCGGCCGAGCGCATCGAGGAGTACTTCCTCGTGTGCGAGAACGCGGGGAACTGGCACGCGATGATCGACCTGGCGCGCGACGAGAACGGGACGCGCGCGACGGAACTGGCGCGGATGAAGCAGCCGACGCTGCTCCTGTGGGGCGAGCGCGACATCGCGTACAGGCCGGAGCGTTTCGGCCAGCTCTTCGCCGACACGATCCCCGGCGCGCGGTTCGTTTCCGTGCCGGCATCCGGCCACTATCCGCAAGAAGAGCAGCCGGCGTTCGTCGCACGGGCCGTGGCCGAGTTCGCTCGCGAAGGGCTGCGATGATCGCAGCGGTCGCGCTGGCCAGCCTGCTCTCGGCCGGCGATCCGCTGGTCGAAACGCCGACCGTCCTCCCGCGGACCCTCGCGTGGGGCAAACTGGGGCCCGCGACCTTCGATCTCGCGTACTTGCTGCCCGACGACTTGCAGCCTACCGCCGACGGCACGGGCGAGGCGGTCGATCTCGCGCGGACCATGCTCCGGCTCGCCGCCGGCCGACACGCGGCGAGGGGCGATTCGAAGGAGGTGTTGAATTGTCTGGGTGACGTCGTGCGCGCCGTGCGTGCGACCGCTGGCGACAGGCCGTCCTGCGAGCGCGTGCTCGCGCGCGTGTCCGCTGTCCAGCCGAGCCTGTGGAAGGACCTGGAACCCTTCGCGGCGGAGCTCCTGTGCGAAGCGCGCTTCCGCTCGCCCGACTGGGATCCCGACCGCGACGACCCGTGCGATGGATTCGTGTTCGCGCGGCCGCTCTCGCTCGAGGGCCGCCGGGAACCGATCTGGAAGAAA
This sequence comes from Planctomycetota bacterium, assembly GCA_031400875.1. Taxonomy (GTDB): domain Bacteria; phylum Planctomycetota; class UBA1135; order UBA1135; genus JAEUHZ01. The sequence goes on along the minus strand of JANNQS010000116.1, from coordinate 31,232 downwards.
CGCGACCGCGCGGACAGGCTTCAGCAGGCCGCGACCCTGATCTTCGCCGACCTCGACGCGATCAAGGCGGTCGAGAACGACTACCGGGCCTATCCGTCGCGCCCGGGAGCGAGCTACGAGCGCATTGGCCCGATCCCGGACAGCTTTGTGCAGGGTCGGGATGCGGAGGGGGACGCGTTCTCCGCGCTGCGCATCCTGTTCGAGACGGACCTGCCGTTCCCGTTCTCGACCTTCACGTGCGATCTCCACATCCTGAACCGCGTCGACGAGCGCGGCCGGCTCGTGTGCGACGTCTACTCGAACAGCCGGGACTTCCACTGGCTCGCCGGCCGCGACCATTTCTACCCGGTGCGCGCGAGTGACGGCGAGTGGGTCGCGACGCTCGTCGTGCGCTGGTACGGCTTCGATCTCCGTGGCGTGCCCGACGACGACGAAGCACGGCGCGCTTCACTCCGGTCGAGCCTGGGTGGCCTGCGCCGAGGTGCGGAGCAGGCTTTCCGGCTCTACGGCGGTCCCCCGCGGACCGTCGAGGGCACGTTTCCGCCGTTCCAGGTCTTCGGGACGCCGATGCGTTGAATCCAAGCCCTGATTCCGTGCGAAGACCGAGGCATGATGCCCGTCCTCGTCCTCTTCGCCCACTTCCAGCACTCGATCACCTCAGCACCTCTCGTCGAGGCCCGCACGACGGCGGCCAGGCACCTGGAGGCCACCCTCGATGTCGTGGGCGCCGAAGCCTCCCAGCTGACCGACTTCCAGCGCGCCGCGCGCTTGCGCGATGCCGCCACGGAGGCGGCCAGGGAACTCGGTGCGGGCTCACTGGTCTCGTCGCGCCTGACAGCTCTCGCAACCGGGCCGGAGCCTCTCGAGGACCTCCGGCGCGAGGCGGTGGAGATCGCGACCGACCTCGTGTTCTCTCCCGTCGTCGAGGCCGGTCGTCCGCGCGGTTTCCCGGGCGCGACGCCCGTCGGAGAAGTCCTGATCCTCGACTACCCGGCCTGTCGGTTGGCGCGCGTGCCGATGGATCGCCGGTGGGGGGCGGAGAACAGCGCGTTCTGGAAGCTCTTCCAGCACATCGAATCGAATCGGATCCCGATGACCGCTCCGGTCGAAATGACCTACGCAGGCTCGGCTGAGCGGCAGACCACGATGGCGTTCCTGTACGCCTCGACGGACGTCGGACGGCTCGGCCCGGCCGGTGGTGATGTCGAGGTCGCCGACGTCGCGCCGGTGCGCGTCGCGAGCTTCGGATTGCGCGGGCGGCGCACGGACGAGCGTGTTCAAGGAGCCAGACGCGCGATCGAAGGCTGGCTCTCCGGCAGGACCGAACTCGAAGTCGCGGGAAGCATGCGCGTCATGGGCTGGAACGGCCCGATGACGCCGGTCGCACGCAGCTACTTCGAGGTGCAGATCCCGGTGCGCACGGTCGCGCCCCGCGGACAACCGCCCCAGCCGGGCGGTGCACCGTCGAGTCCCCGAGCCCCGTGAGAACCGGCGTCGTGGAGGAGCAGCTCCCGGCGGCCAGTTCGCTGCTAGAGCCCCGCGACGATCTGCGGCGCGAGCGCTTGCGCTTCGAGAAGACACGTCTCGAACGCCGGTAGAGCCCAGTTGTCCTGGTTGACGAAGAACACCGACCCGCGGTACGGCCTGCGCAGCTCGGCCGGCAAACCCTCGACCAGGAACCTCGGGCGAGCGATCGGCATCGAGTGTCCCCAGCGAGCCATGCGCACGGCGCGGACCTGGGAACGCTCCAGGCCGAGCAGAGTCAGGACGCGCTGCAAGTGCGGTGCGATCCGTCGCGCGTGCGCCGCCAACGCATTCTCCGCGAGCAAGGTGAACACCGCGGTGCTCACCGGGAGCGGCCAGTAGATGGTCAGCACGCTGCGAGGCTGTCCAGCACCGAGCGCGAAGTGCCCGCTGACGACGTCCATCGGCCGAGGGCTGTCTTCGATCTGTGTCTCCGTGTGCGGGAAGTTTCCGTCCTCGAGCAGGAAGACGTCGTAGAAATCGAGTGCGACCGGAGCGTCGAGCAGGACGTTGGCGACGATGTAGGGATGCGTGTACACCTGTTGCATCGCGTTCAGCTTGGCCGGATCGTCGCGCTGCAGGTCCCGGATCATGTACTTGGCCACGTGCTTCGAGCAGCACAGCACCGCTCGCCGCGCGCGCAATGTCCGGAACTCGCCCGTCGCTCCGCGGTACGTCACCCGCGCGCGGCCGTCCGAACCGACCTTGACTTCCACGGCGCGCGTGCTCGGCCGGAGCCGGCCGAGATGGCCGGCGGCCTCGTACTGATGCACGAGCCGCTGCCACAGCACGTCGGTGACCCAGGCGTTTCCGCCGGGACAGACCCAACGCCCGAACTCCTCGGCCGCGAGGAAGTTCCAGCCCGCGGCGGCCGAGATCGACTCCCAACCCGCGTCGAAGGACGAGTAGCAGTAGCCCTGGATGCCGGCCGCGAGCAGGCGCGGGACGGGCACGCCCAGGCGCGCTTCGATGTCCTCCTTCAACGAGCGTTCGTCGAGCGCGAGGATCCAGGCGTTGTCACGCCCCTCCACCAGCGGGATGTCGGGATAGCTCTCGGTGTAGTGCAACACCAGCCGCGCGTAGCGCTCGAAGGCCAGGCGCTCCTCGGGTGGGAGTCCGGCTCCGGTCCAGAAGTCGTCGTGCAAGACACCTTGGATCTCGACCGGATCGTCGCCGCCCGGGCTCGTGCGTTGCACCTGGTCGAGCCCGAGGTCCTGATAGATGCGCTCCAGCCACGAGCCCTTGTCGGGCGCGATGAAGTAGGCCCCGCCGAGCGAGTAGGGCGTGCCCCGCCACTCCTCGCCCTTCGAGACTCCGCCGAAGCGATCCTGCAGCTCGAAGACGACCGGGGAGCGGTCGCGCAGCAGGTACGCGAGCGCCAGACCGGACAGCCCGCCGCCGACGATGGCGACGTCGACATCCTCGTCGGGAGGTGGCGGCGTTCCACCCGGATAGTCCGTCTCGACGTGGTGAAACGGGATCGAGTCGTGGCTCCACGGATCGCCCTGCCACGTCGGCGTGAACGGGAACCCCGAGATCTCGACGACCTCGGGCGCGTCGGGGATCGGCGCGAGCGGTCGCGAGCGCAGCAGGGGGCCCAGCGGCGGGTCCAGCGGCGGCGCAGAGGCGGGCGCGAAGCGGCGCGCGAGGCCCGCGAACGCCGGCTGGCGCGAGAGACCCAGGAAGAACGCGGCGAGGCCGGCGTTGCGGAGGACTTGGCGACGTGTGTTCATGGATCTGGCGGACGGGGGGGGGCGCAAGCCTCGAGCCTCGATAGAGGGTCACCTCATGCTACTTCCGTTGCCGCTGAGGGTGTTTGTCAACGACTCTGAGTCGACCCTCGACCCCGAATTCGGTGTCGAGGGCCGAAGGATGCCTGCTGTTGCGTACACCCCCCCTGCGACACCTGCCAGTCGCAGCGCCGCCGCCGACGCGTACCGAGATCCCAGACCGGTCGACTAGACTTCGACCCTTGGATCGGCGTTTCCGGTCCTCTCGTCCCGCCTGATCGCACCGCGCCCGGGCCAGTCATCCACGGAGAATCGCCATGGCCAAAGGCCAGCAACAAGCCAAGCAAGTCAAGAAGCCGAAGCTCTCGATCAAGGAGAAGCAGGACAAGAAGCAGGCCAAGCTCGCCAAGAAGGGGCTCTGAGCTACTCGTTCCGAGAAGAACTCGGTCCTACGTTCTCTCCGACACGGCTGACGCCGCGCGAAACCGCGCGCGGCGCGACAGCCTTCCCATTCTTCTCAGCCTGTGAGGACTCGCGCCACGGGTCGACACGCAAGACCGGCGCGGGTGGTGACAGGCGTTCCAAGCGGATTCCACACGACAGCCTGAAGCGCCATCTTCGGAAGTCGTGGCTCAGCGCGCCCCGAGCACCGCTTCCAGGTCCGCCAGCCCCGCCAGCGTGATCCGGCCGATCGCCGACAAGCTCTCCTGCGAGGTGTTCTCGAGCACGTCCTTCTCGGTGTGCCACCAGGTGTTGTTCGGCCCGAAGTCGAAGTCGATCAGGTCGATCGAGCGGATGCGCGCGGCCATGAAGGGCAAGTGGTCGTCGCGCACGTCGAGCGCCGGGCCGTCGACGTGCTTGCCCAGCCCGATCCGCCGCGCGGCGCCGAAGAAGATCTCGACGAACTTGCGGTCGGAGTTCAGGTCGCGTGTGAGCCTCAGATCCTTGTCGCCGACCAGGTCGAGGAGGACGAACGCGCGCACGCTCTCGACCAGGCCGTCTTGCTTCAGCTTGTGGGCGTGGTGGCGCGAGCCGTACGTGTTGTCTTCGCCGGCCCACTCTTTCACGGCCTCTTCGCCGTCGAAGAACACGAAGCGGTAGGTCATCGCATGCTTCGGCTCGGCGGCGAGCACGCGCGCGATCTCGAGCAGCACGGCGGTCGACGACGCGCCGTCGTTCGCGCCGACGAATCGCACGCTCATCTTCTTCGTGTCGAAGTGCGAGCCCAGGATGATGCGCCCGGTCTTCGGGTCCGTCCCGGGCAGCTCGGCCCACACGTTCGTGAACGTCAGCTCGCCGTCCGGCGTCGCGGACGTGAACATCTCGCGCTTGGGCTCGAGGCCCGCGGCGCGCAGCTCGGTCTCGATCCAGGTGCGGCACGTCTCGTTGGCCACCGACCCGGACGGGCGCGGACCGATCTCGACCTGGTGCACGAGGCCCTTCCAGGCGCGCGCCGCGTCGAACTCCGGCACGCTGCCCGATCCGGCCCCGTCGGGGCAGCCGGCGGAACAGAGCGCCAGGAAGAGGACGGCTGCCGTCCAGGCTCGAGCGTTCGGCTTCACGGCAGAAAGGGTAGCCCGGCCCGGGCCCGCCGTCTCGAACCCCCGGAGGACGCGCCGTCCGGCCTGCGCGGGCTTCTTCCAGGGGCGCGATCGCGGAGCGAGCCTGCGAGCGCAGCCAACGGAGTGGTCGGGCCCGTTCAAGGGGCCCGACCGCTGGAGCGAGCCTGCGAGCGCAGCCAACGGAGTGGGCGGGGCCCGTTCAAGGGGCCCCGCCCGCGTGGCACGCCCCTCGCTGGCCCCGGGCGTGGAACAAGCTTCCCGCCGTGCTACGAAGGATGGGAGAAGTCGGAACCGAGGCGAGGCAGCGCCGCGGCTCCAGACGGTGGGACTTCGCGCCGAAAGACTGGCAGTCCCACCCCGCTGGCCCACGCCGTGGGCCGCGCGGCCTCTCCGCTCCGCGCGGCATCGATCCACGCGCGCCGAGCCCGCAGCGTCCGACATGCCGATGACCGAAGCGCGATGACCGAAGCCCCGCAGAACTTCCTGGATCTGGTCGACGGCCAACTGTCCTCGGCGCGCCACACCGCGCTCACGTGGGAGGGCAGCTTCGAGGAGTACCTGGCGATCGTCGAGGAGCGCCCCTGGGTCGCGCGCAACGCCTGGCAGCGGCTGCTCGACATGATCGAGAGCCACGGCTCCGTGCGCGCGGACAAGAACGGCGTGCGGCGCTGGCGCATCTTCTCCGATCCGTTCAGCGGCGGGGACGACGCGGTCTACGGCCTGGACGCGTCCCTCGCGCGGCTCGTGCAGACGTTCCGCGCCGGCGCCCGCGGGCTCGGGCCCGAGCGGCGCGTGGTCCTGCTGCACGGACCGGTCGGCTCCTCGAAGAGCACGATCGCGCGCATCCTGAAGCGCGGCCTGGAGGAGTATTCGCGCACGGACGAGGGCGCGCTCTACACGTTCTCGTGGCACGTCGACGGCGAGGTCGTGCCTTCGCCGATGAACCAGGATCCCCTGCTCTTGTTCCCGCGCGAGTCTCACGCGGCGGTGGAGGAGCGCATCAACAAGGGCCTGCGCCGCGAGTACCGCATCACGATCCAGGGCGATCTGGACCCGGTCGGCCGCCACTACTACCGCGTGCTGATGGACCGCTACGCGGGCGACTGGAAGAAGGTCATCGGCCACGTGCGGGTCCGCCGCATGGTCCTGAGCGAGAAGGATCGCTGCGGCATCGGCACGTTCCAGCCCAAGGACGAGAAGAACCAGGACTCGACCGAGCTGACCGGCGACCTGAACTACCGGAAGATCGCCGAGTACGGCAGCGACAGCGACCCGCGCGCGTTCAACTTCGACGGCGAGTTCAACGTCGCGAACCGCGGCCTGCTCGAGTTCGTCGAGGTGCTCAAGCTCGACGTGGCGTTCCTCTACGATCTGCTGGGCGCGACGCAGGAGCACGCGATCAAGCCGCGCAAGTTCGCGCAGACTTCGATCGACGAGGTCATCCTCGGGCACACGAACGAGCCCGAGTACAAGAAGCTGGCGTCGAACGACCTGATGGAGGCGTTCCGCGACCGCACGATCAAGATCGACGTGCCCTACAACCTGTCCGTCAAGGACGAGGTCGAGATCTACCGGCGGCAGTTCGCGCGGCGGCGCGTGCCGGGCCGCACGATCGCGCCGCACACGCTCGAAGTGGCGTCCTTGTGGGCCGTGTTGACGCGGCTCGAGGACCCGACGCACCCGAGCTTGACCCTCTTGCAGAAGGCGCGCTTGTACGACGGCACCGAAGTGCCGGGCTTCACGCGCGAGCAGGTGCGCGACCTGCGCGAGCTGTGCCCGCGCGAAGGGCTCGCCGGGATCAGCCCGCGCTACGTGCAGGACCGCATCGCGACCTGCCTGGCCGGCGAGAAGCCCTGCATCGGGGCGCTCGACGTGCTGGAGGAGATCGAACGCGGTCTGCGCCACCACTCGCTGGTCTCGAACGAGGAGACGCGCAAGCGCTACATGCAGCTCGTGGCCCTGGCGCGCGAGGAGTACGAGGAGATCATCAAGCGCGAGGTGCAGAGCGCCATCACGGCCGACCGCGAGGCGATCGACCGCCTGTGCGGCAAGTACCTCGACAACGTCAAGGCCTACGTGACGCGCGAGAAGGTCGTCGACGCCGACGGACGCCTCTCGGACCCCGACGAGCGCGTCATGCGCTCCGTCGAGGAGAAGATCGAGATCCCCGAGTCGCGCAAGGGCGATTTCCGGCACGAGCTGATGAACTACGTCGCCGCCTGCCAGTCCGAAGGCCGCACGTTCGACTACCGCGAGAACGCGCGGCTCGTGCGTGCGCTCGAGCTGAAGGCCTTCGAGGACCGGCGCGACACGATCCAGCTGACGAGCCTGGTGTCGACGGTCGTCGATCCGGACGCGCTCGAGAAGATCGCGCTGATCCGCGGCCGGCTCATGCGCGAGTTCGGGTACGACGAGGTCTCGGCCAACGAGGTCCTGCAGCACGTCGCGGGCATTTTCGCGCGCGGCGAGGCCAAGCGGCCGGGGGCCGAGGCCGCCTAGGAGCCGCGATGTACCGCATCGACCGCGACCGCGCGCGCTTCCGCGAGATCGTGCGCGGCCGGCTGCGGTCGGACCTGCGCAAGTACCTGTCGACCAGCGAGCTGCTGGGCCGCCGCGGCGACCACGCCGTGACGATCCCGATCCCGCAGATCGAGCTGCCGCGCTTCCACTTCGGCGAGAACAGCAAGTCGGGCGTCGGTCAGGGCCCGGGCGAGAAGGGCCAGCCAGTCGAAGGCGAGGCCAAGGAAGGCGAAGGCGCGGGCGGCGCGGGCGAGGAGGCCGGCCACCACGTGCTCGAGGTCGAGGTCGAGCTCGAGGAGCTGGCGCGCATGCTGGGCGAGGAGCTCGAGCTGCCGCGGATCGAGCCGCGCGGCGACCGCGCGCTGGTCGCCGACGGCGGCCGCTACTCGGGCGTGCGCGAGAGCGGCCCGAAGTCGCTGCGCCACTTCCGCCGCACGTACCGGAACGCCCTGCGCCGCACGATCGCCGAGGGCGTGTTCGACCCGCTCGATCCGGAGGTCATCCCGATGCCCGAGGACGAGCGCTTCCGCTGGAAGAAGCGCGCGCCCAAGCCGGACAGCTCGGCCGTGATCTTCCACGTGATGGACGTGTCCGGCTCGATGGGGCGCGAGCAGAAGGACGTCGTGCGCATCAAGGCGTTCTGGATCGACACGTGGCTGCGCAGCCAGTACCAGAACCTCGAGGTCGTCTACATCGTCCACGACGCGGTCGCCAAGGTCGTCGACCAGCAGAGCTTCTTCAGCCTGCGCGAGTCGGGCGGCACGAAGATCAGCTCGGCCTACGAGCTGCTCCTGTCGATGGTGCGAGACCGCTACCGGCCGGAGGACTGGAACCTGTACCCGTTCCACTACTCCGACGGCGACAACTGGTCGGCGCGCGACACGGAGCGCTGCGTGACGATCCTGCGCGACGAGCTCTTGCCGCGCGTGAACCAGTTCTGCTACGGCCAGGTGAAGAGCGCCTACGGGTCGGGTCAGTTCAAGAAGGACCTCGACACGGCGCTCGACGGCGAGGAGAAGCTCGTCACCGCCAGCGTGAACGACCGCGAGGGGATCGCCGACGCGATTCGCCTGTTCCTGGGGAAGGGGCGCTGACCATGTCCTCGCGCGGCGAGCTGCCTCCGCAACTGCGCCACGAGGTCGTGCGCATCGAGCGCATCGCGCGCGGGCTGGGACTCGATTTCGGCGCGGTCGTCTTCGAGATGGTCGACGCGCGCGACGTCAACGCGCTGGCGGCCTACGGCGGCTTCCCCGTGCGCTATCCGTCGTGGCGCTTCGGGATGGACTTCGAGCGCCTCGACAAGGGCTACCAGTACGGCTTGTCGCGCATCTACGAGCTGGTCATCAACACGGAGCCGGCCTACGCCTGGCTCGTGCGCACGAACAGCGACATGGAGCAGAAGCTCGTCATGGCGCACGTGCTCGGGCACGCCGACTTCTTCCGGCACAACGTGTGGTTCCAGCCGACGGACCGGCGGATGCTCGACCGCATGGCCGACCACGGCACGCGCGTCCGCCGCGCGATCGACCTGCACGGACAGGACGCCGTCGAGGCGTTCCTGGACGCGGCGCTCGTGCTCGACAACCTGCTCGACCCGTTCCTGCCGCTGCGCGAGCACATGAAGGTGCGCGCCGCGGCCGGCCGCGAGGCCCCGTCCGTGACCGGCGCGACGTTCGAGGCCGTGCGCGAGCGCGCGCTGACGTCCACCAGCGGAACCCCGCCGACGTTCGACGTCCTGGGGTTCCTGGCCGAGCGCGCGCCGATCACCGAGTGGCAGCGCGAGCTCCTGCGCATCGTGCGCGCCGAGGCCTACTACTTCCTGCCCCAGCGCATGACGAAGATCATGAACGAGGGCTGGGCCAGCTTCTGGCACAGCCGCATCCTGACCGGCGGCGTGCTCGACGCGTCCGAGGTCGTCGACTTCGCCGACTGCCACAGCGGCGCGACCGCGTCGTCGCCCGGCAACCTGAATCCCTACAAGCTCGGCATCGAGATGTTCCGCACGGCCGAGGAGCGCGGCCTCGACCTGTTCCGCCTGCGCCGCGTGCACAACGACGCGTCGTTCGTGGACGAGATCGTGGACGAGGACTTCGTGGCCCGCAACGCCCTCTTCCTGTTCGGCAAGAACGGCCGCACGGGCCGCACCGAGGTCGTCGACCGCGACGCGCGCGCGGTCAAGGAGCGGCTGCTGCAGGACCTGTCGTGGGGCGGCCTGCCGCAGATCGAGCTCGTCGACGACGACCACGGGGGCCGCGGCGAGCTCGTGCTGCGCCACCACCACGACGGCCGCGACCTGCAGCTCGCGCACGCGGCCGAGACGCTCAAGAGCCTGTCGAAGCTGTGGGGGACGTCGGTGCACATCGAGACGCGCGAGGAGGCCGCCGTGCGCTGGATCTCGAGCGACGGGCGCGAGATCCGCACGGGCGAGCGGCCGTACGAGCGCACGGGCTGAGGTCGACGAGAGATCCCGGACGGTACCGTGCCAGTCAGGGCGCCCAGCGGACGACGAGCGCGTTCGTGAGGCTGAACGCGGACGGCGTGCAGAAGCTCGCCGCGTTCCGGTACCACGCCTGGTACGTGCGCGACCCGGGCGCGCCGATCCCTCCGAGGACCGGGATCGAGGTCGACGTCGAGCTCGGGAACTGCGCCGCTCCGGCCTGCGGCAGCACCGCTCCGAGGCGCACGATCTTGCCCTCCACGCAGCCCAAACCGTCGCCGAACGCCGCGCCCGCGCCGCCCGACAGCAGACGGGTTCCCTGCAGGAACAGCGCGGTCCCGCTCGTCAACCCGTCGGCGTGCAGCGCGAGCGTGGGGGACGACAAGCGCGCCTCGCCGGAGGCGAAGAGCCTCCCACCCGAGCCCGTCGAGTTGAGGCACCCGGAGTGGTCGTGCGGTCCGCTGTGGTTCGCGCACGGACAGCCCGCTCCCGATCCGTCGCCGAAGCAGACGGGAGTCGCGTGCAGCTCACGACGTGCGAGAATAAGATCCTGCACGAACGGCTGCGGGCTGATCGTGCTGCCCCAGTAGAGCCCGCGCGCGCCAGCGGTCTCCGGGGCGACGGCGTACGACGCCGTCGAAGTCGGGTACGTCTCGACTGCCTGCGGCAGTCCGGTCCGGTCGAAGCGCGACACGATCGACGTGAGTGTGAGGTTCACCTGGCGGACCCAGCCCACGGTCACGCTCTCGTCCGGCAGCGTGAACAGCGTGTGCACATTGACCGCCTCGGCGGGCGGCGCGAGCTCGTCCGAGCGCGTCCACAGGACGGCGCCCTGCGCGTCGAGCTTGACGAGTCTCATCCGCCCGTCGTGCACACCGACCGAGAGCACATCGCCACGCGCGTCCACGAGGACTTGGATCGGGAGCGTCTGGAAGCTTCCGGCCGGGACCACGGTTTGACTCCATCGCAGCCCGCCGGCCGGGTCGTAGCTGCGCACGAGCCAGTTCCAGCTGGCGGTCGGCACGTCGACGGCGATCGCGACGTAGGCGTTTCCGGCGGCGTCGAGCGCGGCGGCGGTTGGCTTCGCGTTCTCGACCGAGCTAGGGATCTCGCTGCGCCACGCGAGTGTGCCGTCGGGAGCGATCCGCGCCAGGAGCACGGCCGAGCTTCCTCCCGACGTCGACTCGGTCCAGCCGCTCACGAACGCGCCGCCGGAGGCGTCGAGCCGCAGCGTATTCGCCCAGGCGTAGATCCCGTCGGCGGGGATCGACGTCTGTCCGACGATCGCGCCGGCTGGCGAGATGCGCACGACCTGGAGCTCCACGTCGTTCAGGCCGACGCCGCGCGAGACGAGGACGTGGAGCATGCCGTCGGGCGCGCGCTGGATCCGCGGCGTCCCCGGCGAGTTCATCAGCACGTCGGGGATGTCGGCGTCCCAGTTCCACGTCCCGTCCGGACCGACACGCGAGACGGTCGCGGTCGGCAGCGGGCCGGACAAGACGCCGGAGAGCACGTACGCCGTTCCGTCGTCGGCGTACGCGCCGTCTAACGCGATCGATCCCGCCGTCGCGTGGAACAGGCTCCACTCGGACGTACCGTCGGGCCGCTGCGCGCCGAACTGCAATCCCCAGGTCGTGCCACCGCGACGCCAGCCGAACCAGCGCGAGCGGCCGTCGTCCGCGACGTGGGCTCCGCGAGGGAACACCTCCGAGGCGGGGAAGTCGATCACGGTGCGCCACAGCTGTTCCGTTTGGGCGCGGGAGGACGGGACGAGCGTGGAAGCGACGGCGAACGCCGCCGCGACGTGCATTTTGGACATGGAACGAGGGGCGGGGCGCGTCGGCTGCCGGGTCCAACGTGACGCGCACCCCGGCTGGCCGACTAGAGCCGGACCGCGTCGGAGTTTCGGCGGGGGACGGAATTCGGGCGCTCCGGCGCGCGAGCGGCGCGCCCGGAGCGGAGCCCGCGACTACGGCTGCCAGTCGACGACCAGCGCGTTCGTCAGGTTGAACGTCGGGCTTCCGGCGAGCGAGTTCGCACACCCGTGTTCGAACGCGCTCGGACAAGCTCGGCATCGAGATGTTCGGGACGGCCGAGGAACGCGGCCTCGACCTGTTCCGCCTGCGCCGCGTGCACAACGACGCGTCGTTCGTCGACGAGGTCGTCGACGACGACTTCGTGGCTCGAAACGCCCTCTTCCTGTTCGGCAAGAACGGCCGCACGGGCCGCACCGAGGTCGTCGACCGCGACGCGCGTGCGGTCAAGGAGCGGCTCTTGCAGGACCTGTCGTGGGGCGGTTGGCCGCAGATCAGCTGGTCGACGACGACCACGGTGGCCGCGGCGAGCTCGTGCTGCGCCACCACCACGACGGCCGCGACCTGCAGCTCGCGCACGCGGCCGAGACGCTCAAGAGCCTGGCGAGGCTGTGGGGCGCCTCGGTGCACATCGAGACGCGCGAGGAGGCCGCCGTGCGCTGGATCTCGAGCGACGGGCGCGAGATCCGCACGGGCGAGCGGCCGTACGAGCGGACCGGCTGAGGATCGGCAGCCGGGCGGCGTTCTCGGCCCTGAAAGAGCGGGAGAGGATCGATCGCGCGCGTCGAGATCCGGTTGTGACCGTCCCGTTCCGTCCGCCTAGCGGGGCTGGTCGCCTCACCCAGGAAGCCTGGCCATGAATCTCGCCCGTTTCGCCCTCTGGCCGTGTTGCGCCGTCTGCGCCCTCGCCGGTCGTTCCGCCGCCAACGACACCCTCTTCATGAACACCGCGCTGAGTGGAGCGACCCTCGTCCGCATCGGCGACGTCGATGCGGACGGCCGGCCCGATCTCGCGGAGTCGGACGGCTACTTCGTGCGCTGGGTCTCGAGCGCGAACGGGGCGATCCTGCGCAGCGTCGATTTCGGCAACGTCTACGGCGGTTCCATCGCGCTGGTGGATGCCGGAGACCTGGACGGCGACGGCGTCTCGGACCTGGCGGCGGGACTCAACGGAGTGCGCGCGTACTCGGGCGCTACCGGTCAGGTGCTCTGGCAGATCGCGTCCACGAACTATGGATTCGGCGATGCGCTCGCGCGCATCGACGACCGCGACGGCGACGGGCGGCCGGAGATCGTCGTGGGCGTCACGGAGATGTACGTCCATGCCGGCGGCGACGTGTTCCACTTCTACTACGAGGGGGACGGGCGCGCGGAAGTCCGCTCCGGAGCGAACGGCGCCCTGCTCGCGACCATCCGGCCGGCGCCGGGTTCGACGAGCGGCTTCGGCGGCTCGATCGCGGTCCTCGACGACTTCGACGGCGACAGCATCCGGGAAATCGCGATCGCGCCGTTCTACCAGCCGGTGGGGGCTCCCGGCCCGTTGGGCGCCGGGGGCGACGTGTACGTCGTCTCGGGAGCCTCGTTCGCCACGCTGGCGACGATTCCGCCTCCGCCGAACGTCGGTTCGAGGCGCGTGACGGCGCTCGGCGATCTCGACGGAGATGGATTCGACGAGTTCGCGCTCGCCCGCATCTGGGACTCGGTCGAGATCGTGTCGTACGCAGCGGGCAGCGTGCGGACGCATGCGGCCCAGACCGGCTACGACCGCGTGGGCCAAGCCGTCCTCGCGCTGGACGATCTCGACAGCGACGGCGTTCCCGACTATGCGATCGGCTCGCCTCAGCCCCAGCAGGTCGGAACGTACGGGTCCTACGACGCAGGCCCCGGGGTCGTGCGGGCGTACTCCGGAGCCACGGGCGCCGTGATCTGGACGATCGCGGGCACGGAGCCCTACGGCCGCTTCGGCTGGTCGCTCGCCTCGGTCGTGGACATCGACGGCGACCTGCTCGCCGATCTCGCCGTCGCATCGCCGTATGCCCCGCGCATCGCAGCGCTGTCGGGCGCGACACGCAACACGATGCCGAACGCGTACTGCGTCGGCGGCCTGCTGACGGGGACGCTGCGCGCACGTCTCCTCCACACCGGCACGACCAGCGTGACCGCCAACGACCTCTCGCTCGTCGTGACCGACACGCTGCCCGGGCAGAGCGGCCTCTTCGTCTATGCCCACAGCGCGTCGATGATCACGTTCGGTGCCGGCTGGCGCTGCGTCGGCTCGCCGTTCTTCCGTCTCGGTCCGGTCGTGACGACGGGCTCCGGCGGCTCCGCGACGCGGCCGCTCGATCTCACGGCTCCGCCGGCCTCGGGTGGCCCGGGCGCGATCGGCGTCGGAACGACGGCGTACTTCCAGTTCCTCTTCCGCGACCTCCTGCCCTTCCACGGCGGGAGGAACGCTTCGAGCGCGCTCGCAGTCACGTTCGTGCCGTAGCGCGCGGGCCGGCCGGCAGGAAGCCGCTCGCCGCCGCGTCGGCTGCACGCGCGCGGTGCGGGGCCTCGAACGGTCCGAAGATCCGGGGGCGCCGCGCGAAACCTCGCAGTCGTTTCCTTTCGCAACGGGGGACTTCGGCGGAAGGCTGTGGCATCGCCCGACCCGGCGTGGCTAGCATCCGCCTCCCTGCGCGACGCGTTCGCGCGGCGAGGAGCCACGCTTGGGTCACGGTCAGCCCCCCCCGACGCCCGCGGCGCCCCCCGCGGAGCACAAGCCCTACATCCCCGCGAACCAGGAGGTCGCCGAGTTCACGCCCAAGGCGGTGATCTTCGGCGCGATCTTCGGGATCCTCTTCGGGGCGTCGACGGTCTATCTCGCTTTGAAAGCGGGATTGACCGTGTCGGCCTCGATCCCGATCGCGGTGCTCTCGATCAGCGTGCTGCGCCTGTTCGGGCGCGCGACGATCCTCGAGAACAACATCGTGCAGACGATCGGGTCGGCCGGCGAGAGCGTCGCGGCCGGGGTGGCCTTCACTGTGCCCGCGCTGCTGTTCCTCTCCGGGGGCGCGAACGGACAGGAGTACTTCGACTACTTCACGATCATGACGCTGGCCGCCTGCGGCGGGATCCTGGGCGTGCTGTTCATGGTGCCGCTGCGGCGGTCGTTGATCGTGGCCGAGCACGCCACGCTGCCGTATCCGGAGGGTACGGCCTGCGCGGACGTGCTGATCGCCGGGGAGCGGGGCGGCAAGATGGCCGGCCTCGTCTTCGGCGGCGTCGCCATCGCCGCGGTGTACAAGGCGCTCAACTCGATCGGCGGGTTCTGGAAGGAGGCGGTGGCCTACCAGACCGCGCCGACCGCCAAGCTGCCGAACGCGCACGTCTCGTCCGAGGTCTCGCCCGAGTTCCTGGGCGTGGGTTACATCCTCGGGCCACGCATCGGCGGGATCATGGTGTCGGGCAGCGTGATCGCCTGGCTCGTCCTGATCCCCTTGCTCACCGTGCTGGCGATCCCTGACGCCACCATCGACGCGCAGCTCGCCTCGTTGGGCTTCAAGCCCGGCACGATCGACGGCTGGCGCACCAGCAACGATCCAGAGCGCTACTACCGAGCGTACGTGCGGCTCATCGGCGCCGGCGCGGTGACCATGGCCGGCATCATCACGCTGATCCGCACGATGCCGACGATCGTCAAGTCGCTGCGCGGCTCGATGTCGGGGGCCAAGACGGGACCTGGCGGCACGCTGCGCACCGAGCGCGACATTCCGATGTGGGTCGTGATCGCGGGCTCGATCGCCTTGGTCGGCGTCATCGCGGTGCTGCCGATCCTGCCGGGCACGTTCGGCGGCAAGCTCGTGATGGCCGCGCTGATGCTGGTCTTCGGGTTCCTGTTCGTGACCGTGTCGTCGCGCATCGTCGGGATCATCGGCAGCTCGTCGAACCCGATCTCGGCGATGACGATCGCGACGCTGCTGGGCACCTGCGCCGTGTTCCTGGCGCTGGGGATGGGCGGTGACGCCAACCAGCCCATCGCGCTGTGCGTCGGCGCGATCGTGTGCATCGCGGCCGCAAACGCCGGCGCGACGAGCCAGGACCTGAAGACGGGCTACCTGGTCGGCGCGACGCCGATCCGCCAGCAGATCGGCCTCGTCATCGGCGTCCTGGTCTCGACGGTCGTCATCGGGTTCACCGTCAAGTTCCTCGACACGGCGTATGCATCGCCCACGGAGCCGCACGGCATCGGCAGCCCGGCCTTCCCGGCACCGCAAGCGACCTTGATGGCGACGATCATCAAGGGCGTCATGTCGCAGAACCTCGACTGGAGCTTCCTGCTCATCGGCGCGGGGCTGAGCGTCACGGTCTTCCTGTGCGGCGTGTCGCCGTTGGCCTGGGCGGTGGGCGTGTACCTGCCGATCGGGACGACGTTCCCGATCTTCATCGGCGGGTTGCTGCGCATGCTGGCGGACCGCCTGCGCGGCAAGCAGGAGGAGAGCGAGATCTCGACCGGCATGCTCTTCGCGACCGGCCTGGTTGCGGGCGGCACATTGACCGGCGTCTTCAGCGCGATCCTCAAGGCGATCCCGAGCGGTGAGTCCGACGTGCTCACGAAGTGCCAAGCCGTCGGCGAGGGGTTCCAGCACTGGATCCACGAGTCGCTCAAGCTCGACCTCAATCTGTTCGCACTGATCTTCTACGTCGCGCTGGGGTTCATCCTCGTCAAGGTGGCACTGAAGAAGAGCGACGGCGCGGCTCCGCGCGCCTGATCGCGTGACGGCACCGTTCCAACCCGTCGTCCCGGCGAGCGAGTCGCGCACGCTGTGGAGCTCCGGGTTGATCGCGGGCGCGTCGATCGTCGGCATCCTGGCAGCGTTGCAGTCGTTCCTGCCCGGTTTCGACAAGAGCACGTTCCTGCATCCGTCCCTGGCGTTCCTGAGCGCGCTGCCGACGTCGCCGACCGAATGGTTCGGCATCGCCGTCGTCATCGTGATCGGAGTCCTCATGTTCCGCGGCGCGCGTCCGAGCCGCGCGGAGTGACGACGGCGCGGAGCTGACACGACACCGACACGACGTGCATGCGCTCGCGGGCCGCGTTCGCCTATCCTGCGCGCGCTCGAACCCCTGACTTCGGATCGGACATGTCCATGCCCCCCCGCAAACTGGCGACCTGCGTCCTCCTCGTTGCGTGCTCCGTCTCGGCCTGTTCCGCGCCCGCGCCCGATCCCGAGCCCACCCAGACGCCCGCGCCCGTCCCGCGCTCCGTCGCTGCGACGGCGACCGCGGGCGACACGCGGATGCTCGAGCAGCCGGCGGTGAGCGCGCAGCACGTCGCGTTCGCGTACGCCGGCGACCTGTGGGTCGCGCAGCGCGACGGCTCCAACGTGCGTCGCTTGACGGCGCACCCGGGCGACGAGTCGCGTCCGCGCTTCTCGCCCGACGGCGCGACGATCGCGTTCTCGGGCCAGTACGACGGCAACGTCGACGTGTACGTCGTGCCCGTCGAGGGCGGGGAGCCGAAGCGCCTGACGTGGCATCCGGGCGCCGATCTCGTGCAGGACTTCACGCCCGACGGCCTCGCCGTCGCGTTCACGTCGCAGCGCGACGTGCACACGCGGCGCTTCTGGCACCTCTTCCGCGTGCCGGTCGCGGGCGGGTTCCCGGAGAGCTACGAGCTGCCGACGTGCACGCGGGCGGCGCTCTCGCCCGACGGGAAGAAGATCGCGTACACGCCGCTCGGCGAGTCGTTCACGCAGTGGAAGAACTACCGCGGCGGCACCGCCAGCCGCATCTGGATCTACGACGTCGGCGACCACTCCGTGGTGCAGGTGACCCAGCCCGAGGGGCGTTGCAACGACACGGACCCGATGTGGGTCGGCGAACGGCTCTTCTTCCGCTCGGACCGCGCCGGCGAGTTCAACCTGTTCGCGTGGGACGCTGGCCGGAAATCGGTCGCGCAGCTCACGCGGCACGACGATTTCCCGATCCAGAACGCGACCAGCGGCCAGGGCGCGATCGTGTACGAGCAGGCCGGCTGGCTCCACCTGTTCGACCCGGCGACGAAGCAGGCGACCAGGCTCGCCATCGACGTCCGCGCCGAGCGCGTCGAGACGCGGCCGCGCTTCGTGAAGGGCGAACAGTACGTGCGTGCAGCGTCGCCGTCGCCCTCGGGCGCGCGCGTCGCGGTCGGGTTCCGCGGCGAGATCGTCACGTTGCCGGCCGAGAAGGGCGACGCGCGCAACTTGACCGACACGCCCGGCGCGAACGAGCGCTACCCGGCCTGGTCGCCGGACGGGAAGACGATCGCGTGGTTCTCCGACGACGGCGGCGAGAACCAGCTCGTTCTCGCGCCGCAGGACGGGCGCGGCGAGAAGCGCGCGATCGCGCTCGACGGCGCGGGCTTCTACGACGGCGCGGAGTGGTCGCCCGACGGAAAGAAGATCAGCTTCACGGACAACTCGCGAACGCTGCGTGTCCTGGACGTCGAGAGCGGGACGGCGAAGGTCGTCGCGCGCGATCCGGTCTACGGCGTCTTCGCGAACGTCGCGCACAGCTGGTCGCCCGATTCGCGCTGGCTCGCGTACGCGATCAGCACGCGCACGGGCTTCAAGCGCGTCGAGCTGTACGACACCGTCGACGGGACGACGCAGACGATCACCGACGGACTGTCCGACGTGTCGGAGCCGGTGTTCGACGCCGGTGGCAAGTACCTCTACCTGGCGGCGTCCACGGACGCCGGGCCGTTCCTGACGTGGTTCTCGCAGGCCAGCGCGGACGTCGAGCAGACGAACTCGCTCTACCTGGTGTGCCTGGCGAAGGACACGCCGTCGCCGCTCGCGAAGGAGAGCGACGAGGAGGGGGCGAAGGACGACGAGAAGAAGGACGACGCCAAGAAGGACGACGAGAAGAAGCCGGACGAGAAGAAGGACGACGCCGCCGCGAAGGACGCGAAGCCGGCCGTGCCCGCCGTGAAGATCGACTTCGAGGGCCTGGCGCAGCGCATCGTCGCCCTGCCCCTGCCGCGCGCCTTCTACACCGGGCTCGAGGCCGGCGAGGCCGGGCAGCTCTTCTACCTGCGCGCCGAGCGCGGTCCGTTCGACGGCGAACCCGCATCGACGGCCCTGGCGCGCTTCGACTTGAAGGAGCGCAAGGAGAAGCGGCTTCTCGACGACTGCCAGGGCTTCGCGCTCACGGCCGACAAGAAGAAGGTCCTCGTGACGACGAACGCCGGATCGTGGGTCCGGCCCGTCGGCGACAAGATCGACCTCGAGAAGGGCAAGCTCGCCACGGGCTCGATCCAGGTGCGCATCGACCCGCGCGTCGAATGGGCGCAGATCTTCGACGAGGCCTGGCGTATCAACCGCGACTGCTTCTACGACCCGGGCATGCACGGCGCGGACTGGCCGGCGATGCGCACGAAGTACGCGCAGTTCCTGCCGTACCTGGCGACGCGTGCCGACTTGACGCGCGTCATCCGCTGGATGTGCTCGGAGCTGGCCGTCGGCCACCACCGGACCGGCGGCGGCGACACGCTCCCGCGGCCCGACGCGGTGCCGGGCGGGCTGCTCGGCGCCGACTACGAGGTCGTCGGCGACCGCTACCGGTTCAAGAAGGTGTACGGCGGATTGAACTGGACGCCCGACCTGCGCGCGCCGCTGACGGAGCCGGGCGTGCAGGTCAGCGTCGGCGATTTCCTGCTGGCCGTCGACGGGCGCGACCTGCGCACGAACGAGGACCTCTTCGCGCGCTTCGAGAACAAGGCCGGCAAGCGCGTCGAGCTCACGGTCGGCCCGAACGCGGACGGTTCCGGCTCGCGCACCGCCGTCGTCGTGCCGATCGAGGACGAGATCGCTCTGCGCAACCGCGACTGGGTCGAGGGCAACATCCGCCGCGTCACCGAGGCCACGAACGGGCGCGTCGCCTATGTGCACGTGCCGAACACGGCCGAGCAGGGGTTCGTGTACTTCAAGCGCTACTTCTTCCCGCAGTCGGACCGCGAAGCGATCATCGTCGACGAGCGCTACAACGGCGGCGGATCCGTCGCCGACTACTACATCGACATCCTGCGTCGCCCGTACGTCAGCCACTGGGCGACGCGCTACGGCGAGAGCTTCGCGACGCCGCAAGCGGCGATCTTCGGGCCCAAGGTGATGCTGATCGACGAGAGCGCCGGCTCGGGCGGCGACCTCCTGCCGTGGATGTTCCGCAAGTTCGGGATGGGGAAGCTGATCGGCCGGCCGACGTGGGGCGGGCTCGTCGGCACCCTCGGGTTCCCGGAGCTCATGGACGGCGGGAACGTGACGGCGCCGAACCTCGGATTCTGGACCGCGGAAGAGGGCTTCGCCGTCGAGAACGTCGGCGTGCCGCCCGACATCGAGGTCGAGCAGCTGCCGGCGCTCGTGCAAAAGGGCCACGATCCGCAGCTCGAGCGCGCGATCCAGGAGATCCTCGCGGAGCTCGACAAGAACCCTCGCAAGCCCGTGAAGCAGCCGCAGTTCCCGGTGCGCGTGCGCAAGTAATCCGGACCAGGACGATCGGCCCGGAAGGAATTCCGGGAAAGCGAAAACCGAGGTCGAGACGCTCGACGTGAGCGTTCCGGTCCGAACCCGCTCGCTCCGTCGAGCTCTCCCGGGAACCCCTGCATTCCGTGCGGGATTCGACGGTTGGGACGGGGCGAAGTAGATTGGATCCCCAGGTCCTGGCTCTCTTTCTCCTGAGGTGCTGCCATGCGCGATGCGATCGCACTCGTGACCTTCCTCCTCGGTCTCGCCGTCAGCGCACCGGCCGTGCGCGCGCAGGAGTTCGAGCCCAACAACACCTGCGCTCAGGCGAACCTGGTCTCGTCCGGGACCTACTACGGACAGACCATGCACGTCTGGCACTTTCCGGATCTGGAGGGCTGGGACTACGATTTCTTCCGGATCCCGGTTCCGGCGGGAGCGAGCGTCACGATCACGACGTGGGCCTACAACCTGTGGGAACCCGGCGAGCTCCGACACTACATGTATCTGAACGGCTGCGGGGGCACGGCAAACGGCCCTTGGGCGACCTCGTCCGGGCCGTACTCGATCACGTTCGTGAACACGACCAGTTCGACGAGCGACTTCTACCTGCTGCTGTACGCCTGGTCCTACGAGCTCCCGGACTGGATGATGATGCTCGACTACCAGCTGCAGATCGAGATCGTCCCGGATGCGTGCGTTTCGGGCGTCGAGGATCGGTTCGAGACGGGGCCGGGCGGGCCGGCCGTACCGATCGCACCGGGCCTCCACACCGGGCTCTTCACGCGACCGGACAACGACGACGTGTACTCGCTGCGGCTGGCCCAAGGCACGTCGATCGCGGTGCGGATCGACTTCGATCAGTCCGCCGGCGATCTCGATCTCGAGGTGAGCGACGGAACGCACACCACCGTCTCGAATGGCACGACCGGCGTGGAGTTCGTCGACTTCACGACGACGCTGCCGATCGGCGCCGACCTGACCCGGATCCGCGTCTTGCCCAAGCCGGGCCCGGGCGCGACCTGCAACACGTACGACCTGCGCATCGACGTGCTGCAGACGCCGATCGGCACGAGCTACTGTCAGGCCGGCGTCAACGGCTACACGACGGAGGCGCGGATCCTCGCGGCCGGCTCGAGCTCGGTGTCGGCCAACCTCCTCATGCTGTGGTGCCAGGCGTTCCCGGGCGCGAACCCGGGCATCCTGATCGCGAGCCCGACGCAGGCGCAGGTCCCGTTCGGCGACGGCTTCCGCTGCGTGGGCGGCGGCATCCTGAGGCTCGCCGCGAGCAGCGCGGTCGACCACGTCGCGGTCTACACCCCGAACTTCACCAGCGGTCAGGGAACGGCCATCACGCCCGGCACGACGTGGAACTTCCAGGCATTCTATCGCGACACGACGCTGCCCGGCGGCACGGGGTTCAACCTCACGGACGGCGTCTCGATCGCGATGACGCCCTGAACGCGGGCCGCGCGTCGGATACCCTGCTGCGGGCGCATGTCCAACCCGCGGCTCTCGATCTGCATTCCGACCTGGAACGGCGAGCGCGATCTCGCGCGCCTCTTGCCGGCGTTGGCGCGGCAGCAGGTCGCGGGCGGCACCGAGCTCGTCGCGATCGACTCGGGCTCGACAGACGACACGTGCGGGCTGCTGGCGCGGGCCGGCGCGCGCTTCGAGCGCATCCCGTACGCCGAGTTCGGTCACGGGCGCACGCGCAACGCACTGGCGCAGATGGCGCGCGCCGACCTCGTCGTGTTCCTCTCGCAGGACGCCGAGCCGCGCGACGACGACGCGCTGGCGATCCTGGCGGCGGCGCTGGACGATCCGTGGACCGCGGGTGCGTTCGCGCGCGTGCTGCCGCGGGCGGGCGACGACCCCCTGACCGCGCGCTCCGTGCTCGAGCACGCCGATGCGTCGCCGCTGCCGTGGGTGGGGGACCCCGGCACGTCGGGTGCGCGCTTCAACGACGTCGCCAGCTGCGTGCGGCGCTCGACTCTGCTCGAGATCCCGTTTCCCGACGTCCGCTTCGGCGAGGACGTGGCCTGGGCGCGCACGGTGATCGCGGCCGGCTGGCGCGTGCGCTACGAGCCGCGCGCGGCCGTGCTGCACGCGCACCGCTACACGCCGCGCGAGGCCTACGTGCGCTACCGGACCGACGCGCGGTTCCAGCGCGAGCACCACGGCGTCCGTGTGCGGCCGAGCTACTGGTCCGTGGTGCGCGGGATCGGCTACGAGCTCGTGCGTGACGTTCAGTACGTGCGCCGACACGGAGGATGGCCGCATCTGCTGCGCGCGCCGGCCCTGCGCGTCGCGCAGGTTCTGGGACAGCGGGCCGGATCCCGGGGTTGAGAGGCTGAGCAGAAACCGATCGAAGGGTCCCAGCAGCTCCGATGGCACCGCGCGGCGCGTGATCCCTCTGGTGCCGCGGCGGCACGGCAGGTCCAATGTTCCGCCGTCTCCTCGGCCGATACCGTCCCGATGCGCCCCATCCGCTCCGTCTCCGTCCTGATGCCCACGTGGCAGGGGCTGGAGTTCCTCGAGCGGTCGCTGGCGGCCCTCGCGAAGCAGCGCAGCGCGATCCCGTGGGACTTCCTGGCGATCGACTCGGGCTCCACCGACGGCACGTGGGAGCGCCTCGGGGCGCGGGCGGCGTCGTTCCCGGTTCCGTTCCGGCGCGAGCGCATCGAGTCGGTCGAGTTCGACCACGGCGACACGCGCAACCTGCTGGCGGCGCGCAGCACGGGCGACCTGCTCGTGTTCCTGACGCAGGACGCGATCCCGCAGTCCGACGACTGGCTGGCGCGCCTGGCCGCGAACTTCGACGACGAGCGCGTCGGCGCTGCGTACTGCGCCAACGTGCCGCGGCCGGACGCGCGCATCCTGACGAAGATCTTCAGCGCGAACGACCCCGGCTACCAGGCCGGTCGCCGCGAGGTGCGCGCGCCGGACGCCGCGACCTACGCGCGGATGAGCCCGCACGAGAAGCGCGTCCTGTGGAACTTCAACGACGTGGCCAGCGCGGTGCGGCGCGAGCTGTGGGAGCGCCACCCGTTCCCGCGGACGTGGTTCGGCGAGGACGTGCTGATGGCGCGCGCGCTGATCGAGGGCGGTTTCACGGTCGTGTACGACGACGCCGCGCGGGTCGAGCACAGCCACGACTACACGCCCGAGGAGACCTACGCGCGCGCGAAGATCGACGGGCGGTTCAACGCCGAGTGGCTAGATCGCACGTGCGTGGCCTCGAAGTCCGACGCGCGCATCCTCGAGAAGCGCGTGCTCGAGGAGGACGCGGCCGCGCTGAAGGCCGAGGGCTTGAACGACACGCAGATGGGCGCTGCGCTGGTCGAGGCCGCGCGGCTGCGCGGGGCGACGTTCGACGGGCTCCACGACGGCGGCCGCACCGACGTGCGCCGCGAGTCCACGCGCATCCTCGCCAGCGGACGCCTCAAGGTCCTCTACGTCGTGCACGGCTTCCCGCCCGACACGTGGGCCGGGACCGAGGTCTACACGCAGAGCATCGCCACCGAGATCCAGCGTCGCGGGCACGAGGTCGTCGTGCTCGCGCGCGCGCCGGCGACGAAGAGCGTCGCGCAGGGCGGGCCCGAGGACTTCTCGGTGCGCGAGGACGTCTTCGGCGACCTGCGCGTGCTGCGCATGACCAACCGGCTGGCGTACCGCTCCCTGCGCGACAGCTACGCCGACGAGCGCGCCGAGTCCGCCTTCCGGCGCGTGCTGGCGCGCGAGAAGCCCGACGTCGTGCACTTCCAGCACCTGATCCACATGTCCGCCGGCCTGGTCGACGTCGCGCGCGCGGCGGGGTTGCCGGCGCTGCTCACGATCCACGACTACTGGGCGCTGTGCGCGCGCGTGCAGCTGATCCGCCCCGACGGCGTGCGCTGCGCGGAGAACCAGGGCGCGGGCTGCTACCTGTGCGTCAAGGAGAAGTGGCTCGAGAGCATCCCGGCCGCCCGGCTGGCCGGTGCCGCGCTGGGGCCGGCCGCCGAGCTCGTCGCCGGGCTGGCCGGCAAGGACGAGTTCCGCGAGCTGATGGACCGCCATGATTTCGTGCCCGCGGCCTACGCCGCCGCCGACCTGCGCGTGTCGCCCAGCCGGTTCCTGCGCCAGAAGCTGGTCGACACGGCCGGTTTCGATCCGCACACACTGGTGTGGTCGCAGAACGGGATGCGGACGGACCACCTGGCCGCCCTGGCCAAGTCGCCCGACCCCGAAGGTCGCGTGCGCTTCGGCTTCGTCGGGTCGCTCGTCTGGTACAAGGGCGGCGCGGTGATGTTGAAAGCGATGCAGCGCTTGGCCGGCGCGCGCGCGGTGCTGAACGTCTTCGGCGACTTCAAGCCCGACGCCGACGCGCACCACGCCGAGCTGGCGCGCCTGGCCGGGCCGAACGTGCGCTTCCGAGGTCGCTTCGACAACGCGCGGCTGGCCGAGGTCTACGCCGAGATCGACGTGCTCGTCGTGCCCTCGACCTGGTTCGAGAACGCGCCGATCACGATCCAGGAGGCGCATCTGCTCCAGACGCCGGTGGTGGCCTCGGACATCGGCGGCATGGCCGAGTTCGTGCGCGACGGCATCGACGGGCTCCATTTCGCGGTCGGCGACGACGAGGACCTGGCCGCGAAGCTCTTGCGGTTCGTGGACGAGCCGGGGCTTCGGGCGGCGCTCTCGCGCGACTTCCCGCGCGTCAAGACGGTCCGCGAGGACGGTGACGCGACCGAGTTCCGCTACCGGCAGCTGGCGTGCCTGGCAGCGGGCCGCCGCGGGTCGCGCGGGGACGTCGTGCCTTCTCAGGCCACACCGCATGCGGCCGCGGAAGCGACGCCGGACGAGCGCGTGATCGTCGACGCGCCCGGCACGCAGACCGCACACCGGTCGGGCGGCTGGGAGCAACAGGGCGGGGACATGCTGCTCCTGCGCCCCGGCACGCACGCTTCGGCCGAGTACGACCTCGCGGGGGCGGGCGGCGGACGTCGGCGCGTGCGCGTCGAGCAATTCGCGCTGGCGGTGGAATCCCAGCTCACGCTCGGCTTGCGCATCCTGATCGACGGGGCGCACGTGGCCGATTTCCCGCGGTTCACGGCGGACGGAGCGGACAGCGTGCGCGCGCACGAGTTCGAGGTCGACCTGCCGCGCGGCGCGCGACGCCTGCAGCTCGAGCCGCTCGGCACGGGCCGGCACGAGAGCCACGCGCGCATCCGGCGCGTCGTGATCGCGCGGATCTCGCGGCACGAGGAGGCCGCGCGACCGGCGTGAAGCGCCTGCTGGACAAGCTGAAAGGCGCGCCGCCGCCCGCGCGGACGTCTCCCTCCGGCCTCTCGAACGCGCCGCGGCCCGAGCTGGTCGTGACGCCCGGTCCGCCCGTCGCCGACCGCGACCTGCCGCGCGCTTCGATCGTCATCCTGAACCTGAACGGCAAGCACCACCTGAAGGGCTGCTTCGACAGCCTGGCTGCGCTGGACTACCCGGCCGACCGGCTCGAGGTGATCCTGGTCGACAACGCCAGCAACGACGGCAGCGTCGAGGAGATGCGCGCGAAGCACCCGACCGTGCGCCTGCACGTCAACGAGCGCAACGTCGGCTTCGCGTCGGGCTGCAACCAGGGCGCGGAGATGGCGCGCGACCCGGGCGTTCTCGTCTTCCTGAACAACGACATGCGCGTCGCGCGGCCGTGGCTCAAGGAGCTCGTGGCGCCGATCGTGCGCCGCGAGTGCCACGCGACGACGGCCAAGATGTACTCGTGGGACGGCAAGCTCATGAACTCCGCCGGCGGCGGCATGAACTTCCACGGCATCGGAATCCAGCGCGGCTACAACGAGTTGCCCGGGCCCGAGTTCGACGTGCCCGTCAAGACGCTGTTCGCGTGCGGCGGAGCGATGGCGATGGACGCGGCCGCGTTCCGCGACGTGGGCGGCTTCGACGCGGAGTACTTCGCCTACTACGAGGACGTCGACCTGGGCTGGCGCAGCTGGGTGCTGGGCTACGAGGCGCGCTACGTCCCGACGGCCGTGTGCTGGCACCACCACTCGAGCACGAGCCGCCGGCTGCCGCCCGAGATGATCCGCCTGCTGCACACGCGCAACCCGGTGCTCTCGTGCTTCAAGAACTACGACGACGACAACCTGCGGCGCGTGCTCGCGCCGATCCTGGCGCTGCACACGCGGCGCACGTGGATGATGTCGGGCCTGCACCTGAAGGACGAGGACTTCCGCATCGAGTCGGCCACGAACCCGGCCTCGGGCTTCTTCCAGCGCATGCTCGACAAGGCGCACCACAAGCTGGAGGAGGACGTCGACGTGCGCCGCACCGCGGCGGCCGACCTGATCGGCCTCAATGATGTGCTCGGCCGCTGGGACCACTGGATGGCGCGCCGCGCGGCGGTGCAGAGCCGGCGCAAACGCACGGACGCCGAGATCTTCCGCCTGTTCCTCAAACCGCACTGGTGCATCGAGGGCGAGCAAGGCTACGTCGAGCTGCAGCGCGGCATGGGCGCGTTCTTCGGCCTCGACCGCGCGCTGCCCCCCGATTCGATGCCGGATCCGAAAGGCTGACGTGAAGCTCTCGGTCGTCATCCCGGTCTACAACGAAGAGCGCACGCTGGAGGAGATCGTCCGCCGCGTGCAGGCCACGCCGTTCGAGAAGGAGATCCTGCTCGTGAACGACGGCTCGCGCGACCGTTCGCGCGAGATCATGGAGCGGCTCGCCCGTGAGGAACCCAACGTGCGCTGCTTCCACCACGAGGTGAACGCGGGCAAGGGCGCCGCTCTCTCGACCGGGTTCCGCCAGGTGACGGGCGACATCGTGCTCATCCAGGACGCGGACCTGGAGTACGACCCGAGCGATTACCCGGCGCTCCTGCGCCCGATCCTGGAAGGCAAGGCCGACGTCGTGTTCGGCAGCCGCTTCCTCGGCGGTCGCTACGCGCGCGTGCACCTCTACTGGCACTACCTCGGGAACCGCACGCTGACCGCGATCTCGAACATGTTCACCAACCTGAACCTGTCCGACATGGAGACCTGCTACAAGGTCTTCCGCCGCGATGTCGCCGACCGCATCCAGATCCAGTCGCGCACGTTCGCGGTCGAGCCCGAGTTCGCGGCCAAGGTCGCGAAGTTGCGCGCGCGCGTGTACGAGGTGCCGATCAGCTACGCCGGCCGCGACTACGCGGAAGGCAAGAAGATCGGCTTGAAGGACGCGTTCATCGCGGTGTGGGCGATCGTGCGCTGGACCGCGTTCCACCGCATGGAGCCGCTGAAGCGTGCCGACTCCACGGGGCCGCCGAAGCGCGATTGACTCGTGTCCACCCTGCCGGGGGGGGGGCGGGCGGCGCCTCGCGGCGACGGATCCGCCCTCGGCGTCGCGTTTCAGACGCATGCCCCGGCGGCCAGGGGCGCCAGCGGGACGGCGCCTCCCGGGAGGCAGGAAATGGTCAAGAGGGGGCTGGACAGCCGCCGACTCTGTCCATAAAAGGGACATATCGGACAGAAGATGTCCGGCTAAGTCCTTCCCATGCTCAACGCCACGACCGAGCTCGCGATCCGCGCCCTGATCCTCCTGGGGCTCTCGGGGGAGGGGAAACCGATCCCTCCGAGCCGCCTCGCCGAGAGTCTGGACTGCTCGCCGACCTACCTGAGCAAGACCCTCGGCCGCCTCGTGCGCAGCGGCATCCTGCGCTCCGTTCGCGGAGCGCACGGAGGCGTCGTCATCGCCCGCGAGACGAGCCGCATCACGCTGCTCGAGATCGTCGAGGACTGCCAGGGAGCCGTGCTGGGGGACTACTGCCACGGCCTGCGCGCGGACGAGGTCGCCATGTCCTGCCGCTTCCACCGACTCATGGCTGAGCTCCATGGCGAGGTGGTGCGGACGTTGTCCGGCTGCACGCTGGCGGAACTCTTGTCCTGCCCCATCCCGGTGTTCCGAGTGCGCAGACCTCAGGGTCTGGGCTGCAAGATGGACTTCAAGGGCATCCAGGCCCTGGTCGAGTCGAAGAATCGAGGATCGAAGCGGTGAACCACGATGCCATGAGACCCGGGCGCCATCCGGCTGCCTTGAAATCAGATAAAGCATATCCAACATCGCCTGTTTATCCGGATCCGCGCGAGACGAGCTTCGCCGGCGAAAAGGCGCCGACGGCGTCGCTGGAGTCCTTCGATCCGCAGGACGAGCGGCAGTGGGCCGGCGCTGGCCGCAGGATCGCGTACCGCAACCTGTGGGTCTCGATCCCCTGCATCCTGTGCGGGTTCGCCGTCTGGATGTACTGGTCGATCATCACGGTCCAGATGCAGAAGCTGGGCTTCGTCTTCGACGCGGACCCGGGGCGCAACAAGGAACTCTTCTACGCGCTGACCGCCATCGCCGGCCTGTCGGGCGCGACGCTGCGCATCCCCAACTCGTTCCTGATCGCACTCTCGGGCGGCCGCAACGTCGTCGCGGCGACGACGGCGCTCCTGATCCTGCCGGCACTCGGTACGGGCCTCGCGCTCCGGGACCCGAACACGAGCTACGGCGTGTTCGTGATCCTCGCGGCCTTGTCGGGCATCGGCGGGGGCGCGTTCGCATCTTCGATGTCGAACATCAGCTTCTTCTTCCCCAAGCGCATGCAGGGGCTCGCGCTCGGGCTCAACGCCGGTCTCGGGAACCTGGGCGTGAGCGTGATGCAGGTGCTCCTGCCCTTCGTGATGAGCTTCGCGCTCTTCGGGGCGCTCGGCGGAGAGGGACGCTCGCTCGGCACGACGACGACGTGGATCCAGAACTGCGGCCTCGTCTGGGTCCCGATCCTGGTCGCGCTGGCGATCGTGGCCTGGTTCGTGATGGACAACTTGCCGCAGCACCGCACCAGCGGCACGGCGCTCGCGCTGGCGCGCATGCTCGGCCTCCTCGTGCTGGGATTCGCGGGTGCGGGCGCGGGGCTCTACCTGCTCGTCGGGCTCGGCTGGAACATGTGGTTGGTCCTGCCCCTGACGGTCGTCCTGACTCTCGCGCTGATGCGGTTCCTCACGCCGGGCAGCGTGAAGCAGAGCCTCGTCCGGCAGTTCGTGATCTTTCGGAACAAGCACAACTGGGCCATGTCGTGGCTGTACGTCATGACGTTTGGTTCGTTCATCGGGTACTCCGCCGCCTTCCCCAAGCTCATCCAGGACGTCTTCGGCTACCTGCCCGACGGCAGCGTCAACCCGCACGCCCCGAATCCCTTCGCCTATGCCTGGCTCGGGCCGCTCGTCGGTTCGATCGCGCGACCCCTCGGAGGCCTCGTCTCGGACAAGTTTGGCGGAGCGCGCGTCACGCACTGGGTCACCGTGTCGATGATCGCGGCCGCGCTGGGCGTCGCGTGGTGCATCAAGGCCGCGACGCACGCGGCGCAACCCGACGAGTACTTCGCGGGGTTCCTGGCGCTGTTCCTGCTGCTCTTCGTGATGACGGGAGTCGGAAACGGATCCACCTTCCGGATGATCCCGATCATCTTCCCGAAGGAGCTCGCCGGACCGGTGCTGGGTTGGACGTCGGCCGTCGCAGCCTACGGCGCGTTCATCATCCCGATCGCCTTCGGAGCGCAGATCAAGGCTCACAGGCCGGAGTACGCGCTCTACGGATTCGCCGGCTACTACCTGTCGTGTCTCGCGGTGAACTGGTGGTTCTACGCGCGCAGGAGGGCGGAAGTGCCGTGCTAGGAAGCAGAATCATGCTCGCGATCTTGAGCACTCGCGTGGCCGTTGCGCTCGCGGTTGCCGCGACGGCTTTCGGATCGAGCGCGCAGGACCAGGCCGCCGGCGGAGGCGATCCGACGGCGAAGCTGTACGTCAGCCGGTGCACGGGCTGTCACACGATCGGGCGAGGCGCTCTCACCGGGCCGGATCTCTCGGCGTCCCTCGCCTGGCGCGAAACGGATCTCGAGACGGCCATCCGGCGCATGCAGGAGAAGTCGGGCGCGCTCTCCCCGGACGAGATCGCCGGCCTGATCGGTTTGCTGAAGGACCCGCGCGTCAAGGAGCGCATCGCTGCCGAGGAAGCGCGCATCACGCAGCAATTCGCGGCGCAGCTCGAACCGCCGAGCGCGGACGCGGGTGAACGCCTGTTCCGCGGCGAGCAGGTCCTCCAGAACGGCGGGATGGCCTGCATCGCCTGCCACGGGATCGGCGACGTCGCCGGCGGGACGCTCGGCCTCGATCTCTCGGGCGTGTTCGGCCGCATGGGCGAAACGGGTCTCGTGTCGGCGCTGGAGAAGGCGCCGTTCAAGGTGATGGCGCCGGTGTACCGGGGCAAGCCGCTGACGCGCCAGGAAGCGTTGCACATCACGCGCTGGCTGCAATCCATGGATGCACGGGCGGCCGCGCCAGGCGCCGGTCCGGTCGTGCCCGCCGCGGCTTCGATCGCCGCGCTGGGCCTGGT
The DNA here is from genome assembly GCA_031400875.1 of Planctomycetota bacterium. Classification (GTDB taxonomy): domain Bacteria; phylum Planctomycetota; class UBA1135; order UBA1135; genus JAEUHZ01. The sequence continues at coordinate 764 of JANNQS010000116.1, read as the reverse complement.
CGCGCTCGTCTTCGGTGCACGCAGACCCGCACGCAGGAGCGCGCGCGCCGCGCTCGAGATTCGGAGGCGATCATGACGTGGATCCAGGACATCTTCGATCCGGAGCGCCGGACGTGGGAGGACTTCTACCGCAATCGCTGGTCGTCCGATCGCGTCGTGCGCAGCACGCACGGCGTGAACTGCACGGGTTCGTGCAGCTGGAACATCTACGTCAAGAACGGAATCGTCACCTGGGAGATGCAGGCGCTCGACTACCCGGTGTTCGACCGCAAGATCCCGCCGTACGAGCCGCGCGGCTGCCAGCGCGGGATCTCCTACTCCTGGTACATCTACAGCCCGCTGCGCGTGAAGTACCCGTACGGCCGCGGGGCGCTGCTCGACCTGTGGCGCGCGGCGAAGCAGGCGCACCCCGGTGACCCGGTCGCCGCCTGGAAGTCGATCGTCTCGGATCCGGAGAAGAAGAAGAGCTACCAGCGCGCGCGCGGCAAGGGCGGCTTCCGGCGGATCTCGTGGGACGAAGCCAACGAGATGCTCGCGGCCGCGAACATCAGCACGATCCAGGAGTACGGGCCGGACCGCATCGCGGGCTTCTCGCCGATCCCGGCGATGTCGATGGTGAGCTACGCGGCGGGAGCACGCTTCGTCCAGCTGCTCGGCGGCATCAGCCTCTCCTTCTACGACTGGTACTGCGACCTGCCGCCCGCGTCGCCCGAGATCTGGGGCGAGCAGACCGACGTCGCCGAGAGCGCGGACTGGTACCACTC